>NZ_CP168151.1:644332-1288665 GCF_026913205.2 Lentilactobacillus sp. SPB1-3
TCAAGTTATCACATCGGAATTTATTTCTGATTAGAGCTTCTAATTCACAATGTAGACCTTTGAAAACTGAACAAAATTTTCGACAAACAAATGTGTAGGGTTCTTTGATCGTTAGATCAAAGACAAACAATTTGCGAAGTCAATTCGCTAGTAACAAAAAAATAATCATGAGCTTACAAGCTTATCATTTTAAAATGAGAGTTTGATCCTGGCTCAGGACGAACGCTGGCGGCGTGCCTAATACATGCAAGTCGAACGCGTCTACGTTAATGAAATCAATGTGCTTGCACGGCGATGGATTTAACATTAGACGAGTGGCGAACTGGTGAGTAACACGTGGGTAACCTGCCCTCAAGCAGGGGATAACACTTGGAAACAGGTGCTAATACCGTATAACAACAAAAACCGCATGGTTTTTGTTTGAAAGATGGTTTCGGCTATCACTTGAGGATGGACCCGCGGCGTATTAGCTAGTTGGTGAGGTAATGGCTCACCAAGGCAATGATACGTAGCCGACCTGAGAGGGTAATCGGCCACATTGGGACTGAGACACGGCCCAAACTCCTACGGGAGGCAGCAGTAGGGAATCTTCCACAATGGACGAAAGTCTGATGGAGCAACGCCGCGTGAGTGAAGAAGGGTTTCGGCTCGTAAAACTCTGTTGTTAAAGAAGAACAGGTGTAAGAGTAACTGTTTACACCGTGACGGTATTTAACCAGAAAGCCACGGCTAACTACGTGCCAGCAGCCGCGGTAATACGTAGGTGGCAAGCGTTGTCCGGATTTATTGGGCGTAAAGCGAGCGCAGGCGGTCTTTTAAGTCTGATGTGAAAGCCTTCGGCTTAACCGGAGAAGTGCATCGGAAACTGGGAGACTTGAGTGCAGAAGAGGACAGTGGAACTCCATGTGTAGCGGTGAAATGCGTAGATATATGGAAGAACACCAGTGGCGAAGGCGGCTGTCTGGTCTGTAACTGACGCTGAGGCTCGAAAGCATGGGTAGCGAACAGGATTAGATACCCTGGTAGTCCATGCCGTAAACGATGAGTGCTAAGTGTTGGAGGGTTTCCGCCCTTCAGTGCTGCAGCTAACGCATTAAGCACTCCGCCTGGGGAGTACGACCGCAAGGTTGAAACTCAAAGGAATTGACGGGGGCCCGCACAAGCGGTGGAGCATGTGGTTTAATTCGATGCTACGCGAAGAACCTTACCAGGTCTTGACATCTTCTGCTAACCCAAGAGATTGGGCGTTCCCTTCGGGGACGGAATGACAGGTGGTGCATGGTTGTCGTCAGCTCGTGTCGTGAGATGTTGGGTTAAGTCCCGCAACGAGCGCAACCCTTATTGTTAGTTGCCAGCATTTAGTTGGGCACTCTAGCAAGACTGCCGGTGACAAACCGGAGGAAGGTGGGGACGACGTCAAATCATCATGCCCCTTATGACCTGGGCTACACACGTGCTACAATGGACGGTACAACGAGTCGCGAAACCGCGAGGTCAAGCTAATCTCTTAAAGCCGTTCTCAGTTCGGATTGCAGGCTGCAACTCGCCTGCATGAAGTTGGAATCGCTAGTAATCGTGGATCAGCATGCCACGGTGAATACGTTCCCGGGCCTTGTACACACCGCCCGTCACACCATGAGAGTTTGTAACACCCAAAGTCGGTGAGGTAACCTTTTGGAGCCAGCCGCCTAAGGTGGGACAGATGATTAGGGTGAAGTCGTAACAAGGTAGCCGTAGGAGAACCTGCGGCTGGATCACCTCCTTTCTAAGGAATAATACGGAAACCTACACATCGTCGAAAGTTTTGTTTAGTTTTGAGAGGTCTACTCTCAAATTTTGTTCTTTGAAAACTAGATAATATTAATTTTCTGTAGTGAATTATATTTAGAATATAATTTCAACCGAGAACACCGCGTATTGAGTCAATAAAATTAACGAATAAGTTTAATCGCATAAACTCAATTAATCAGTATCACGAAGTGATACTAGGTTAAGTTATTAAGGGCGCATGGTGAATGCCTTGGCACTAGGAGCCGATGAAGGACGGGACTAACACCGATATGCTTCGGGGAGCTGTACGTAAGCTTTGATCCGGAGATTTCCGAATGGGGAAACCCAGCAGTTTTAATCGACTGTTACTGGTCAGTGAATACATAGCTGATCAGAGGTAGACGTGGGGAACTGAAACATCTAATTACCCACAGGAAGAGAAAGAAAAATCGATTCCCTAAGTAGCGGCGAGCGAACGGGGAACAGCCCAAACCAAAGAGCTTGCTCTTTGGGGTTGTAGGACTGAACATTTGAGTTACCAAAGTTGTTGATAATCGAACAATCTGGGAAGATTGGCGAAACAGGGTGATAGCCCCGTAGATGAAATCAATGACCCTCAGTTCAGGATCCTGAGTACGGCGACACACGTGAAACGTCGTCGGAATCCGGGAGGACCATCTCCCAAGGCTAAATACTCCCTAGTGACCGATAGTGAACCAGTACCGTGAGGGAAAGGTGAAAAGCACCCCGGAAGGGGAGTGAAATAGTTCCTGAAACCATGTGCCTACAAGCAGTTAGAGCCCGTTAATGGGTGATAGCGTGCCTTTTGTAGAATGAACCGGCGAGTTACGGTAACATGCAAGGTTAAGGTGAAAAGCCGGAGCCGCAGCGAAAGCGAGTCTGAAATGGGCGTTTAAGTATGTTGCTGTAGACCCGAAACCAGGTGATCTACCCATGTCCAGGCTGAAGGTGAGGTAAAACTTACTGGAGGGCCGAACCCGTGTACGTTGAAAAGTGCTGGGATGAGGTGTGGGTAGCGGTGAAATTCCAAACGAACTTGGAGATAGCTGGTTCTCTCCGAAATAGCTTTAGGGCTAGCCTCGGACTTAGAATCATGGAGGTAGAGCACTGTTTGGACGAGGGGCCCGTCATGGGTTACTGAGTTCAGATAAACTCCGAATACCATTGATTTATATCCGGGAGTCAGACGGTGAGTGATAAGATCCATCGTCGAAAGGGGAACAGCCCAGACCACCAGTTAAGGTCCCTAAATGTATGCTAAGTGGAAAAGGATGTGGAGTTGCATAGACAACTAGGATGTTGGCTTAGAAGCAGCCACTCATTTAAAGAGTGCGTAATAGCTCACTAGTCGAGTGATTCCGCGCCGAAAATTTACCGGGGCTAAGCATACTACCGAGACTGTGGACATGACCATTCGGTCATGTGATAGGAGAGCGTTCTAAGGGCAATGAAGTCAGACCGTAAGGACTGGTGGAGCGCTTAGAAGTGAGAATGCCGGTATGAGTAGCGAAAGATCAGTGAGAATCTGATCCACCGAATGACTAAGGTTTCCTGGGGAAGGCTCGTCCTCCCAGGGTTAGTCGGGACCTAAGCCGAGGCCGAGAGGCGTAGGCGATGGATAACAGGTTGAGATTCCTGTACTAGTTGATTATGTTTGAGCGATGGAGGGACGCAGGAGGCTAAGTTGTGCGCACGATTGGAAATGTGCGTTCAAGCTATGAGTCAGTTGAGGAGTCAAATGCTTCTCAGCGGGTTGACAAGTAGTGATGAGGACCGAAATTTAAGTAGGGAAGCAACTGACGTCACACTGCCGAGAAAAGCTTCTAGTGAGTAATCAACTACCCGTACCGCAAACCGACACAGGTAGTCGAGGAGAGAATCCTAAGGTGAGCGAGTGAACTCTCGTTAAGGAACTCGGCAAAATGACCCCGTAACTTCGGGAGAAGGGGTGCTGACCGCAAGGTCAGCCGCAGTGAAAAGGCCCAGGCGACTGTTTATCAAAAACACAGGTTTCTGCAAAATCGTAAGATGACGTATAGGGGCTGACGCCTGCCCGGTGCTGGAAGGTTAAGTGGATGAGTTAGCTTCGGCGAAGCCCAGAAATGAAGCCCCAGTAAACGGCGGCCGTAACTATAACGGTCCTAAGGTAGCGAAATTCCTTGTCGGGTAAGTTCCGACCCGCACGAAAGGCGTAACGATCTGGGCACTGTCTCAACGAGAGACTCGGTGAAATTAAGATACCTGTGAAGAAGCAGGTTACCCGCGACAGGACGGAAAGACCCCATGGAGCTTTACTGTAGCTTGATATTGGGTGTTGACACAGCTTGTACAGGATAGGTAGGAGCCGATGAAGTCGGAACGCTAGTTTCGACAGAGGCGTTGGTGGGATACTACCCTCGCTGTGTGAACACTCTAACCCGCGCCACTTAGCGTGGCGGGAGACAGTGTCAGGTGGGCAGTTTGACTGGGGCGGTCGCCTCCCAAACAGTAACGGAGGCGCCCAAAGGTTCCCTCAGAATGGTTGGAAATCATTCATAGAGTGTAAAGGCAGAAGGGAGCTTGACTGCGAGACAGACAGGTCGAGCAGGGACGAAAGTCGGGCTTAGTGATCCGGTGGTACCGTATGGAAGGGCCATCGCTCAACGGATAAAAGCTACCCTGGGGATAACAGGCTTATCTCCCCCAAGAGTCCACATCGACGGGGAGGTTTGGCACCTCGATGTCGGCTCATCGCATCCTGGGGCTGTAGTCGGTCCCAAGGGTTGGGCTGTTCGCCCATTAAAGCGGTACGCGAGCTGGGTTCAGAACGTCGTGAGACAGTTCGGTCCCTATCCGTCGCGGGCGTAGGAAATTTGAGAGGAGCTGTCCTTAGTACGAGAGGACCGGGATGGACATACCGCTGGTGTACCAGTTGTGCCGCCAGGCGCATCGCTGGGTAGCTATGTATGGATGAGATAAACGCTGAAAGCATCTAAGTGTGAAACTCGCCTCAAGATGAGATTTCCCATTCCTATATGGAAGTAAGACCCCTCAGAGATGATGAGGTAGATAGGTTGGAAGTGGAAGTGCAGTGATGTACGGAGCGGACCAATACTAATCGGTCGAGGACTTAACCAAAAAATGGTGGTAAGTACCGGTACAGAAAATTAATATTAGCTAGTTTTGAGAGAACAAAGTTCTCTAAGTAACATAGTGTGGTGGCGATAGCCTGAAGGATACACCTGTTCCCATGCCGAACACAGAAGTTAAGCTTCAGCACGCCGAGAGTAGTTGGGGGATCGCCCCCTGCGAGGGTAGGACGTTGCCACGCAAATTAAAACCGTCGATAGTTAATTCTATCGGCGGTTTTTTTCTTGGGTTGATGTTCTTTAAGGATTCATATAAAATTAAGATTGCCGTTTTAGCTCAGAAGGTAGAGCATTTCCATGGTAAGGAAAAGGTCCCGGGTTCAAATCCCGGAAACGGCTTAATAAAAACAAAAAAATGACCTATTAAGGTCATTTTTTAGTCATAATTAATTGTGTGATCAATTTTGATTTCACTACTACTCAACGAGTCCTGACTAATAATTGGGGTTACTTTACCAACACTAATCATTGTTAGGCTATGCATTGCTCGTGTAAAGATGGTGTACAATGTGCCAGTATAATTTGAATTAGGATAATTCTTTTCAGAGATATCCCAAGCAATTACAGAATCAAATTCCAAACCTTTAGCTAGATAAATTGGAATAATCAAAACTCCCTTTGGCAGAGTTCGATCGGCATCTTTTAACAATGAAACATCGACTTTGGAATGAAGTTGTTCATAGACTTGGTTAGCCTCTTCAACATTTTTAACTAAAACAGCGACCGTACCATATTTAGATTGTTGATCTGAGACTAATTTTGTTAATTGATCATACGATTCTTTTAAATCGTTGGTGACAATCAACTCAGGAAGATCACCGTCACGCTGGAAAGCTTCAATATCACTACCATTAGGCAGAATCGATTTGGCAAAAGTCGTGATCGGGTATGTTGATCGATAAGATTTTAGTAAACTGATCAATCTAGAATGCTTAGTTTCAAAAGAAGAATTCAGCCTATCTAAGAGTTGCTTTGGTGTTTCCACTGACTTAAATAGTGTTTGTTCACTATCGCCTAGTAATGTCCATTTAGTTTGTGGAAAAGCATATTTTAAATATTTAAGTTGTGCGACTGTGTAATCTTGCATTTCATCAATAAATAGATATTTCATTGTATTGTTTTGACCACCACCACACATATAGTCCCTGAGGTATAGCAATGGGGCAGCGTCGTCTAATTCAACTTGATGAAATTCAAGTTTATGCATAAACTTATTTAATTCAGATTGCCATTCTTCCGTTGAAGCATGCACAGGTGCAGTGTATTGTTTCATAAACGCATCGTATTGAACATACGGATCAACAAAGTTATTGTTGAAAATCGCATCATAAACAGATTGAAGACGATTGGTAACAATTTGCTTAGCAATGTAAAATCTTTCTGCGCTTTCATCTTGAAAATCATTCAAGCGTTTGCCAGCCAATAAGTTATGATAACGTTCATCATTCATTTCATCTATCTGCTCATTAACCCAATCGGCTTGAGTTTCTTTATCAATTCTTCTTTTTAAACGTTTAATTAGTGCGTTCTTTGTCTTAGTGAATTTATCAGCTGTTTTTAAAGCCGCTGGAAACTGATTGAAAACCCGTTTGATTTCTTCTTTAGAAAAGAAAATTTCACCATTAAAATTGATATTAGAAAACGCGATTTTATCGGCAGTTAATGCATCACAATAATCAGTGATGGCATTCATGTATTCACCAGCTTCTTTTTCTTGGCGAATATTCATGTCAGTCTTGCTTAAGGTGTCGTCAATTTCATATCGTTCAAATAAACTTTGAACATTGATTCCTTTAAGTCGGTTATCAATGAATTCAGCAAAGGTAACTTGACGCATATTACGCTCACCTAAACTAGGCAAAACTTCAGAAATGTAGTGGCTGAACAAACGGTTAGGTGAGAACAAGATAATTTGATCCGCTTCTAAAGTATCTCGACTGTGGTATAGCAAGAAGGCAATTCTTTGTAAAATTGCGGATGTTTTACCAGAACCTGCCACCCCTTGAACAACTAGCAAGTCACTACGTGTGTCACGAATAATGTCATTTTGTTCGCGTTGGATAGTGGCAACGATATTTTGCATGTATTCATCGTTTTGCTCACCAAGGGCACTTTGCAATAATTCATCGCCAACAGTTTCATTAGTATCAAACATATTTTTGATTTCACTATCATTGATTTGAAATTGGCGCTTTTTATTCAGAGTCACAGTTTGTGTACCCATGGGAGCTTCATAACTTACTTTGCCCAGCGTACCGTTATAGTAAATACTGGAAATAGGTGCGCGCCAGTCATAGATTAAAAATTCACCATTTTTATCTTGGAAAGAAGCAGTACCAATATATAGCTTTTCAGGAGTTGGTTCATCATCTTCGGTGATATCGATTCGACCAAAGTAAGGTGATTTTTTTAGCTGTTTATAAGTATCTAATTGATCTTTTAAGATAGATTCGTTTTCAGTTAATCTTGAGACCAAACCTCTTTGCTGTTGTAATTCAGCACTGGTTTCAATCCGGTCATCAACTTCAAAATAGTTAACAGACGTGTTAGTAGAATAACTTTGTTGAACCCGTTTGGTTTCATCGTGAGCTCGGTCATATTCCTTTTGGGTATCATCAATCTTGTCAGTCAGTTTGGTTACAACTTCATCAACACGCTGCTGTTCAATTTTCTTTTCATTATTATCCAAATGGGCAAGTCCTTTCTTTTAGTCGTTATTATAAATGCTTTGAACATTTTAGATGTATTTTATGTGCCTGTCAATTCAAGCATACTTTGACATTTTGTTGATTTATAAGTAAAATAAAAGCGATATTTTGTTAAGTAGATAAGTCACTATCAGAGAGACTACAAACGGTGAAAGTAGTCACGATAAATCGAAATGGAAAAGGTAAACAATGGGTAACTCCTTATCGTTGAGAAGTGGCGGCTATTAATAGTCCGCAATTTAGGTGGTACCACGGTTTAACGTCCTATTGAGCAAGTCAATAGGGCGTTTTTTGAAAGGATGGATATTAGATGGCAAGAAAAGTTATTTTAACGGGAGATCGTCCGACAGGTAAGTTACATATTGGTCACTATGTTGGTTCTTTAAAAAATCGGGTTGAATTACAAAATTCCGGTGAGTACGATACTTACATTATGATTGCTGATATGCAAGCTTTGACAGATAACGCACGGGATCCAGAGAAAATTAGAAATAGTTTACTTCAGGTAGCAATGGATTATTTAGCGGTTGGTATCGATCCTGAAAAATCTACTATTTTAGTTCAATCACAAATTCCAGCATTATCTGAATTAACTGAGCATTATTCAAACTTGGTGACAGTATCTCGTTTGGAGAGAAACCCAACTGTTAAATCAGAAATTCGTCAAAAGGAATTTGGTAAGAGTGTGCCGGTTGGATTCTTTACCTACCCAATTAGTCAGGCCGCCGATATTACTGCGTTTAAAGCTGATACGGTTCCGGTTGGTGATGACCAAGAACCAATGCTTGAGCAAACGCGAGAAATCGTTAGATCGTTCAACTCAATCTATAAACAAGATATTTTGGTTGAACCACAAGGATATTTCCCACCTAAAGGCATGGGACGGATTCCAGGCTTAGACGGGAATGCGAAAATGAGTAAGTCGCTTGGAAATGCAATCTACATTTCTGATGACGCTGACACTGTAAAACAAAAAATTATGTCAATGTACACTGATCCGAACCATATTCATATTGAAGATCCTGGTCAGGTTGAAGGTAATGTTGTTTTCACTTACCTTGATATCTTTGATGAGGATAAGAAAAAGGTTCAAGAACTTAAAGATCAGTATAGTCATGGTGGTTTAGGTGACGTAAAAATCAAATTATATTTGAACGAAGTCCTTCAAGGAGTTCTAGAACCAATTAGACAACGTCGAAGTGTTTACGAACAAGATCCTGCAGCCGTCTACGATATTTTGAAGAAGGGTAGCGAAAAGGCAAACATTGTTGCCAATCAAACTCTTCAAGAAGTACGTGACGCAATTGGAATCAACTATTTTAACTAGTAGAAGGTGTTCAGTATGGAAAACCTTGTAATCTTGGATGTTGGTTCTAATTCCGTTAGGATGGCAATTAACCAAATTCAAAATGACGGCTCTTATCGAGAAATCAAGCGAGTTAAGAGTGACAGTCGACTATCTGAGGGAATGGGCGCAAAAAAAGTCCTTCAGGAAGTTGCGATGAAAAGAACTATTGCCTCGTTGGCAGATTTTAAAGATATTTATTCTCAATACAATCACGTTAACGTCATTGGTATCGCTACGGCCGCTGTTCGCCAAGCGACCAATAGTGCTGATTTTTTGAACCGAGTGAAGCAAAGAATCGGAATTGAAATTCAGGTTCTCTCTGGGGATGAAGAAGCATATTACGACTACGTCGGTGTCGTCAATAGATTAGGAATTAAGAATTGCTTGATCTTAGATATTGGTGGAGCAAGTTGTGAGTTAGTTGCTGTTAAGAAAAGCAAAAACACTAATTTAATTAGCATTCCGATAGGCGCTGTAAATTTATCTGAAAGATTTCATTTATCAGATCGAGTTTCTGGTTCTAACTTATTCAATGCTCAATTTCATATTAGAAAAGAATTCGCTAAAATTGATTGGCTTAATCAATCGAGAAGACAGCCACTTGTTCTTTTAGGTGGGGCTAACCGAACTTTAGCTAGAATTAATCGGAAACGGCAAAACATGTTACGAATTGACGCAATTCATGGATATCATCTATCGTATGAACAAGTCAATCGAACATTTTTGAACATGTTACGGGGTAATATGAAGCATAGACAACAGATTCCTGGATTGGAAACTGATCGAGCAGATATTATCGTCGGTGGTTTGATGCCACTAGTAGTGTTAATGGATTATTTAGATACTAAAAAAGTATATTTTTCTCAAAGTGGAGTTCGAGAAGGAATTATCACAGAATATATTGAGAAGCATTATAATAAATAAGAAGTAGCTAAAAGCTGGGGCAAGAAAACTTGACCAGCTTTTTGGCGCTATTGGTGGTGATGACATGAATTTAAAATATAATGGCTTTTATAAACATGATTATTTGACCAGATTGGATTTGGTATTGGGTCGAATAAATAATGCAGAAAATTCAAAGGTTATTATTGATGGGAACTATGATTCAAAATTTAAGAATATTATCGAAAATTATCTCACTAACTATCAGTTGCCAGAAGGCATTGCCACTAATTTAGTCGTGAATGATAGAGAATATATGGTACCAATGGTGACGGAGGAACCTTCTGTTATAGCAGCTTGCAGTAATGGTAGCAAGTTACTTTCAGATAATGGTGGTATTTCAGCAACTGTTATTAGTAACTTGGTTGATGGTCAGATAATTTTGAAAAGCAAAACACCGGAAACTGTTGAACAGTATGTAACTGAAAATCAAGCTAACTTGGTCAAAGTGGCAAATTTGAGCCACCCATCAATTAAGAATTATGCTCGTGGTGCACTTTCAGTTGCTACAAGGCGGTTAGATGGCCAATATATGTCATTAGACGTCACTGTGGACGCCGGTGAGGCAATGGGAGCAAACATAGTTAATTCGATGCTAGAGGCTGTTAAAAGCTACTTACAGGATGAACTAGCAAATGTGGAGGTACTGATGGCGATTTTAACCAATGATTCTCACCATGCCTTAGTTAAAGTTAAGGGAAAGACGTCTCTTAACCAATTATCTACACGAAGCATGTCTGGTAAGATAGTTGGTCAAAAGATATCTGAGGCCAGTTACATTGCCAAAATTGACGCTGTGCGAGCTACCACTCATAACAAAGGAATCATGAATGGAATTGACGCTGCTGCCATCGCACTAGGTAATGATTGGAGGGCGTTGGAAAGTGCCGTTCACAGTTTTGCCGTTAAGGATGGTCGATATCAAGGATTAACTGATTGGCAGATCGATGACGAATACTTAGTTGGTGAGATGACCATCCCAATTCCAATCGGTTTTATTGGTGGGGCTACTCGTGTACTTCCTCTGGCTAAAATCAATCAAGAGATTGCACAAGTTAGTGATAGCGAACAAGAGATGATGTTAATCGCTTCGGTGGGACTAGCACAAAACTTGGCGGCCTTAAAAGCACTAGTAACAGAGGGAATTCAACGAGGTCATATGGGACTAGCGGTGAAATCTGCCGTTATCGCAAATGGAGCCACTCCTGATGAAGTAGAAAAAGTTGTCAAAATGTTGGCAAAAACTGGCCAACACGATTCAGAAACAATTAAAAAGGTAATTAATAATTTCCGTAAGGAGAGTAATAAACATGGATAATAATGTTGATGTTAAATTAAATGATCAAGTCCAAGGACTTATTAATACGGTTGACCAATTTTGGGATGGAGAAGTGTCCGTTCAGTTCATTGGTAATTTACAAGCAGGTTTTGTTCGTCATGATCAAGCACAAGCAGTCCAAGATGGTAAAAAATTGATGATTCAAGTTTCTGATTTGAGTGCGCCAAATTATACGGCTTCTCACGAATTGATCCATGTTTTGATGACATTAAGAGGCTTTCCTCAAGTATTCTTCCCATTAACAACTGGTGATGAAAAGCTTGATGAGCAACTACAAATGTTGGGAACAGAGCTGTTTGACATTGTTTCTCATTTTGTAGTTGTCAGCGAACAACGAAAGCATGATTTGATTAATGATGAAATCGAGTCTATGTATTTAGAAGGTATTTATAAAACTATCAAGCCTGAACCTAAAGAAGGCGATGACCAACAGACGTTGCGTTCTTTGACATTGTTGGATGCAATGGTATTTTATGGCGATAAGATTAGTGCCTACAAAGAAAAATTAAGCCAAGATTTTCCAGTTTCATACCAAGCTGCTGAAAAATTATATGCAGTGATTACTGCTAAACCAACTAATTCGCCATTTGCTTTGCGACGTAATGTAGTTAAGCTATTTAAGGCCTTTGATGAGCAGTTACAAGCATGGGGATTACCTCAACTTCACAATACGGAATTTACCACAGTTTCTAATGTCTTATCTGAAAGACAATTAAACCTATCAGTGCGTCAAGTTTTCGAAATTTTCCATTCTGAGTTGAAGATTGCCAACACTGATAATCGTGCATACGTGGGCTTCAATAAAAACGATGATCAGAATTCATTTGTAATTGAAGAACCTGATAGCAAGACTGATAGTGCTGAGTTCTTCAAGGAAACATACGATAAGACTGTGAAGGAATTGTTAGAAGAATTAAAAATGCCATATATTATTCGAGAATAATTTGGGGATGAATTCAATGATTGAACCAGCAATTCAAGAATTATTTGATAATGCAAAAAAGATTACGTTTCTAACTGGGGCGGGGGTGTCGACGCCATCAGGGATACCTGATTACAGATCAAAAAATGGCTTATACACCAGTCAGCACACTGATAGACCCGCAGAGTACTACTTAAGCATTGATTGCTTAAGGCAAGAGCCTGAGGTCTTCTATGATTTTATGATCCACAATATGTATTACCCAGATGCTCAGCCTAATGTGATTCACCAAAGACAATCGGAATTCACAAAAAAACGGGATGCCATGGTAATCACTCAAAATATAGATGGTTTGTATCAAAAAGCTGATACGAAAAGCTTAGTGGAATTTCATGGAACGTTATTTGATGTTTACTGTCTTAAATGCGGTAAGCACGTTGATTACCATGAATACTTAAACGACATGCATCACGAAAATTGTGGTGGTATTTTACGCCCCAATATCGTTTTATATGGCGAAGGTTTGAATGGTGAAAATATTAGCCGGAGTATTGCTGCGGTTTCAACAAGTGATCTTTTAGTAGTGGTTGGAACATCAATGAAAGTTTATCCATTCGCCGGCTTGATTGATTACCGGCTTAACAGTGCTAAGGTTGTTGTAGTTAATCAAGAAGTTTTAGATTTGGGCTTTCCAATAACAATGGTTAAAACGAATGCAACAAACTTCTTTGAGGATTTACAGGTCAATTAACGCAGTGGAGGTCAATGATGATTAATATTGGATTAACCACTTTTGCAGATCATCCTGATCTGTCTGTAGATGGCAAGAAACAGGCTAAGCTTAGCGAATATAGTGGCCATTTCCCAGTGGTGGAAATGGATACACCATTTTACGCGATTCCCAAAACTTCAGTTATTGAGCATTGGCAGCACCAAGCGCCAGATAACTTTCAGTTTATTCTCAAAGCCAATCAATTGATGACTCTTCATGACATCGCAAAAGGCGAATCAGTGACGGAGGATGAGCGGGAAAAATCTTTTAGAGAATACTTAAAGTCAGTTAAACCATTGATTAAAGCTAATCAACTAAAAACGGTTTTGTTTCAATTTCCACCAACATTTCAGTTGAATACGGAATCCATTGAGTACTTGCGATTGATCAAAAGTCGGATGGGACAGTTATCTGTCTCCGTAGAATTTAGAGACGATTCTTGGTATGCAGATAACGTGAAAGGCGATGTTAAAAACTACTTAACTGAGCTTAATTTTACGTTTGTCACTCCTGATGAACCACATACATTAAATGTTGGGGTGCCATTTGAACCAGTGGTTACAAGTTCTTCGTTGGCATTCTTACGACTGCATGGTCGCAATGTTAAGGGATGGACAAATTCTAGTAGCAATTGGCGAACTGAACGAACGCTTTATAACTATTCAGAAGACGAATTAATGGAAATCGCTGCAATGGCGAAACAGCTTGCTGATCAAGTTGCTGAAGTTGTTGTGATTTTTAATAATAATGCTGGCCATGATGCCGCAAAAAACGCTCTTAGATTAAAGAAAATTTTGAATATTGAGTACAATGGTTTGGCACCATTACAAATGGATTTATTTTGAGTTAACGTCGCCAAAGATAAGGATTTTTGCTATACTTGAGGGTAATTATTAAAAAGTAAACGATATGAAAAGAGGTACTTTCATGGCAGAAAGTAAGCCAACATACTATATAACAACGCCAATCTACTATCCTTCTGGTAGATTGCACATTGGAAACTCATACACTACTATTGCTTGTGATGCCGAAGCTCGGTATAAGCGAGCAATGGGGTTTGACGTGTTCTTTCTAACAGGAACCGATGAACATGGATTAAAAATCGAACAAAAAGCGGAAGCTCTTAATACAACTCCGCAAGCCTATGTTGATGACATGGCTGCTCAAATTAAAAAATTATGGAAAACATTGGAAATTTCAAACGATCAATTTATTCGAACAACTGATGATTACCACGAAGAAGCAGTTGCCGAAATCTTTGACCGCTTATTAAAACAAGGTGATATTTACCTTGGCGAATACGAAGGTTGGTATTCAGTTTCTGATGAAGAGTACTTTACTGAAAGTCAACTTGCCGAAGTTTATAAAGATGAGAATGGCAAGGTCACAGGTGGTAAAGCACCATCTGGACACGAAGTTCAATTGGTTAAAGAACAGTCTTACTTCTTTAAAATGAGTAAGTATGCTGACTGGTTGCTACAATACTATCGCGAGCATCCAACTTTCATCCAACCAGAAGCACGGATGAATGAAATGATCAAAAACTTTATTGAACCTGGTCTAGAAGACTTGGCAGTTAGCCGAACAACCTTTAACTGGGGTGTTCCGGTTAAGTCTGACCCTAAACACGTTGTTTATGTTTGGATCGACGCACTTTCTAACTATATAACTGCACTTGGATATGGTTCTAAGGATCAAACCAACTTTGATAAGTATTGGCCAGCTGATGTCCACATGGTTGGTAAGGAAATCGTTAGATTCCATACTATCTATTGGCCAATTATCTTGCATGCACTTGGCTTACCTTTACCTAAGCAAGTATTCGGTCATGGTTGGTTGTTGATGAAGAATGGTAAAATGTCTAAATCTAAAGGTAACGTGATCTATCCAGAAACATTGGTGGAACGTTATGGATTAGACGCCGTTCGTTATTACCTACTTAAGGCAATGCCTTACGGAAATGATGGGATCTTTACGCCTGAAGACTTTGTTGACCGTGTTAATTATGACTTGGCCAATGATTTAGGTAACTTGTTAAACAGAACTGTTTCAATGGTTAATAAGTACGATGATGGTATTGTTCCTGAATTACAAAGTGGTGTGACTGATTTCGATAACGAATTAGAAGCAACAAGTAATGAAGTAGTGGCTAACTTTAAGTCATTTATGAATGAATTACACTTCTCAGATGCTTTAAGTGAAGCATGGAAGCTAGTGGCTGCATCTAATAAATATATTGATCAAACAGAGCCATGGGTATTAGCAAGAGATGAATCAAAGAAACAACAATTAGATTCAGTGATGGCTCATCTTGTGGCCTCATTGAGAGTAATAGCTGAGTTGGTTAGCCCAATCATGACACATGCTCCTAAAGAAATCTTTAGTCAACTTGGTATCCAAGACGAAATCGATTTGACTAACTTAGCATTTGCTGATCTTAAGGGCGGAGTTAAAGTTGCGGAAAAGGGTCAACCAATTTTCCCAAGACTTGATGTTGAAGAAGAAGTAGCATTTATCAAGGAACAAATGACTAAGTCTGATAAAGCTAAGGGTCGTGCTGCGATGAAAGAGGCTGCTGCCAACAGCTTTGATCCTACTGAAACTGGTTTGGTTTCTGATAAAAAAGAAGTTAGGTTTGATGCTTTTGAAAAGATTGAGTTAAAGGTCGCTGAAGTCAAAAATGTTCAAAAAGTTGACGGCGCCGATAAATTATTACAATTCCGTTTAGATGCTGGTGATGATGGTGATCGCCAAATCTTATCAGGAATTGCTCAATGGTATCCTGACTTTGATAAATTAGTTGGTAAAAAAGTAATTATCGTAGCTAACTTGAAACCTCGAAAGATGAAAGGTGAAGTTAGTCAAGGTATGTTACTGTCTGTTGAACATGATAATGGTGATGTTGAATTGGTTACAGTACCTGAACATTTGCCAAATGGCTCAACTTTAGAATAGGAGAAAGCCGCCTTCAGAAGAAAGCGGCTTTTTCAATAATTGAGGGATAAAATGAAAATATTTGATTCACACACTCATTTAAACGATGATGCATTGTATGAAGATGTTAATGGATACTTTGAACACGCACAAAAGTTAGGTGTGGAAAAAATTGCCAATGTTGGGTCTAACCAGGTACTAAATGAACGGTCAATTGCATTGGCTGAACAACATGCTGATATGTATTCAATTATTGGCTGGCATCCAGAAGATGCAATTTATTTTAAAGAAGAACAAGAACAGTGGTTGATTGATCAATTGAGCAACCCAAAAGTTGTCGCAATCGGTGAGATCGGATTGGATTATTACCAAACAACATCACCTAGAGCGGTTCAAAAAGCAGTATTCAAGCGCCAATTAGAAATTGCTAAAGAGTATCATCTGCCAGTTTCAATTCATAATCGGGATGCATTTGAAGATACTTATGCCATCTTAAAAGAAGTCGGCGTGAGTGAAATTTCTGGTGTTATGCATAGTTTTAATGGTGATCCAGAATGGCTCCAAAAATTCTTGGACTTGGGAATGTTGGTTTCCTATAGTGGTGTAGCCAGTTTCAAGAAAACTCATGAAGTTCATGAATCTGTCAAACAGACACCAATGGATAAGATGTTAGTTGAAACTGATGCACCTTATCTTGCGCCAGAACCATTCAGAGGTAAGCAAAATGAACCTGCTTACACTCTCTACACGGTTGAGGCTCTAGCAAGAATATTAGATGTAAACCCAGAAATCGTGGCGCGACATACCTACGAAAATACCTTAAGATTATTCGGGATAAGTGATGACAATAAATAAAAAAATTAAAGAAGTAATCGTCGTTGAAGGAAAAGATGATACTAAACGAATCAATGCCGCAGTTAATGCAGATACTATTGAGACTAGAGGCTCTGCAATTGATGAAGATACTTTACAATTGATCGAAAAGGTTGCTGAAACTAGAGGAATCATTATTTTTACTGATCCCGACTTTTCTGGTGAAAAAATCCGGAAAATCGTTTCTGAAGCAGTTCCAGAAGCTAAGCATGCTTTTATCAAAAAAAGTCAGGCAGTTCCTGAACGTTCAACTGGTTCATTAGGAGTGGAGCATGCTTCTCCTGAGGCAATTAGAGAAGCTTTGGCACATGTGTATACTGTTGACGATAATCCTGTTGAAACCATCTCTGTTGACGATTTATTACATTTTGGGTTAATGGGTGGAACGGGTGCTAAACAAAGAAGAAGAGAACTATCAGAATATTTAAATATCGGTTATGTCAATGCTAAACAGTTACGACATCGTCTAGCAATGTTTCAGATTTCCAGAACCGATTTTATTCAAGCAATGAGAGAAATTGAGGAAAAAAATAATGAATGACTTTCTAGAAATTGGGACCGAGACCAGAACCATGGCCATCCTGAATCAGTACAGACTATTTGCTAAGAAGGGCTTAGGTCAGAACTTTTTAGTTGATATTGACGTGTTAAGACGCATCGTTACCACTGCTGAAATTACTGAAGATGACTCAGTTGTCGAAATTGGCCCTGGTATTGGAGCTTTAACTGAGCAACTTGCTAAAAATGCCAGTAAAGTAGTCGCATTTGAAATTGATGATAACTTGCTACCTGTGCTGTACGATACTCTGCATGACTATTCGAATATCAAAATTATTAATCAAGATGTTCTAAAAGCAAACTTACCACAAGTAATTGACGAAGAGTTTGGCACAAACAAGAGCGTTAAAGTTGTTGCCAATTTGCCTTATTACATCACTACTCCAATTATCATGGATCTATTGCACAATGACGACCGCATTGAATCAATCGTTGTTATGATGCAAAAAGAAGTTGCTGAGAGATTGACCGCTAAGCCAAGTACAAAGGCATATGGTTCACTCTCAGTAATTATGCAGCAACAAAAAAATGTGGATATTGCATTCTTAGTAAGCAAAGATTCATTCATTCCCAGTCCAAAAGTTGATTCAGCGATTATTAAGATTACTACTAAAGAGCAAACTGGTTCGCAACCATTTGATTTGAAAAAATTTCAAGGATTTGTTCGAGGCTGTTTCATGCATCGCCGAAAGAGCCTATATAATAATTTACAGGGTATTTTTGGTAAAACCGCTGAAATCAAAGAGAACATCAAAGAGGTTACTACCGAAATGGGTTTGAGTGACAATGCTCGCCCAGAAGAGTTGACTGTAGAAGAATTTGTTGAACTATGTAATCGTTGTAATACCAAAGGATTGATTGCCTAAATGGCTGTTTATGAAAACTCGATTAGTTTGATTAGAGATAAGAAAGTTTGTGTTTTTATTCACGATATGTTATACTGAGATATCGTGAGGTGAGTGCAGTGCCTATCACATTATCTATGATTAAGCACGATATTGATGATCATATTGGTCAACGGATTAGTGTAACTTCTCAAATTGGGAGACGAAAAACTGCTACGCGCGAGGGGATTTTGCGGGAAACATTTCCTGCAGTGTTCGTAGTTGAATTGGATAAGGACTCTAGCTTAAATCGAGTTTCTTACAGTTACACTGATATTTTGACTAATAACATCAAAATTGAGTTCGATGCAAGTCAAATTGACTAGCAATCTGGGGGGCCGAGAGGCCTTTTTTTATACCTAAATTGTCATTGAAAAGTGACTAACTGACTTTTGACTGATTATTTAGTATACTTTTTATAATATATAGTTGGTCAGGGGATGTTGTTAATGAAAATGATCATAAAAGCTCCCGCCAAACTCAATTTAGGATTGGATGCGCCATTAGTTCATTCCAATAAAGAAGTTGAATGGGAAATGATAATGACCTCAATTTCACTTTGCGACTACGTTACCTTGGAGACAAATGATTCTCAAGCAATTGAAATTGATACTGATAGTGGCTTTCTGCCTGCCGATAGTCGTAACCTGGCTTTGAAGGCTGCAGAATTGTTTTTCAAAGCCAATCATATTCAAAGTGGATTAAAAATCAGCATTGAAAAAAATATTCCGGTTGCCGCTGGACTGGGTGGCGGTTCAACTGATGCCGCAGCAGTTCTCCGTGGACTAAACGAAATGTTTGCGACTGGTTATTCAATTTTTGAATTAGCAAAATTTGGCTTGCAGATTGATTCCGACGTTCCTTACTGTGTGTACGGCAAAACAGCACTGGTAACAGGGTATGGTGAAATTATTACACCTTTGCCTAAGTTGCCCCAGATGTGGTTTGTGTTGGCCAAGCCCAACATTAGTGTTTCGACACCTAAAATTGTTCGGTCACTATCGGGTACCAAATTAGATCATCCGGACATTAAATCATTGACTCAAGCGGTGCAACATCAGGATTACAATGGGATTAATCAGCATCTTGCCAACACCCTAGAAGGTATAACTGCAGAAAAATATCCTCAAATTTTGACTATTAAACATAGGCTAGTTAACTATGGTGCGGATGGATCGTTAATGACTGGTAGTGGTCCGACAGTGTACGGAATTTGTCGAAAGCAGAGTCGTGCAAGAAGAGTTTTTAATAGCATTTCGGGTTTTTGCAACGAGGTATATTTGGCTCAGTCGATTGAAACTAAGTAACAACGGTGATGAGACAATCGTCATCGTTTTTTTATGGACAAATACATAATTACTATATGATCTAAAAAATGTCATTGACAAATACATATGGACCTGTAAACTAAAACAGTAATGATTACTTTTTTCAGGAGGAAACAATTGTCAGAACAGGTTGTACAAGTGAATAACTTAAATGTTTCTTTTGGACGTCAGCAAGTGCTTAGTGATCTTAACTTGAATGTTCAGCGAGGAGAATTTCTCGCAATATTGGGTCACAATGGGGTCGGCAAAACCACGTTCGTTAGAACGTTACTTAAGCAACTCAAGCCAACCAGCGGTGAAATTATTCTTGCTCCTGATACTAAGATTGGCTATGTGCCTCAATTTAGAAATATTGATATTGAATATCCACTATCTATTCGTGACTTTATCGCTTTGTCGTTTACGGGGATTAGGTTACCTTTTTTGAACCGACAAGAAAAACAGATTTTGAATAGGGTAATTGAAATGGTTGATTTAAGTGACATTGCTAACCATTCAATGGGCAAAGCTTCTGGAGGAGAAAAACAGCGGGCATACCTTGCTTCAGCGTTAGTCAAACAGCCTAATTTGTTAATTTTGGATGAATCAACTGCTAGTCTTGATCCAGATGCTAAGCAAGAGCTGTTAAGAGTTGTTAAGCGCCTTAATGTTCAAGAACAATTAACCGTGATGTTTATTACGCATGATGTGTCAGTTATGGCAAAATATCCAGATCATTATTTATGGATGAAGCATGGCGGTTATGAATTAGGACTAATTGAAGATTTACCAAGTGAGGTGCTTAATCAGGATAATGTTTAATTTAGAATTTATGAGAAACGCGTACTTTGCTGGAACAATGATCGCTATCGTTAGTGCGGTCATCGGTACTTTTGTAGTCGCCAGAAATATGTCTTTTATGACCCATACTTTGTCAGAAATCGGGTTTGCTGGTGCTTCATTTGGTATTTTTATTGGCTGGCCGCCATTGAACGGGATGCTTTTATTTACTGCTATCAGTTCAATCTTAGTTGGCCAGTTAAGTGGTCGGATTGAGTCCCGTCGAGAATCAGTGATATCTGCTATTTCAGGACTCTTTATCGGTTTAGGAATTTTATTTTTGTCAATATCGCAAAAAAATGCTAGTTATGCTACCAATATTTTGTTTGGTAGTGTAATTGGTATCAGTGCACAAGACGTGCAGTTAATGGCCATTTTGTCAGCATTAGTGCTAGTCGTCGTCTTAATTGTTTATCGAGATTTAAAGGCCGACTCTTTTGATTCAATTGGCGCGAAAATCAACGGTGTCAATTCTCAAGCAATTTCAATTGTCTTTCTTTTACTACTGGCATTGAGCGTCAGTGTTGCTGCTCAAATCGTTGGATCGTTGCTGATTTTTATTCTGCTTACATTACCGGCATCTAGTGCTAAGTATTTCGCTCACACCGTATTTTCAATGATTATGTTAGGTGTTGGATTTGCTTTAGCTGGTGTGTGGTTAGGGTTGTACCTAGGATATGTAACTAACTGGCCAGTAACATTCTTCATTGCTTTTATTGAGGCACTTATTTATGGTATTGCTTTGCTATATAATTCGATTCAGAACCATAGCTAAGAGGAGCTATGGTTTTTTTATCTTAAATTAGCCGAAAAAAATTTTATAATTTAGCAATCGATTCAGCAAAATCCGAACATTTATGATAGAATTTAAGAGATATTACATACAAATTGAGGTGGGATTTTTGAAAGTACGTAGAAGTGATCGATTGATCGATATGACCCGCTATTTACTGGAACGGCCACATACACTTGTGCCGTTGACGTTTTTTTCTAAGAGATACGAATCAGCAAAATCATCTATTAGCGAAGATTTAACGATTTTAAAGAGAACTTTTCAAGAACGCGGCACAGGTTTACTAGAAACAGTTCCTGGAGCAGCCGGGGGAACCAGATTTTTACCATACATTTTAAAAGAAGAAGCTACTGACTTTGTGGGCGATCTAATGGACAAAATGAGTGATAAAAGTCGATATCTTCCAGGCGGTTATGTTTATATGTCAGACTTATTGGGGGATCCTGAAACACTGAGACAAATTGGTAGAATATTTGCTACCCAGTATTTAAATCAGGATGTCGACGCTGTGATGACAATCGCCACCAAAGGTGTCCCAATTGCTCAGGGTGTCGCTAACCTATTAAATGTTCCGTTCGTTATCGTCCGGCATGATATCGAAATCACTGAGGGATCTACAGTTAATGTGAATTACGTTTCTGGGTCCAGTGAACGAATTGAAAAAATGTCATTGTCAAAGCGAAGCCTTCAAAAAGGCGCTAATGTATTGATTGTTGATGATTACATGCGTGGTGGTGGAACGATTTCAGGTATGATTTCAATGGTTGAAGAGTTTGAAGCAAACTTAGTTGGAATTGGGGTCGTTGCTGAAAGTTCACGGCCTGAAAGTCGAAAGATTGGCGAATACACATCATTAATGACTGTTGACGCGGAAGATAATACAGTTATCGCAAAAACTGGTAACTATTTAGACAGAATTTTTAACTAATTTAATATAGGAGAAGACAGCATGGCAACAAAAAACACGATCATCCTTGCAGCAGGCAAGGGGACGCGCATGAAATCAAAACTTTATAAAGTACTTCATCGAGTATGTGGACGCACAATGGTGGATCATGTTCTAACTCAAGTAGAACATGCTAAAATGGACAACGTAGTTACCATTGTGGGCCATGGTGCTGAGGCAGTTGAAGAGGAGCTTGGTGATCGTACTAAGTATGCAGTTCAAGAAGAACAATTAGGCACTGGTCATGCAGTCCTACAAGCCGAAGATATTTTAGGCGATCTTGATGGAATCACTATGGTTGTTAGTGGGGACACTCCATTATTTACTTCTCAAACATTTGATAATTTGTTTGATTATCATCAAAACAAAAAAGCAGCAGTCACTATTTTAACTTCTCATACTGACGAACCATTTGGATATGGTCGAATTGTGAGGAATAATCTCGGTATCGTTGAACGAATCGTTGAACAAAAAGATGCCACCAGTGAAGAACAAGCCATTACCGAAATCAATACTGGGGTATATGCATTTGACAACCGGGCTTTATTTGATGCGCTTCATCAAGTTAACAACGATAATGCTCAAGGAGAATATTATCTTCCAGATGCAATTGAAATCTTGAAGAAGCAGGGCAAGACGATTGCTGCATATCAAATGGACGATTTCTATGAGTCTATGGGAGTTAATGATCGAGTTGCCTTATCAAAAGCCACTAAAATCATGCAACAAAGAATCAACGAAAGCCATATGCGAGATGGGGTTACAATTGTTGATCCTGAAAACACATATATTGATGTGGATATTAAAATCGGTTCAGATACAGTTATTGAGCCTGGAGTTCAATTAAAGAACCACACAGTAATTGGTAGCGATTGTTATATTGGTGCTCATTCAGAAATTCGTAACTCAACAATTCATGATGGTGTTACCGTGACTTCTTCATTGATCGAAGACTCAGAAATGCTTGAAGGCTCAGATATCGGTCCTAACAGTCATCTTCGTCCCGACTCACATATTGGTAAAGGTGTGCATTTAGGAAACTTTGTTGAAGTTAAAAAATCAACGATTGAAGATAATACTAAAGTTGGTCATTTGACTTACGTCGGCAATGCTAAATTAGGCAAAAACATTAATATTGGATGTGGAGTCGTCTTTGTTAACTATGATGGTGCTAAGAAGCATGAAACTGTAGTTGGAGATGATTCGTTTATTGGTAGCAATTCAAACCTGATTGCGCCATTAAATATTGCTGATCATTCATTTGTTGCTGCGGGTTCAACTATCAATAAAGACGTTGCTCGATACGACATGGCAATTGCTAGAGAACGCCAAACTAACAAGCCAGGTTATTATAAAAAGTTACCTTATCAAAAAGATTAGCTTTAGCGATGATATTTTAGGGGGATTCATTGTATAATTAAGTCAACAATACGAGTTAGCAAAAATTAAATTGGAGGATCCTAATGGCTCAGCAATACTTTGACGAACATTTGAAAATCTTTGCTCTAAATTCTAACAAACCACTAGCAGAAAAAATCGCTGCTACAGTGGGGGTTCCACTAGGTAAGACATCTGTCGATCGATTTAGTGACGGCGAAATTAGAATTAATATTGATGAAAGTATCCGTGGCGATAATATTTACATTATTCAGTCCACTTCAGCTCCTGTAAATGACAATCTTATGGAGTTGTTGATTATGATCGATGCACTTCGAAGAGCAAGTGCAAAGACAATCAACGTAGTTATTCCATATTATGGGTACGCTCGTCAAGACCGTAAGGCAAGATCTCGTGAACCCATTACAGCTAAATTGGTAGCTAATATGCTTCAAAAAGATGGCGTGGATCGGTTGATTACTCTTGACCTACATGCTGCTCAAATTCAAGGATTCTTTGATATCCCTGTTGACCATTTAATGGGAGCACCATTGTTAGCTGATTACTTCTTGGACCATGATTTTGATGAAGATACTGTGATTGTTTCCCCTGACCACGGTGGTGTATCTCGTGCCAGAGCGTTGGCTGAATTTTTGGAGAAACCAATCGCAATCATTGATAAGCGTCGTCCAGAAGCTAACGTTGCTGAAATTATGAACATTATTGGTGATGTTAAGGGTAAACGATGCTTGATGATCGATGATATGATCGATACTGCCGGAACGATTACTTTAGGTGCCCAAGCTTTAATGGATGCTGGCGCTAAAGAAGTTTATGCTTGCTGTACTCATCCAGTATTATCTGGCCCTGCAATTGATCGAATCGCTAAGTCACCAATTAAGAAACTAGTTATTACTGATACCATCCAATTACCAGCCGAGAAACAAATCGATAAGATTGTTGAAGTATCTGTAGGTCCACTTATTGGGGATGCAATTAAGCGCATTAACGAAAACAAACCTGTTAGTCCGCTATTTAAAAATCGTTTCCATGGATCTGAGGCTTAATGATTAAGTTAAAACCGGCAGTGCTGATCAGTTGGTTGTTAATATTGATTGTAGATGCAGTATGTATTGGCTTTTCCAGCATGCTAGCAGTTGGAAACGTTAACTTTATGTTTGGCTTAGGTTTTATGATTGTGGCGGCATTTTTAATTGTTAAAAATGGTCACTTGTTTACTGGTTGGCGATTCAACACCAAGAAAAAGACCGATCTAGAACAGGAAAATTTGCCTAAACAACCTAAAGTTAATGAAGTTGGGTCCATTAAGAATCAAGCAATCAAATTTAGCGCACCAACTAAATATTGTTTATATGTTGGCGGTCTATTGATAATTTTGGGAATTGGATTAACAATTATTTAAAAAAACACCATCGAGTTAGAAAGTCTAATTCGATGGTGTTTTTAGTTATTTTTAGTTGTTTACGTATTTATTAATGGCAAATGCAACACCATTTTCAGCATTACTCTTAGTTACAAATGATGCAGCTTGTTTAACTTCGTCGATTCCGTTGCCCATAGCCACACCGGTTCCGGCATATTCAATCATTGTTAAATCGTTTCCTTCGTCACCAATTGCCATAACTTGATCTGCACTGATGTTCAATCTATCAGCGAGGTCTTTTAAGGCATTACCTTTGCTGGCATTTTTATTCATCATTTCGATGAAGAATGGTTCACTTTGAACCACATACAATCTATC
Source organism: Lentilactobacillus sp. SPB1-3 (assembly GCF_026913205.2). Classification (NCBI taxonomy): domain Bacteria; kingdom Bacillati; phylum Bacillota; class Bacilli; order Lactobacillales; family Lactobacillaceae; genus Lentilactobacillus; species Lentilactobacillus terminaliae. The sequence continues at coordinate 669,557 of NZ_CP168151.1, forward strand.
GGTGAGTTCTTCTGGAATGTTAACTTTCACTCTAGAAATAACTTCAGGGTGATCAACGAACATTGCTTTTGAAATAACCAAGTCATCTTTAATTTGTTCTGGAGTTTGGTAGACGATTGGTAAACGAACTAAGTAACTTTCACCAATGGTGTATGGGCTGATTTCTTGATTGGTAGTGATTATTTGATCTGTGGTTTCAATTTGGTAATGGGAACCAAGTAGTCGGCCAAACATCTCAGTTCTCAAGACATCTTCATAGCTTAAAGTGTGATGACTAATGATGTTACCACTAAGATCTTGGGCCATGGCACCGTTAAAGGTAATTGCATATTCGTCACTACCATCGATTGATAGTTCTTTTAAATATGGTTTAACACCACTTAACGGTCTACCTGTACAAAGGACAACCTTGACTCCTCGCTTGCGAGCAGCACTAACGGCATCAATCGTTGCTTGAGCTAATTCGTTGTTTTCGTTAAGCAAGGTACCATCAATATCAATGGCAATAAGTTTAATGTTCATAAAAATACTCCTAAAGTTAAATTAATTTATCGTTGTGAATGTGCTTAGTGAATTCATCATACTCCGATTGAAAAAGATCGACGTTTTCTTCTCTGGTCAAGATATTCTTCGGGAAGAAGAAACGATTATCACCTTCGGAACGATCAGAGATCGCACTAACAATTGGGCTAATATCTGATAGTTGAACTAGAGAACCATCTGCTTGGATTAGTTGAATCTGCTTTTTGGCAGGGGTGTAAGCATCGTATGGCTGATCAAAACTGTCATCGGTAGATGTGTAGTATTCAGGGTTATAACCGGCTTGCTCAATTAATTTTTGCAATTCTGGAATGAGAGATTTAGTTTCATTGGTAAAACGAACTGATTTGAATGGCTTTCGATCGATAAATCTGCTAGCTAAGTCAGCCAAAATATCATCAGAATATCTTTTCCAGTGAATAAAGTACGTATTTAAAACACCATCATCTAATTGTAAATAATCATCAAGGTCAAATTTGTCTTCAAAAAAAGGTAGCAAAAGATAGGGCACTTGTGATGTTTCAGTAACCGTTTTCTGGAAAACTTCTTTAGCTCGTGACAATAGTCGATTTAAAACTACTTCCATTGAACGAGATCCAGGATGAAAATAAACTTGTTGATACATTTGAAAACGACTAACTATATAATCTTCAACAGCGTGCATACCACTGATCTCAAAACAAATGCCATCATGATATGGTCTCATTACTTCAAGAATTCGCTGCAAGTCGAAAGTTCCGTATTTAACACCGGTATTGTAGGCATCCCTCAATAAATAGTCCATTCTATCCGCATCTAGCTGGCTAGAAATAATTTCAACTACCTGGCGATTAGGATATGTTTTGTTGATCACACTGGCAACCTTTTCTGGAAATTCAGGACTGACCCGTTTCAAAACCGCGTTGATCTCAGTTTGATCTGATGTAATGATTTGGCGGGTGATAGCTTCATGGTCCGTATGGAAAATATGCTCGAAAGTATGAGAATAGGGACCATGACCAATGTCATGAAGAAGGGCGGCACAAAGGGTGACTAATTCCTCGGAGCTGTTCCATAAGCCGTCATCAGGCGTTTTAGAAGGATAGTTCTTTGCAAATGATTCCGTAATTCTGCGGGCGATTTCATATACGCCAAGCGAATGAGAAAAGCGGGAATGTTCTGCCCCGTGGAAAACCAATGGTGTCGTCCCCAACTGATGAATTCGACGCAGACGTTGAAATTCGGTGGTGTTGATCAGGTCTAGAATAACTTTATAGTTAACGTAAACATAGTTGTGGACAGGATCTCTAAAAACTTTTTCTTTAGATAATTTTTGATTAGCGTATGTCAAACCTAACCTCCTATGGTTGGTAACTGTTGGTTACGCAATTTCATTTTTGATAATTGTTTATTACGGAGCTGATTAAACTCTTCGGTTTGAAGAACTTCCGCTGACTTTGAGTTGAGCTGGTAAGTCTTTTGAATGGTGTCAGAAATCATTTTTTTAATAATTTCATTATTACTATAGTGCTCGTTTAATTCAACTAGACTAGTCATTGAGGCAGGATTGATCTTAGGAAAATCCCAAGTGGTTTGGTTGTATGCATCAGAGGTTTTATAAAAATCTGAGATAATCTTACTGCGGTCATCTTGATTGCCAAATACACTCATATAAAGCATCAACACAACTGCATCCTTTTCTCTTCGCTGAGCAATTCCAGCGATTTTTTGACCATTAACACTTAAATCATATTTTCCTGGGCAGTAAGAATCCGTAATTTCATAAGCTTCGATAGGCAGATCGGGTAGGACCTGTTTCATCAGGTCAGTAATGATTTTATACGCTTCATCAACTGATAGTTGTTGATTTTTTGTCGGCAAGAAAAGCGAGACATTTAACACACCTGGATCAGAGATAACTGCTAGGCCACCAGAATTTCGTAAAAAATAATTATAATCTTTGTTAGTTAATAATGTTAATCCTGATGTTAACTTAGGCAAATGACGGTCGTTGATGCCCAAAATAACAGTTGGTGTAGTCGTAGTCCAAAACTGTAAAAACGGCGTTTGCAATTTATTAGTCATTTCTAAAATGGCATTAGTGTCTGCAAATGATTCCAATTGATGAATTGGTGAATAATTTGCTTCCAAAATAGTAATCGAATTAGTAAACATAGGTTCGCCCCTTACAATTGAATATGTTAATTATAACAGAGATTTGTAAGTTACTAACGGACTGGATTAAATGGATGAAAAAAATTAACAGGGGGCATATAATTAATTAGTAAAAACGTGTGAAGAGAAGGTGCAAAATGGATAACCCAGCAAATAATTTACCAGTACAGATTCATCTGAGAACGGATATTCTTCAAGATGGCAAGAAGTCTAATTTCGTATTTGACATGGAAGGTCAACTTGTTGAAATCGGTAATGCGATTTATATTCGTTATGATGAAGAGGTGGAAGGCGGTTCGATTCCAGTAACCATTAAGATCAATGGAAATGGTGATGTTAAGATTACTAGATCTGGACAAAATCGTTCCCAGCTGATGTTTAGTGAAGGAAAACGAATTTCAGCAGTATACAAAACTCCATATGGTCCTTTGGATATACAAACAGTAACTTTAGGACTAACAGCCGAGTTATTAGAGAATCCGCTTAGGGGTACCATTGAAATCTCTTACCTACTTTATGCCGGCCAGGAAATGTTAGGTAAATATAATATATCATTGCAATTTACGGTGTAACCGAGTATAGTAACTTTTAGACTGTTGAAAGGACGTGTACCAGTTTGGAATTAAAAGTCTTTGAAGGCCAAAACAAAAATGAACTATCTATGATCGAAGTTGCCCACGCAATTTTAGCGGAGCGCGGAGACGTTATGCCGTTCGCTGATTTGGCTAATGCCGTTCAAGAATACCTTGGTGATAGTAATAAGGAAATTCGAGATCGATTATCTCAGTTTTATACTGATCTAAATATCGACGGTAGTTTCATTTCACTTGGTGACAATCTTTGGGGCTTAAGAACTTGGTATCCCTACGAATCGATTGACGAGGCCACAGTTCATACTGAACTCGACGATGAAGATCGACCAAAGAAAAAGAAGCGTCGTAAGGTTAATGCCTTTTTAGCTGACGCTTCTGATGATGACGACGTTATTGATTACGATGATGATGATCCTGAAGATCAGGATGATGATTTTGACGACGAATCTGATGACGAAGATGAAACTACACCAGATACTAATATTGGTAAATACGATAATGATTTAGCTGATATTGATGATGACAGCGACGATGATGACAGCGATGACTCTGAATTACCCGATGGTATCGAAGGCGAATTAACTGATTTGTCCGACGATGATGATGATTTGTTGGCTTCAGATGATGATGACGACGATGATACAGATGGTGATGATTCTAGTTATGAAGATAAAGAAAAGTAATTTATCTTGACGCTGACCTGAATATTATGTATTATGTTTTCTGGGCTCCTTGAATGTTCAAGGGCATCAGAACGATGATTAATTTGTTCCCTATTCGATTATTTGAATAGGGATTTTTTATTTTTTTACCCCCCGCAGATTTTAAGAGGAGAGGAATTTTATATGACCAAATATATTTTTGTTACCGGAGGAGTAGTTTCATCACTAGGCAAGGGTATCGTTGCCGCATCATTAGGTAGACTACTTAAGAATCGTGGATTAAATGTAACTATTCAAAAGTTTGATCCATACATTAACTTGGATCCAGGAACAATGAACCCCTACCAACATGGAGAAGTCTTTGTTACGGATGACGGCACAGAGACTGATTTGGACTTAGGTCATTACGAACGATTTATTGATAATAATTTAAATAAGTATTCGAACGTGACTACTGGAAAAATCTATGATGAAGTTCTTCGTAAAGAGCGTCATGGAGATTATCTTGGTGCGACCGTTCAAGTAATTCCTCACATCACTGGTATGATCAAAGATAAAATCATGCGGGCTGCTAAAACGTCAAATGCCGATATTGTGATTACTGAAATAGGGGGCACGGTTGGTGATATCGAATCACTGCCATTCCTAGAAGCAATCAGACAAATGAAGAATGAAGTCGGTGAAGAGAACACATTCTACATTCACACCACCTTAATTCCTTACTTAGGTGCTGCTGGTGAAATGAAGACTAAGCCAACACAACATTCCGTTAAGGAACTGAGAGGATTAGGAATACAACCTAACCTACTAGTTGTTCGGTCTGAAAAACCAGTTACTGATTCTATGAAGCAAAAGATTTCACTATTTTGTGATGTTAAAAAAGAAGCGGTCATTGAATCATTAGACGTTCCTACACTTTATTCAATTCCATTGCGATTACAAGAACAAGGCATGGATCAACAAGTACTTGATCATTTTGGAATTCAAGCACCCGTGGCTGACATGGAAGACTGGAAACAGCTTGAACAACACGTTCAGAATTTGAAGAGAAAAATTAAAATTGTATTGGTTGGTAAATACGTTGGTCTACAGGATGCATACATTTCTGTTGCTGAGGCCTTGAAACATGCTGGATATCCAGTGGATGCTGATATTGATTTAGAAATGGTTGATGCAGAAAAAGTTACTCCTGAAAATGTTGCGGATTTCGTTGATCATGCTGATGGGATCTTGGTTCCTGGTGGCTTTGGTGATCGTGGAATCGAAGGAATGATTACTTCCATCAAGTATGCTCGTGAAAACGATATCCCATTCCTTGGTATCTGTCTTGGAATGCAAATGGCTAGTGTTGAATTTGCTCGTGACGTATTGGGTTACGCAGATGCAAACTCAACTGAAATGGATCAAAACACTGAGCATAAAGTTATCGATTTAATGGCTGATCAAGCTGATGTTTCTGATATGGGTGGTACTCAAAGATTGGGTGCATATCCATGTAAGTTAAAGCCTGGAACTAAGGCTGCTGCAGCTTATGACAATGCTGAAGAAATTTCAGAACGTCATCGTCATCGTTATGAATTTAACAATGCTTATCGTGAAGAAATGGAAGCTCATGGGTTAGTATTCTCAGGAACTTCACCTGACAATCATTTGGTGGAAGTCATTGAAGTACCAACAAACAAGTTCTTTGTTGCTGCTCAATATCACCCAGAATTCTTATCAAGACCAAACCGTCCAGAAGGATTATTTCGTGACTTTGTCGCTGCCGCAAATGATCGTTACCTAGAAAATACAAAATAATTGATTTTAACAGCTCTAATTCCGTGTTATGCTGAATTAGAGCTGTTTTTTTATAGAATTGTATAATTAGGCTGAAAGTATTGTATTTTGCCCTTATTTTTTATAAGATATCTCTTGGCATGTAATTTGTCTGAAAGAAGAAATGAGGAAGTTTACGATGAGTAAATTAATTATAAATGGGGGAAAGAAGTTAGCCGGTGAAATTACTATTGGTGGTGCTAAGAATAGCACGGTGGCATTGATTCCTGCTGCTATTCTTGCCGATACACCGGTGAGCTTTGATTCAGTTCCAGATATCCTAGACGTTCATAATCTGATGGTTATCTTGGAATCGATGAATGTGTCCTCCGATTTTCATGATGATGTGTTAAACATTGATCCAACAAACATTGTTGAAGCACCATTACCAAGTAAAGCCATTAAGAGTTTACGTGCATCGTATTACTTTATGGGAGCATTACTTGGTAGATTTCATCGGGCAACCGTAAGTTTCCCCGGTGGTGATAATATTGGTCCTCGACCAATCGATCAACATATTAAAGCATTTAAGGCCCTTGGGGCAAACGTTACTGAAGAAAATGGAACTGTTACTATCACAACTGGTGAAGAAGGTCTTCACGGAGCACAAATATTCTTGGATGTCGTATCAGTTGGGGCAACAATCAACGCAATTTTAGCAGCGGTTAAAGCAAAAGGAACCACTGTTCTTGGAAACGTTGCTAAAGAGCCAGAAATAATTGATATTGCCACATTCTTGAATAATATGGGTGCCAACATTCGTGGAGCCGGAACTGACGTAATCAGAATCGAAGGGGTTGACTCTTTAGTAGCCAAAAATACCCATACGATAATTCCCGACCGGATTGAAGCTGGTACATATCTATCACTTGCGGCAGCTATGGGTGATGGAATTACAGTTACTAATGTCATTCCGGAACATTTGGAGTCGTTTGTGGCCAAACTTGAAGAGTTAGGTGTAAATCTTCAGGTAGATGAGGATAGTATCTTCGTTGGACCATCTGATTCACTACAACCAATTCAGGTTAAGACAATGCCTTATCCTGGATTCGCAACTGATTTGCAGCAACCACTAACACCATTACTTTTTAAGGCAAATGGTCGTAGTGTGATTATTGACACGATTTATCCAAAACGGGTCAAACACATTTCTGAATTAGTTAAGCTTGGCGGCCACATTAAGTCTGAGGATATTGAAGAAGGAATCATTGCAGTTGATACTTCTAATGACCTCCACGGAACTACAGTTTCTGCTGGTGAAATCCGTGCCGGTGCCTCATTATTGATCACTGGGCTAATGGCTGACGGTACCACTGAAATTTTGGATGCTGATAATATTCTTAGAGGTTATGGCAGTATAGTTAAAAAATTAACTGCTGTTGGTGCTGATTTGAAATTGGTCAGTGATTAAATTTTAGTCTGATTTGATATTGAATCAATTTTTATTCTATGTTAAAATAACAAAGTTGACTAATCGATAATCTCTGGGTCATCACATTGATTCAGGGCAAAGGAGCGATATATAATGAAACAAGGAATTCATCCAGATTACCATAATGTTGTATTTCAAGATTCAAGTACTGGTTTTAAGTTTATGGCAGGTTCTACTAAGAACTCTGACGAAACTATTGAATGGGAAGATGGCAACACTTATCCATTGATTCGTGTTGAAATTTCATCTGACTCACATCCTTTCTACACAGGTAAGCAAAAGTTTACCCAAGCAGATGGTGCTGTGGACCGATTCAACAAAAAGTACGGTCTTTCTTCAAACAACTAATAAAATGCGAGGCTATGCCTCGTTTTTTTGTTATCTAATTTTGATAAATAAAAAGGTGGTTAATCCCTGACTTGGGATTAACCACTTTTTTGTACTTACATAGATTTTCTTAGTGATTTAGTGTTGATATAAACTAATCCTAAGTTGATAACTACTAGGAATGCTGTGGAAATGAAAACTCCTGAGTAGTCGAACGATGATGAGACTAATGACCCAATTAAAGGACCAGCAACGTTACCCATTGCCTGAAATGATTGATTCCAACTAAATATCCTTCCAGTTACGTAGGCAGGGGTATTTTTCGTTAAAATCGTTTGAACAGCGGGTAACATCGATGCGTTCGAGATACCGATCAAGAATCTAAGTCCAATCAATTCCCAGACGTTCGTTACAAATGCCATGGGGATGTAAACAATAATGGCAAGACAGAATCCAAACATCAATATCTTTTCAGAACCGATTCGATCGCCAACCCGACCTAATGCGGGAGCAGCAAATAATGTTGCAATTCCTGGAATGGCAGCAACTACTCCACTGAAGAAGGTTGCTTGCGGGCTGTTATTCATGATTTCTCGCACGTATAATGCTAAAATTGGTGCAATCGAGTTGTTCGCCGCTTGAATAATCATAGTGGTGATGAACATACCGAAAACTAACTGTGAGTTACTAAGAGATTTGATAACTCCTCGTGTGGTAAGCATGGCTTCTTTTTGAACTGGTTCAAAGTTCTCGTGAACTAAGAATGTGGTTACTAGAAAAACAATTACAAATAAGAATCCAGTGATGATAAAGGTTAACCGATAACTAAAAATTGAAGCTAGGGTACCACCAAGTAGTGGTCCCAGCAGTGTTCCTGAAACGTTTCCAGTTACCAGTGTCCCTAAAGCTTGACCAGATTGTTTCTTAGGAACTTGAGTGGCAATTAACGCGTTGGCGTTACTGATGTATCCAGAAAAGACACCTTGAATTAGTCGGTAAATAATTAATTGCCAGACGTTCGTTGCCGTACCCATTAAGAAGAAAATTACTGTCAATCCGGCGGAAGCTCTGATCAACATCAATTTTCGACCAGTTTTGTCAGCTAATTTTCCCCATAAGGGTGACACAAGTGCCGTCATAAAATAGCTTGCTGCAAAGGCCAAACCACTATATAAGCTTAGTTGGCCCTTAGTAAAATGTCCCATAGTGTCAACATACAAAGACAGAAACGGCATAACCTCAGAGAAGCCGATACCAGCCATGAATGTTCCAAACCAAAGGACGAATAGATTTTGTTTCCATGAAAATTTTTTTGCCAAGTCGTTCTTCCTTTCAAAATAAGGTGGAGATTAAAAATGAAAATAAATAAGATAGTTCACACATTATTTATTTTTGGCTTGATAATCGTCTTGATTGTGGCTATATTGCTAATTTTTAATCGGCAATTTAAAAACCAACTAGTCAAGTCGTATCAGCCAAAGATTTCTCGTCAAGTAGTGGATAAGAATGAAAAACTACTTGAACAAAATAAACATACGTCAAATAAGTCTAACGCAAGAACAGTTAATCAAGCAAGTTCAGGAATTAGCTTCGACTTTGATAAAGTAGTTAACTTAGATTTTTAAACTGCTCTATTGGCTCGATTGAATGGAAGCAGTGTTCATGTAGTTGGTCAGCTTATTGCGCCCTAAGCTGGTTTACACTTGTCAATTGGATTGGGAGTTTCAAACCAGTCCCTGGCATTAGCTGCAGGTACGATGAGGCCTGATCAAAAAATGGGTTCAGGTAATTATCCTTTGGCGGGGCACCACATGTTAGATCATAATATATTATTCGGACCGCTTTATTACCGTGCTAAGGTTGGTCAGATGGTTTATTTAACGGACATGAACTACGTTTATAAATATGTGATTTATCAGAAAAAATTCATTTCTGCTTACAATATTTCTGTTATTAAACAAACAAAAAAGCCGATTGTTACCCTGATTACTTGTGATAAAACAGGGGCAAATCGACTTATGGTTCGTGGAAAGTATCAAGGACGTGAACTGATTAAGGACACATACAGTAACTTGAGACAATCCATCACGAAACCGAAATTTAATTAAGCATATCGCTCTTAATATATTTTAGCCATTTTGGTAAAGATTCAGCTAATTGATTATAAGTTCTATCAAAGCGATGATCATACCAAGGATCGGCTATTTCCTGATTCGAATTATTTAAGATGTTTAGACAAAGGTGAATTTTGCTAACCGCATTTTTCGGTGCAATTTTAGTTAAATCTAGGATGTTTTGGTTATCCATTCCGATAATTAAATCGGCCCACTCAAAGTCTGACTGCGTGATTGGCCGACTGATTTGACCATCCATTGATAAATGATGTTTTGCTAATTCCGCAATCGCACCTGGATGAGGGGAATTTCCTTCTTCATAACTACTAGTACCAGCTGATTGAACATTGATTTGTTCCTGTAGATCATCATGTTGAATTAATTGTTTAAACATCGTTTCTGCCATTTGTGAGCGGCAAATATTGCCTAGACAAACGAAAAGAATATTCATAATTTGAGTTCACCTCGTTTTAAAGTAATCTATATGTTACCAAGGGAATCATTAAAGAGCAAATAGACTGATTTTTTTACGGATTTATGCCCACAATGTCATGGGGAAAGTGTACAATTAAAGTATATTACTAAGGCGGGGAAAATAGGCATGAAGGGTAATTACGTATTCTTAAATTCAAATCCAATTGCGAATATGGTGCTATCATACGGTATCACTGGAGCCGATTTTTTGAATGGAATTGATGACATACCAGATAACATTATGTTGTTAGATGATGATGTTGCATCTGCTAATGGTTTCAATTCACATTCAAAATTTAATTTGATCAATGGTTCTGGTGAGGTGAGAAGGTACTTGCTCGAAGATCCTAATCATGTAAAGAAATTTATTGATTATGAATCAGAAGATAGCTTGAACAGTCTTAATCCGTTTGAAATTGCTGAATTATTGTATTTGGGCCATATGCATACCCCAATGGGACGCCCTTATTCTTCTAAGTTAGTTAATCGCTACATTTATCTTAGTCACGGCGATGAGATAATGAGAACTTATTATCGTAAATATTCAGAGTTTAATCATATTTTGGAAATTGCTATTAAGCGTAAACTTCGAGAATTGCACAATTCAAGAAGAGTCTTTTTGCGGCCATTAGCCATTAAAGACATCGATAAATCTATTCTAATCGATCTGATCAGTAAGGGTGGAGATGGCTTATTTATTGAGTTTGAAGGGTTAGTTGAACGCCACAAGACGTATCCAATTCCATTGAGGATGTTGAATAATCCAGATGGAGCCTCGGTAGTGTTTAAAACGTCACAAGTCAAAGAAAACACAAGAGTTGTTGGCACTCTAACATACGACTTAAAGAAGTCTGAGTGGGACCTTCAGTGGATCGATGATGAGGATCTATTATAGAATGTGGTATTATTCTTAGTAGACAATAATTTTAGGAGAACAATCAATTATGAAAATGACAATTGCAGAGATCGCTCAGGCAATCGATGCTGATACCTCATTGATTTCCAAAGAAAACTTAACTAAGGAAATTACTAGTGTTGATTTTGATAGTCGAAACATCACTGAAGGCGGGTTATTCATTCCATTATTGGGTGAAAAAGATGGCCATAATTACATTGAAAGTGCTGCAGCTAATGGAGCTGGCGCCACATTATTCGCCAAAGATCATGAAAATCAGCTTCCCGTGGCTATTCCAGCACTGCTGGTTGATGATCCCTTAAAATCATTTCAAACGCTAAGCAAGTATTATTTACAAAAAATCAATCCACGAGTGATTGCTGTCACTGGTAGTAATGGTAAAACCACGACCAAAGATATGATTGCAGCGGTTTTAAGTGCTGAATTTAACGTGGTTAAGACCCATGATAATTTTAATAATGAGATCGGAGTTCCATATACATTACTTCAAATGGAATCTAATACTGAATTTTTAGTGGTTGAGTTAGGCATGGATCGACCAATGCAATTAGATTTCTTAAGCAAGTTGGTTGAACCTGATGTCGCCTTGATCACAATGATCGGTGAAGCACATATCGAATTCTTTAAAACTCGGGATAAGATTGCCGATGCAAAGATGGAAATTACCCATGGGTTAAAGGAAGATGGTATTTTCATTTATGATGGAGATGAGCCATTACTTCGTGAACGGGCAAAGGATTTGTCTGTTAGAACCATGACCTTCGGTAGCAACACTGAAAATGATATTTATCCAACTAAAATCGATGGTGAAAAGTTTGAAACTAACTTCACTACTAATCTCTGGCCAGACATGGAGATGACGATTCCATTAATTGGTGACTATAACGTTAACAATGCGTTGATGGCCATTTTAGTAGGAAAAATTTTTAGAATTCATGAAAAATTGATTTCTGAACAATTAAAACATGTTCAATTAACAAAGAATCGTACTGAATGGCTTGAAGGTAAGCTGGGTGAGGCCATTTTGAGTGATGTTTATAACTCCAACCCTACAGCAGCTTTAGAGGTCTTAAAAACAATCAATGAGACGCCGGTTTCTGGTCGCCGAGTAATTGTGTTAGGTGATATGTTAGAGCTTGGAGAACAATCATTATCCATGCATGCTTCTTTAGCGAAAAATATTTCGCTGGATAAAGACAATCAAATTTATTTGATTGGAAAGGATATTCAAGCATTGGCAGATGAGCTTAGACCACAATACGATAACACGCGACTTCATATTTACCAGAAAGATCAGTTGGATAAGCTAGCAGCAGACTTAATTGTTGATATGCAGCCCAATGACACAGTTTTATTAAAAGCTAGCCATGGTATTCATTTGGAACAAGTTGTGGCTAAGTTAGTTAAGTGATAAAAAGAGACAGAATCGCTTGGTGTTATGCGATTCTGTTTCTTTTGTTTGCTTACTGCCAATGGATGTTGTATACTTGTACAGTTATTTTATTTGAGAATTTGGTCAAGTCATGAACGATACACGGGAAACGGATTTTTCTTCAGTTCATGATGGTGCCCTGATGTTTCATAATTTTAGGAGGAAACATATTTGAAGTTTAGTGAATTAGGATTGTCAGATAGCATTTTATCTGCTATCTCAAAGAGCGGGTTTGAAGAAGCAACCCCAATCCAAGCCGAAACCATCCCAATGGTATTAGAAGGTAAGGATGTAATTGGTCAGGCCCAAACAGGAACTGGAAAAACAGCAGCCTTTGGTCTACCTATCTTGCAAAAAGTTGATTTGCAAGGTAAAGATATTCAAGCGTTAGTGATTTCACCAACCAGAGAGTTGGCAATCCAAACCCAAGAAGAATTATACCGATTGGGTAAAGACGAGGGTGCTAAAGTACAAGCCGTTTATGGTGGTGCTGACATTCGTCGTCAAATCAATAACTTAAAGAATCATCCACAAATCGTGGTGGGAACACCAGGACGGATTTTAGATCATATTAATCGTCGAACTTTAAAACTTGAAAACTTGAAGTACTTAGTTCTTGATGAAGCTGATGAAATGCTAAACATGGGATTCTTGGAAGATATTGAATCAATTATCAAGAAGACTCCTGAAGCAAGACAAACATTGCTGTTCTCAGCAACTATGCCACCTGAAATCAAGCGGGTCGGAGTTCAATTCATGAAGGATCCTCATCATGTTAAGATCAAGGCTAAGGAATTAACCACTGACTTAATTGATCAATACTATGTTCGAGTTAAGGAATACGAAAAATTCGATACAATGACTCGATTCTTCGATGTGCAAGCACCTGAAGTTACCATCGTATTTGGTCGTACTAAGCGTCGAGTTGACGAAGTATCTAAGGGACTTGAAGCTCGTGGCTATAAAGCTGCTGGCCTTCATGGTGACCTTACTCAAAGTCGTCGTACTCAAATCATGAATGAATTCAAACAAGGTAAGATCGATATTTTAGTTGCAACTGACGTTGCTGCTCGTGGAATTGATATTTCTGGAGTAACCCATGTTTACAACTATGATATTCCTTCTGATCCAGATAGTTATGTTCACCGAGTTGGTAGAACTGGTCGTGCCGGTCAACACGGTGTGTCAATTACATTCGCAACACCAAACGAAATGGATTACTTACGAGAAATCGAAAAGTTAACCAAAGTGAGAATGTTGCCTTTGAAGCCACCAACAGAAGAAGAAGCATTTGCTGGTCAATTAAATGCTGCTGAATCTCAAGTTGGCGAATTGATCAACAAGACTAACACAGATAAGTATGCTGACATGGCTAACAAGCTTATTGATGAATACGAAGCTACTGACTTAGTTGCCGCATTGTTAAACGAAGTTACTCGTGACGATGTGAAAGTTAAGATTACTCCTGAACGTCCATTATCAAGAGGTGGTCGTTCTAGAAGAAATGGTGGCGGTCGTTCTAGAAATAGAAATGACTCACGTGGTGGTCATCGTGGTAACGGTGGCGGCGGTCGCGGTGGAAACCGTGGTGGCGGTCGTGGCGGTTACAACCGTTCTTCAGATCGAGATCGTAACAAGAAGAGTAGCGGTGGTCGTCGTGATGGCGGCAAGCGTGAAGGCGGTCACGGTTCAGATAGAAAAAAGAACTTCACAATTAAAAACGGTTAATTTTTTACCTAAAAAAGCAGTTTCCTTATGGAAACTGCTTTTTTGCTACTTTTAAATTAATATGCTTCATTGCATCGTGAATTATTTTCAGTATGACCGAAACGTGGATTTAAAGGTAATTATGGTATTATATGTAGAGACTTTAAATTGAAAAGAGTAAAAATATGATTGCTGGAATTGGAATCGATATAACTGAAATTGAACGAATTAAAATGGCGGTGAAAAAGAATCCTAATTTTTTGAACCGCACTTTAACAACCGAAGAGATTGCAGCACTGGATGACCTCTCTGATAAACGCCAATTGGAGTTTATTGCCGGTAGATTTTCTGCCAAGGAATCTTATTCAAAAGCAATGGGGTCAGGATTAGGTGCGACTGTGTCACTGCTTGATTTAACGATTTTGAATAATGACTTGGGCAAACCGGTCATTGTCGAGCATCCTTTTGATGGTCGGGCACACCTATCGATTTCTCATACTGATACCTTAGTAATGACGGAAGTAATTTTAGAAAAGGGGACAGATTAATGGTAGTCGCAATGATGCGAAACAGTCAGGTATTAATTGATCAACAAGCAATTTTTAGTAATATAAAAAATGCTCGAGAAAATCTAGAAGCGGATTCTGACTTGTTCGTTGTACTTAAGGCAGATGGGTACGGACATGGGGCAGTCCAAGTCGCTAAGATAGCCCAGAGTGCTGGAGCAACAGGATTTTGTGTTGCTATGCTTGATGAAGCCATGGAGTTGCGTGAAGCTGGGATTATATTACCTATTTTGGTCTTAGGAATCACTGATGCTCAGTGGGCACCAGTAGCTGCTGATAATAATATTTCTTTGACGATTTCCTCATCTGATTGGTTGAAGCAAGCTGCTGAAGTTTTGTTTGTAACCAAGGCATCCACAAAATTAAAAATTCACGTTGCTTTGGACACTGGTATGGGAAGAATTGGTTTCCAAACCCCTCAGGAATTGGCCGAAGCATTAACTACTTTAAAATCTCTTTCAAAAAATATTGAATTTGAGGGTATCTTCACTCATTTCGCGACCGCTGATGAAAAAAAAGATGACTACTTTCAGCAACAGTATGATAAATTCAACGCTTTTATGGAAGTTGTGTCTGATCGACCAAAGTATGTTCATGTGGCTAACTCTGCTACTAGTCTGTGGCACAAAATTTGTGGTGGTAACATGATTCGCTTAGGAATCGCCGCTTATGGTCTCAATCCTTCTCAAAGAGAGATTACTGAGTTGCCATATGATTTAAAACCAGCTCTGACATTAACATCTAGTTTAGTGCACGTGAAAATGGTGACGAAGGGAACTCATATTGGTTATGGTGCAACATATGAGGCCCAAAAAGACGAATGGATCGGTACTGTGCCAATGGGGTATGCGGATGGCATTGCCCGTAAATTACAGGGATTTGATGTCCTCGTGAATGGTCACAAGTGTGAAATAGTTGGTAGGGTTTGCATGGATCAATTTATGATTCGTTTAGATCGGAAATATGATGTTGGTACATCTGTGGTTATTATTGGTAAGTCTGGTGAACTACAGAACACTGCTGAAGACATAGCTGATTATATTGGCACCATTAATTACGAGGTTATTTGTGGCCTGCAACCGCGAATCAAACGGGTATATTTTTAAATTTTACTGCATACTTAACTATTCCATGGTATATTATTAGTTAGCTAAAGAAAATATAGGGGATAGTTTTATGGTAAATACAGTCCAGAATAATAAACATTTCTCACTAGCAGTAGATGAGCAAATCACTAGTAGATTAAGTGATTTTTGTAGCCATATCGGGATAAATCAATCATCGACGGTAAATATTGCTATCAACTATTTTTTTGATGATCCGAAACTGATTCATTCATTAATGGATGGTTATCGCGAGATGGGAAACTTAAATCGTGAGTTAACTCATGACTTTTTAGCTTGTGAGGCTGATGCCGAAATTCACCTTGCCCAGTATCGGAATAAATTCGATAACTAATTTATTTATATTTAGTTTATCGTCAGAGGGGGTAAATAATGGCTGACGTTTTATTTAAACGTGGGGACATTTTTTATGCTGATCTTTCGCCGGTAATCGGTTCTGAGCAGGGGGGAATGAGACCAGTATTAATTGTCCAGAATGATATTGGAAATCATTATAGTCCTACAGTAATTGTTGCAGCGATTACTGCCAGAATTTCCAAGCCCAAAATGCCAACACATGTTGGTATTAAGGCCGGGGATGGAATTGAGCGTGACTCAGTAATTCTGTTAGAACAGATTAGAACGATCGATAAGCAACGCTTGAAGGATAAGGTCACTCATCTTAACGATGATTTGATGCTTAAAGTGGATGAAGCAATTAGAATCAGTCTTGGAATTGTGGATAACTAGATTCTTCAAGTGGCGTACATAAAGAATTACAGGTCATTAAAATAGATTCAGCATCTAGCAAACTAATAGTGTCATTTGTTGAATTTGGACCATTCTTCTCATAATTAAATAACCAAATGGTTACTATCAGGCGAGGCATTGTCTATATCATGACGATGCTTCGCCTGATTTTTATTTATCTAACAATTTGTATCCAATTTGATATTTTTAGACAAAAAAATACCCAAGAAGTATTGGTAAATAACTTTTCAGGTATTTTGATGGTCTTTTGAATTAAAGTGTTTTTTCTTCTTGTAAGTTTTCCACTTCTGGAACACGGAAATCTTTACGTTCCAATGCGGCAATGATTCGATTTAAGCGATCGCTATCTACTTCTGCAGGTAAAGTAAACATTATCCGGTGCACAAGTTCACCTTCTTGAGCATCAAGTGAAATAACACTCGCAATTGAGGTGTATTTAGTAATGATCTTAGTGATGTCCTCAAGGTCACCACGTTCGCCACTAGCAACAACTGTTAGTACGTAACTACCAATGTTAACGTTCCATGATTGTGAAAGCATATCCAACAATCTTGTATGAGTTAAAATTCCGTAGAAATTGTTTTTTTCATCTAGGACAGCAATGTATGGCAAATCTTTGATTGAAAAGAATACTTGGAAGAAGGCAGAGTTGATATTAATAAATTTAGTAGCATTTTTAAGTAACGTAGTAACTGGCAATGTCATATCGCCACCACGAGACTTGTGACGATAAATATGCATCTTATAGATGTTACCACGGAAAATAGTTCCAGTTTCATCTAAAATTGGAACACAACGATAGCCGGAATCTTCAAGTACTGCAAGGGCTTCTTCAAGAGTATTGCTCTCCTTAACAGTCACTAATCGTTCCTTAGGCTTGACTAAGCTTTTAAAAAGCATAAACATTCCTCCAATTAACGGTATTTTTATATTCTCATCATACCATAATAATCTGAAATATTTATTAATAAAAGTAATAATTTATGTACAAAAAAAGCCGCCGAAGCGACTTTTGCTGAATTATAGTTGAGACATACCATCGGCAGTAGTCTTTTGAAGAGTTTCTGCTGATTTTCTCATTAATTCCTTTTCTTCATCGTTCAAAGGAACTTCAATAACTTCGGCAACACCTGAACCATTGATGATAGCAGGAGTACCAATGTAAACATCGTTTAATCCGTATTGGCCGTCCATTGGAGCGCCAACAGGAAGAACAGTGTTTTCATCACGTAACACAGCTTTAGAAATTCTCATCAAAGCAGTAGCAACTCCGTAGAAGGTTGCACCCTTACGGTTAATGATTTCATATGCCTTGTGACGAGTTTCGTCTTCGATTTGGTGAAGGTCATCCATTGATAAGCCGGCACGTTTTGCACGGGCAATCAATGATTCGCCACCAACAGTTGCAGCAGAATATGCAGCAAATTCTGAATCACCATGTTCACCCATGATGTAAGCGTTAATTGATTGTGGGTTAACATTTAGCTTTTTAGCTAAACCAACTTGAAGTCTTGATGAATCAAGAGATGTACCACTACCAAATACACGGTTCTTTGGAAATCCTGAGAATTTTTGAGCAGCGTAAGTCAAAATATCAACTGGGTTAGCTGCAACTAAAATAATTCCTTTGAATCCTGAAGCAACTAATGGGTCAATGATTGCTTGCATAATCTTAAGGTTTTTGTTAACAAGGTCCAAACGTGTTTCTCCTGGCTTTTGTGGTGCACCAGCAGTGATAACAGCTAAGTCAGCATCAGCACAGTCTGAGTAGTCACCTGAGAATACGTGTTTTGGTGAAGTAAATACTTGGGCGTCCTCAAGGTCAAGGGCGTCTCCTTCTGTACGTTCCTTTACAACATCAACGATAACAAATTCTTCGGCAAGTCCTTGTTGCATCATAGCGTATGCGTATGATGATCCAACGGCACCGTCACCAATTAAAGCAACTTTTTGGCGATCTAAAGTCAAATTGATCATCTCCTATAAAATTTTCTGAAACCAACAACATTATAACATAGGATTGTTGTAATATTCACAACCAATTTGGCGAATGCTTTGGTTAAACGTGTTCAATCAAAAAATAATTATTATAAAAATGAACAAATTCTATAATATGGTATAATTTTTAGGATAAATATAAGGACAAGCTGAACATTTTTTGTTCGGCCTTTTGTGTTGTCAGAAAGAAAGAGGAACTTTAAAAAATGAAATTAATCGTTGGTTTGGGAAATATCGGTCCCCAATATACTGGCACGCGTCATAATACTGGCTTTATGGTGGTTGAAGAATTTGCAAAACAGCATAATATTCAAATCATAACCAGAAAGATGGATGCTAAGTATGGTGAAGGATTTATTGGTAGTGAAAAGGTGATGGTCGTTGAACCTACCACGTTTATGAATGAGTCAGGAAGAGCAGTGGTTGCTTTTCAGAACTATTTTGATATTGATGTTGACGACATTATTATCATTCATGATGATATGGACTTACCAGTAGGCAAAATCAGAATCAGAGCAACCGGTTCTGCCGGTGGTCATAATGGAATCAAAAGTATTATTGCGTCAATCGGCACCAGAGATTTTGCTCGTATTAAGGTCGGAATTGCCCATCCGCAACGTCAAAAGGTAGTGGATTACGTATTAGGTAAATTTTCTAAAGAACAATTACCTGACTTTTTATCTGCACAAGACCATGCTGTTAGCGCACTTGAGGACTGGGTCGACGGTAGCGCCATTCCAGAATTAGAGAATAAATTTAATTAATTAGTATTGTAGAGAGGAAGAGACGAATGGAATTAGATCATCTATTTGAGGGGATCGCAGATTTTGAAGACATCATTAAGCAGGTTGCGCCTAAATCCCGTCAATTAGTAACTGGATTAAGCGGATCAGCAAAAACGATGTTCATCAATGGAATATATAAGCAAATCGATCAACCAATGATCATCGTGACCGATACGCTAGCGCATGCGGATCAATTGACAGCTGATTTAGCTAATCTGGTTTCAGATGATCAACTATTCGAATTTCCAGTCGAGGAAATTGGAGCCAGTGAATTAGCTACCAGTTCTCCTGAATATAAAGCTTTACGAGTTTTAGCATTAAATCAATTAGCTAGTGGTACGCCTTCAATAATCGTGACATCTGTATCAGGGGTTAGAAGAATTTTACCAACTAAAGATCAGTTTGTAGATGCTAAGTTAGAGATTGCAGTTGGTGATGAATTTGATTTAGATGAATTGAAGCTTAAACTCCACCAGATGGGTTACTCAATTCAAAAAATGGTCGCTGCACCAGGTGAATTTTCAATCAGAGGTTCAATTGTGGATATCTATCCATTAAGCAGTGATAATCCCATCAGAATTGATTTTTTTGATACAGAAATCGATTCTATGCGAACATTTAATGTTGCTGATCAGAGAAGTATTGAGAATATTAGTAACAGTGTTATTTATCCCGCAAGTGATTTGTTGATAACCACTGAACAACGCCAGTCGTTGGTGGATGATTTAAACAAAAAGTTAACTGCAACGATAAAAAAGCTGGATGATGAATCAGTCAGTGTGTTGCAGAATAACTTAGACGTTAAAATTACCGATTTGAGCAACGGAATGAATGATCCATATTGGCTGTTATTCTCTCAGTTGTTATACCCAGAGAAAACATCACTCATCGATTATCTAAGTAATAAGGGAATTGTTGTTTTTGATGAATATTCAAAAATAACTGAATCCAACGCTCAATTAGTGACTGATGAAGAAGAATGGCTTGACGACAAGGTTGCCCAACACGAAATTTTACCAGATTCAAATTATACCAGTGATTTTAAAGCGACATTTAAGGAAAACCAACATGCTAGTATATTATTTTCTCTTTTCAAAAAAGGATTAACTAATCTGAAGTTTTCTCAAATTAGTCAATTTAATACCAGACCGATGCAACAATTCTTTTCATCAATGCCGATGCTTAAAGGTGAAGTGAATCGGTGGTCTAAGAATCAGACCACAGTCATTATGATGGTTGCTGATGAAAAGCGATTGGATAAAGTTGCTAATACTTTGGCAGACTTTGATGTGAATGTCACCATTGCTGAACCGAATAAGTTATTGCCAGGCAAAGTTCAGTTGATCGCTAATGGCTTAGATAATGGATTCGAATTACCTCAAGACAAGTTAGCTATTATCACTGAAAGAGAGCTCTTTCAAAAGGTTACTAAGAAACATCGAAAGATGACGACCTTCACCAATGCCGAACGAATTAAGAGCTATACAGATTTAAAGCCTGGGGATTTTGTGGTTCATGTCAATCATGGTATCGGTCGTTATGAAGGTATGAAAACCATGGAAGTTGATGATAAGCATCAAGATTACTTAACCATCACTTATAAAGATAATGCTCAGTTGTTTATTCCAGTCACTCAGCTTAATTTAATTCAAAAATACGTTTCCTCAGAGGACAAGCATCCTCGAATCAACAAACTTGGCGGTAGTGAATGGGCTAAAACTAAGCAAAAAGTTGCCAGCAAAATTGAAGATATCGCTGATGACTTGATAGAACTCTATGCCAAACGTAGTGCCCAAAAGGGCTTTTCTTTTCCTAAGGATGATGCTTTACAGCACGATTTTGAAAATGAATTTCCATACAACGAAACTCCCGATCAATTAAGAAGTGCCCAGGAAATCAAACGAGATATGGAAAATGTCCGACCGATGGATCGATTGTTAGTCGGGGATGTTGGTTACGGTAAAACGGAAGTAGCTTTAAGAGCAGCTTTTAAAGCGATTGAAGTTGGCAAACAGGTTGCTTTTTTGGTGCCAACAACAATCTTGGCTCAGCAACATTACGAGACTATGCGTGATCGGTTTGCTGATTATCCAATTGAAATCAGGGTTCTTTCAAGATTTCAAACTAGAGCGGAGATCAAAGAAACTCTTGCAGGCCTGGAAGATGGCACGGTGGACGTTGTGGTAGGAACTCACCGAATCTTGTCCAAAGATGTTGGTTTTAAAGACCTTGGTCTGTTGATTATTGATGAAGAGCAACGATTTGGTGTTAAACATAAGGAAAGAATTAAGGAACTAAGAAGTAACGTTGATGTTTTGACCTTAACGGCAACGCCAATTCCAAGAACACTGAATATGTCGATGATGGGTATCCGTGATTTGTCAGTTATTGAGACTCCACCAGCTAATCGTTATCCTATCCAAACCTATGTGATGGAACAAAATGCTGGCGCAATCAGGGATGCCATTGATCGTGAAATGGCTCGAGGCGGCCAGGTGTTTTACTTGCATAATCGGGTTGGTGACATCGAAAAAACAGTGGCCAATCTTGAAGAGCTAGTCCCAGATGCTAGGATTGCTTACATTCATGGTAAGATGACGGAAAATCAGTTGGAAAATGTTTTATATGAGTTTATTAATGGCGAATACGACGTCATGGTGACAACTACGATTATTGAAACCGGTGTGGATATTCCTAACGTTAATACGTTGTTCGTTGAAAACGCTGATCGAATGGGACTATCCCAGTTATACCAACTCCGCGGTAGAATTGGTCGAAGTAGTCGAGTTGCGTATGCCTACTTCATGTATCAGCCAAATAAATCTCTCACTGAGGTTGGTGAGAAGAGGCTGGAAGCCATTAGAGACTTTACTGAATTGGGATCAGGATTTAAAATTGCCATGCGTGATTTATCCATTCGTGGTGCTGGTAACTTGCTGGGTAAACAACAACATGGATTTGTTGATTCAGTGGGGTATGATCTATATACCCAAATGTTATCAGATGCTGTGGCTAAAAAACGTGGGAAAGAAGTCACACAAACGACTAGTTCAGTTATTGAATTAGATGTGGAAGCATACTTACCAAGTGACTATATTGATGATAATCAACAAAAGATAGAGCTGTACAAACGAATTCGTCAATTGGAGAATAAATCTCAACTAGATGAAATTACAGATGATTTAATTGATCGATTTGGTGATTTTCCACCCGCAGTTGATAATCTCTTGAAAATTGCAGAAATTAAGATGGATGCTGATTATTCATTGGTCGAAAAAATTCAGCGTAAAGATCACGATTTAACAATTACATTTTCTAAGCAAGCAGATTCCGAATTTGAAAGTAAAGATTTGTTAAGAGCTATTGCCCAAACCAAATTCCGTGCTACTATCAATTCAGCAGAACAGAAATATCAAATTAAATTGGTAGTTCAAAACAATATGGCCGATTGGTTGGACCAGTTGATCAAACTGGTGAACGAATTAGCTGATATTCGTCATACTAAATTAGTAGATGGGAAAAATCAGAATGAGTAATGGTTCGAATCGAAATTCATTAGTGGCTGGTACTGCTTTATTGACAGTGGCTTCACTAATCGCCAAAATTTTGAGCGCAGTTTACCGAATTCCATTTCAAAATATGGTGGGTAACGTTGGCTTTTACGTGTATCAACAAGTCTATCCAATTTATGGGATTGCTATGACGATTGCCCTCTCGGGTATTCCGGTATTTATATCAAAATTAGTTGTAGATGCCAAGTCAGAGCCTGAAAAGTTTAATATTGTTTATCAGATTCAAAAGTACCTGTTCATCAGTTGTACAATTGTTTTTATTGGTTTGCAGATGGGAGCCAACCATATTGCTTTTTGGATGCATGATGTGCAATTGGCTCCAGTGATTGCTTCAGTCTCCTGGATGTTTTTAGTTATTCCTTTTTTAGCCAGTTGGCGGGGATACTTTCAGGGCAAATATTTGATGAAGCCGACAGCTTTTTCACAAGTTTTAGAACAAATCGTGAGAGTGACAGTGATTTTATTAGCCGCTGCTTGGGCAGTCAGCCATCATTTGAATCCACATCAAATGGGAAGTTTGGCAATGCTTTCAGCACCGATTGCAACGTTAGCTTCTGCTGCAGTGATTTATTCTTTTTTAAGACAGTCCCATATCCCACAAATTGCTCATTCCCATGCCATTCCGGGTCTATCCAGACGACTAATGTTAGAGGGACTAACGATTTGTTTGGTTGCCTCAGTAATGTTATTACTGCAATTGGTCGATTCATTTTCAGTGGTAGCTGAACTGACGAAATTGGGAAACACACAATTCGTGGCGCAAAATATTAAAGGTGCGTATGATCGTTCGCAAACATTGGTGCAACTTGGTTTGACGATTACTACTGCATCCACCACGGCGATTTTGCCACAACTAGTTGCGTCATTGAAGATGACAGATAAGAATCGCTATCTAAAATTAGCACGTGGCAGTATTTTGGTTAACTTTGGGATGGCCAGTGCAATGAGTTTTGGCATGTTTGCCCTGATGGGAGCAATTAATCCGTTGCTATTTTCTACGCCAGAGTTGAATTTGACGATTGGTGTATATTGTTTTAGTATCTTGGCTGCATCAATTATCTTAGTAATCAATACTATTTTTCAAAGTCATGATGTCTTTTGGCCGACAGCGGTTGGAATAGTTGGAGCAGCACTGATCAAAGTTATCTTTAATTCGTTGTCCATTGATAAATGGGGGATTCTAGGCGCTAGCATTGCGACGGTTAGCAGTTTATGCGTGACTATTTTGATTATGGTCGTTGCTGGGTGGCAATATCTGCAAAATATAGTTTCTTGGACCAAGTTGGGACAATTGGTCATGATAAGCGCGGTAATGGGTGTTGTGGTCGGAATGGTTCAGAAAATTACGGGCATTATATTAGTTGGTAAGATAGGCTTTAGGACCATGACCGCTATTCAAGCAATAATAGGAATCACAGTGGGTATTGTAATATTTGTTAGTGCGTGTGTAGTATTTAATATATTTAGTAAACAAGAATGGTCACTTATTCCATTTGGAAATAAATTATTAGAAATTCGAGGAAAACGTAATGAGAATCGATAAATTTTTAAAAGTTTCAAGAATTATTAAGCGACGTTCAGTGGCCAAAGAAATCGCCGACCAAGGAAGAATTAGTGTCAATGGTCGTGTGATCAAGTCATCAAGCGAAGTTCATCCTAATGATGAATTGGTAATTAAGTTTGGTAACAAGACTTTAACTGTTCGGGTTAAAGAGTTATTAGATACCACTAAAAAAGATGATGCACAAAGGATGTATGAAATCATTAATGAAGAATATGAACGCGATTACAATTCAGAAAATGAATAATTAATCTTAAATTCTGATTGAGAAGTGGACAAATCTTATTTGAGTGTTGTAGTATTATCTTAAAAGGGTTTGAGTCATTTTGATCGGGGGATTTAATGTGGCAAAAGCAAAAGGGAAAATTAGCAAGCTTGAAAATGAGTTTACTAAACAGCGTGATATCGAAATGCTACAAAAGAAGATATCAAATAAGCTAACACGAACACGAAAAGGACGTGCCTTAGGTATAATGGCTGCCTTCTTGTGTCTCATCTTACTTTTAGGTTTTCAAATTGTTAGTGCTAAGAGCAATGCGGCGCAGATCAATACGCAAATTGCTAAGCAAAAAGCAAATTTGAATGATGAAAAAAGTAAGAATAAGCAATTGGGCATGAAGATCAAGCAATTGAATAATAATACCTATGTCGAAAAGCTTATTCGTGAACGTTATTATTACACCAAGCCGGGAGAGACTGTTTACAGTTTTCCAGACAAGGCCATTGATGATTTAGATTAGCTTTTAAGTCAAGCGAATTTCTAACGAAAGTTAGGGGTTCGCTTTTTTATATTCTGAATTAGATTGTTGAATCCTATCTTAGATTGTTAAACTAATTTCAAGTAAGTATGATATAATTTACTCACAACTACATAGGAGGAACAATTTTTTAAATGGCAATTGAAATTGGGGAAAAAGTCAGCGGTAAGGTATCGGGAATCACTAATTTCGGTGCGTTTGTTGACTTAGGTGACCATAAAACAGGATTGGTTCACATTAGTGAAGTTTCAGATGGATTTGTCAAAGATATTCATGACATCCTAAAAGTTGGTGACGAAGTTACTGTTAAGGTATTAAAAGTTGACGGGGATAATAAAATTAGTTTGTCTATTCGTAAGGCAAATGAAAACCACGACAGCAGCGAAGAACATAGTCACAGCAATCATGAACGTAGCAATTCTGGTTATCATCATGAAAGTCATAACGATCATCGCAGTAACAATGGTGGCCGTCGTTCATTCGATAAAAAATCAAATAATAACAGTCACAGTAATAAGCCGGAAAACTTTGATGATTTAATGTCAGGTTTTTTGAAGCAAAGCGAAGATCGCCTAGCTACGCTTAAGAAGAATACAGAAGGTAAACGTGGTGGCCGTGGTGGCCGTCGCAGTTAATAAATTAAGCCAGGTACTTTAATTAGTATCTGTTTTTTTATTATGTGGAGGTTATTTTGGTTTTAATAAATCAATTTAGTAAGAATATTCAAGAGCACCATTGGTTTGATGAAAAAAAGACATTGGTTCTCGCAGTTTCGACTGGGGTGGATTCAATGACTATGTTGGACCTGTTCTTGAACGCTAAAATTAATGGTTTAAGAATTATTGTGGCTTATGTTGATCACCAACTTAGAGAGTCATCGGTCGGTGAAACTAAGTTCATTAAAGAGTACTGTGCTCAAAAAAGTATTGATTTAAGAATTGGCGTTTGGCCAATTCAGGATCATCCGCACAATGGAGTAGAAGCAGCTGCTCGGCAATTTAGGTATGATTTTTTTGCTAATATTATGTCTGAATTCAATGCAGATTACCTTGCTACGGCACATCATGCTGATGATTTGGCCGAAACAATGATTATGAAATTGGTTCGTGGTGGGAGATTGGATTCCTTAGTTGGAATATTACCAGAACGAACATTTGGTAAGGGAAAACTGATTCGGCCAATGCTGTCATTTTCTAAGTCTACGATCAGACAGTATGCAGTTGAAAAGAGATTAAAATGGTTCGAAGACGAAACCAATGCAACTGATGAAAATTTAAGAAATCGAATTCGTCATAATATCATGCCACAATTAAAAAAAGAAAATGCACTGACAATTGAGCATATGGCTGATTACTCCCAACAAATTGCTAAGCTGCTTTCTGTAAACAACCGTTACTTGGATTCGCTTTTAGATCAAGCTGAAGACTCAAAATTTCATTTATCTATAGACCGAGTGCTTGATTTCGATTCAGATACCCGATTGATGTTGATTCAACGATGGTTAGAACTTAGAGCTCCGATGATTTCTATTTCAAGTGAGCAATTGCAGCAAATAGATCAACTGCTGAGCAATTCACGAAAATCTCAGGGTGAAGTGGATTTAATTAATCAGCTCAGGGTGGTTAAGAGCTACCAAAAGTTGTGTATTTTGGATAAATCTCAAAAATCACTTCCTAACTATCAAAAAAATGCAGATTTTATGGTACCATTAAACCGTTGGAACGAAATGAAAAATGGCCATTCTTTCGGCGTTTTTACTCAGATGCCCGCTAATATTGATACTGGAACAAAAATTCACGAATTGTCACTGTCTTCGACTGATTTACCACTGAAGTGTCGTTCTCCTAAACCAGGTGATCGATTTCAAATCGAAAGCGGTGGCCACCAGAAAGTTGCCAGATTGTTGATCAATCAAAAGGTTACTAATGAAGAACGTGAGCTAGTTAAATTACTAGTTTCTAACGAAGGCAATGTGTTAGCGGTTCTGGGATATCGAGTAGCTAAAATAAACGGTCATCAAGGCACCAACAAATACTATTTACTTGAGAAGTGAGAGGGAACCAAATCAATGGATAATGACATCTTAAAGGTGCTATACAGTGAGTCAGACATTCAAGACGCGTGTCAAAGACTGGGAAAAGAAATCAAGTCACATTATGGAGACAAAGTGCCTGTAGTGATTGGTGTTTTAAAGGGAGCCATCTTCTTTATGACTGATGTTATTCGTGATACCGATATGTACATGGAACTTGATTTTATGGATGTTTCTAGTTACCATGGCACAACTCAGTCTTCAGGAGTGGTTGAATTAGTTACGGATATTTCAACTGATATTTCTGGTAGAGATGTCTTGATCATGGAAGATATTGTTGACACTGGTAGAACATTGAAGTTTTTAATCGATACTTTAAAGGGCCGTGGAGCCGCTTCAATCAAGGTTTGCACACTGTTAGATAAACCATCTGGTAGGGTGGTTGAAGCATCATCAGATTTTATTGGTTTTGAGGTGCCTAACGAATTTGTTGTTGGGTATGGATTAGACTATGAAGAGAAGTATCGTAATCTTCCATATATTGGAGTTCTAAAGCCAGAAATTTATGCGAACAATTAATGGTCAATGAAAGTCAAATGTGTTAATATTTGGACTATCAAAATAAATTATTGTGTGTAGGAGGACGTCGATGAATTCAAATCGAAATGGACTATTCAGAAGTAGCCTATTTTACATCGTGATGTTCTTGCTAGTAATGGGGGTTATTTATTTCTTTAGTGGAAATAGTACTCGCACGGAATCGCAAGAAATCCGATCTAGCCAATTCGTTCAAAATTTAAAGGACGATAAGATCAAGAACTTTTCGATTCAACCAAGTGGCGGAGTTTACAAAGTTACTGGTGAATATCGACAAGCTAAACAGGTAAAGGAACAAACTGGACTTCTCATTGGGGGAGCTACTCAAACCAAGGAAGTTACTAAATTTACTACTACTGTCTTAGAAAACAATTCCTCAGTAGCAGATATTACCAAAGCTGCACAAGCACGTAACGTTAAAATGGATGCCAAGGCTGAAGAATCTAGTGGCTTTTGGGTAAACTTATTAGTTTATGTCTTGCCATTAGTTATCTTCATCTGGTTCTTTTATATGATGATGGGACGTGCTGGTGGAGGCCAAGGTGGTGGCAATGGCCGTGTAATGAACTTTGGCAAATCAAAAGCCAAGCCTGCAGATAGCAAGCAAAACACGGTTAGATTCGCTGATGTTGCTGGTGAAGAAGAAGAAAAACAAGAACTTGTTGAAGTTGTTGAATTCTTGAAAGATCCACATAAATTCACTTCACTGGGCGCTAAGATCCCACATGGTGTTTTACTTGAGGGACCTCCTGGAACTGGTAAAACTTTATTAGCTAAAGCTGTTGCTGGTGAAGCTGGTGTTCCATTCTATTCAATTTCTGGTTCAGACTTTGTTGAAATGTTTGTTGGGGTCGGTGCTAGCCGTGTTCGTGATTTATTTGAACAAGCTAAAAAATCTGCTCCAGCTATTATCTTTATCGATGAAATCGATGCCGTTGGTCGTAAACGTGGTGTCGGCATGGGCGGAGGTAATGATGAACGTGAACAAACCCTTAACCAATTACTAGTTGAAATGGATGGATTTGGTGGTAACGAAGGTGTAATTGTCATTGCTGCTACTAACCGTTCAGACGTTCTTGATCCGGCCTTGACTCGTCCAGGACGTTTCGATCGTAAGATTCTTGTTGGCAGTCCGGATGTCAACGGTCGTGAAGCTATTCTTAAAGTTCATGCCAAGAACAAGCCAATCGGTCCAGATGTTGACTTAAATGAGATTGCTAAGCAGACGCCTGGATTTGTAGGTGCTGATTTAGCTAACTTGCTTAATGAGGCTGCTTTGCTTGCTGCTCGTCGCAACAAGAAAGAAATCGATGCATCTGATTTTGATGAAGCAGAAGATCGAGTAATTGCTGGACCAGCCAAACGTAATCGTGTTATTTCTGAACTTGAAAGAAAGACGGTTGCATATCATGAAGCAGGACATACAATCGTTGGTTTGGTTCTTAACGAAGCTCGTGTAGTTCACAAGGTAACCATCATTCCTCGTGGGCGCGCAGGCGGTTACGCTATTATGCTTCCTAGAGAAGACCAACAATTAATGTCTAAGAAAAATGCTCAAGAACAAATCGCCGGATTAATGGGTGGACGTGCTGCTGAAGAAATCATCTTTAATTCTGAATCTTCAGGAGCATCCAATGATTTTGAACAAGCAACTAATATTGCTAGAATCATGGTTACTCAATATGGTATGAGTGATAAGCTGGGCCGAGTTCAACTCGAAAACCCATCTCAAGAATCATATGGTCCAAGATATTCACAGCAAACAGCAGCCATTATCGATGA
This sequence comes from Lentilactobacillus sp. SPB1-3, assembly GCF_026913205.2. Taxonomy (NCBI): domain Bacteria; kingdom Bacillati; phylum Bacillota; class Bacilli; order Lactobacillales; family Lactobacillaceae; genus Lentilactobacillus; species Lentilactobacillus terminaliae. The sequence goes on from NZ_CP168151.1 coordinate 699,251, forward strand.
TGAAGTTAAGCGATTCACTGATGAAGGACATGATGAAGCTGTTCGAATTATCCAGGAACACCGTGAGCAACATAAGTTGATTGCGGAGGCATTGCTTAAGTACGAAACCCTTGATGAAAAGCAAATCTTGTCACTGTACAACACGGGTAAGATGCCTGCTGAATCAGAATCAAGTGATTTTCCAAGCGAACGAGCAGCTACTTTTGAAGAAGCTAAACGTGAACTTGAACGTAAGGAAGCCGAAAGACAGGCTAACATTGAATCTGGCAAGGATGTTGATGATGATTCAAATGATCAATCTGATACTCCTAAACCAGATGATGTAAATCCTGATATTAATAATCAGGATCATCGTGACGATGATTAGTTAATTTGTTATTACAAAGTTGTCATTAAATAGTAAGTGGGATTGCAACAAAACGTTGGTTTTGCTGTAGTCCCGCTTTTATTTCTAAGAGGAGATTACAATGAAAGATTATTTAGTTAAAGCAATTACAAACGATGGTATGTTTAGAGCATACGCAATCACTAGTCAGCAAATGGTGTCTGATGCCCAAATCAAGCATGATACCTGGAGCGCATCATCTGCTGCTTTAGGAAGAACTATGATTGGTTCAGCTTTATTGGCATCATCAGTCGATAAAAACGGTGCTGCCTTAACAGTCAAAATCAATGGTGGTGGCCCAGTAGGTCAAATTTTGGTTGATGCAGATTCTAATGGTCATGTTAAGGGATACATTGGTGAGCCTCACGTTCACTTGCCATTGAATAAATTTCACAAAATCGACGTTTCTAAGGCTGTCGGAGTCAATGGTGGTTTGGAAGTTACTAAAATTTTGGAAAATGGTGATCCCTACACAAGCAGTGTTCCGCTGGCATCAGGTGAAATTGGCGATGATTTCACTTATTATATGGCCCAATCGGAACAAATCCCTTCCGCAGTTGGAGTTTCAGTGTTTGTGAATGACGATAATTCGATTGGTGCTGCTGGTGGTTACTTGGTTCAGGTGTTACCTGGTGCGAGTGATGAGGCAATTGATAATCTGACAAATAGAATCAAAGAATTACCAATGTTATCTGAACTGTTGTTACAAAATCAGTCTCCAGAAGATATCTTGAATCTGTTGTTTGGTGAAGGTAATCTAAAATTTTTAACCACTGAAAATGTTGAATTCTACTGTAATTGTTCTAAAGAGAAGTTTAGAAATGATTTGGTTGGTATTCCGGTTGACCAATTAAAAGAAATTTTGGATGAAGACGGTAAAATAGACGTCGTATGTAATTTCTGCCAATCAAAGTACCACTATGATAAAAGCGAATTAGAAGGGATTATTGCAGAAGCAGAGAGTCGAAATAGTAACTAACTTACTATTAAAAAGTTAAATTCTGTGATAACATTACTCACGGTATTTTTTAGATATAAATTATGCGTTTGAGGTGAAAATAATGGAATGGAAAATCGGTGACGTTACAATTCCTAATCAAGTTGTCGTTGCACCAATGGCTGGTGTAACTAATTCTGCATTCAGAATTATTTGTAAGGAATTTGGTGCGGGTTTAGTTGTTTGTGAAATGATTTCTGACCGTGGCATTATGTATAAAAACAAAAAGACTCTAGATATGATGTTTGTTGATCCCAATGAACATCCAATGAGTATTCAAATTTTTGGTGGTACTAAGGATACTTTAGTTGAAGCCGCTAAATTTGTTGATCAAAACACATCTGCAGATATCATTGACATCAATATGGGATGCCCAGTGAATAAAGTGGTTAAAACTGATGCTGGAGCACGGTGGTTGCTTGATCCAAACAAAGTTTACGAAATGGTTTCTTATGTAACTGATGCGGTTAAAAAGCCAGTTACTGTCAAAATGAGAACTGGTTGGGACGAAGATCATATTTTAGCAGTTGAAAATGCTTTAGCTGCTGAAAAAGCTGGTGCTTCTGCATTGGCCATGCATGGTCGTACACGTAAACAAATGTATACTGGTCATGCTGATTGGGAAATTTTAAAGCAAGTTGCCAATGAACTCACAATTCCATTTATGGGTAACGGAGACATTAGAACTCCTCAAGACGCTAAGAAAATGATTGAGTATGTTGGTGCAGATGCTGCAATGATGGGTAGAGCCGTTGAAGGTAACCCTTGGGTATTACGTCAGACACAACATTACCTTGAAACTGGTGAAATTTTACCAGAACCAACTGCTGAACAAAAAATTCAAACTGCTAAGGAACATCTACATCGCTTAGTTGAATTGAAAGGTGATTATGTTGGATCTCATGAGTTTAGAGGCCAATCTGGTTACTATTTAAAGGGAATCTCACATTCTGCTAGAACAAAAGTTGCTTTGAACAATGCTGATGGTGAAGAGGCAATGAATGCTATTTTTGACGAATTTTTGGAAAAAAACGCCAAACGAAATTCACAACATCAAGAAATCGCTCAATAATTAGCTAGATATGTGCTAGAATTGGAATGTTAATACGATTTAGGAGGTTTACAAGTGGCCAAAGATAAAGAAATGAATGATCAGTTGATCGTTCGTCGCCAAAAAATGAACGAATTACGTGAGGAAGGAATCGATCCATTCGGTCATCGATTCGAACGAACTGACCTTGCACAAGGACTCCATGATGAATTCGAAGATGCAGATAAAGATGAATTAAATGCTCTGGATAAGAAAGTTACCATTGCTGGTAGAATGATGTCTAAACGTGGTAAGGGTAAAGTTGGTTTTGCTGATTTAAGAGATAGAAGTGGCAAGATTCAAATTTACGTGCGAAAAGATATTGTTGGTGAAGATGTTTATCACATTTTCAAACGTTCAGACATTGGAGATCATTTAGGAATCACTGGTCAATTAATTAAGACCGATATGGGAGAACTAACTGTTCGAGCTGAATCAGTTACGTTCCTTTCTAAGGCACTTAGACCACTGCCTGATAAATTCCATGGTTTACAAAATCAAGAACAAAAGTATCGTCAACGATACCTGGATTTAATTGCTAATCCAGATAGTTTTGAACGATTCCAAAAACGTAGCAAGATCATCACTGCTATCAGAAGTTATTTAGATGGTAATGAGTTCTTAGAAGTGGAAACTCCAGTTTTGCATAACCAAGCTGGTGGTGCTAACGCTCGTCCATTTATTACTCATCACAATGCTTTGAACATTGATTTGTACTTACGAATCGCGCTTGAATTACATTTGAAGCGTTTGATCGTTGGTGGTATGGAACGAGTTTATGAAATTGGTAGAGTGTTCCGTAACGAAGGAATGGATACTAGACATAATCCTGAGTTTACGATGTTAGAGTCATATGCTGCTTACTTTGACTTTACTGACGTTATGAATGAAACAGAAGGAATCTTTAAGGCAGCTGCTTCAGCAGTTACTAAAGATCGAGTTGTTGAATATAAGGGCCACACTATTGATTTGAACAAAGAATTTACCAGATTGCACATGGTTGATGCGATTAAACAATACACTGGTATTGATTTCTGGAAAGAAATGAGTGTTGATGAAGCTAAGAAATTAGCAGATGACAACGGTATCCATTATGAAAAGTATTGGAAAGTTGGTCATATCATCAATGCGTTCTTTGAGGACTTAGTTCAACCAAAATTAGAACAACCAACATTTATTTATGGTCATCCAGTAGAGATTTCACCATTGGCTAAGAAAAATGCTGATGATCCAAGATTTACTGATCGATTCGAGTTGTACATTGTTACAAATGAATTTGCTAATGCGTTTACTGAACTTAATGACCCTATTGATCAACGTGAACGTTTTGAAGCTCAAGTTGCCGAACGTGAGGAAGGTAATGATGAAGCTGAAGGAATCGATGAAGACTATGTTGAAGCATTGGAATATGGTATGCCACCTACTGGTGGTCTTGGAATTGGAATCGATAGATTAGTTATGTTATTAACTGACGCTGATTCAATTCGTGATGTATTGTTGTTCCCAACAATGCGACCAGACGATGATTCGGCAACTGAATAACATTTAAAACGCTGCCGATGAGGCAGCGTTTTTTATTTACTTAAAATCAATTCGTTTTTATGCATTGACATTCTGCTTTAGAATCTGTATATTATTACTTGCGGTTTTAAAGCACAGAGCTTTGAAATCAAAAACAATTTTTCAAAAAGTCGTTGACAGATAAGCGGCTGGATGATATATTGTAATAGTTGTCAAAAGCAATGACATCAGTCGTTGGACGACATTGAATTACAAATGTAGACCTTTGAAAACTGAACAAAATTTTCGACAAACAAATGTGTAGGGTTCTTTGATCGTTAGATCAAAGACAAACAATTTGCGAAGTCAATTCGCTAGTAACAAAAAAATAATCATGAGCTTACAAGCTTATCATTTTAAAATGAGAGTTTGATCCTGGCTCAGGACGAACGCTGGCGGCGTGCCTAATACATGCAAGTCGAACGCGTCTACGTTAATGAAATCAATGTGCTTGCACGGCGATGGATTTAACATTAGACGAGTGGCGAACTGGTGAGTAACACGTGGGTAACCTGCCCTCAAGCAGGGGATAACACTTGGAAACAGGTGCTAATACCGTATAACAACAAAAACCGCATGGTTTTTGTTTGAAAGATGGTTTCGGCTATCACTTGAGGATGGACCCGCGGCGTATTAGCTAGTTGGTGAGGTAATGGCTCACCAAGGCAATGATACGTAGCCGACCTGAGAGGGTAATCGGCCACATTGGGACTGAGACACGGCCCAAACTCCTACGGGAGGCAGCAGTAGGGAATCTTCCACAATGGACGAAAGTCTGATGGAGCAACGCCGCGTGAGTGAAGAAGGGTTTCGGCTCGTAAAACTCTGTTGTTAAAGAAGAACAGGTGTAAGAGTAACTGTTTACACCGTGACGGTATTTAACCAGAAAGCCACGGCTAACTACGTGCCAGCAGCCGCGGTAATACGTAGGTGGCAAGCGTTGTCCGGATTTATTGGGCGTAAAGCGAGCGCAGGCGGTCTTTTAAGTCTGATGTGAAAGCCTTCGGCTTAACCGGAGAAGTGCATCGGAAACTGGGAGACTTGAGTGCAGAAGAGGACAGTGGAACTCCATGTGTAGCGGTGAAATGCGTAGATATATGGAAGAACACCAGTGGCGAAGGCGGCTGTCTGGTCTGTAACTGACGCTGAGGCTCGAAAGCATGGGTAGCGAACAGGATTAGATACCCTGGTAGTCCATGCCGTAAACGATGAGTGCTAAGTGTTGGAGGGTTTCCGCCCTTCAGTGCTGCAGCTAACGCATTAAGCACTCCGCCTGGGGAGTACGACCGCAAGGTTGAAACTCAAAGGAATTGACGGGGGCCCGCACAAGCGGTGGAGCATGTGGTTTAATTCGATGCTACGCGAAGAACCTTACCAGGTCTTGACATCTTCTGCTAACCCAAGAGATTGGGCGTTCCCTTCGGGGACGGAATGACAGGTGGTGCATGGTTGTCGTCAGCTCGTGTCGTGAGATGTTGGGTTAAGTCCCGCAACGAGCGCAACCCTTATTGTTAGTTGCCAGCATTTAGTTGGGCACTCTAGCAAGACTGCCGGTGACAAACCGGAGGAAGGTGGGGACGACGTCAAATCATCATGCCCCTTATGACCTGGGCTACACACGTGCTACAATGGACGGTACAACGAGTCGCGAAACCGCGAGGTCAAGCTAATCTCTTAAAGCCGTTCTCAGTTCGGATTGCAGGCTGCAACTCGCCTGCATGAAGTTGGAATCGCTAGTAATCGTGGATCAGCATGCCACGGTGAATACGTTCCCGGGCCTTGTACACACCGCCCGTCACACCATGAGAGTTTGTAACACCCAAAGTCGGTGAGGTAACCTTTTGGAGCCAGCCGCCTAAGGTGGGACAGATGATTAGGGTGAAGTCGTAACAAGGTAGCCGTAGGAGAACCTGCGGCTGGATCACCTCCTTTCTAAGGAATAATACGGAAACCTACACATCGTCGAAAGTTTTGTTTAGTTTTGAGAGGTCTACTCTCAAATTTTGTTCTTTGAAAACTAGATAATATTAATTTTCTGTAGTGAATTATATTTAGAATATAATTTCAACCGAGAACACCGCGTATTGAGTCAATAAAATTAACGAATAAGTTTAATCGCATAAACTCAATTAATCAGTATCACGAAGTGATACTAGGTTAAGTTATTAAGGGCGCATGGTGAATGCCTTGGCACTAGGAGCCGATGAAGGACGGGACTAACACCGATATGCTTCGGGGAGCTGTACGTAAGCTTTGATCCGGAGATTTCCGAATGGGGAAACCCAGCAGTTTTAATCGACTGTTACTGGTCAGTGAATACATAGCTGATCAGAGGTAGACGTGGGGAACTGAAACATCTAATTACCCACAGGAAGAGAAAGAAAAATCGATTCCCTAAGTAGCGGCGAGCGAACGGGGAACAGCCCAAACCAAAGAGCTTGCTCTTTGGGGTTGTAGGACTGAACATTTGAGTTACCAAAGTTGTTGATAATCGAACAATCTGGGAAGATTGGCGAAACAGGGTGATAGCCCCGTAGATGAAATCAATGACCCTCAGTTCAGGATCCTGAGTACGGCGACACACGTGAAACGTCGTCGGAATCCGGGAGGACCATCTCCCAAGGCTAAATACTCCCTAGTGACCGATAGTGAACCAGTACCGTGAGGGAAAGGTGAAAAGCACCCCGGAAGGGGAGTGAAATAGTTCCTGAAACCATGTGCCTACAAGCAGTTAGAGCCCGTTAATGGGTGATAGCGTGCCTTTTGTAGAATGAACCGGCGAGTTACGGTAACATGCAAGGTTAAGGTGAAAAGCCGGAGCCGCAGCGAAAGCGAGTCTGAAATGGGCGTTTAAGTATGTTGCTGTAGACCCGAAACCAGGTGATCTACCCATGTCCAGGCTGAAGGTGAGGTAAAACTTACTGGAGGGCCGAACCCGTGTACGTTGAAAAGTGCTGGGATGAGGTGTGGGTAGCGGTGAAATTCCAAACGAACTTGGAGATAGCTGGTTCTCTCCGAAATAGCTTTAGGGCTAGCCTCGGACTTAGAATCATGGAGGTAGAGCACTGTTTGGACGAGGGGCCCGTCATGGGTTACTGAGTTCAGATAAACTCCGAATACCATTGATTTATATCCGGGAGTCAGACGGTGAGTGATAAGATCCATCGTCGAAAGGGGAACAGCCCAGACCACCAGTTAAGGTCCCTAAATGTATGCTAAGTGGAAAAGGATGTGGAGTTGCATAGACAACTAGGATGTTGGCTTAGAAGCAGCCACTCATTTAAAGAGTGCGTAATAGCTCACTAGTCGAGTGATTCCGCGCCGAAAATTTACCGGGGCTAAGCATACTACCGAGACTGTGGACATGACCATTCGGTCATGTGATAGGAGAGCGTTCTAAGGGCAATGAAGTCAGACCGTAAGGACTGGTGGAGCGCTTAGAAGTGAGAATGCCGGTATGAGTAGCGAAAGATCAGTGAGAATCTGATCCACCGAATGACTAAGGTTTCCTGGGGAAGGCTCGTCCTCCCAGGGTTAGTCGGGACCTAAGCCGAGGCCGAGAGGCGTAGGCGATGGATAACAGGTTGAGATTCCTGTACTAGTTGATTATGTTTGAGCGATGGAGGGACGCAGGAGGCTAAGTTGTGCGCACGATTGGAAATGTGCGTTCAAGCTATGAGTCAGTTGAGGAGTCAAATGCTTCTCAGCGGGTTGACAAGTAGTGATGAGGACCGAAATTTAAGTAGGGAAGCAACTGACGTCACACTGCCGAGAAAAGCTTCTAGTGAGTAATCAACTACCCGTACCGCAAACCGACACAGGTAGTCGAGGAGAGAATCCTAAGGTGAGCGAGTGAACTCTCGTTAAGGAACTCGGCAAAATGACCCCGTAACTTCGGGAGAAGGGGTGCTGACCGCAAGGTCAGCCGCAGTGAAAAGGCCCAGGCGACTGTTTATCAAAAACACAGGTTTCTGCAAAATCGTAAGATGACGTATAGGGGCTGACGCCTGCCCGGTGCTGGAAGGTTAAGTGGATGAGTTAGCTTCGGCGAAGCCCAGAAATGAAGCCCCAGTAAACGGCGGCCGTAACTATAACGGTCCTAAGGTAGCGAAATTCCTTGTCGGGTAAGTTCCGACCCGCACGAAAGGCGTAACGATCTGGGCACTGTCTCAACGAGAGACTCGGTGAAATTAAGATACCTGTGAAGAAGCAGGTTACCCGCGACAGGACGGAAAGACCCCATGGAGCTTTACTGTAGCTTGATATTGGGTGTTGACACAGCTTGTACAGGATAGGTAGGAGCCGATGAAGTCGGAACGCTAGTTTCGACAGAGGCGTTGGTGGGATACTACCCTCGCTGTGTGAACACTCTAACCCGCGCCACTTAGCGTGGCGGGAGACAGTGTCAGGTGGGCAGTTTGACTGGGGCGGTCGCCTCCCAAACAGTAACGGAGGCGCCCAAAGGTTCCCTCAGAATGGTTGGAAATCATTCATAGAGTGTAAAGGCAGAAGGGAGCTTGACTGCGAGACAGACAGGTCGAGCAGGGACGAAAGTCGGGCTTAGTGATCCGGTGGTACCGTATGGAAGGGCCATCGCTCAACGGATAAAAGCTACCCTGGGGATAACAGGCTTATCTCCCCCAAGAGTCCACATCGACGGGGAGGTTTGGCACCTCGATGTCGGCTCATCGCATCCTGGGGCTGTAGTCGGTCCCAAGGGTTGGGCTGTTCGCCCATTAAAGCGGTACGCGAGCTGGGTTCAGAACGTCGTGAGACAGTTCGGTCCCTATCCGTCGCGGGCGTAGGAAATTTGAGAGGAGCTGTCCTTAGTACGAGAGGACCGGGATGGACATACCGCTGGTGTACCAGTTGTGCCGCCAGGCGCATCGCTGGGTAGCTATGTATGGATGAGATAAACGCTGAAAGCATCTAAGTGTGAAACTCGCCTCAAGATGAGATTTCCCATTCCTATATGGAAGTAAGACCCCTCAGAGATGATGAGGTAGATAGGTTGGAAGTGGAAGTGCAGTGATGTACGGAGCGGACCAATACTAATCGGTCGAGGACTTAACCAAAAAATGGTGGTAAGTACCGGTACAGAAAATTAATATTAGCTAGTTTTGAGAGAACAAAGTTCTCTAAGTAACATAGTGTGGTGGCGATAGCCTGAAGGATACACCTGTTCCCATGCCGAACACAGAAGTTAAGCTTCAGCACGCCGAGAGTAGTTGGGGGATCGCCCCCTGCGAGGGTAGGACGTTGCCACACGATTATTCCGGCATAGCTCAGTTGGTAGAGCACCTGACTGTTAATCAGGTTGTCGACGGTTCGAGCCCGCCTGCCGGAGTCACTGAAGTGCTAACGAAAGTTAGCATTTTTATGTATAATCAACGTTTTTGGTTGAATTACATGCCGGCTTAGCTCAGCTGGTAGAGCATCGGTATCGTAAACCGAGGGTCACAGGTTCAAGTCCTGCAGCCGGCAGCAAATTAAGATATAAGATAAAAAGCACTAACGACAGTCAGTCGTTAGTGCTTTTTTAGTTATTCTCGTGTGAAAAATGATCTCAATTCATCGAAAAAAATAGAATTTATGAATATCAATTTTTTTCAGAATGGTAACCAGTAAGGGTGTATAATTGGTATATATCATTTATAACAATTGGTACTTACCTCTAAACGCCGTCGTACTGGCAAAAAATAAACATTTTTTCATTGCGGTATACATTACTATGTGGTAACCTATATAGGTAGATAAGGTAATGATTAAAAATAAGGGGATTTAAATTATGAAAAATGTAATGCTATTATGTGAAAACGGAATTTCAAGTAACTTTTTAGAAAGATCTGCTAAGAGATTTATGGAGATCACAGACGCCCAATTCAATTTAGTATCTGCTGATATTACTTCAGCTGACAAATTATTAAGCTCTGGCGTTGACTTGGTTTTAATTGCACCACAAGTTACTTATAGAGATGAAGAATTAGAAATAATAGGGGATCGAGCACCAGTTATGGTTATTCCTGATGATGTGTATGGCTGGGCTAATGGTGAACGTTTGGTTAAGTTCATCAATCAAAATCTTGCAACTGAAGTACAAGCAGTTTAACAATGAATAAGGACGACATCATTAAAGTAGCAATGATGATGCTAACTAAGGCTGGAAATGCCAAAAATGAGCTTAATCAAGCCTTAGATGAGCTAGCTAATGATATTGTTGATGGGGATGAAGCAATTAGACATATGCAAACAGCTCATGAGTTCATTGTTGAAGCTCATAAACTCCAAAATTCCATCATTAAGTTTGAACCTGATGTAAGTTACTCGATGTTATTGACGCATGCACAGGACACCTTAATGAATGTTGAGACAATCGAATTTATAACTAAGAAAATAACTAAAATTCAAATTCATGATTAAATCGTGCCATATATCACCATTTAATCGTGAATTTTTTATTATAGTTAAATAGGACTTCATTAGATAATCATTGGAAAATGATTAAGTAATGCCCACAATCTTATTGAATTTACTCAGTAACAGGAATATAATTATCAAATGATTTACTTCTTAATTATATTAAAGTAGTAAATGAATTTTTTAATTACATATCTAACGAAGACGTTGGATAAATTTTGGAGGGTATCACACATGCAACAACAAGATCAAACCGATCAAGAACGGCAAGCAGATGCTTCCTTCTTCGGTCAACCAAGAGGTCTTTCCACACTCTTCTTCACTGAAATGTGGGAACGTTTCTCTTACTATGGAATGCGTGCAATCTTACTTTACTACATCTACTTTAGCGTCAGTAAGGGTGGATTAGGTTTTCCACAGTCTACAGCTGCCTCGATTATGGCAATCTATGGTTCATTGGTGTACTTAACATCAGTTATCGGTGGATTTGTTAGTGATAGAATTTGGGGAAGTCGTAAAACGGTGTTCTATGGTGGTGTTCTGATTATGCTTGGGCATATCGCACTATCATTACCAATGGGTGCCGTGGCACTGTTTGCCTCAATTGTGTTGATCACAATCGGTACTGGTTTCTTAAAGCCTAACGTATCTGAAATGGTTGGTGGATTATACACTGAAGAAGATCAACGTCGTGATTCTGGATTTACGATCTTTGTATTCGGAATTAATCTTGGTTCATTTGTTTCCCCAATCTTAGTTGGTCAAATTGGGATGAAAGTTAACTTCCATCTTGGATTCTCATTGGCTGCGATTGGTATGTTCTTCGGATTGCTTCAATACTACTTAGGTGGTAAGAAACACTTGCCAAGTGGTAGTCTTTATCCAAGCGATCCATTAGAACCTGACGATGCTAAAAAACTCGGTGTTCGAGTTGGTATTGGTGTAGTTGTTTTTGCGCTTATCCTACTATTATTAGGTTTCATGGGTGTTCTTAATGTTGATAATTTCATTACATTATTAAGTATTATTGCAATCATTACGCCGGTAGTTTACTTCATCATGATGATTTCTAGTAAGAAAGTTACTACTACCGAAAGATCACGAGTTATCGCTTATATCCCATTGTTCTTAGCAGCTGCTATCTTCTGGGCCATTGAAGAACAAGGATCTGTTGTTTTAGCTTTATTCGCACAAAATCAAACTAACAACAATTTAGGATTCTTCAATATTCCTGCCGCGTGGTATCAGTCTTTAAACCCATTGTTTATCATGCTATACACACCATTGTTTGCATGGCTATGGACTAGATTAGGGAAGAAACAACCTAGTTCTCCAGGTAAATTCTCACTTGGAATGCTTTTTGCCGGTCTATCATACTTGTTCATGGTTATTCCAGTAGCACTATTTGGAACATCCGCTAAGGTAAGTCCATTATGGTTACTTGGTAGTTGGATGATCATTGAAATTGCGGAATTGTTAATTTCTCCAATTGGTCTATCAGTTACTACCAAACTTGCTCCTAAATCATTTGAATCACAAATGATGAGTATGTGGTTCTTAGCTGATTCCGCTGGACAAGCAGTTAACTCACAGATCGTTAGATTATATACGCCAGGTAATGAAATTCGTTACTTCACTATCATTGGTATCGTGGCAATCGTTGCCGGTATCGTTCTATTCTTCTTGCTTAAACCAATTAAGCGATTAATGGAAGGCGTTAATTAAAACATTTAAAAAGTGTTATCCTTACAGGGTAATACTTTTTTTATTTGGAGATAATAATGGTAAAAATTGCAGTGACTAGTGACAATCATTTTGATTTAAATAACGTCGACGTGAACGATATCATAGATCAACAACATCAAATGTTGTCTGAACTTGGGATTCAATATTATTTGATTGCTGGTGACCTGTTTAACGATTTTCAATTAAGCGTGAAGTATGTTCAGCAGCTGCAGGAGACGATGCCAGAGATTAAGGTACTATTTGTTGCTGGCAATCATGACATGGTTAAAAACGTTTCGTATGAGCAATTAGAGCAGGGAGAGTGGCCAGGTTACCTTAATAATCGATATATCGATGTTCCTGACTCTGATGTTAGAATTATTGGTTTAAATGGTTGGTATGATTATTCATTTGCCACAAATGAAGATAAAACCAGTCAGCAATTTCTAACTTGGAAAAACACCTACTGGATCGATCGACTGATTACTCAGCCAATGACAGATGAAAAACGCGAAGACATTGTTTTACAGCAACTTCAGAGGCAATTAGAGCTAGCTAAGGATAATAAGAAGAAAGTTGTTTTGATGACGCATTTTGTTCCCAACGTCAAATTTATTCGTTATTCCGATGATTTTAGATTTTGGAATATGGCAAACGCAATGCTCGGCAGCACTAGAGTCGGGCAATTGATCGATAAGTACAAAGTTCCAGCCGTCGTATTTGGACACATTCATAATCGTCTCGAGCCGGTTAAATATGGGGCGACAACGTATTACAATGGGGCAGTTGGATATCATCGAAAACGCCATAATGAGTGGCAATCGGATGACTTTATAACAGAATGGCAGATGCAATTGAAAAAATTTGAGCTTTTTTAGTCTGGAAGGGTTGACGAAATCGCTAGAATTCGATATTATTATATTCGTTGCTTTGGTAGTACGCAGCAAGGTTTCGGAGGGGTAGCGAAGTCTGGCTAAACGCGGCGGACTGTAAATCCGCTCCTTCGGGTTCGGTGGTTCGAATCCACTCCCCTCCATTTATTATTGGGCTATAGCCAAGTGGTAAGGCAACGGGTTTTGATCCCGTGATGCGCTGGTTCGAACCCAGCTAGCCCAATTAATAACGTCGATCCTCATTGAGAGTCAGCGTTTTTATTTTTTGTCTTATTGCGTCGTAACCCTTTAAATTTAGGGTTGACGACATAGTCAAAATTTTGTATTATTATATGCGTTGGTTTAGTCAATTAAACCATTTCGGAGGGGTAGCGAAGTCTGGCTAAACGCGGCGGACTGTAAATCCGCTCCTTCGGGTTCGGTGGTTCGAATCCACTCCCCTCCATTTATTATTGGGCTATAGCCAAGTGGTAAGGCAACGGGTTTTGATCCCGTGATGCGCTGGTTCGAACCCAGCTAGCCCAACTATTAACGTCGAATCTCATTCTTGAGATCGACGTTTTTTTATTGCAAATATTTATAAGTTCAGCTAAAGTTAAATTATAACGATTGGTATAGACATATACTGTAGGAGGAACTAAATAATGAAAATCGGTTTTATTGGAGTAGGTGCGATGGCTCGCGCAATTATTGATGGATTGCTAAAGACAAATGTCGTTGCTCCCGGGGATATTTTAATTCACGCAAATCATCCGGATCGCTATGAACCTTATGCAAAAGAAAATGGTTTGGTGGCTTGTGCTACTAATTCAGAGTTAACTAGCAAAAGTGATGTTGTGGTGATAGGAGTTGTTCCTGCGGTTGTCCAACCAGTTTTACAAGAAATTTCCGATAGCCTAACTAACACTCAACCAATCATCTCAATGGCGTCCGGTATCACTATTAATCGTCTTGAGGAATTGACTGACAAATCACAACCAATTCTGAGAATCTTGCCCAATGTTAATTCCGCTTATAAAGCTGGAATGACGGCAGTAGCTTCCAATGAATTTCTTAAGGGAGAAACCTTAGATGATTTATTAAAAATAATGCGGGCTATTGGTGAAGTACTCGAATTACCTGAAAGTCAATTTGCTAATTTTAGTGCGATTTCCGGTAGTGCGGTAGCGTACATTGATTTCTTCATTGATGCATTAAGTCGTGCTGGGGTAAAGTATGGATTTGATAAGGCCACTGCAACTAAAATTGCCGCTCAAACAACTCTTGGTTCAGCTCAAGCTTTGATTGAATCTGGTGAGACACCAGCGGAAATCATTGATAAGGTTTGTTCTCCGGGAGGGGATACTATTGCGGGTATCCTGGCAATGGAACAGGCTGGCTTACTAAATGCCGTTGTTAAGGGAATCGATGCCACAATTGAAAAGTCGACAGGTAACAATTAATGACTAATGTAATTGTGAATGCCCGAATCATAGATGGACAATCTGATATTGAATCTGGTTACTTACGTTTTGATGAGCGTATACTTGCATCAGGTCCTATGAAAAAGTTTGTGGCAGCGGATGACGATCAAATTATTGATTATCACGGTAAAATTGTTATTCCCGGTTTTATCGACATGCACTGTCATGCGGGGTATGGCATCGATTCTATGACTGGTTCAACTGAAGAATTGACTAAGTTAGCCTCACAATTAGCTCAAGAGGGTGTTACCGGCGTTTTATTGACGACCATGACCCAGAGTGACCAAGCGATTTCTAAAGCCTTAGAATCGATTGCTGTCGCTTCTAACCAGGCAACTAACATTCTTGGAATCCATTTAGAAGGACCCTTCGTATCTAAAGCCTTCCATGGCGCCCAACCAGCTGATGAAGTAAAAGATTTTGATTTAGAATTAATGAAAAGTTGGCAGGAAATTGCTGGTGACCATATCAAGGCAATTACATATGCTCCTGAGTTACCCAATGCTCGTGAGTTAGAACGGTATTGTGAGGAGCATGCTATTTTAAGGTCAATGGGTCATTCTCAGGCAACTTATGATCAGGCCAACAGTGCCAATGCAGATCGCATTACTCACCTATATAATGCTCAATCACCACTACATCATCGAAATGTTGGTTTGGTAGGTGAAGCATTTTTGAACCCATCTTTGATGGCTGAACTAATTGTGGATGGTGTGCATGTGTCTCCTGCAGCCGTTAAAATCGCTTATCAAGCAGTCGGCACAGATCGTCTGGAATTGGTAACTGATTCAATGGAGGCTCGTGGAATGCCTGATGGTGATTATCAATTGGGAGGTCAAAAAGTAATCGTCTCAAATGGCGCTGCTAGGTTGGAAGACGGAACACTCGCCGGTTCAGTACTTAAATTTAAAGATGCATTCAAGAATGTTGTTGAATTTACAAATTGCTCATTATTAGATGCAGTTAAGATGAGTTCGACCAATCAGGCCAGAGAACTCGGGTTAACGGATCAAGGTAATTTTAACCAAGATTCATATGCGAATATCAATATATTTGACAATGACCTAGACCTTCGGCAAACTTATTATCGAGGAACACCACTAAATAGACGTTAAAGGAGTTGGTAGCATGGGCTTACCAATTTATATTAAAATTCATAACGAAATTAAGAGAAATGTTGAGGCTGGTAGATGGAAGGTCGGAGATCGCATTCCATCAGAACGTGAACTCTCAACTGATTTTGGAGTTAGTCGAATGACTCTTAGACAGGCTATTCAAACTTTAGTTGACGAGGGAATTCTTGAACGACGAGTTGGTTCTGGTACATTTGTAGCTAGCCAAAAAGTTCAGGAAAGAATGGCTGGAGTCACGGGCTTTACTGATTTGATGTTAGCTCAGGGAAAGAAACCATCTAGTAAGACGATTTCATATCACACAATGGAACCTTCACTATCTGAAATGGAAAAATTGGGTATTAGTGAAAATGACCTAGTTTTGCGAATGGAACGAATTCGCTACGGGGATGATGTTCCGATTTGTTTTGAAGTGGCCACAGTCCCTGAAAGCATCATTGAAGGATTGGATAAGGCTGAAGTGACTAGCTCTTTGTACCGTTCACTTGAGCAAAAGAAGGGACTAAGTTTAGGCAAGGCTAAACAAACTGTTTCGGCTATGCTGGCTTCTGAACGAATTGCTGAGTTTCTCGATATCAAACGTGGTGATCCGATTTTAAGATTGCGACAAACAACTAATCTTCAAAATGGTCAACCATTCGAATACGTGCGGACACAGTATGTTGGTGAACGTTTTGAATTCTATTTAGAAAAAGAATAATACCAAACAAAAAAGCACGGGAATATTCCCGTGCTTTTTATTTACGATGCTGTTGTCGTTGTTTGAAAACTTTGTTCAAGTAAGATGGCAAAATCATTAGCCGCTTGAACCGGCTGGGTTCTTTTAATGCGCGATACAACCATTCTAGCTTTAAGTCTTGCCAGATTTTGGGGGCTCTCTTAACGTTGCCTGTCAGAACGTCAAATGAACCGCCAATCCCCATAAATAGAGCCTCAGATTTATTGATATTTCGATTAATGAACTCTTCTTGCTTAGGGGAGCCAGTGGCAACGAAGACCATATCCGGCGAAGATAACCTGATTTTTTCACTGATGATGCTTTCATCTTTATAGTATCCATCCTGAGTGCCACTGATTATCAAACCGGGATATTGTTTAGCTACTACCCGTTGTAAGTCCCTGATAACGTTGGGCTTAGCGCCAATAAAAAAGGCAGATTTATGATTAGTTGATCCCCATTCAAGCAACTTTGTAAAAACATCATAACCAGCAACGCGCTCCTTAAGAGGCTGAGATATGATTCTAGATGCTAATATGACACCGATACCATCTGGTACGATGTAATCAGCCTGCTTGATAAGATCGTTAAATTGAGAATGCGATTGAGCGTACATAACTATTTCTGGATTAGCGGTAACCACGAAGGTGCGTCGGTGTTCATTGATTCGGTTAGTTATTATGTCCATGAAATTTTCTAGGGTCGTATTATCGAAATTTACGCCTAAAATATTCACGTCGTTCGTAGGCTGATTCATAAGAAATTCCTTTCACAGCAAATTAATGAAGATTAATTGTCGCTTGATAAAAATAAATGATAAAATTAAGGTTATTATATATCAAATATCCCAGGAGGATAAATTCGTTACCATGGCAGATGAAACTAATTTAACTTTACATACTGATTTTTATGAAATCAATATGATGGCGACATATTTTGAAAAAAATATGGAAAATCGTCATGCAGTATTTGAAGTTTTTTTCCGAAACTTACCGTTTGGAAATGGTTATGCAGTATTTGCAGGTCTTGAACATATTATAGAATACGTTAATAACTTACATTTCACAAAAGATGAAATTGATTATTTGCGTGAAGTAACAGACTATCCGGAATCTTTTTTAGAATATTTGCAAAATTTTAAATTTCAGGGAAGTATTAAGTCAGCTCTTGAAGGTGATTTAGTATTTAATAACGAGCCTATCGTTCAAGTTGAGGGATCGCTAGCTGAGTGTCAACTTGTTGAGACAGCTATTTTAAACATGATTAATTATCAAACTTTGATTGCTACTAAAGCGTCCAGAATTAGAATTGCAGCTGGCGACGATCCGTTAATGGAATTTGGTAGTCGTCGAGCCCAAGAAGTATCAGCCGCAGTTTGGGGAAGTCGAGCAGCCATCATTGGTGGTTTTGATTCAACTTCTAATGTTTTAGCTGGTAAAAAGTTTGGTATTCCATTGAGCGGAACGCACGCTCACTCAATGGTAGAAGCTTTTGGTAACGATTACGATGCATTTAAGGCATACGCTGCCACTCATCATGATTGTACATTTTTAGTCGATACCTACGACACCCTTAAAAGTGGAGTCCCATCAGCCATTAAAGTTGCGGATGAAATGGGCAATAAGATCAACTTTTTAGGGGTTAGAATTGATTCTGGTGATATGGCCTATATTTCTAAGAGAGTTCGGGAGTTACTAGATCAAGCTGGTTATCCAGATGCTAAAATTTATGCATCTAATGACTTAGATGAAAATACGATCGCTAGTTTAAAGATGCAACATGCCCGCATTGATGTTTGGGGTGTTGGTACTAAAGTCATTACATCATTTGATCAACCAGCATTAGGTGCTGTTTACAAGATGGTCAGTTGTGAGGATGAAAATGGTAACATGGTGGATACCATTAAGATATCTAGTAATGCCGAAAAAGTATCGACTCCTGGTAAAAAACAGGTTTGGCGAATTACCGATAAAGAAGATGGCAAATCAGAAGGTGACTACATTGCACTTGCTGAAGAGGATCCTCGTAAAGAAGATTCGATTTATATGTTCCATCCTCAATACACTTATATTAATAAAACAGTGGCTAACTTTGATGCCAGACCATTGCTACAAGATATCTTCGTAGATGGAAAATTAATTTATAAGCAACCAAATCTACAAGATATTCAAAAATATGCTAAGCAAGCGTTGGCTTCATTGTGGCCAGAGTACAAACGAGAACTCAACCCTGAAGATTATCCGGTCGATTTATCGCAAAAATGTTGGGATAATAAAAACAAAATTATTGAACAAGTGCACAGTTATGTTCAAAAAATTAAGTATGGTTCGGAGAATGACTAATGAGAGAAAAACAAGCTCAAATTATTGATGACTTGAAGGTTAGATCAGAAATCGATCCTCAAGAAGAAATCAGAAGAAGCATTGACTTTATGAAGGATTATTTAAAGCAATATTCTTTTTTAAAGGGATTAGTTTTAGGAATTTCAGGTGGTCAAGATTCTACTTTAGCCGGTAAATTAGCGCAAATGGCTATCACGGAACTGCGGGATGAAACCGGAGACAACAGTTATCAATTTACTGCAGTAAGACTTCCCTATGGGATTCAGTCTGATGAATCAGATGCTTTAGCAGCAATTGATTTTATGCAGGCGGACAGTGTTGCCCGAGTGGACATTAAACCTGCTGTAGATGAAGCGGTCAAATCTGTGGAAAGTAATTCAATTACGATTTCTGATTTTAATAAGGGAAATATTAAGGCCCGTCAAAGAATGATTGCTCAGTATGCGATTGGTTCTGCAAAAAGTGCAGCCGTGGTTGGCACGGATCATGCTGCTGAAGCTGTGACCGGATTTTACACGAAATTTGGTGATGGTGCCGCAGATATTACTCCGCTTTGGCGATTAGATAAACGACAAGGCAGAAAGTTATTAGAAACCCTTAACGCTCCGGTTAAACTTTATGAAAAGACACCAACTGCCGATCTTGAAGATGATCGACCTGCACTTCCTGATGAAGTGGCACTTGGAGTTTCTTACAAAGATATTGATGATTATTTAGAGGGCCATGAAATTGACAGTGCTGCAGCTGAGGTAATCGAGGGCTGGTATGATAAGACAGCACATAAGCGTCACACGCCAATTAATGTTTATGATAATTTTTGGAAATAGAATAGTGACAAACACATGCACTTATGGTTATAATAAGTGAAAAGAGGGAGTAACCAGCGATCTAATCGTGACTATCTCGTCAACGTGAAATCCATTGGATTTCCGGGATAGCTTAAATGGTGAGACTTATGAAATCCAGGCTATGGATTTTGTAAGTCTCTTTTTCTTTATAAGGAGGAAAACGATGGCTGATACAAAGAAGACCATCTACCAATTATCGGTAGATGAAGTTTTATCAAAGGTAAGTGCTACTAAAGACGGTTTAAGTTCTGAACAAGTTTCTGGCCGCCGAGAAGAATTCGGTCCCAACCAATTGGTGGCACAAAAAAGAACATCAATATTACAAAAGTTCATCGCGCAATTTAAGGACCTCATGATCATTATCTTGATTATTGCGGCAATTGTTGCTGGTCTTGCGGGCGAACACGTTGATGCAATTATTATCATTGCGGTGGTAATTTTGAATTCAGTGTTTGGAGTTTTCCAAGAATCGAAGGCTGAAAATGCGATTGATTCTTTGAAAGAAATGTCAGCACCAATGGCAACTGTTTTACGGGGTGGTCAAACTCAATCTGTAAAAAGTGAAGATCTTGTGCCCGGAGATATTGTGTTATTAGAGGCAGGGGATGTTGTCCCGGCAGATTTAAGATTGCTGGAAGCTAACTCATTGAAGATCGAGGAAGCTGCCTTGACAGGTGAATCTGTTCCTGTTGATAAGGATGTCGCTACGATCGAAGATTCTGATTTACCATTAGGTGATCGCAATAACCTAGCATTTATGAACAGTAACGTTACCACTGGTCGAGGATTAGGGGTGGTTGTTTATACGGGTATGAACACCGAAGTGGGTAAGATTGCCCATATGTTAAATACCGCAGATGAACAAACTACACCACTTCAAGAGAACCTAACTCAATTAGGTAAGATGCTGACATGGTTGATTTTAATCATTGCAGTAATTACTTTTGTGGTTGGTTTGCTCAGAGGTACTGAAACTGTTATTAACATGTTACTAACTGCCATTTCTTTAGCGGTTGCTGCCATTCCAGAAGGATTACCGGCAATCGTTACAGTAACTTTGGCACTAGGTACTCAACAAATGGCTCGGCATAATGCGTTGATTCGCAAACTTCCAGCAGTTGAAACACTAGGAAGTACTGATATTATCTGTTCTGATAAAACTGGTACTTTAACACAAAATAAAATGACCGTTGAAAAAGTATTTTTAAATGGTCAATTAACTGACGCTAACCAAGTTTCTGTTGATTTGAGTGATCAATTGGCTCAAATTATGGTTTTAAATAATGACACTAAGTTCCAACCTGATGGACTAGTGGGTGACCCCACTGAAACGGCCTTGATTCAGTATTACTTGAATAATAAGTTGCCAGTTTCTGAATTTATCAGCGAGCATGTCCGTTTAGCTGAAATACCGTTTGATTCTGAAAGAAAGCTGATGTCGACATTTAACCAGTATCCAGATGGTACGATTCAGATGAATATGAAGGGCGCACCCGATCAATTATTAAAACGGGTAACTAGAATCATTGATAATAATCAGGTAAGATCAATTACTTCAGATGATATTCAAAAAATTCAAGATACCAATCACAGTCTTGCTACTTCAGCATTGAGAGTGTTGGCTTTTGCTTACAAACCAGTGACTGAAGTGCCAACTGAATTAACTTCAGAAGCGCAAGAAAATGACATGATTTTTGTTGGGTTGATTGGAATGATCGATCCGGAACGACCTGAAGTATATCAAGCCGTTGCTGAAGCTAAGGCTGCTGGAATCAAATCGATTATGATTACTGGTGATCATCAAGATACCGCTAAGGCGATTTCCAGCCGGCTTGGGATTATTGACGATATCAATGATAGTCGTGCTGTTATGAGTGGTTCTGAATTAGAAGAATTATCTGATGACGAGTTTGATCGCCGAGTAGAAGATGTTTCCGTTTATGCCAGAGTTGCTCCCGAACATAAAGTTAGAATCGTCAAAGCTTGGCAGAAAAAGGGGAAAGTAGTTGCCATGACTGGAGACGGAGTTAATGACGCTCCTGCTCTAAAGACTGCCGATATTGGGGTCGGAATGGGTATTACTGGAACCGAAGTTTCTAAAGAAGCATCTGATATGGTACTAGCAGATGATAACTTTGCTACGATTGTGACAGCGATTAAAGCTGGTAGAAAAGTGTTCGCAAATATCCAAAAAGCTCTTCAATATTTACTATCTGCTAACCTTGGAGAAGTATTGACACTATTCATTATGACTTTGATGGGCTGGCAAATTTTAGCTCCAGTACAAATCCTATGGATCAACTTAGTAACTGATACCTTCCCAGCTATTGCTTTAGGGGTTGAACCTGCAGAACCAGGCATTATGAATCGTAAGCCTCGTGGTCGAACATCTAACTTCTTCTCTGGTGGGATTATGACCAATATTTTGTATCAGGGGCTCTTTGAAGGATTGATTACTCTAGGAGTTTATGCATTTGCGATTGCTAATCCGGTACACAGTACCGACGCACTGATTCATGCTGATGCATTAACAATGGCATACGCCACATTGGGATTGATTCAGTTGTTCCACGCATTTAACTCAAAGACGATTCATCAATCGATATTTAAAGTGGGACTTTTTAAGAATAAATTCTTCAACTGGGCAATGTTAGCTTCAACTATTTTATTAGTTGCAACCATAGTTGTTCCTGGGTTTAACCAGATGTTTCATGTTACGCAATTGAATTCTTCACAATGGATGGTAGTACTTTTTGGTGGAATTTTAATTGTTATTATCACAGAAGTAGTAAAATGGATTCAGAGACATGTACTCAATGAAGATTAATTAAGGTGGTAATTAGATTGAAACAAAGAGATGTTCAGACATACGCAAAGGTTATTTCAGATATCATCGATTTTACTGGTCAAAACGGTGAGGATTTAAACGCTGATTTCGAGACTTTAAGAAAAGCAGTTGATGATGATTCAGTAGCAAGTATTGGTGAAGAAGAATTAACACGCATCAAAAATCATTTCCAATCAGGAACTGATAAGTACCAAGATGGCGTTAATAAATTGGAAAATGCTCCAGTGCCTGTTAAATTATTGGGTCGTCATAAAACAATGGTCAATGCATACAAAGAATATGCAGATGCGTGCCAACAAATGACTGACAGCATCGATTTGGATAATCAACAAATTAACCAAGACCAATTTAATCAATCAGAAAAAGATCAAGAAGACTTTATTGATAAGTTCTCTAAAGCAGCTAATCGTGTAATGGGAAGCATTATGTAATTCGATTACTAGATTTGAAACCAATAGCGTGTGGCCAAGATGGTTGCACGCTATTGGTTTTTATGCATTTTATGGCCAAGCTTGTTAAATGAAAAAGGCGTTAATCCAGATCATAATGATATAATCGTAGTGAAAAGAATTTTGAGGTGAAAATTTTGACTAAATTAAGTGAGCAAGTCGTTGCCAAACTATCTGGTATTTCCAAATCACAAGTTGACGCAACTCTAAAAATGCTGTCTGAAGGGGATACAGTTCCTTTTATTGCCCGTTATCGTAAGGAGCGGACACATAATTTGGATGAGGTTCAAATTAGAGACATTCAAGATATGGCTAAGAAAATTGAAACCCTAGAAAAACGTAAGACAGATGTCATCAAAAAGATCGCGGAACAAGATCAATTAACGCCCAAACTAGAAGCTAAAATCAATCAATCTGAAACGGTTCAACAAATCGATGATTTGTATTTACCTTTCAAACAAAAGCGTCGGACCAAGGCCACGATTGCCAAAGAACGTGGCTTAATGCCATTGGCTGAGGCCACCCTTAAATTTGACGAGAATATTCAAACTAAAATCGCCGGCGCCATTAATCCTGATAATGAATTACTAACCAGTGATGATGTCGAGGCAGGAATTCACGAAATTTTGGCTGAACAAATTGGAGAACATTCTGAATTCAGATCTTGGATAAGAACTCAAACTATGAAGTCGGGTGTGTTGACTTCCAAGGTAAAAAACAAGGTCAAGGATAGTGAAGATGCGCAGACCTATCAACAGTATTTTGATTTTGAAGAATCTGTTAAAACAGTCCCTGAATTCCGTATCCTTGCAATCAACCGCGGTGAGCGAGAAGGCATTCTAACTGTCAAAATTGCAGTGAATGAACTGGAAATTTTTAATTATTTAAAATTTAAATTGATAGGTAATCATTCAGGACCTAGTGCTCAGATCATTGAAGATGCCGCCCAGGATGCATATAAGCGATTTATTGGTCCGGCCATTGAGCGAGAAATCAGAGCAGATTTAACCGAAAAGGCTGATCAGCATGCAATCGATGTCTTCGGTAAGAATCTTTATAATTTATTAATGCAGGCCCCATTAAAGGGTAGAATCGTGATGGGATTTGATCCCGCATACAGAACTGGATGTAAACTAGCAGTGGTTGATGGCAATGGTAAATTTCTTGGTAAGACAGTTATTTATCCACATAAACCAGCTTCAGAAAGCAAACGAAAAGCTGCTAAACAGGAATTCATTGATTTTATTAACCAATTCAAAGTAGAAATGATTGCTATTGGTAATGGAACGGCAAGTCGAGAGTCTGAACAATTTGTTGCTGACGCAATTAAAGAAATAAAACATCCAATTTTTTACGTAATTGTTAATGAGGCTGGGGCGTCAGTATATTCTGCTAGTGATGTTGCTAGACGTGAATTCCCAGACTTTAGTGTTGAACAGCGTTCAGCGGTTAGCATTGGTCGAAGAATTCAAGATCCATTAGCAGAACTGGTTAAGATTGATCCACAAGCAATCGGAGTTGGGCAGTATCAACACGATGTGGCGCAAAAACAACTAACTGAGAAGTTGGATCAAGTAGTTGAAACTGCAGTTAACCAAGTTGGTATCAATTTGAATACAGCTAGTCCAGAATTATTAGTTCATATTTCTGGATTATCAAAGACCATCGCAGAAAATATCGTGACATATCGAAATGAAAATGGTGGATTTACCAGCAGAAATCAATTGACTAAAGTTCCAAGATTAGGACCAAAAGCTTATGAGCAGTCGGTCGGATTCTTGCGTATCGTTAATGGTAAAAATCCATTTGATAATACAGATATTCATCCGGAAAGTTATGCTGCGGCTAACAAATTATTAAAACTATACAATTTGGAGAACGTGGAATTAGGATCAGAAACTGTTCGTGAACGATTGGGAAATGTTGATTTAAGCGAGGTAGCTTCACAGCTCGACATCGGTGAGGCAACTTTGCAAGATATTATTAAAGGATTAACTGTACCAGGCAGAGACTTACGAGATGATATGCCGACCCCGTTGTTGAAACAGGATGTACTTAAAATCAGTGATTTGAAGCCAGGGATGAAGCTTCAAGGAACAGTCAGAAACGTAGTGGATTTTGGAGCTTTTGTGGATATCGGAGTTAAGCAAGACGGCTTAGTTCATATTTCTAAACTGAGCGATAAATTCGTTAAGGATCCCAGTACTGTAGTTGCAGTTGGCGACGTTGTAAATGTTTATGTTGAATCAATAGATGAACAGCGTTCAAGAATTCAATTATCAATGATTGATCCTAATTCCGCAGAAAAGGAATAAGTATTGACGGATTTAGAATTACAAAAATTAGTCGAAAAAGTTTCATTAGAATCTTTTGGCAAAAAATTTCAACATCAAGCGATGTTTAATGCCCGATTGAGAACCACTGGCGGTAGATATCGGTTAGGTGATCATAACATTGAAATTAACCGGAAAATGGCTGATGAGTATGATGAATCAGTTTTGATTGGTATTATCAAACATGAGCTATGCCACTACCATTTACATTTGGCAGGTCATTCAGGAAAACATAATACTCCTGAATTCAAACAGCTTCTAAAGGCAGTTGGTGGCTCGAGATACGCGCCAGCAGTTGCTAAAGATTATAAGTATGTGTATGAGTGCACCCGCTGTGGTCTTGAATACCATCGAAAACGAAAAATTGATGTTAGAAAGTATGCATGCGGCAAATGTCGTGGTAAATTAAATTTAATAGCATAAATAAGTAGAAAAGGGGAATTGTTATGGCAAAAGTAATTGTTAGAGTTCCTGCAACATCAGCAAACTTAGGACCAGGAATGGATTCACTTGGATTGGCTTTTAAACTTTATTACACTGTCATCGTTGAAGAAAAGACTGACAAGTGGAAGGTCAATCACGCCCTAGGCAATGATGTTCCCACGGATGAGCATAACTTAATTGTTCAAAGCATTTTAAAAACTGACCCAGATATTGAGCCACATCAATTAACTGTTATTTCTGATGTTCCAATTGCTCACGGACTTGGTTCAAGTACGACAGCGGTTGTCGCAGGAATTAAGATTGCTAATTCACTGGGAGAATTAAATCTTTCGATTGAAAAACAGATTCAAATAGGTAGTGAGATCGAAGGTCATCCTGAAAATGTTGCAGCGGCACTTTTAGGTAATTTAGTTGTTTCGACTTATGACGGTGAAAAAGCATTGGCAACGTCAGTTCCTATTGATGGAATGTCAGCTTTGATGTACATCCGTCCGGATGGGATTTCAGAAGTTGAAAGTCGTGAAAAATTACCAGAGACTATAGCATATTCTGACGCAGTGTTGAGTAGTAGTCGGGCGAATGTCTTTGTAACCTTAATGAGCCAGGGAAAGTATCATGACGCCTTGCCATTAGTTGAAGGCGATATGATGCACGAACCGTTCAGAAAATCCATTGTTCCAGAGTTAGATGTTATTCGTGAAAAAGCTCACTCAATGTCGATCTACGGCACGTATTTAAGTGGTGCCGGTCCCACAGTGGGTACCTTAGGAAAACGCGATGATTTGGTACAACTTAGATTAGAACTTCAACAAATGGATCTTAATGGCAGTCTGAGAATTCTCGATGTTGATACCGAAGGGGCAACAGTTCGGGGAGAATAAAAAACCTATTGTCATGGTAGTCGCTATCTGATATAATTATTCTTGTTGATTGATGATGCGGCCATGGCGGAATTGGCAGACGCGCAAGATTAAGGATCTTGTCGGGAGTTCTCCCGGTGGAAGTTCGAATCTTCTTGGCCGCATAAATTTTTCGAACCATTACCTTCCCGGTGTGGTTCGTTTTTTTTTGGAGGAATTTATATGAATGCATTTATTTTCGATGTTGACGGAACTTTAATTGATAGTAAAGATATGTATATGAAACCCTTACTTAAGGTTTTAAATGCTAATGGTTACAATTTTGTGATGTCAGATTTAGATCAAACTTTCGGGATTAACGCACTGGATGCTGTTACTCAGTTGGGCGTTAAGGAACCACAAAGAATCGTCAATGAATGGTTCGGAATCGTTGACGATTATAAAGAATTAACCCATGTTTTTCCTAACATTAAAGAAATGCTGCAGGAATTGAGCTCAGACAACGGCAATCATTTAGCAATTGCTACTTCAAAATTAAGAACAGAACTTCTTAGAGATGTTGAGCCATATGGATTAAATGATTACTTTAGCGCCATTATTTCTTCAGATGACGTTGATAATGGTAAACCCGCACCTGATATGGTTTTAAAGGGTATTGAAAAGTTGAATTCAACTAAAGACAATACTGTATACATCGGTGACACGCTCTACGATTTAGAGGCTGCTCATCGAGCCGGAGTTAGTTTTGCATTAGCCGGTTGGGAAACTGATATGGCCGATCAATTCAAAAGTGCTGAATATTATTTAACGACACCACAAGATTTGCTAACCATCTAATTAGATAACTTTTTATTTTTTTACAATAGAGATAGTTGCCAGAGTTTTTAAATGGTAAACTATTAGTAATGATTGTAAGCGATTTAATAAAAAATATTTAAACGGAGTGATTAGTTTGATTTCTATTATTGTGGGTACTCATGGCCACTTTGGGGCTGAGTTAATAAAAACGTCTGAAATGATTTTCGGTAAACAAGATTCCACCTTGTCAGTTTCAATGCAAGGGTCTGATTCACTTGAGACTACCACTGCTAAATTTAACCAAACGATCTCCCAATTTCCAAAGGAAAATCAAGTTTTGCTGCTTACGGATTTATTCGGGGGCACGCCGTTTAATGTCTGTGCTCAGATTCAGGCAAATGATCCCGCAAGGTTTGAATTGTTATCGGGAGTTAATCTAGGAATGCTTTTGGAAGCCTTGATGGGCACTCAAGGTGATGTTCACGAACTTGCAGATCATCTTGTGGATGCTGGTAAGGCTGCAATTAACAAGTTTGAGATTAATAGTGATGAGGGGGATGAATTATTATGACAATGAATATTGCTTTAGCAAGAGTTGATAGCCGGCTATTACATGGTCAAGTGGCCACTTTTTGGACTAAGTACGTTAAGCCTAATCGAATTTTAGTGGTATCAGATTCTGTTGTTAAGGATCAATTGCGGAAAACATTAATTTCGCAGGTCGCACCTGCAGACGTGAAAGCTAATGTGATTTCAGTGGACAAAATGATTTCAATTTATGGTGACCCCAAATTTGATTCTTTCAAAGCTCTTTTGTTGACTGAAACAGTTGCAGATATGGTTAGACTAGCCCAAGGTGGCGTTGATTTTTCAGATAGTGGAATTAATTTAGGTAATCTGGCATACACTCCAGGTAAGAAAATGATTACTGATACGATTGCTGTGGATGATGAAGCGGTTAGTGAAATTAAAACTTTGATCGATCAGTTTCATTTAAATGTCTATGCCCAACAAGTTCCTGGTGAAAAACCGCAGAATGTATTGGAATTGATTAATGAATAATTGGGTGATTGAATATTGTTACTAGCTAGTTGTTTAACTTTAATAGTCGCTTTTTTGGCTGGCCTTGATGGTATTTTGGACGAATGGCAATTTTATCAGCCTATCGTTACTTGTACCTTAATTGGTGCAGCTTTTTCTGATATCAGTACCGGAATATTATTAGGAGCCACTCTGCAAATTATTATGAGTGGATGGATTAACTTAGCTTCGGTAATTTCTCCTGACATCTCTTTTGCGTCAGTCACAGCTGCTATTATGGTTTGTGGTCCAGCACATTTGCAGATCGGTCAGGGAGTGCTTGTGGCGATTGGTGCCGCTGTGATTGGTAGATTATTGACCATCAGAACACGAAAATTAATGGTAAATATTGCTCATAAGGCTGATCAAGCTGCAGAAATTTCCAAATTATCAGAGATAAATCGATTACAGTGGATCAGTATGGGAATTCAAGGGCTTCGAGTAATGATTCCCTCAGTCATAGTTTTGATGTTATCTAACGTAACGATTGGTCATTGGTTTAGAATGATTCCTCAATCAGTTAATACTGGAATCAATGCGGCAGCTAGTCTGATAGCTGTGGTTGGTTTTTCAATCATCATTACAACGATTGAGAGTAGAGCTCTTTGGATATGGTTTGCTGGTGGCTTTTTAATTGCCACATTTTTCAAACTTACTTTGACATTTGTGATCTTGTTAGGAGTCGTCTTAACGATTCTATACATAATTATTGAGAACCGTCATAACGGAAAAAAAGACCAATCTGATCCCTTTAGTGATGAGTTGGATGACCTATAGGATGTGGTTTAAAATTGATGAAAAGTAGTGGTGAAAACAGAATAACTAAGTGGGACTTTGGTCGTGTTTTTTTGCGATCATCGTTTGAGCAAGGGTCTTGGAATTATGAACGAATGCATAATTTGGGATTTGAATTTATATTGGTGCCAGTCATCAGTCGTTTATTTCCAAAATCTACCGATCGGTCTGATGCCATGAAACGACATCTGGATTTTTTTAACACAACTCCAATTATGCAGTCTTTGATTACTGGAGTGACAATTAATCTGGAGGAACAGGTTGCTGATGGTAGTTTCGACCCAAAACAAATCAATCAAGTTAAAACTGCTTTAATGGGGCCACTTGCTTCATTTGGTGATCCGCTGTGGTGGATAGTGCTAAGGCCGACCATTGCTGCGATTGCAATTGAACTGTGTATGTCAAAATGGCCCATTCTAGGACCGATATTCTTCTTTATAATTTGGAATATTATCAGATTAGGATTTAGATTCATTAGTCAATTAATCGGATATCAGCGAGGATTAGACATATTAGGAATCGTGCAGTCACCAATTATTAAAAACGTTATTAAAGGGTCATCAGTGTTTGGAATGTTTTTGATGGGTGTGCTTATTGCCCGGTTTGTCAGAATAGACATTTGTGGTTTTACTTCACAGTCATTCACTAAGATGATCAATTTTAGTCCGATGACCTTTGCATCGGCATTAATATCCATTGGATTGACTCTTAGTAGCATTTGGCTACTAAGAAAAAGGGTAAATATGGTGTGGATCATGTTGATGATCGTGGTCATCTGTATTGGCATGTCACTGGTTGGCATCATTAGGTAAGCGTAATTTTTTATTATTAAAATAAGTTTCAAAAAAGAGCTCCATAATCGTTAGACATTATCTTAACGATTATGAAGCTCTTTTATTTAGCATTTTTGTTTATTCATTAATAGCTAGTTGCAGCAGTTGAATCTGTTCCATCAGTGCCATCAGTTCCGTAAGCATCTGAAGATTCATCAGTGCCGGTTTGGCTTTGAGATAGCTTAGTTGATTTTTTCAATCCAAGTGAAGAACGGATTTCGTTGGAAACTTTGAGCAATTCTGATTGGGGAACATCTTGATAAGAAATTCCATCGATCATAGCATCGTCACCTTGTAAAGTTTGTGACTTCATATGGTGAGTTGCATCACCATATTTTGCCCTAATCGCAATCATATCATCAAAGGTCATATCAGTTTTTAAGTTTCCATTTAATGAGCTTAGAATTTGTTTATATCTAGGAAGGGAAGTCATGTTAATTCCCTTCATTACTAACTTCTTAATAATGTCTCGTTGACGACCTTGACGACCATAGTCACCAAGTGGATCATCATCACGCATTCTGGAGTAGTCTAAAGCTTGCTTACCGTTCAAATGGGTTTTAACACCTTTAGTAACGTCGGCATGACCATACTTGAATGTTAGTGGTGGTTTAACATCAACACCACCAACAGCATTAACCATCTTTTCGAGTCCACCCATGTTGATGATTGCGTAGAAATCAATTGGAATATCTAGCAATTGTTGCACAGTCTTGATCGCTGTTCCAGGACCACCAATTGTGTATGCCGCATTAATTTTTTCATATGGTAATGTATCACCCGGAATTTGTACTCGAGTATCACGGGCAATACTAGTTAAATGAATTGTTTGCTTCTTAGGATTAATAGTGGCAACAATCATGGTATCTGTTCGTCCTGTATCGTGACGACCAAGTGCTCCAGTATCAGTACCTAACAATAAAATCGATAGGGGCTTATTTTGTTTAATAACTGAAGAGACATTTCTTGATTTAGCAATTGAAGCTCCATCATAAGTTTGTTTGAAAGTATTTTGTGCGCTTTTGTAGGCGCCGTATCCCCAAACAAGTCCGCCACCAACGATTAATAGAACAATTATAAAAATTGTCCAACCGATACGTTTCCGGCGTTTGCCGTGTGGTTTACGATAATGTGGCTTTTTATCTGATCGCCGAGAATATACTGGATCAAAGTTCTTATCTTTATCATCTACTGGCATAATTTAAATTCCTCAATCTATAAAAGTATAACAAAAAGTATATTGCAGAATGGTGCTACTTAAAATGATTTCGAAGTGATTTTAAGGTATTTTAACAAAAATCTAACTTTTTGCTGATTAAACATATGGTTTGATTATAGCAAAAGTTCCTAAAAAATTGTGCTACAATATGAAAAGTATTAGTTTTCTTAAGAAATCGAGGGAAGTTATGTCAGTTTTTTATTCTGCTGTTTCAGGCGTTTTAGAAATTTTAATAATGATTGCCCTAGGATTCATCTTGGCTCGAAATAATTGGTTTGATGCCAAAATGACTAGTTTAATAGCTAAGTTAGTGACACAAATTGCCTTACCCGCTTATATGGCAGCCACGATCATTGAAAAGTTTACGGCTCCAGAACTTTTGAGAACGTTACCGGATTTGTTATTTCCAGTAATATCAATGTTAGTATTATTTATCATTTCGATACCGATCGCTAAGTTCTTTAAAATTAAGCCGAGTCATCGGGGACTTTTTCAATCAATGTTTGCTAATTCAAATACAGTATTTGTTGGTTTGCCAGTAAACATGGCATTATTTCACCAACGAAGCTTGCCATTTGTGTTGGTATATTACATGGCAAATACCACTTTCTTTTGGACATTAGGTGTATATCTAATCCAAAAAGATGGGACGGGTAGTGGTCATTTTGATTGGCGAACTACATTGAAAAAAGTATTTTCACCTCCACTGATGGGGTTCATTGTGGGTGTAATATTCGTATTAACCGGTATCAGTGAAATTTTTAAGGATCCTAACGGACTGGGCTTTATATTGTCTGACTTGGAGTACATAGGTGGTTTAACAATTCCACTATCAATGATTTTTATTGGAATATCAATCAATAGTGTTAATTTGGTAAACGTTCACTTTGATAGAAGTCATTGGCTAATTTTATTGGGACGATTCGTGATTGCTCCCTTATTGATGGCTGCACTGGTTATTCCATCGCCAATGCCATTATTAATGAAACAGGTCTTCATTATGCAATCAGCAATGCCAGTTATGACAAATGCTCCTGTAGTGGCAAGATTATATAATGCCGATTCAGAGTATGCTTCAATAATGGTAACTGAAACCACATTGATGAGTCTATTAGTAATTCCGATTCTGATGGTGTTAGTTCAACATATTTAATTCATTTTCATTATCAGTTAGTATGGAGTAAGGATGAATTAATCTTGAAAGTGGATTTATTCATATTCAACTGGTTATTAATAATTAAGGGAGGCAAACTTCAATGGCTAAGTTAGTGGTAATTAGACATGGTCAAAGTGAAGCTAATCGGGATAACGTCTTTACTGGGTGGAGTGATGTTCCGTTAACTGATTTAGGCTATAACCAAGCGCATGAAGCTGGAGCTAAGATTTCGAAATTACATATCCCGTTTGCTGATGTACATACTTCGTATTTAAAAAGGGCAATAATCACCGCCAATATTATCATGGATGAAGTAGGACAAAATTATGTTCCAATTCACAAAACTTGGCGACTGAACGAACGCCACTATGGTGCTCTGCGTGGTCGTAACAAGGCGGAAGTGGAAAAAAAGGTCGGCAGTCAGCAATTAAAAATTTGGCGTCGAAGCTACAGTGTTGTACCGCCAATGCTTGCTAAAGCTGATGTTGAAAGAAGATATCAACGAATTGGTGTCAAGATTCCCCGCGCGGAGAGTCTTGAAATGACTTGGCAGCGGATGCTGCCATACTGGATCGACCAGATTGCACCTGCATTATTGGCAGGCAAGAATCAGTTAGTTGTAGCTCATGGAAGTACTTTACGTGCCTTAATCAAGTATTTAGACAATATCTCCGATGAAAATATTACCGAGGTTGAAGTGCCGAACGGAAAACCCATTGTGTATGAATTTGATGGTAAATTAAATATTCTCAACAAAAAAACGATTGGTTAGATATCTAACCAATCGTTTTTTATTATGCCAAGGCGCCCATTGGATCCCAAGGATCAAGGATAGTAGGTTCTTGCTTTTGAGCAGTTAATTGTTCGTCTGAAAGATATTTTTTGTTAATAACAAATTGGTAAACGAATTCGTTCATCCATTCATCACTCATAACAAAATATCCCTTATTACCTGGTTTTTCACCCCAGCTATTTTCAACCTTCCACTTAGTTGGTTTGCCATCAACCAAGTCAACTCCAGTGATGACCATGGCGTGAGTCATTAAGCTTTCACCATAATCAAGTCGTTCAGATTTGGATAATGATAAATCAGTACTAAACAATTCATCCGGCGCATATAAGCGGGTATCCATGATTCCTTTTTTCGTATCTGAACTTTGGCCAACATCGCTACCAAACCAGACGGTTTCGCCGCTTTCGAGCTGTTTAATTGCCAAATCTTTTAATGCAGCCATTTCCAAGTTAAGATGTTTAACTTGGCGACCGCCTTCAACATTACCTAACATTTCAATCGTATAAGTTTTGTCGAAAGGTTTGTCAGCAGTAGGTGAGTTGATTAGTGAAACATAGTCGTTTAAATCAATTCCTACGTATTTGTCGAAAAATTCTTTAGGAGTAATTCCCTTTTCAATATGATAATTATTATCTTTGTCACGATATTCAAAGTCGAATTGATCTACAGGTTCACCAAGACTGTATGAAAGCATTTTGTAGATTTCATTTAACATCTTATCTTTAGTCTGGCTTAATTCTTCATCAGTTGCTTTATTTGCAACTAATTCACGAAGAATGACTGCATCATGACGAAGCTTTAAATTAAGGAACTTATTTAATTCGCGAGATGATGAACTGCTAAATGTTTCTGGCATGACAGACT
Source organism: Lentilactobacillus sp. SPB1-3 (assembly GCF_026913205.2). NCBI lineage: Bacteria > Bacillati > Bacillota > Bacilli > Lactobacillales > Lactobacillaceae > Lentilactobacillus > Lentilactobacillus terminaliae. The sequence continues at coordinate 733,294 of NZ_CP168151.1, forward strand.
TTGGAACGATTCCATATTTTTCTATCAAAGCACATAGCATGTCCCATTGACCACCATCTTGTTGTGGGGTGGTCATTAACCAAGCAACTTTGCGAGAGCTAAGTGGTTCATTAGCAGTGCGAATAACATTTTCTAAGAAGTAATTTGATTTTTCGAATTTATCCCAGAAGTTAGTGTAGTTTTGTGATAATTCAAAATCATCTTCGACTTTGAAACTGTTCATTACTCTAACACGCATAGTGTTAAGAGCAGCAAACATCCAACAACGACCACTTTGCTTTTGGTCAGCAACTTTTCCAGTGGATAAGTCAATTGAAAAAACTGGTTCCATAGCACTATCAGAATTGAAATCTGAACTAGTTCCAAGAATTCCCTTATGAGTTACCGCCCGACGAATGACTGCTGAAGAGTGGTCATCATCGAGATTTTTTTGGTAACGTTTGATTTGATCAAGCTTAATTTCTGATGTCAAAATATATCACACTCCTTAATGATTTATCATTTTACGCTCATTTTTATTGAAAATACAGTCACGGTGTATAATTATTTAGCTAAAAAAATCCCTCTCAATATTATTACTGAGAGGGAACTTATAACTATCATATTAGATTATCTTGCTTGTAATACTTCCGGTCCGTCTTCGCGACCAACGATTACAGTGTTAACCAAGTCTAAGAACAATCCGTGTTCAACGATTCCAGTCATTGAATCAAGATCGGCTGCTAACGCATGAGGATCTTCAATTTTACCCATGTGAAGGTCGATCACATAGTTTTTAGAGTCGGTTAAAACATGTTCGCCATTAGCCATTCTGAATTCTGGATGATATCCTTTTGCGTCGAGGCGCTTGAGTAATTGTTTGCTACCGTAAGGAATTACTTCCAATGGTAGTGGGAATGATCCAAGTTCATCTGCCATTTTACTCTCATCAACGATCCACATGTTACGACGAGAATTAATTGCTACGATTTTTTCCCAAAGATGGGCAGCACCGCCACCTTTGATTCCTTGGAAATTCTTATCGATTTGATCAGCACCATCGATCGTTAAATCAATGTGATCAACTTCATCGACATCTTTAATAGTGATTCCTAAGTTGGTTGCTTGTTCAGCAGTTCGCTTAGAAGTTGATACACCAACGATGTTGATCCCGTCTTTTTGAACTCGTTCACCTAAATAATCGACCATGTATTTAACAGTCGAACCAGTGCCTAAACCAACGATCATGCCGTCTTCAATGAAGTCAACCGCTGCCTTACCAACTAATTGTTTTAATTCGTCTTGAGTCATGTATATAGCCCCTTTGAAATTCAATAAGTGTAATGTTTTACCAATGATTATTCTGAGGTGGTTTTTCATATTTGTCAATCTATTAAATTAGAAATATGTAGTTTATAATTTATAAAAAAGATAAAACGAGGTATGAAAATGTCACGAGGATTCGAAATTGTTTCAAAATATCAAAATGATGGAATAAATATTCCCCATCGAACAACAGAAAATGCCGCTGGGTATGACTTTGAGAGTGCCGTAGACTTTAAGCTACCTTCAATTTGGAAATTAAATTTTGTCAAACTACTATGGGCGATCAGACATGAAAATAGTTTATCAGAAGATGAGGTTGCCAAAGCTAAAGCAATTTTGAAACCATATCTTGTGCCAACGGGAATAAAAGCATATATGAATCCTGAAGAAGTACTGATTATTGCTAATAGATCAAGTAATCCTCTGAAACGGGGGTTGATTTTACCGAACGGAATTGGTGTTATCGATGCGGATTACTACAATAATGAAAGTAATGAAGGCGAAATTTTTGTCCAATTATTAAACTTTTCAGTGACAGACACCGTAATTAAAAAGGGGCAACGAATTGCCCAAGGAATCTTTATGCCATACTTGTTAGCTGATCAAGATGATTTGGTAGAAAAAGCTACAAGGGTCGGGGGATTCGGCTCTTCGGATAAATAATTTTAAGAAGCTGTAAAAAAATGAAAGTTAGGCATTTTTTAGTTGATTTAAGTGATACAATGATATGACATTGTGAAGCATTAGTGATATTAAAAGACATTAGGAGAATTTAATTGGCAAAAGTAAAAACTCAGTTTGTGTGCCAAAATTGTGGCTATATCTCACCTAGATATTTAGGCCGGTGTCCTAACTGTAATGAATGGAATACTTTAGTAGAAGAAACTATTTCCAAACCTGTAGCAAGCTCATTGGCTACCCCAAACAATGGAATTCATAATAATCAACCAGAACCTATTACACAGGTAAAATTTCAATCTGAAACACGATCTGACACAGGACTATCTGAATTAGATCGTGTTCTTGGTGGTGGTGTCGTGCCAGGATCGCTTGTACTGATTGGTGGAGATCCCGGTATTGGTAAATCTACATTGCTACTGCAAGTTTCTGGTAATTTAGCCAAACATTCAAAGGTGTTATACATTTCCGGTGAAGAAAGTGCCAGTCAAATCAAGATGCGTGCAGACCGATTAGCAGTTGGTGGAGACGATTTACTGGTATATCCTGAAACAGATATGAATGTTATTAAAACTGCAATCAACGATGTTCAACCAGACATCGTAGTGATTGATTCCGTCCAAACGATGCAGATTCCAGAGTTACAGTCTGCTACTGGATCAGTTGCTCAGATTCGTGAGGTTACTGCTGACTTAATGAGCATCGCTAAGGGACAGGGCATAACCGTGTTTGTCGTCGGCCATGTTACTAAGGGCGGCGCCATTGCAGGACCCAAAATCTTAGAGCACATGGTAGATACTGTACTTTATTTTGAAGGTGACCTTCATCATTCATACCGAATCTTACGTGCCGTTAAAAACCGGTTTGGTTCAACGAACGAGCTGGGTGTGTTTGAGATGCGTGAAGATGGATTGGCAGAAGTTAGTAATCCTTCAGAAATATTTTTAGAGGAGCGATTGCAAGATGCAAACGGTTCGGCAATCGTTGTTTCAATGGAAGGTACCAGACCTATTCTTGTTGAAATTCAGGCTTTAGTGACTTCTTCAGTATTTGGCAATGCTCAACGTACTGCTACTGGACTTGATCGTAATCGAGTTTCCTTAATTATGGCTGTTTTAGAAAAAAGAGCTGGGCTGATGTTACAAAACCAAGATGCATATTTGAAGGCGGCTGGTGGTGTTAAACTAGACGAACCTGCTATTGATTTAGCAATCGCGGTCAGCATTGCTTCTTCATATAGAAACACAGGTACTAATCCTACTGAATGTTTTGTAGGTGAATTAGGATTAACTGGTGAAGTCCGTAGAGTCAATCGAATTGAGCAGCGGGTTCAAGAAGCTCAAAAACTTGGGTTCACTAGAATTATCGTACCAGCAAACAATTTGTCAGGTTGGACGGCTCCAAAAGGTATTGAAGTAATTGGAGTTAAAACTATTTCTCAAGCGTTAAAGATTGCGTTAGGGTAGAATAGGTAGTGGAGGTGATAAATTTGCGCAAAAGGATTGTTCAATTAATTTTTACTGTAGCTGGTGCTGCATTAGGTGCGAGCTATTTCCCACTAGTTTGGTTAGCATTTCAAATTAGGTATGGTACATTATTCAATAACACAATTACCAATGCTATTTTAGGTGCAATTATTTTTTATTTATTATCATTAGTATTGGGTAATACAGTGTTAAGGCTAGTCGATCGAATCGAAAAGGAGTTGACTAGTCAAAGCCCGGTTCAGCTATTATTTGCTTCATTAGGTTTGATTTTAGGATTAGTCGTGGCTGCACTAATCTCAATTGTCTTTTTCAGAAGCCATACGATATTTATCAACACAATGATTCCAATATTGATCATGGTGGCCCTTGGATATTTCGGATTTCGAATCGGTGGAACACAGTCTGATCGATTCAGAAAAATGTTCAGTCGTAATCGAAATAAGGATTTCAATAAGAGCGAAGAAGATATTATTGATAAACCTTTAGATGATAACTACCATCATTATAAAATTTTGGATACTAACATCCTGATTGATGGCCGAATTTACGATATCGTGAAGACTGGTTTTATCGAAGGAACCTTGTTAGTACCTAAATTCGTTTTGTATGAATTGCAATACATTGCTGATTCCAGCGATAGTGTTAAGCGTGTGCGTGGCCGTCGTGGCCTAGATATTCTTAACAAGCTTCAAAATGAGGACTTAATTCCTATTGAAATTTCTGATCGAGATTTCGAAGATATTTCTGAAGTTGACACAAAGCTGATTCAATTAGCCAAGGAAGTCAATGGAGTAATCGTTACTAACGATTACAATTTAAATAAGGTTATTCAGTTCCAAAATGTGGATGTCTTTAATATCAATGCTTTATCCACTGCGTTAAGACAAAAAATATTACCTGGTCAGAAATTAAATGTCATGGTGGTTAAAAACGGTACGGAACGTCAACAAGGGGTTGCGTATCTTGACGATGGTACGATGGTGGTTGTTGAAGATGGTAAGTACTACCTTAACAAGCACATCGATGTTGTCGTCACTAGTGCTATTCAAACTGATGCTGGTAAGATGATATTTGCTGATCCAGAACACTCAACCAAGAAGATTAACCATGATGAAAAACATGAAGGTTAATTAGATAATATGTAAAAGAAATATTCGTTTAATAAAAAATGGAAGGGCTGCTGCCCTTTATTTTTTTAGGGGTTCATTGTACACTAAAAATACTGACAAATTTAGAAATTTTAGAAAGAGGCGTTATAAATTGGCAAACGACGCAATTCGAGTTCGTTATGCTCCAAGTCCTACTGGTCATTTACACATTGGAAATGCCAGAACTGCAATTTTCAACTATCTTTTTGCCCGTCACAACAAGGGTAAATTCATTATTAGAATTGAAGATACTGATACCAAAAGAAACGTAGCGGATGGTGAAAAGAGTCAGCTTGAAAACCTAAAATGGTTAGGCTTAGATTGGGATGAAGGTCCTGACAAGCCCGGCGACGTTGGCCCTTACCGCCAGTCAGAACGACAAGATATCTACCAACCTTTATTACAACAACTTTTGGATGAAGGTAAAGCTTACGAATCTTATCGTACTGAAGAGGAATTGGAAGCTGATCGCGAAGCCCAAAAAGCTCGCGGTGAGATGCCTCATTATGAATATGAGTACGCTGGAATGACTGATGAAGAACGTGCCCAAGCCATTGAAGATGCTAAAGCTAAGGGATTAAAACCCGTAATTAGATTTAGAGTTCCTCAAGATCACGACTATTCATGGGAAGATATGGTTAAGGGAAATGTTTCCTTTAACTCAGACACCATTGGTGGTGACTTTGTTATTGCTAAGCGTGATGGTATGCCAACTTATAACTTTGCGGTTGTTGTTGATGATCATTTGATGAAAATCAGCCACGTTTTCCGTGGAGACGATCACGTTGCCAACACTCCTAAACAATTAATGATCTATGAAGCATTTGGCTGGAACGCACCTAAGTTTGGTCATATGAGTTTAATCATTAGTGCCGATACTGGTAAGAAGCTTTCTAAGCGTGACGAAACCGTCTTACAATTCATCGAACAATACCGTAATCTAGGTTACTTACCAGAAGCTATGTTTAACTTTATTTTGCTTCTTGGCTGGTCACCAGTTGGTGAAGATGAAATCTTTACTCAAAAAGAATTCATCAAGATGTATGATGAAAAACGTTTGAGCAAGTCACCTGCTAAGTTCGATTCTAAAAAGCTAGAATGGATCAACAACCAATACGTTAAGTCATCTGATGAAGATGTAATTATGGACCTTGCCTTGAAACAATTAATTGAATCAGGCAACTTGCCAAAGGATCTTGATGAGAAGACGATTGAATGGGCTAGAAAGTTAATCAACGTTTACAAACAACAAATGAGTTATATGGCTCAAATTAACGAAATGGCTGATGTTTTCTTTAATGAACCTGATCAAGTTGAAGGTGAAGCTCTTGAAGAAATCTCTAACGATGATGCCAAGACCGTTCTAACATCTTTCAAACAAAAGATGATCGACATGGCTATCTTTGATAAAGTTCAGATTTTTGCTGCAATTAAAGCAGTTCAAAAGGAAACTGGTATCAAGGGTCGCAAATTATGGATGCCAATTCGAATTGCTGTTACTCATGAAATGCATGGCCCAGAATTGCCAGAATCAATTGAGTTGATTGGTCGTAAGACAGCAATTAAGCACGTTGATGAAGTTTTAGCACAGTTAAATATTTAATTTTTAATATAAAAATATTTTTTTGGAAATTGGTCTGGTTAGTTTAGACAGGCCAATTTTTATTTTGCATTTTTATTGTGGGTGGAAGTTTAGAAATCAGGGGCTATATATGCTATGATTTTAGTGTATATAAAATGCCAAGGAGGATTAGGGATGCTACAGATTTTTAATACATTAACTCGTGAAAAAGAAAAATTTGAGCCATTAAAACCAGGCGAAGTGAGTATGTATGTCTGTGGTCCAACGGTGTATAACTATATTCATATTGGAAATGCTAGAAGTGCAGTGGCATTTGATACGATTCGAAGATACTTTGAATACCGTGGATATAAAGTTAAGTATGTGTCTAACTTTACAGATGTAGATGATAAAATGATTAACGCAGCAAAAGCCAACAACACTACTGTGAAGGCGATTGCTGACAAGTATATTGCGGCGTTTGATGAAGATATGAAGGCGCTGAACGTTTCTAAAGATATTATTCACCCTCGAGCAACTGAAAATATTAAAGAAATAATTGATTTTGTTAGCGATTTGGAACGAGAAGGATTCGCATATAATGTTGATGGTAATGTCTATTATCGAGCTCGAAAATTCGATACTTATGGTGCATTAGCTCATATTAATGTTGATGATCTTGAAGTTGGTGCAAGTAATCATGTTAACGATGAAGAGTTTGCTCAAAAAGAAGACCCAATTGATTTTGCTTTATGGAAAAAATCAAAGGGCGATGAAATATCTTGGGATTCACCATGGGGTAAAGGCCGTCCCGGATGGCATATTGAATGTTCAGTAATGTCTACTAAGTATCTTGGAGATTCTATTGATATTCATGGTGGTGGGGAAGATTTAATTTTTCCTCATCACGAAAACGAGCGGGCTCAAAGTGAAGCTAAAACTCACAAGCACTTTGTAAATTACTGGATGCATAATGGCTTCGTTACAGTTGGTGACGACAATGAAAAGATGAGTAAATCACTGGGAAACTTCATTACAGTTCATGATTTACTGAATGAACTGGATGGACAAGTAATTCGTTTTCTAATGTCTACCACACACTATCGTCGTCCAATTCAATACAATGATGCTAGTGTGCAGGAAGCTAAAAGTAATCTCAAAAAGCTACAAAATGCTTATGAAAATCTTAACTACCGTTTAGATGATGCCGTTGATGGTAATGATCCTAAGGCAGATCAAGAAATTCGCCAAGTAGTTGCCGATTTTATTGATAGCATGGATGATGATTTTAATGTTCAAAATGGAATCGCAGCAGTATATGAATTAGCCAAGTTAGCTAATAATTATGTTCAAAATAGTGTTGTACAAGCAGACACTATTAAATTATTTTTGAATAATTTACAAGAGTTGTCCCTTATCTTTGGACTTGTTTTCCATAAGGCTGAGCTCAACGACGATGAAATTTTGCAATTGATCGATGAACGTAATCAGGCAAGAAAGAACAAAGATTTCATTCGTAGTGATGAAATTCGTGAAGAACTTACCCTTAAGGGAATTGTTCTGGAGGATACTCCTCAAGGAACAAGGTATAGAAAGGAAAAATAGAATTAATGACTGAAGACTTTTCTTCAATTAATGGAATTGCATTAGCTTATATGGGTGACGCAGCCTATGAAGTGTACATTAGGGAACACCTAATTCGTCAAGGATTAACCAAACCAAACAGACTCCACCATATTGCTACTAACTATGTTTCTGCTAAGGCACAAGCTGCCTTGATCAAACTGATGGAAGAAGACACATTTCTTTCAGATGAGGAGTGGGAATATTTCAAGCGTGGCCGGAATTCAAAGAGTTATACACATGCAAAGAATACTGATGTAGTAACTTATCGAATCTCTACTGGATTTGAAGCCGTTTGTGGTTTCTTATTCTTAAGCGGTCAAACTGATCGGATGCAAGAGTTTGCAGAATACTGTATTAAACAAGTAGAAAGTGGGCGAATCCAACATGGCAACAACTGAGAACGAAAATGAAGATTTTATTATTGGTCGCCACCCTGTAGTCTCTGCATTAAAAGGTGATAACCCAGTTAATAAATTGTTTATTCAATCTGGTATTAGTGACGATGAAAATGTCGTTGCGGACATCATAAAATTAGCAAAGAAACGTAAATTAGTTGTCTCACAAGTTCCTAAGCAAAAATTGGACTTGCTTTCAGATCATCAAAACCACCAAGGGGTCGTTTTAGCTGTTGCAGCATTTAAATATGCTTCAATCGATGACCTATTTGATCACTCTGAAAAAGTTGGGGTTCCACCATTCTTTGTTATTTTAGATAATATTGAGGATCCCCATAACCTAGGCTCTATCATTAGAACGGCCGACGCCGCTGGAGTTACTGGAGTGATTATTCCTAAGCATCGGGCAGTTGGCTTGACTTCAACAGTTGCTAAAACCTCCGCGGGAGCAATTGAACGGGTTCCAGTTGCCAGAGTGACTAATATTTCCAGTGCAATTAAGGAACTAAAGGATCGGGGCCTTTGGATTTTCGGTACCGATGTCAAAGGAACTGATTATCGTCACTGGGATGCTAAAGGTGCAGTGGCAGTGGTAATTGGTAACGAAGGTAAAGGAATCTCTCCACTGGTTAAAAAACAAGTGGATGAGATGCTGACGATTCCTATGGTTGGAGACATTCAAAGTTTGAATGCTAGTGTTGCTGCCAGTGTTTTGATTTATCAGGGATTCAATTCTCGTAACCCAATCGGCGGAAACTAGGTGATTCTATGAAGGAAGAACTATTGATTGTTGACGCGTACAACATGATTGGTAACTGGCCTCATTTAACAAAGTTGAAGCTGGCTGATCGCTTGGAAGACGCTCGTGATGAGTTGCTAAGTGAATTGGCAGAATATAAGAAGTATCAAGACGTCAATATGATTGTTGTTTTTGATGCCATGTATGTGCCGGGCAATTCCAAGAGCTTTATCAACAAGTACGATATGGAAATTGTGTGGACTAGCAAGGATCAAACTGCTGATAGTTATATCGAAGCGTTGGCTAGAAGAAAGCAAGATAGATTTACCCAAGTCGTTGTGGCAACTAGTGATCAAGCTGAGCAATGGACTATTTTTGCAGCGGGTGCGTTGAGGATTCCTGCTAGAGAATTATTAGCTGATGTGCAGAGAACAAAAAAGGACGTTGAAATTGAGGCTCAAAAGATAACTGATCAATCATTAGTTGCAAGACGTGGCAGATTAAAGCCTGAACAACTCAGGGCCTTGGAGCGATTGAGAGATCGACTTTCAAATGAGGGTCATTAATAAAATATTAAGATATTAATATTAGTAAATTGGTATATGTAAAATAATCTCGAATAAACTTTCGTTCGCTTGTTTGTCTGAATATCTTTTTGTAGTGTATGTGTTTGAAAAATACACAAGGGAGATTTTCATGAACAATTTGAATGAACAACAAAAAGTTATCGTAGCACTGAATGGTGATGATGAAGTATTCGAGGAGCTCTTTATTCAGTATTATCCTGTAGCTAGAAAAATTCAGAATAATTTTTTCGTTTCTGGAATGGATAAAGATGATTGGGATCAGGAATCCCGAATTATTTTATATAAGGCTATGCAAAAATTTAATCCCAGTATGCGGGTGAGTTTTGGTAGTTTTTACAGTCGCTCTTTGAGAAACCGGGCAATTGATTTAGTTCGACTAAATAATGCTCAAAAAAGGGTGCCGGATAATCAAGTATCTTCAATAGATGTGAATGAGAATTATTATTCAGACACAGTGATGGATGATGCTTCCACGTGTCCTGAGAGAACGACTATGTATTTGGAGCGTTTCGAATGGGTGTTAGGCGAATGTTCTGATATGGAACGTGAGGCCTTAATGAATATGATTTCGGAACCTAATAAAAATTTAGAATTAAATGAAAATCGTGCTTTAACAAATGCATTCGAGCGGTGTCGCCGAAAATTTAAAAATGACTAAATTGACGATATCGTGATACAATGCTATGATTGTTTTGCTTGTTAGGAGGTGCCAAAATGGCACAAAGAAAGGCTGCTCTAGCTTGTTCAGTTTGTGGTTCAAGGAATTACATGATTCCCGTTAACCCTAACCGTTCAGAGCGACTCGAGCTCAATAAATTCTGCAAACATTGCGGAAAGTATACATTGCACAAAGAAACTCGTTAATTAATTGTCTATAAAGTAGGGAGATTTAAATTTGAGATTAGTAAACTTTTTTAAATCGGTAGTTGCTGAGATGAAAGTTGTTACTTGGCCAAATGCTAAGCAAACCAAAGATGATACTAGTACTGTTGTTGGTACAGCAATTATCATGGCGATTTTTCTAGGAATCGTTGACTGGCTTGTTCAGTACGGTTTAACATTTTTATCGTAGTAAATGTCGCATTATCAGTAGATATTTGATATTATGTGTTTGAGGCCTGAATTTTTTCAGGTTTTTTTGTTTGTCGTAAATAATTACAGTGAGTTACTTAAAGGAGATTAAAGCATTGGTTGAATCCGTTGAAAAAAGATGGTACGTGCTACATACGTACTCTGGTTATGAAAATAAAGTTAAGTTAAACCTTGATAGTCGTAAAGATTCGATGGGAATGGCTGATTACATCTTTAGAGTAGTGGTTCCTGAAACTGAGGAGCATGAAGTTAAAGATGGTAAAGATAAAGTAAAAATGGACAAGACCTTCCCAGGTTATGTATTAGTTGAAATGGTTATGACTGATCAAGCTTGGTATGTTGTTAGAAATACTCCAGGAGTAACAGGATTCGTTGGTTCTCATGGTCAAGGAAGCAAGCCAACTCCATTGTTAGATGATGAAGTTAGTCTTGTTCTCAAGCGTCTTGGAATGAGCACTCGTCATGAAGAGCTGGACGTTAATGTTGGCGACACTGTTAAAATCATCGATGGTGCCTTTACTGGTTTAGATGGTAAGGTTACCGAAATCGATAACGAAAAAATGAGATTAAAAGTAAATATCGATATGTTTGGTAGAGAAACAAGTACTGAACTAGAGTTTGATCAAGTAGATACTGAAATCTAATAAATCAAATCAGGTGACATTATGAAATTAATGTTGGCTTATGGAATTTTTTTTATTGCGCTAGTAATTATTCTCGGCTTGGTTTGGACTTATGTGCATGCTGGAAAATTACTTTATTCTAAAAATAGCGTTGAATCACCCGATGAAAGTAATCGGGTGCCAACGCTATTTGTTCCTGGATTTTTTGGTAATCGGTTTTCGTTTGGCCGCTTATTGAGTAGATTAGTGAATGGTTTTCATGCGAATAAGTCTATGGTAATCGTCGTGAAACGTGATGGATCATTGAAGGTTATTGGTGCACTTGATAAGTCTCGGCCGCTAATCCAAATCCTGTTTAGCAAGAAAACAGTTAGGGTTAAAGAGCAAACTACTGCAATAATGAAAATTATTAATTTACTCAATTCCGATTATTCGATTAATAAGGTAAATCTAGTAGGGCACTCGATGGGTTCGATTTCAGTAATTTGGTCGGCCACTAATATGGGGAAACAAACTCATACAGTCATTAATAAAGTGGTAACTATTGCAGGACCGTTTAATGACATTGAAGTGGCCACTAATGCCCGTGGCATCGAACAGACTGAATTGAATGCTGATGGTCCAGTTAGTAGAAGTAAGGTCTATCAAGTCCTGTCTGAAACTATTAAAGACTTACCAACGAATACGCAAATTTTAAATATTGGTGGAATTTCTGATTCCAAGAGCAATAGTGATGGCGCGGTTTCCATCAATAGTGTGCGATCACTAGGCTTTATCGTTAGACAAATTACCAAGAGATATCAAGAGTTAATAATCACAGGAAAAAATGCGAGTCATCGGTTGTTACACGAAAATCATCAGGTGGACAAATCGCTGGCAGAATTTCTATGGGATTCTTAAAAATCGGTTGTCGATGCTTCAAATATGTTGTATACTATCAAAGTATGTTTATTGCATACAAAACGTGGGAGGAGAAATTTATATCTCCATTAACCACACACGGACTTAAGGAGGTTATGTCTCGTGGCAAAGAAAGTAGCAAACGTTGTTAAATTGCAAATTCCTGCGGGCAAAGCAACACCCGCTCCTCCTGTTGGTCCTGCGTTAGGACAAGCAGGTATCAACATCATGGGCTTTACTAAGGAATTTAATGCAAGAACTGCTGATCAAGCAGGGATGATTATTCCAGTTGTAATTACTGTGTACGAAGATCGTTCATTCGACTTCATCACAAAGACTCCACCTGCTGCTGTTTTACTCAAGAAGGCTGCTGGTGTTCAAAAGGGTTCCGGCGAACCAAATGTTAACAAGGTTGCTAGTGTAACTAAAGACCAAGTTAAAGAAATTGCCGAAACTAAAATGCAAGACCTAAACGCAGCTGACGTCGAAGCAGCAATGCGAATTATTGAAGGTACTGCTCGTAGTATGGGATTCACTGTCGAAGGATAGTCAATTTCATTTAAGAGGATTATTTTCAATGATGCGTTGCTTGCGCGTCGCGTGGGAGGTTAATCCGTTATAACCACAAAGCTAGGAGGAAAACACACATGGCTCGTAATAGAGGTAAAAACTATAAGGCAGCTTTAGAACAAGTCGATCAAGAAAAGGCTTATTCAGTTGATGAAGCTGTTGAATTAGTAAAGAAAATTGATTTCGCAAAATTTGACGCAACTGTTGAAGTTGTCTTCAATTTAAATGTTGATACTAAACAAGCTGATCAACAATTACGTGGTGCCGTTGTTCTACCAAACGGAACTGGTAAAGATCAAACTGTCGTTGTATTTGCAAAGGGTGACAAGGCTAAAGAAGCCGAAGCAGCCGGTGCAGACTTCGTTGGTGAAGCTGACTTAGTTGAAAAGATTCAGGGCGGATGGTTAGACTTTGATGTTGCCATCGCTACTCCTGACATGATGGCTCAAGTTGGTCGTCTTGGACGTGCCCTTGGACCTAAAGGTTTAATGCCTAACCCTAAAACTGGTACAGTTACTATGGATGTTGCCAAGGCTGTTAAAGAATCAAAAGCCGGTAAGGTAACTTATAGAACTGACCGTGACGGTAACGTTGCAGTTCCAGTTGGTAAGGTATCATTTGATGCAGATAAGCTTATCGGAAACATTAAGACTATCGAAGAAGTTGTTGTACGTGCGCGTCCAGCATCTGTTCGTGGAACTTATGTTGAAAATGTATCAATTTCATCAACATTTGGACCTGGTGTCAAAGTTGATATTGAATCATTCTAAAGAATGATTAACTAAAATCCCTATTTGACGATTATCGTCGCCTATGGTATATTACTAAATGTCGTAAATATACGCGCCTAAGACTCAGGTGGCCTTGTGCCTCAATATCCTGCCGAGGAATAATCTTTTTCCTATGTCTAGGTGGGCATAGGGATTTTTTTTAAAGTCCCGACCAAATAAACTGGGAGGTGAAAATTCGTGAGTGAACAAAGTATTGCTACTAAAGCAAAACAAGTTGAAGAAATTGTTGAAAGTATGAACAATGCATCTTCAATGGTAGTTGTTGACTATCGTGGTTTGACTGTTGAAGAAGTAACTGATTTACGTAAGCAATTACGTGATAATGGTGTTAAGATGGTCGTTCTAAAGAACAAATTATTACAACGTGCAGCTGAACAAGTTGGCTTGGATGATTTGAAGACTGTCTTTAATGGACCTACTGCTGTTGCTTTTGCTTCAGATGATGCTGTTGCTGGTCCTAAGATTATGCACAGTTTCGCTAAAGATCATAGTGCCCTTGAACTTAAGGGTGGTGTTATCGACGGTAAGGTTGCTTCTCTTGATGAAATCAATCAATACGCTACATTACCTAGTCGTGAAGAATTATTGGCTACTCTTGCTAACATTCTTCAAGCACCAGTTCGTAACGTTGCATACGCTGTTAAAGCTGTTGCAGATAGCAAAGATTCAGATGACGGCGACGCCGCATAAACTTAAAAATACTTATTAAGAAGTATAATGGAGGAAAATATAATGGCTTTCGATAAAGACAATATTATTGATCAAATTAAAGATGCTTCAATCACTGATTTAAACGATTTAGTATCAGCAATTGAAGAAGAATTTGGTGTTTCAGCTGCTGCTCCCGTTGCCGCTGCAGGTGCTGCTGGTGGCGACGGTGCCGCTAAAGATTCATACGATGTTGAATTAACTGAATCTGGTGACCAAAAAGTTAAAGCTATCAAGGTTGTACGTGAAATCACTGGCCTTGGTTTGAAGGATGCTAAGGGTCTTGTTGATGACGCACCATCAATCATCAAAGAAGGACTTTCAGAAGACGAAGCTAACGAACTTAAAGCTAAGCTTGAAGAAGTTGGTGGAGTTGTAACTCTTAAGTAGTCTAACTACTAGAGTTCGACTTTAAAGGAGTATATCGTTTACGATATACTCCTTTTTTTGTACACTTTTTAGTGAAGATGATTGTGAGACCGACAGTTAGCTGGCATAATAAGTTGGTGGAGGTATTGTATGTTAAAAAAATTCTGGTCATTTATCGACAAGAGAATGTCATTACTCAAATTCATTTTTGTTTTTTCAGTACTTATTTTTGTTATTCGAGAATCCGCTAAGGTATTTAGAGAAGTTAGTGGCTCGCAATTGCAAACAATAGTTGCTGATCAATCGCAAGTTGCTTTATTAGTGTTGCTTGTGGTTGGATTCATATCTATTTTGCCAATGATGATTTACGATTTTTCAATAGTGAAGTTTCTCCCAGGACATTTTAAGAAGTCCTACGTAATAAAAAGTGGTTGGGTTGTGAATACATTTACCAACCTTCTGGGATTCGGTGGCCTTTTAGGTTCTAGTCTAAGAGCTCATTTTTACGGAGAAAATGCTTCAAAAAAACAGGTCGTATATGCAATCTCAAAAGTAGCTTTGTTCTTAGTTTCCGGATTATCGGTCCTATGTTTTGAAGCCTTAATATTAATTTTTGGTTTTGGTATTGGCAGTCAATTCACTAAATATTGGATTTGGTTAGCTGGTGGAGCAATTTATTTCCCTGCTATGTTTTTATTTACAAGGTTTAATCATTCATCTTTTTTTGATGATCTAAAATTAAAAGATGAACTCATTATGACTGGTGGATCCGTCTTGGAATGGAATAGTGCTATGGCATTTTTCCTATTTGTTGGTTACATGATGGGCATTCACACAGACTTTGCTGCCATCATTCCAATTTTTGTTGTGGCTAACATCGCTGGGGTTATTTCGATGATTCCTGGTGGTTTAGGCTCGTTTGATGTGTTTATGATACTTGGCCTAGGAATGGTTGGAGTTGGCAAAAGTGATGCGATTGTTTGGATCTTGATGTATCGTTTGTTTTATTATTTGTTGCCATTCTTAGTTGGCGTCGGGTTGTTTATTCACGATACTGGTAGTAAATTAAATAATTATCTTAATGGGCTTCCCAAGTTAATAGTACAAAGGGGAGCACAAGTTGTATTGACAGGATTTATGTACTTCTCTGGTATTATGATGCTGTTGTTTGCAACTATCCCTGATCTAGTTGTTGAAAATAAAATTTATTTACGTTTATTTCCATATTCAATTTTCTTTTTAAGTCACGTACTCAATATTATCGTTGCGTTCCTACTCATTGGACTAGGAAGTGGACTATGGTCCTTAAATAAGCGTGCATTCGTCCCAACTGTGATTGTGTTAGTCATTTCGATAATTAACACATTTTTTAACGAAGCCTTCACATGGCGGATGATCGCTATTCTAATTATCATTCTAGTATTATTGATGTTATCCAAAGGGGTACTTTACCGTGACAGGATGGCCAATTCATGGGGCAAAATGATTTTTAATTCATCGATTTTCTTCATTACCTTTTTGGCTTATGTAATTGTTGGAATCGTAACGCACCGTGGCGGTCCACGTTCATTTAACATGCCTACCTTTTCATCTGGAATAACATGGTTACTTGGGTTTATAGGTTTATTGGTTGCCTTCTTGGTCTTGATTGGCATAAATGCTTATTTAATTGGGCGAAAGCCTGCTTGGCTTAATTTGCCATTCGATGGTCCTAGAATTCAAGCTATCATCGACAAGTTTGGGGGTAATGAAGATAGTCAATTAGCCTTTCTTCAGGATAAAACCATATTTTATTATCAAGAAAATGGGGAAGACCAAGTATTCTTTATGTTTAGACCAGTTGTAGATAAGTTAGTTGTCATGGGAGAACCTGTTGGGAATCCAGAAAAATTCAGTGTGGCAATTGACTATTTTATGGAACAGGCTGATAAACAAGGATATAAATTAGTATTTTATGAGATTAATGAAGATTTAACGATGTTATTGCATGAAAAGGGATTTGATTTCATCAAAACTGGTGAAACAGGCCTTGTGGATGTGCAAAATTTCACTCTCGCGGGAAAGCGTCACCGTGGTGAAAGAGCGTTAATGAACAAATTTGATCGTGATAATTACTCTTTCGAGATTTTACAACCACCTTTCTCTAAAGAATTTATTCAGAGGCTTCGAGAAATATCGGATGAGTGGCTAGACGGCAAGGAAGAGAAGGGATTCTCATTAGGATTCTTCGACGAATATTACTTAAATCAGGCACCAATTGCCGTTATGAAAACGCCTGAAGGGAAGATAGTTGCCTTTGCTAATATTATGAGTAGTGGCAACTCTTCTGTTACCTCAATCGATTTAATGCGTTCAAGTGCAGATGCGCCTTCTGGAATCATGGATGGTATTTTCGTTAACCTGTATAACCAAGCCAAAGATGACGGCTATCAGTACTTTGATTTGGGAATGTCGCCACTTTCGAATGTTGGTACGTCTAAATTTAGTTTTTTTGAAGAAAGAATCGTCCATATCATTTATGAATATGGTGCCAGTCTGTACAGTTTTGAAGGCCTCCGGTCATATAAAGATAAGTATGTTGATAAATGGGCTCCAAAATACATTTCTTATTTCAAAGGATCATCATTGGCCTTTGCGACGCTTCAAGTGTTTACAATCGTCAATCGAAGAGCGGATAAGCAACCTGGAAAGCTAAAAATAATTAAATATTTACCGTTTACTGAAGGTAAATGGTAGATAAAAGTATATATCTAATTAATCTGTATTTTTTAAGTAGGTGGAGTTTTGCTAATGTTTTGGCAAAATTCCACTTTTTTTAATAAATTTATTTTTTTAAATGAATTAAGAATGATATAACTAATGTATACATCATAAAAGTCATTGTATGATATAGATGTAAAAAAACATTTTAAACATTATTTGCTTCGCTGATTGAGTGATCCAAGTAATGTCGAGAATGGAGCGGGGGAGAGAAACATGAAAAAAAAATTAATTTTTTTATCAACATTGATTGGAACGATTTTGGGTGGAGGGGCTTTAAGTGTATCTGCTAATAGCAGCCAATATAAACCATTTGTTCCTAAAAAATTGGGAATTATTAAAGATTCAAATGTTATTAAATACAACAGCGTTAACTGGGGCTGGTATGATAGTGTTTATCAGAAAAAATATTTTACCAGTAAAAAAAGTACGACATTTATATATAACAAAAATAGTAGAACCATGATTATTCGTTACGTGAATACCAATAAACATAATTCCAAAGTGAAATTCAATTATATGAAGTTAGTGTTTAGTCACGGACGTAAGAATCCTACTATATCCTACTATTACAAATTAAATAATCATAAATTCAAATTTATAAATTCCGTTAAGTATCATTTAAAGAACAGTGGTAATTATTAAATTTAAAGGGGGATTTTTGTTTGAAATCTTATATTAAGCAACTTTTTTCTGTGAATAAGTTCGTAAAAATTTGGTTGGTTTTAGTTTTGGCAGTAGCCATTTTATTAAGTTTTAAAATTTCAGGAGATAGCGGATCATTTTCGGATAACAGTGGTGTCATTACCAGTGATAATTATTTTTCAAGTTATGTCATTGGATTAGAGAGTGCTTTACACATAGTTGTTAGTATTTTGGTTCCATCGCTGTTCCTTTCGATAATTCCAACCTATATTACTTCATCAATATGGATATTTTTATACGGTGGATTGACAATGACTTTTAATTTTTCAGTAATGTTTAGTATTATTTGGAGTTCAGCATCAAACTTTAATAGTTTTATGGCTGCAATAGTGCAAGTAATATATTCATTGGTCACCTTATACTTCATATTGATCATATTTAAGCTTGTGGCATTAATTTCTGATGTATTTATGGATAATCTAAGATTTAGAACTTACGGCAACTTATTTTCGAATTGGCTGCACGCGATTTTTAAAGTTGTTTATTCACAAAGAGTCGAAATCGTATTATCGACCGTCGCTGTTTTTTTGGTTAATTTGTACTTGATTGGTGGCTTTATTTGATTCCAATGTGAAGTAATTCAGCAAATAGCTAGGATAGGTTTAATGAACAAAATTATAAGAAGAGTTCTAATTGCAATATTGATTTCAGTGGCTTTCGTCCTGATGTTATCAACATCTTCAAAAATGGCAGTTAGACTTGATTTATTATTGTGGGGAAATCCAATTTATGCAATTGAATCTAATCCTTACAATGATAAAGATGCAGCAGAATTGTTTCCACATAAAAAGGGAATAATGGTTTATTCCGTTTCTCCAAAATATAGTATTGATCCCTTTTATAGTACAGGTGATCCATTATACACATTTATCATCCACAAATATTGGATATTCAAGGTTGCCGAACCGACTATGACACCTTAACTTGGTGGAGATTATAATGAAAAAATTTGTAAAAAGATTGCTGATGGGACTTTTCATAGTTATAGCGTTCATTTTAATTTTATCAATATCACCCAAGCTTTCTGTTCGCACGACTATGGCATTTTCGGGACATCCAGTTAAAGCGATAATGTGTGATCCGAAACACATTGTGAGTGATGATGCCTTCGGTGAAAAGTATTATGCGATTACTGATAGATATTGGTATAGAGGTTAAGATATCACCCTCCCAATAGTATCTGCATTTAGAGTTCATAAATATTTTATATTTAATCTCGCATTTCCCACTGAATATCCTGATTAAAGTAAAGTGTATTATTGCGAATTGCTCGCTTATTAACCATTTAATACTCGAAAGGAAACCAGAGTGAAAAAAATAATTTTACGCATTATGATAATTTTAATCACATGTGTCGCTGTGTTTTTTGTTCTTATGTCATTAACGCCTAAGAACGCTGTTCGAACCAGAATTATACTATCAGGACATGTTATAACTGCTTTAAAATGCACTCCACGTAAAGAAAATTATGAAATAAATCCTGGTCACATAAAAATTTGGAGAATTTCAAATGAATACAGATATCCAAGCTCGGATGAAACATATCATATACAGATATTTGCAATCCAACATTTTTTATTTTTCTATCGCGCAGTATCGGCGCCTGGTTATGGATAAAGTTATGTTAGTTGTTAACATTGTCCCTAGAGAATTTAGAAGAGATCAAATAGCTTAATTGAAAAGCATGTGTTGCATGGTCGTATAGTTCATAAGATTTTTCGAACCAATTAAAGCTAAGTCAAAGCGTAATACATATGTTTTTATGTACTCTGAATAATTTTAAGTAGTAATTTATCATTAGATTAACGGTAAATTACTATTTTTTTGTATACATTTTTTTATTTGTTCAGTTATTAAATTTTTTTGGAATCCATTGGCATGAATGAAGAAATTTTACTATGTTTTACTAGTCAACTTAATCTAACGGAAGTGTAAAATCATTCTCTGAATGTAATTTATTTGCAAATGCTTACATGGCGCTGTAATAGGGAAAGTAATTTCAATACGAAACCAATTTTTTATTCAACAACATTGACAGTCACTAGTAAAAAGAGTAAATTTTAGTTAGTAAAAATTTAGTAAAATAAAAAGGGTGATTAATATGATTAATGATGATGCAAAAACCAAATTCAAAGAATTATACGGTAACGATTCGACGCGTCTTTTCTTTGCACCTGGAAGAATTAATTTAATTGGTGAACATACTGATTATAATGGGGGAAATGTTTTTCCTTGCGCAATCAGTTTGGGAATCTACGCCGCCTACGCTGATCGGGACGATGATGTCATTAGAATGTATTCGATGAATGTTCCAGATCAAGGTGTCATCGAATTTTCATTAGATGATTTGACTTATAACAAAGCCATTGGCTGGGGCAATTATCCTAAGGGTATGGTTGCAGAAATCATTAGTCATGGTCACAAAATAGGTCACGGCTTTGATTTAGTTATGAATGGTAATCTGCCGGATGGCGCTGGATTATCTTCTTCTGCTGCAATTGAATTATTGATGGCTGAAATTGTTAACGATGTATTTAAACTAGGAATTGACCAAAAAGAATTAGTTGAGTATGGTAAATTAGTTGAGAATAATTTCATTGGGGTCAACTCAGGAATTATGGATCAATTTGCTATCGGAATGGGTAAAAAAGATAAAGCCATTCTTTTGGATACCAACACTATGAAATATGAGTACGTTCCAGTTGAACTTGGTAACCGGGTAATTGTCATTATGAATACCAAGAAACATCGAGAATTACAAGATTCTAAATACAACGAACGCCGTTCAGAATGTGAAGAAGCTTTAAAACGTCTTCAAACAGGGATTGATATTCAATCTCTTGGTGATCTTGATGAATCTAATTTTGATCAACATAGTTATTTAATTAATGATGATATTTTAATTCGCCGAGCTCGCCACGCCGTCTTTGAAAATCAACGGACGTTGCAAGCTAAGTCGGCATTGATGAAGGGCGATTTAAAGACATTTGGTCACTTAGTGGATGCTTCTCATGTTTCATTGCATTATGACTATGATGTTACTGGGAAAGAATTGGATACTTTGGCTGAAACTGCATGGAAGCAACCAGGAGTGATTGGTGCGCGAATGACAGGAGCTGGCTTTGGTGGTTGTGCAATTGCGATTGTCGACAAAGACAAGGTTGACGACTTCATTAAAAATGTTGGCGAAACTTATGAACAAACCATTGGTCATCCAGGAGAATTTTATATTGCTGAAATTTCTGATGGTCCAAGAGAAATCAAATAAACTTTTTGGAGGTATTAATAAATGGCTGTATTAGTTTTAGGTGGTGCTGGTTATATCGGCTCACACACAGTTGATCGATTAATTATGAACGGCTACGACGTCGTGGTTGTCGATAATTTGGTCACTGGACATGTGGCTGCGATTAATGAAAAGGCAAAATTTTATCAAGGCGATGTTCGTGATAAAGAATTCTTGAATGATGTTTTCAGTAAAGAAGATATTGAAGGAGTTATTCATTTTGCTGCGTTCTCTATTGTTCCTGAATCAATGGAAAAACCTTTAAAATATTTTGATAACAATACTGGTGGCATGATCACTTTGCTTGAGGTGATGCATGAGCATAACGTTAAGTTCATCGTCTTCTCATCAACTGCGGCCACTTATGGAGAACCAAAACAAATTCCGATTAAGGAAACAGATCTGCAAGTGCCAACTAATCCATACGGTGAAAGTAAGCTAGCAATGGAAAAAATTATGCACTGGAGTGACGTTGCCTACGGAATTAAATTTATCGCTCTTCGTTACTTTAACGTTGCGGGTGCTAAAGCAGATGGATCAATTGGTGAAGATCATAATCCCGAGACTCACTTAGTACCAATTATTCTTCAAGTCGCAGCAGGAGAACGAGATAAATTAACTATTTTTGGAGACGATTACGACACTAAAGATGGTACTAATGTTCGTGACTATGTCCATGTAGTTGATTTAGCAGATGCTCATATCTTAGCTCTTGAGTATCTTAAAGATGGCAATGACAGCCAAGCCTTTAATCTTGGTTCATCAACTGGATTTTCAAATAAAGAAATGCTTGAAGCTGCAAGAGAAGTTACTGGTAAAGAAATCCCTGCTGAAATGGGACCTCGCAGAGCTGGTGACCCTAGCACTTTGATTGCCTCTAGTGATAAGGCTCGGAGTATTTTGGGATGGGATCCTAAATTTGATGATGTTAGAGAAATTATCAAAACCGCTTGGAACTGGAAAGTCACACATCCAAACGGATATAACGATAGGGAAGGAAAGTAATTCTGTGATGGAAACGGCAGTTGATAAATTCGTTACTTTAATTATTAAATCTGATTCACCTTATTCTGAAATTGATCGGATCTACGTCACTAATTTGATTTTTCGTTTGATTGGTGATGGCAAGGGAGAAGCAACCAATGATGAAGAACCAGTTGATTTAGCAAATGATCTGGTGGATTTAGCAATCACTCATGGAGTAATCGATGATTCGATTACTAATAGAGAAATTCTTGAAGATCAGTTAATGGATTTGCTTACACCGATTCCATCAAAAGTTAATACTATCTTTTGGAATAAATATAATATTAGTCCCGAAACTGCAACTGATTACTTCTACAAGTTAAGTCAATTTAATGACTATATTAAAACAAGGGCCATCGCTAAGAATGTTTCTTATGAAACAGATACCCAATACGGTAAGCTAGAAATTACTGTGAATTTATCTAAGCCTGAAAAGGATCCTAAGGCAATTGCGGCGGCTGGCAAGGCAAAGAGTAACACGTATCCAATTGGACCGTTAGCCATCGAAAATGAGGGCTATTTGGGCCGCTTGGGTTATGCTGCTAGAAGCAATCATCGAGTGATTAGGATGATGATTGGTGGTCAGCCATGGGGGTTTCAATATTCGCCATACGCTTACTTTGGTGAACATGCCATTTTTCTAAATCAAAAACATGTTCCAATGGCGATTAATCAACAGACGTTTATCAATTTAGCTGATATTATTCGCCAATTCCCACACTATTTTGTTGGTAGTAATGCTGATTTACCGATAGTTGGTGGATCTTTATTGGCACAGGACCACTATCAGGGTGGTCGCCATACATTTCCAATGATGAAAGCTGCAATCGATAGACAAATCGATTTGGGAATTGATGGACTGCAAGCCGGGATTGTTAAGTGGCCAATGTCGACAATTCGCTTAGCTAGCAGTGATGCTACTAAGGTAATTACGGCAGCTAACAAGATATTCTTGAGCTGGATGAACTATTCTGACGAATCTGTTGATGTTCGAGCATATACTGATAAAACTCGACATCATACCGTTACTCCTATCGCAAGGATGGATGGAGATCAGTTTGTTATGGATATCGTTTTGCGTGACAATCAAACGTCAGCAAAGTATCCTGACGGAATTTTTCATCCACATAAAGACGTCCAACATATTAAAAAAGAAAATATTGGATTAATTGAAGTCATGGGAAGAGCAATTTTACCCGCAAGGTTAAAATTAGAGATGAAAGAGGTTGAACAGTACCTATTAGGTAAGCCTAACGAAATCGCTGATTATCACCGGGAATGGGCTGACACAATTGCAGATAATAATTCAATTGATGAAGATAATGTTGAAACAATTGTCAATCGAGAGGTTGGTTTAGTCTTTTCAAGAGTTTTAGAGGATGCTGGAGTTTTCAAATGGGATGATCAAGGACAGACCGCATTTGATAAGTTCGTTTCTCAAATCTAATATTTTGATGATAATACACTGGGAAAGCCATTTTTCCAGTGTATTTTTGATAAAATTAAGGAAATAAGATTAACGAAAGTAGGGTAACACCATGAAGCTAATTGCATATAATGTGCGTGATGACGAAATTCCGTTTGTTAAAGCTTGGGGCGAAAAAAATAACGTTGAAGTTAGTTATTCTATTGATACATTGAATGCTGAAACTGTTAAGCAGGCTCAGGGATACGATGGTATTTCTGGTTTACAGACTATTCCTTATGATGAGGCGCTTTTTTCCGAGATGAAAGAGATGGGCATTTCAATGTTGGCTTTGAGAAATGTTGGCTTAGACAATGTTGATTTAACTGCCGCTAAGAAGGCTGGCATAGTTGTGACTAACGTTCCAGCATACAGTCCTGCAAGTATTGCCGAATTCGCAGTTACATTGGCATTGGCAGTTAATCGCAAGGTCGGGTATATGTACCATCAGCTTCATGAATTAGGTGAATTCCATTTTTCACCAGACTTTATGGGTCAATTAATTAGTAATCAAACAGTTGGTGTAGTGGGTACTGGTAGGATTGGTCGTGAAGCAATTAGAATGTTCACAGGATTGGGAGCAAAAGTAATCGCGTACAGCCAATCACACTTAGATGATTCCGACTTGAATTTTACTTACGTTGATAGTTTAGAAGAACTTTTGGACCAGGCAGATGTGATTGATTTACATATTCCTGGAGTGCCTGAAAATGAGCATTTATTTGATGAGAAAGCATTTAAGCACATGAAATCATCAGCTATTCTTATTAATACAGCGCGAGGGTCAATCGTTGATACGCAAGCATTAATCTGCGCTCTTGAAGAAGGAGAAATTGCCGGTGCAGGTATCGACACTCTTGAAAATGAATCTGCTGATCTGC
This sequence comes from Lentilactobacillus sp. SPB1-3, assembly GCF_026913205.2. Classification (NCBI taxonomy): domain Bacteria; kingdom Bacillati; phylum Bacillota; class Bacilli; order Lactobacillales; family Lactobacillaceae; genus Lentilactobacillus; species Lentilactobacillus terminaliae. The sequence goes on from NZ_CP168151.1 coordinate 757,996, forward strand.
AAAATTCTCGTTCTACAGCTCAGGTGACTGATTCAAATGTTTTGAAACTAGCTAAGATGCCTAACGTAATTGTTACGCCACATTCGGCCTTTCATACTGATGAAGCGGTCATGAATATGGTCAACATTTCATTTAATAATTTAAAACAACAATTAACGGGCGGCGAAGTTGATAATTTGGCCAAATAAAAAAAGCGCGTTGAGAAATTCTCAACGCGCTTTTTTTAGATGTCGTAATCACTATCATTCATTGATTCAACATTTCCAAGAAGGTATCCATTACCAACTTGGGAGAAGAAATCATGATTAGAAGTTGATGTAGAAATTCCGTTCATAACAACCGGATTAACATCAGCAGCAGTATCAGGGAATAGCGGATCTTGACCAAGATTCATCAAGGCCTTATTGGCGTTGTATCTGATAAATGTTAGCACTTCATCAGTCCAGCCAGTTTGATCATATAAAATATGAGTATAATTTTCTTCGTTTGAATACAATTCATACAAGAAATTGTACATCCAATCTTTTAGTTCCTGTTGTTTTGCTTTAGGTAGTTGATTGAAGGTAACTTGGAACTTGTAACCGATATAAGTTCCATGAACTGATTCATCACGTAAAATCAATTTAATGATTTCAGCGACGTTAGCCAATTTGTTATGACCCAAGTAATAAAGTGGGGTATAGAATCCAGAATAGAATAAGAAAGTTTCCAAAAATACACTGGCAATTTTCTTTTTGAGTGGATCAGATTCCTGAGTGTACAAGGCTTCAATCTTCAATGCTTTATTTTGTAAGAATTCTTCACTGTCACTCCAGTCAAAAATTTCATCAATTTCTTCTGGTGTGTTCAATGTAGAAAAGATTGAAGAATAACTTTTAGCATGAACAGATTCCATGAATTGGATGTTGTTTAACACAGCAGTTTCGTGCATGGTTTTAACATCTTTTCTCAATGAAGCCATTCCTTCTTGAGATTGCAATGTATCAAGTAAAGTCAAACCACCGAAGACATGACCTACGACCCATTTATGGTCGTCATCAAGTTCTCGCCAATCGGAAAGGTCATTAGATAGTGGAATTCGGGTATCTAACCAGAATTGTTCAGTTAGCTTTTCCCAAGTTGCTTTATCAATTTGATCATCAATTGCGTTCCAATTGATTGCTTTATAATTTTCAGTCATCAGAGTACCCCTTCTAAATTACACAACTTTCACATTCGTTTGAGCCGACTTCTTGTTGATCATCAGTAAATGTCCGAATGTAATAGATAGATTTGATTCCTTTTTTATGAGCATAGTTTCTTAAAATATTTAAGTCACGAGTGGTCATCTTGTCTGTTCGACCATCTTTCCAATCATAGATGCCTGCAGGGATGGTTGAACGCATGAATAAGGTTAAGCTCATTCCTTGGTCAACATGTTCCTGTGCAGCAGCATAAATATCAATAACTTTTCTCATATCCATATCATACGCCGATTTGTAGTAAGGCATAGTGTCATTTGATAAATATGGTGCTGGATAATAAATTTTACCGATTTTTGATTCTTGTCGTTCTTCAATTCGATTGATGATTGGGTGCAAGCTGGCAGTGGTGTCGTTAATATATGAAATTGAACCATTAGGTGCAACTGCCATTCTGTTTTGATGATAGAGGCCATCCTTCATTACGGCTTCTTTAAGAGTTTGCCAATCTTCTTTAGTAGGAACTGGAATATTGGTGAATAATTCAGCTACTGTATCTGTCTTTGGTGCGAAATCTTCTGATAAGTACTTATCAAAGTAAGTGCCGTCAGCGTATTTGCTCTTTTCAAACCCAACAAATGTTTGGTTGCGTTCTTTAGCAATTTCGTTAGAAGCCTTTAAGCTCCAGTAGTTAAGAAGCATAAAGTAGGCACTCGTAAATTCTAGTGATTCGGGAGAACCGTATTCCATATGGTTCTTAGCAAGGAAACTGTGAAGACCCATTGCTCCTAAACCAATTGAGTGAGATTCATTATTACCCTTTTGAATTGAAGGGACAACATCAATGTTTGAGTGATCAGTAATAAAGGTTAATGCTCTAACCATAGTCTCAACAGAGTGACCAAAGTCAGTTGCTTGCATCAAATTATTAATGTTAGTTGATCCTAAGTTACATGAGATGTCCTTACCAAGTGTACTATACCGTTGTTGATTATCAACAGTGGATGGTGTTTGTACTTGAAGGATTTCAGAACATAAATTACTCATAGTGATTTGACCATCGATAGGGTTAACACGGTTAGCAGTGTCAATATTAATTACGTAAGGATAACCAGATTCCTGTTGTAACTTACTGATTTCTGTTTCAAGATCACGTGCCTTGATTTTTTTCTTGGCAATGCTTTCGTTAGCAACCAAATTATCGTATTCAGCAGTAATGTCAACGTAAGCAAATGGCTTACCATATTCGCGTTCTACATCGTATGGACTAAATAGGTACATATCTTCATTGTTCTTGATCAATTCGTAGAATTTATCAGGAACGATAACACCAAGTGAAAGGGTCTTAAGTCTGATTTTTTCATCAGCATTTTCTTTTTTGGCAGCCAAGAAGTCAATAATATCAGGATGGAAGACACTTAAATAAACAACTCCGGCACCTTGACGTTGGCCAAGTTGGTTAGAATATGAAAAACTGTCTTCTAATAACTTCATGACAGGAACAACTCCTGAAGCCGCACCCTCAATATGCTTGATTGGTGCGCCAGCTTCACGAAGGTTGGTCAAGTTAATTCCAACACCACCACCGATTCGAGAAAGTTGTAAGGCGGAGTTGATTGTTCGACCAATCGTGTTCATGTCATCGGTGCTTTGAATTAGGAAACATGATACAAATTCACCACGGTTTTCCCGACCAGCATTCAAAAAACTAGGTGTAGCAGGTTGGTAACGTTGATGAATAATTTCATCAGCAAGATCCATAGCTAATTGCTCGTCGCCATCAGCAAAGAAGAGGGCATTAGCAGCCACTCTGTCGGTGAAGGTTTCCAGATATGAGTCATTATCATTAGTTTTTAAAGCATATTGAGCATAAAACTTGTATGCAGCCATAAATGACTTGAACTTAAAATGTTGTTGGCCTAAATAATCATATAATTTTTCAATGAATGCAAAGTCATACTTATTGATAAAAGCCTCTTCATAATAGTTATTATCGATCAAGTAATCGAATCGGTCTTTTAAGGAATCAAATTTAACTAAATTAGGTTCGACATTTTCTTTAATAAATGCGTCGAGGGCCTCTTTATCTTTATTTAGAGGGATTTGACCGTCAACTGGAATGTTGATTTGATTATTTAAATCGAAGTATGAGACATCCTGCAAATTGTGTAAGGACATGCTATAAACCACTCTTTCTTTGAATTTTGAATAATAAAATAGCGGGCTTGAATGTTGCCCGCTTTGGTAAACTAGTGTGTTAAAATGGACAAAGGCTAATTAGCGATTGACTGAAGTTGATCAGGACGGAATCCACTAAAAGCTTGTTGACCATCAACATCAACAACAGGAACGGCCATGAATCCACGTTGTTTTAAGTAATCAACGTATTCAGGTTGTTCGTTAATGTTGTGTTCTTCAAAAGAGATGTTATGTTCAGTAAGGTAACGCTTAGTCATCTTACATTGCATGCAGTTGTTTTTTGAGTATACTGTGATTTTTGCCATTATATGCACCTTCCTAATGGAAATAATTCCTTTGTTCTACGATTTATAGTTTACACTACCCGCAGGGAAAATCAAAGACAAAGCACAAGATATTGTGATATTTTTTCACGATAATACTAAATATAGGCATCTGTAGGCGTTAACGGCAGCTATTAATCTTAAGGAGTTTTATGATGACAGATAATCAATTTTACTATTCAGAGCACCCAGATGTTGTCTCTGACCCACAAAAATGGAACTTTACGTTGTTAGGAAACAACATTTCGTTTACTTCAGACAACGGAGTGTTTTCTAAGAAAACAGTGGACTATGGAAGCCGCGTGTTAATCGATAACATTGATTATGATAAGATTCCTCAGGGTCACATTCTGGATTTAGGTTGTGGTTATGGTCCAATCGGACTGGCGATTGCCAAAAAGTTCCCTGAACGGCATGTGGACATGGTTGATGTAAATGAACTTGCTTTGTCACTTGCACGACAGAATGCAACTGACAACGGAATCACTAATGTAAATATTTTTACTAGCAATGTGTATGAAAATGTGACTGATCAGTATGCCGCAATTATCACTAACCCGCCAGTTAGAGCTGGTAAAGACGTGGTTGATAGTATGATTGCAGAAGCAAAAGCGCACTTGCTTGCTGATGGAACATTAACAATTGTTCTGCAAAAAAAGCAGGGCGCACCATCGGCTAAGAAATTGATGGAAAAAACATTTGGAAATGCAGACATTCTGAAACGAGATAAGGGATATTATATCGTTCAAAGTATCAATGAAGGGTAGATAAATTTGGAAGCTGAACAAACTTATTTTATGCAACAGGCATTAGTTGAAGCGAAAAAAGCTTATTTGATTAATGAAGTGCCCATTGGGGCAGTGGTCGTTCATGATGGCAAAATCGTTGGTAGAGGACATAACCTTCGTGAATGGTTAGAAGATGCTACGGTGCATGCGGAATTGGTAGCCATTCAAGAGGCATGCAGGACATTAAATAGTTGGCGTTTAGTCGATTGTGATTTATATGTAACGATTGAACCATGCCTGATGTGTTCTGGTGCCATCATTAATTCTCGAATCAGTAGAGTATTTTATGGTGCTCCAGATCTAAAAGCTGGCGCAGTTAATTCTTTATATCAGACTTTGACTGATTCACGATTAAATCATCAAGTAGAAGTTTTTTCGGGGCTATATGCAGATAAATCAGCACAGTTGATGAAGGATTTCTTTAAAGCAGCTAGAAAAAAACGAAAATCGGTAAAATAAGCTGGTATTTGTTTCCATAATTTGTTATGATATTTAATGCCGTAAGGCCTTGAGACAAAGGTTGACTTACGAATTGTGTCAGGTCCGGAAGGAAGCAGCACTAAGTATTTTCGATCTTGTGTCTCTCGTTTATAGAAATTTAACTCCTGACAAGGTTTGTCAGGAGATTTTTTTTACGATTAATTAAGAATGTCTTGATTGGAAAGTTTCAAGCATTCATACTATAATTGTTTAGACGTGAACCAATATTTCGGGAGGAAAAACGATGAGTTATCAAGCTCTTTACCGGGTATGGCGACCACAACGATTTGGTGATCTAGTTGGTCAAGAAATTATTACTCAAACATTAAAAAATGCGTTAATTACTGGTCAAACGAGCCATGCTTATCTGTTTACTGGTCCTCGAGGAACTGGTAAAACTTCTGCGGCTAAAATTTTTGCAAAAGCAGTTAATTGCCATTTTCTAAAAGATGGTGAGCCCTGCAATGAATGTGAAACTTGTAAGGCCATTACAGATGGTAGTCTAAATGATGTAATTGAGATTGATGCGGCTTCTAATAACGGTGTCGAAGAAATTCGTGACATTCGGGATAAAGCAAAGTACGCTCCAACGATTGCAGATTATAAAGTCTACATTATTGATGAAGTTCATATGCTATCAACTGGAGCATTTAATGCCTTACTAAAAACACTTGAAGAACCACCTGCCAATGTCATTTTTATTTTGGCAACAACTGAACCTCATAAAATTCCTGCTACGATTATTTCTCGGACTCAGCGCTTTGATTTTAAACGAATCAAACCTAAGACGATTCTAGAACGGATGGAATACATTTTAGATCAAAAAGGTGTTACCTATGAGGAAAAGGCTTTGAAGCTAATTGCCAAATCCGCTGAAGGTGGTATGAGGGATGCGCTATCGATCCTTGATCAAGCTATGTCTTATGGTGATAATCAAATCACGTATGACAACGCACTACTGGTAACTGGTAGTGTTAAAAATAATTTATTATTGGACTATTTACAACAAGTGATCGCCGGTCAGACTAAGGATGCATTATCTACGATTCAGGCGATTCTAGATGATGGCAAAGATCCTAAGCGATTTGTTGAAGACTTAACCAGCACATGTCAAGATTTACTACTATATAAGCAAGACACTGAAATGGTGGAAGAACTTGAATTAGGAATCGTTGACGATAAGTTTAAACAACTAAGTGAAACCATCAGTGATGAGCAAATTTATGGCATTGTCGAAGTGTTAAATGATGTCTTAAATGCACTACGGTTTACAACTAATCAAGACGTGTATTTGGAAGTACTTACAGTTAAGCTAACTCATTTGCCAGCACAAGATAATACTGGACAGGCGTCCACGGCTCAAACTTCAGTTAATCAAGGAACTGATTATCAAGATTTGATGGATACAATCAATTCCCTACAAAATCAAGTTGCTGATCTAACGAAGAAAGTTAGTCAACAACCTTCACAGACTCGGACTGTTGAGACTCCAGTTCATGAAACGAAGCAAGCCAATGCAACTCCTGCTGCGAAGAAATCAACTGATGCCAAAATTGAATTAACTAAAATATATCCAATTTTGGATAGTGCTACGCGTAGCAAATTGAATCAATTTAAGCAGGTGTGGCCTGATCTAATGGACTCATTGTCCGTTACCCAACGGGCAGTCATGCATGTATCTACACCAGTAGCTGCAGGAACTGATGGAGTGATTGTTTCGTTTGAATATCCATTCTTATTTCAAAAAGCGCAGTCAGATACTGATTTAAAAGATGCACTGGAAAATGGTCTTGATCGAATTGTTGGTCAAGTTCCACAAATAGTATTCGTCCCCGAGAATCAATGGCCATCTATTCGAAGCGATTATTTAGCTAAGAATGGTACTCCAGAAACGAGCGGTAGTGTTAATCAAAAAACTACTCCAGCTGCAGATGAGAGTCACACCAATGATTCACAGAGCAGTGGGGATGATGAGGCACCTTTACCACCTGAACCAGCAAATGCTGATTTAAATGAAAATGATTTAGATAATGAACCACAAAATGATAGTCAACAACCAAATTTAGTTGTTCAAAAAGCTGAAGAACTTTTTGGCAATGAAATCGTTGACGTTAAAAATGATTAATTATTATGGAGGATTCACACAATGATGAACGGTATGAACATGAACAAAATGATGAAACAAATGAAAAAGATGCAACAACAACTTGCTGACGAACAAGAAAACTTGAACCAAAAGGAATTTATTGGTCAAGCTCCAGACGAAATGGTTACGGCCATTTTTGATGGCGGTCGTACATTAAAGGATCTTCAAATCAAGAGCGAAGCAATTGATCCAGATGACCCAGAAATGTTATCTGATTTGATTATTGCCGCCGTTAACGATGGTTTAGCAAAGGTTGAAAAAGAAACTGAACAAACCATGGGCAAGTACACTAAGGGAATTCCAGGACTTTAATAAAGAATCGAGTAAACGACTATGCAATATCCAGAACCTATCGCTAAATTGATCGAAAGCTTTATGAAATTACCAGGTATCGGTGCTAAAACTGCTACTAGATTAGCTTTTTACACGGTGGATATGAACAAAGATGATGTTATGGACTTCTCGTCGGCATTAAAATCTACCAAGGAAAATCTGAAGTATTGTTCAATATGTGGCAATTTAACGGAAGAAGATCCCTGCGAGATCTGTCGAGATAAGTCCCGAGACCAGACAACTATCTTGGTGGTTGAACAACCAAAAGATGTGATGGTTATGGAAAGAATTCAGCAGTACCACGGTTTATACCATGTATTGCATGGGGTACTTTCTCCAATTGAAGGAATCGGTCCCGAAGATTTGAATGTCAGTTCATTAATTAAACGACTACAAAAAAATGATCAGGTTAAAGAAGTGATCGTCGCCACTAACGCAACACCAGAGGGTGAGTCCACTGCTATGTACTTATCAAAATTAATTAGTCCATCCGGAATCAAGGTTACTCGATTAGCTCACGGATTATCCATGGGTGCTGATATTGAGTATGCTGATGAAATGACACTGTTTAAAGCTGTCGAAGGTAGAACAGAGATTTAATTGGGAGTTGATGGAAATGTTTTTTGGGCGTTCAAAGCGTAAGTTAAAAGCAGATTATGATAGAGATTTATTGGATTTGATCAACACTTTAAAAGAGAAGTGGGATTATGCTCAAAAAACTCAGGATGCAATTGCCGATGCTGACAATGAGATTCAAATTGAAACGGCGTTAGCCAAGCAAAAATATTTTTATATTTATCATGAGGCGCGGTTGCGAAATATCAAGAACGATCACATTCAGCCCTCTGTGATCAATGCCGATCACAGTTATGAACATTATGATTAACTATTAAGAGTAGTTGTGATATTTAAACATCAAACAACTACTCTTTTTTATTGAATAGACAAGTAAAAATTCATCAAGTACAATTACGTTAGATTAGTTTGGGGGTATTTTAAGTTGACCGGAAAATTTATTACTTTTGAAGGACCTGATGGTGCCGGAAAAACGACGGTTATGAACAACGTGGTAGCCAAACTGGTTCCGTTACTAGATGATCAATTATTAGTGACTAGAGAACCTGGTGGAAATAATATTTCTGAACAAATAAGAACGGTTATATTAGATAAGAAAAATACGGAAATGGATGCGCGGACGGAAGCTTTGTTATATGCAGCTTCTAGAAGACAACATTTAGTTAAAACTATTATTCCAGCGTTACAAGCTGGTAAATTAGTTCTTTGTGATCGATTTGTGGACAGCTCTGTTGCATACCAAGGCGCTGGTCGGCAAATTGGAATGGACGCGGTTTATCAAATGAATCAATTTGCAACGGAAAATACGTTGCCAGATAAAACAATCTATTTTGACATTCCTGTTAGTGTCGGTTTGGACAGAATTGCTAAGTATCGTGATAAAGATGCCGTTGATAGATTGGATGTAGAAACTAAGACATTTCATGAACGGGTCCATGATGGATATCTTGAAATTGCTAAAAAAAATCCCGATAGGTTTATTATGATCGACGCAACTAAGCCACTTGAAGAAGTAATCAGTGAGACATTTAGTGTCATTAAACGTGAAGGTCAGAATTTTTTTAAGGAGTGATTAGTATGAAGTTAATAATTGCAATCGTCCAAGATAAGGATGCTAATAAGTTACGATCAGCATTTGTTGCTAATGAAATTATTGCTACTAGATTTTCTACTTCTGGTAGTTTCTTAAGAGCGGGTAACACTACTTATTTAGTTGGTGTCGATGATGATAAAGTCGAAAAGGTACTGGAACTAATCAAGGAAACTTGTTCGTCAAGAGAACAATTTATGACTCCACCAGTTAGTTTGGGCGGAGATACTTCTGAACATGCCTTTCCAATTGAAGTTCAAGTTGGTGGAGCAACAGTGATGGTGCTTCCAATCGAATCATTTCATCAGTTTTAATGAAGAATTAGTGGGTGTAAACATTGGCAGTTGATGTGTTAAAAGTTGTAAATGAACGTCAGCCACAGCTTTTTGGTCAATTTATGAAGACGATTGAGCAAAAAGAACTTTCGCATGCGTATTTATTTACCGGCGAACAGGGTGCTGGAGAATTCGAAGTCGCTTTGGGAATAGCAATGCGGCTTTTTTGTGAAAACGTTCAAAATGGTTACCCCTGTGGCGAATGTCACGAATGTCAAAGAATTCTTAATTTTGATAATCCTGATGTAGTGATTGAGAATACTGACGATCGCAGCATTAAGGTTGATCAAATTCGAAGAATTAAAGATGAATTTTCTAAATCAGCCGTTGAAGGTAATCGAAAAGTATTTATTATTTCTGGTGCCGACCGACTTACATCGGGTGCCGCCAATAGCTTACTGAAATTTATTGAAGAGCCAATTGGAGACATCGTTACTATCTTAATCACTGAGAATAAGAACTTGGTTCTACCCACGATATTATCTCGAACTCAAGTTATTGAATTTCCTCATTTAAATCGAGAGGATATTTTGGATCAATTAACAAAGGTGGGAGTTCCACCTAGTTCAGTTAATTTGATGCTAAGTTTGACCAATGATTTATCTGAGATGCAGACTTGGCTGAAAGATGATTGGTTTGAAAACATTCAAGTAGCGATTGGCCAGTGGTTTAAGTATGTAATTAAAGGGGATGCAATGGCTTTTCCCTTTATTCAAACGCATTTACTAGGAATAATTAACAACCGTGAAGAGCAGCGAATCGTGCTAGCTATCATGGTTCAAATATTTAGAGAACCCCTAATGATTAAATTCATGGGTAATGATATACCCCGAGAATTCCCTCAGTTTAATGACAGCGTTAATGCTGCGAAAGACAACTTTTCTGCTAGACAACTGACTAGTAGCATTGAATTATTGTTGACCATGAACAATAGTTTTAATGGCAACATGAATTTTCAGAATATATTAGAAGAAACTACGTTAAAATTACTTGATATTGCTAAGCGATAGTGAGGATGGTATTAATTGAATCCAAATGATCTTTATGAAAAACTAAGAGACCTAAATCATAAACTTAACGAAACAGCGTCTGAGTTTTCTGAATTACACGAGGAAATGATCCATTTGATGGAAAAAAACGCTGAGTTAGTTATTGAAAATCAAAACCTTAGAGAGCGATTAAAAACAATCAACCGTAAAGAGGATGACTCTGAAGATGGATTGTCTAGTTCTCGAAAGAATTTAGAGAAGTTATATCACGAAGGATTCCATGTATGTAATGATTACTATGGTAAACGTCGTGAAGACGGCGAGGAATGTATTTTCTGTACTGAGATTATTTACGGTCGTCGTTAATCAATGAAAGAGGTAGCAAGTTTGGAAACTCAAAAAAGTTTTGCAGGTAACCAAGAATTTGGAACGCTTTATTTAGTTCCAACACCAATTGGTAATCTTGATGACATGACCTTTAGAGCGATTAACATTTTAAAAGAGGCCGATTTAATTGCTGCAGAGGATACGCGCAACACGGCTAAATTGTTAAATCACTTTGAAATCAGTACGCATCAAGAAAGTTTTCACGAACACAATTCACATAGTAAAATTCCTGAACTGGTCGATAAGTTGAAATCTGGCATGACGATTGCACAGGTGTCTGATGCGGGGATGCCGTCAATCAGTGACCCCGGACATGACTTAGTTAATGCGTGTATCGAACAACACATTTCTGTAGTGCCACTACCAGGTGCTAATGCAGGTATCACTGCCTTAATTGCATCCGGAATCAATCCGCAACCATTTATGTTTTATGGCTTTTTACCTAGAAAGGGCAAAGAGCAAAAGGATGCTTTAAAGGATTTGGCACAAAAACCTGAAACTTTGATTCTTTATGAAGCTCCGCATAGATTAAAAGAAACGTTAAAAGTACTAGCGACGGCTTTTTCTTATCAACGACAAGCAGTACTGTGTCGGGAGTTAACCAAACGCCATGAAGAGTTTATCAGAGGATCTTTTTCTGAGTTGCTTGAGTGGGCACAAGAAACTGAAATCCGTGGTGAGTTTGTTATTATTATTGATGGTAACGATCACCCAACTGTTGGTGTGATTGATAGTGAAAGTGATGCTTTATCAGGACTATCAATTAAAGAACAGGTTGATTATTTTGTTGAAAGTGGCCTGAAGGTTAATGACGCAATCAAAAAGGTCGCTAAACTGCACGGTATCAAAAAACAATTAATTTATAGGGAGTACCATCAACTAGATTAGGAAGGCGAATCATGACGGCAAAAAAATTTTCAGAAACTCATACAGTTCCATATTACGAAGGAAATATCACTAACCACATCACTTTGGCTATGTTGTTAAATATCGTCATTTTAGTATCTGAGCATCAAAATGAAATTCTTGGTGTTGATCATAATGAATTGATCAACAATTATGGAATTGGTTGGGTAGTCACATCTTATTCAATTAAAATTAATGAATTACCCAAAATCGATCAGACCATTAAGTTAACTACCAGAGGAACATCATACAATAAATATTTTGCTTATCGAGAATTCTGGATTGAGAACGAAGATGGCGAAGAACTTGTTAAGATCGATAGTATCTGGGTATTAATTAATGAAGAAACTAGGAAAGTTAGTCCGATCGATAACGATTTAATTGCACTATATGAGTCTGAAAATGTTAAGCGATTGCCAAGATTACCGCGACCAGAAAAGCTGGGGGATGAATTAGATTCCTCTAAAAAATATCAAGTGCGGATCAATGACATTGATTTTAATGGTCATGTCAATAACGCTCACTATATGGATTGGATGTTGGATGTCTTTTCAATAGACTTCATCACTTCACATAAACCAGTTCAAGTTGATATTCGTTTTGAAAATGAAGTAACTTATGGCAGCTGGGTGGAAAGCTCTGTGAAAATAGAAGCTATGCCAGATGGCCTTACTAAGACAGTTCATAGAATTGATTCTGGTAATGAAGTTTCAGCAATTGCCACAATCATCTGGGGGGACATTAAGTAAATGAAAATTTTAGCGATAGATACCTCAAATAAGCCGTTGACTGTTGCAGTTTTAGATAATAATGAATTGTTGGCCACGGAAACAATTACCACTCACCAAAAGCATGCCGAATTTTTGTTACCAGTGATTGAAGATTTAGTCAATAAGGCGTCATTAAAGCCAGTTGATATTGACAGAATCGTTGTTGCTACTGGTCCGGGATCATATACTGGGGTAAGAATGGCTACCACGGTTGCTAAGACATTGGCTATGACACTTAATATTGAGTTAGTACCTGTATCTAGTTTATTAAACATCGCATTGACAGTTGGCAAGGTCGACGGTTTTATTAATCCCATATTTGATGCTAGAAATGATAATATGTATACAGGATTATATAAATGGGATGGCGAAAATTTAGCTGAGGTTTTACCAGATCGGCATACAAACATTCAGGAGTGGGGTAAGCAAATTGCCCAACTCAATGATCCGGTCACGGTAGTTGCTAATACTGATAGCTTTGACGAAGAGTTAACCAACAACGATGCAGATACATCAATCGTTGATCATTTTAAGGTTGTACCCAGTGCAACTTTATTAGGCAGGTATGGAGCTAACTTAGAAGCAGTTACTGATATTGATGCAATGGTTCCAAGGTACCTCAGATTAACTAAGGCTGAAGCTGATTGGCGTCAAAATCATCCTAATGAGGACGAGAGTAATTATGTGGAAAAAAATTAAATCGTGGTATTCTGAACGCCTCATGGACAAAGAAGGTTCATTAAGACGACGCTATTTAGATATTAAAAATCATGATGTTGATATCAACGGCACCGAATTCTTTTTAGCGAAAGCAATGATTCCGGATATTCCAGAAATTCTGGGAATAGAACGGGCAGTGTATGGAGGCCAAACTCCATGGGATGATCGTGCATTTCGTGGTGAATTGATGCGAAAGAATGACCGTCTCTATTTGGTATTACGTCGAAATGATTGGCTGGTGGCCTTTATTGGCTGTTCCTTGAATTTTAAAACTAAAGATTGTCATATAACTAACGTGGCTGTCGCACCCAATTTTCAAAATCATGGATTGGGATATTTTTTGGTAAACACGATTGTGAAAAAGGCTCGCCAAATGGAATTTGAAAAAGTAACTCTTGAGGTTAGAATGAGTAATACTCGTGCTCAAGATTTATATCGAGACATCGGTTTTGTTGATAATGGTATCAACAAGGGATATTATTTCAATGATCGAGAAGATGCTTTGAACATGAAAATGGATATAACAAAGCTTGGATAAAAGAGAGGTAAGCATGGATAATAATTTAATTCTTGCGTTTGAAACTAGTTGTGATGAAACATCTGTTTCAGTTATTAAAGATGGTAATCAAATTCTTTCAAACATCGTTGCCACACAAATCAAGAGTCATCAACGATTTGGCGGAGTGGTTCCTGAAGTTGCTAGTCGCCATCATATCGAACAGATTACAAGCTGTGTGGAAGATGCCTTAAGCCGAGCTAACGTAACCTATGATGATTTGGATGCTGTCGCAGTCACTTACGGACCAGGTTTAGTGGGAGCATTATTAATTGGTGTTACTGCTGCCAAGACAATTGCTTGGGCTCATGGATTACCATTGGTTCCAGTTAATCATATTGCTGGCCATATTTACGGTGCTCGGTTGGTTAAGCCAATCGAATTTCCAGCAATGGCACTAGTCGTTTCAGGAGGGCATACGGAATTAGTTTACATGCCTGAAGAAAACAAATTTGAAATTATTGGTGAGACCAGGGATGATGCTGCGGGTGAAGCTTACGATAAAATCGGTCGAGTTTTGTCAATCAATTATCCAGCTGGCAAGGAAGTTGACGAATTAGCTCATCAAGGTGAAGACACATTTAAGTTCCCAAGAGCTATGGATAATGAAGATAATTTTGATTTTAGCTTTAGTGGTTTAAAGAGTGCTTTCATCAACACTGTTCACCATGCGGATCAAATTAACGAAACATTAAACCGTTGTGATTTGGCAACTAGTTTTCAACAAGCTGTCGTCGATGTATTAGCTGATAAGACTAATCGTGCGTTAAAACAGTTCCCAGTTAAGCAACTTATTCTTGCTGGTGGAGTGGCTGCAAATAAAGGGCTTCGTGAACGATTAACTGATGAGCTAACTAATTTTCCTAACACTGATTTAGTATTAGTTCCGTTATCTCTTTGTGGAGACAATGCTGCTATGATTGGAGCTGCTGGAGAAATGTTATATCGGCATGGAGTTCGCGCCGATGCAACTTTAAACGCTGATCCATCTTTAGAATTTGATTTAATCAATGATTAAAATTAAAAAAGCCATGACATTTTAAATGTCATGGCTTTTTGTTTACTATAAGTCTTCTAATTCCATACTTTTACTTTCCCAAAGTTCCTCTGTGTTTTCAATTTGTTCATTGATATTGTTGAGCTGATTTTGCAAATCAGCCGATTTTTGAACATCGTTGAAATTTTCTGGCAGGGTCATTTGAGATTCGACGTCATCTTTTTGAATTGTCAAAGTATCTAATTGTTCTTCTAATGCGGCAACTTCTCGAGTCAGCTTACGAACTTGTTTTTGGGCCTCTTTGTTGTTTTGATAATATTGTTTATCAGAGCTGACGGCTTGAGGAGCAGATTGAGTAGGTGCATTTTGTGATTCTTCTCGCTCCTTGTAAGCCAATTGTTCAGCTTTTTTATCAACATAATAGTCGTAATTACCAAGGTAAGCATTACTACCAGTGGCAGATATTTCGACTGTTGCAGTAGCCAACTGGTTAATAAAGTATCTATCATGTGAAACGAATAAGATGGTGCCTTCAAAGTCTCTCAAGGCACGTTCAAGCACTTCTCGGCTGTCAATGTCCAAGTGATTAGTTGGTTCATCGAGAATTAAGAAGTTATTGTGTTGCATAGCTAATTTAGTTAATAGTAACCGAGCTTTTTCACCACCAGATAAGTCCGCGACTAACTTGTCGACGTCATCACCTGAAAAGAGAAAACTACCTAGGATACCGCGGATATCACTTTCGTTAACAGTTGGATGATCGTCCCATAATTCATTGAGAACCTTTTTATTTTTGTGCAGACTTTGCTGTTCCTGATCATAATATCCAGTATCAACGCCGGTTCCAAAACTAATCGTTCCTTTGATTAAAGGAATTTTTCCTAAGATACTTTTAAGTAGAGTGGACTTACCAACGCCGTTAGGACCAACTATGGCAATTGCCTGGTGTCTTTTGACTTCTAAGTTAACCGGTTCGCTTAATATATGGTCATATCCGATAGCGGCGTCTGATACCTTCAAAACATTCTCACCACTTTTTTTATTAGTGGTAAATAAAAAGCGGGCTACTTTTGTGTAATCTACTGGTTTTTCGATCACATCCATTTTTTCTAGCTGTTTTCTGCGGGCCTGAGCTTGTTTAGTAGTTGAAGCTCGCACGATGTTTTTGTCAACGAATTCTTGAAGCTTGGCAATTTTAGCTTGTTGCTTCTCATATTCGCGCATCCTGGTCGTATTGCGCAGTTCTTTTTGATTTATGAAATCAGTGTAATTACCTTGATAATGAGTAAGGGTTTTATGCGCCATTTCATAAACTTCATTAACGATTTGGTCGAGAAAATATCTATCATGAGAAATAATCAGCAATGATCCAGCATAATTTTTGATGTAGCCTTCCAACCAAGTGATAGTTTCAACATCCAAATGGTTTGTAGGTTCATCTAAAATCAGTAGGTCAGGTTTCTCTAACAATAGTTTTGCAAGTGCCAGTTGAGTTTTTTGACCTCCTGATAATTCGTTGATGGGGTGGTCGTAGTCTGCTTCACCAAAGCCGAACCCGTGGAGAACACCTCGAATTTCGGCTTCGTACACGTAACCACCGTTTGATTCGAAGTCAGCTCTCAAATTGTCATAGGTTTTTGATATCTCAGCAAACTCTTCTTCACTCATTGTTGAGTTGTCTTGACTTATTTGCACTTCTAATTTGTGAATTTTGCTTTCGGTTTCTTTTAAAGAATCAAAAACAGATTCCATTTCATCATAAATTGTTTTATTTGAATCTAATCCAGTATCTTGAGCTAGATAACCGATAGTTAAGTTTTTCTTCTCAGAGATTTGGCCTTCGTCTGCGGCCATTTCTCCCATAATAATTTTTACTAACGTTGACTTGCCGGCACCATTTTGGCCAACAAGGGCAATTCGACTTTTTTCCTGGATATTTAAGTTAACTCCGGAAAAAATATTCTCGCCATTAAAACGTTTTGCAATGTCTTGGACCTGCAAAATAATCATGCGGCATCCACCTTTCTGAGTACTAATATTCTAACACATATCAAGATTTTCGGAAAAAGTGCAATTAATATTTGAATTTATTTTCACAAGCGGTAATACTATGGTAGAATAATTAAAGAAGTGAGTTTCACAAAGTTTTTTAACAATCAATAGATGTAAGGAGGAGTTATTCGTGACGGCTGAAAGCATTCCCAAGGCAACCGCTAAGCGATTACCAATATATTACCGTTATTTAAATATTCTCCATGATACAGGAAAAGAAAGAATTTCTTCAACGGAACTTGCTGACGCTGTTCAGGTTGACTCAGCAACTATTCGACGTGATTTTTCTTATTTTGGAGCATTAGGTAAACGGGGCTATGGCTATGATGTTGATAGCTTACTTAGCTTTTTTAAACAAATTCTAAATCAAGAACATCTGACTAATGTTGGATTAGTTGGGGTTGGTAATTTAGGCCATGCCTTATTGAACTTTAATTTTCACAAGGATGGTAATGTTAGAATTTCCGCAGCTTTTGATTCAAAGGATGATATCGTAAATACCATCCAAGATGGGGTTCCAGTTTACCCAGTTAGTGATTTAGCTGATCAATTGCAAGAACAACAAATTCAGGTGATTATTTTAACCGTACCATCTGATTACGCACAAGGGGTTGCTGATCAAGCAGTAGCCGGAGGAGTTCGCGGGATTCTTAATTTCACACCAATTAGAATTTCAGTTCCAGACCAAGTGCTTGTTCAAAATGTCGATTTAACTAATGAATTACAAACATTAATTTACTTCATTGAAAACTTCAGCAAATAATTTTTAGCCCGAGCGAATTTACCGCTGGGGCTTTTTTTGTATTCATTTATGAAGATTTTTTGGTGTTGAGGGTTGCATTTTAGAGCGGATAATAATATTATTAATGTCAGTGATTAGCACTTCTGACAAAGGAGTGCTAACGTTGCTAAAAATAACTATTTATGGAGGGACTAACGTGTTAAAACCATTAGGAGATCGCGTTATCATTGAAACGCAAGAAGAAGAAGAAAAAACAGTTGGTGGAATTGTGTTAGCAAGTAACGCAAAAGAAAAGCCTCAAACTGGTAAGGTTGTTGCTGTTGGCTCTGGTCGAGTTTTGGACAACGGTAATACTGTTGCCCCAATCGTTAAAGCTGGGGACGAAGTAATGTTCGATAAATATGCAGGTACTGAGGTTGAAGACGGCGACAACTCCTATTTAGTTTTACATGAAAAAGATATTGTTGCTATCGTTGAATAGTTCCGTAAAAAATTAAAAAAATATTTCATGAGGTGAATTTAAGATATGGCAAAAGAAATTAAGTTCTCTGAAGATGCTAGAACAAAGATGCTTGCCGGTGTCGACAAGTTAGCAAATACTGTAAAGACTACTATTGGTCCTAAGGGACGCAACGTTGTTTTGGAACAAACTGCTGGTAACCCAACAATTACTAATGATGGTGTAACTATCGCTAAGTCAATTGAATTACCAGATCATTTCGAAAACATGGGTGCAAAGTTAGTTTCTGAAGTTGCTTCAAAGACTAATGATATCGCTGGTGATGGTACAACCACTGCCACTGTTTTGACTCAAGCAATCGTTAATGAAGGTATGAAGAACGTTACTGCCGGTGCTAATCCAGTTGGTATCCGTCGCGGAATTGAAAAGGCTACTAAAGCCGCTGTTGAAGCACTTCACAACATGTCACATGATGTTGAAACTAAAGATGATATTGCACAAATCGCATCAATCTCTTCAGCTGACGCAGAAGTTGGTAAGTTAATTGCCGACGCTATGGAAAAAGTTGGTAACGATGGTGTTATTACTATTGAAGAGTCACGTGGTGTTGATACTAGCCTTGATGTTGTTGAAGGTATGCAATTCGACCGTGGTTACTTATCACAATACATGGTTACTGATAACGAAAAGATGGAAGCAGATTTAGATAATCCATACGTTTTAGTTACTGATAAAAAGGTTACTAACATTCAAGATATTCTTCCATTGCTTCAATCAATCGTTGAACAAGGCCGTTCACTTCTTATCATCGCTGATGATATTGGTGGTGAAGCTCTTCCTACATTAGTTCTTAACAAGATGAGAGGAACATTCAACGTTGTTGCTGTTAAGGCACCTGGTTTTGGTGATCGTCGTAAGGATCAACTACAAGATATCGCTATTTTGACTGGAGCTACAGTTATTACTGATGATCTTGGTTTGAACCTTAAGGACACTACTATTGATCAACTTGGTCAAGCTGGTAAGATCAATGTAACTAAGGACTCAACTATGATTGTTGAAGGTTCAGGCGCTAAGGATCAAATCAACGCTCGAATCGAAGAAATCAAGAACCAAATTGAAACTACTACATCTGACTTTGACCGTGATAAGTTAAAGGAACGTCTTGCTAAGTTATCTGGTGGGGTTGCCGTTGTTCGTGTCGGTGCTGCTACTGAAACTGAATTAAAAGAACGCAAGTACAGAATCGAAGATGCTCTTAATGCAACTCGTGCCGCTGTTGAAGAAGGATTCGTTCCTGGTGGTGGTACTGCATTGATCAACGTTATGGAAAGTATCAATAACGTTGAAGCTTCAGGAGACGAAGCAACTGGTGTTAAGATCGTTCGTCGTGCACTTGAAGAACCTGTTCGTCAAATTGCTGAAAATGCCGGAATCGAAGGCTCAGTAATTGTTGAAAAACTTAAGAATGAAAAACAAGGAATTGGATACAATGCCGCAGAAGATAAGTTCGAAGATATGATTGCTGCCGGAATTGTTGACCCAACCAAAGTTACTCGTTCAGCTCTTCAAAACGCTGCATCTGTTTCAGCATTGTTATTAACTACTGAAGCAGTTGTTGCTGATGAACCAAGTGACGATGCACCACAAGCACCAATGCCAGCCCCAGGAATGGGAATGTAATTTAATATTTACAATAAATTATGGGCGCTCATATATTGAGCGCCTTTTTTATGTTATTGTAGATGTCAGAAGAAGCGATAGGGCTTGTTTTTATAATCAATTTGGACTATTATTTGTTAGTTCATAATTAGTGTAGTGCAATTATTAATTTTAAAGGAGTTAACTCATTATGTGGCGATATATAAAACGGCTTCTAATTGGGAAACCGTTAAAAACTGCCGATGAAGGTGGTCAATCGTTAACAAAATTCAAGGCTTTGGCCTTATTGTCATCTGATGCGTTATCATCAGTTGCATATGGTACCGAGCAAATTACAACTGTGTTAATTACACTATCTGCAGCGGCCATGATGTATCAAATTTGGGTTGCTGCGTTGGTTTTAGTACTGTTAGCTGCAATAACACTGTCGTATCAACAAATTATTCACGCTTACCCATCTGGTGGGGGTGCATATGTTGTTGCCAGTACCAACTGGGGCAAGTCAGCAGGATTAGTAGCCGGAGGATCACTGTTAGTTGACTATATGTTAACTGTGGCGGTTTCAACCACCTCTGCTACTGAAGCTATTACTTCAGCGATTCCATCTTTGTATCAGCATCGAGTTTTGATCTCGTGTATGATCGTGGTTGGTATTATGCTTTTGAACTTACGAGGAATGCGGGAGTCGGCTTCATTCCTGACTTTACCAGTTTACTTGTTTATTTTGATAATTTTAGGAATGATTATTTACGGAATTTTCCAAATTACCACGGGTCATATTGAATATCACGCAGCGGCTAACGTTGGTTCGCCAGTTGCTGGTATGACCTTAATTCTGTTCTTTAGGGCGTTTTCTAGTGGTTCTTCGTCACTTACTGGGGTTGAAGCCATCAGTAATGCGGTGCCAAACTTCAAACAGCCTAAGAGTAAGAATGCTTCTGGAACATTGGCTATTATGGCCACGATTTTGGCGGTATTCTTTGGTGGAATCACATTCCTAAGTTTCTACATGGGAATTGCACCTAACGCTCATGTCACTGTTCTTTCACAAATTGGTGAGGGCGTACTTGGACATGGACTTCTATACTACCTATTGCAACTTTCAACAGCCATGATTTTGGCAGTGGCTGCTAATACCGGTTTCTCAGCATTTCCAATTTTGGCCTACAACCTGGCCAAAGATAAGTATCTTCCTCATGCATACCTAGATAAGGGTGATCGACTTGGTTACTCTAACGGAATTATCTCATTGGCATTGGGTGCCATTATCTTGATTCAAATCTTTAATGGTAAAACTAATTCATTGATTCCATTGTATGCAGTCGGAGTGTTCGTGCCATTTACGTTATCTCAATCCGGAATGATTATCCATTGGTTCCGTAATCGTGGTAAGAGTTGGCCACTAAAGATGACGATTAATTTCATTGGAGCATTTATCTCCTTGGCCTTAGTTGTCTTCTTGTTCTTACTGAGATTTGGTAATGTTTGGCCATATTTGATCGTTATGCCACTTGTTTTGAGATTGTTCTACAAGATCAACGCTCATTATAAGAAGGTTGCTAAGCAGTTACGTGTTTCTGATGACGCTACTGAATTAACACCAGTTCATCATTTTGATGGTTCCACTGTCATAGTTTTAGTTGGTGGAGTTACCAAGGTAACGGCGCGAGCAGTGAGCTACGCACAATCGATTGGTGACTATGTAATTGCAATGCATGTATCGTTTGATGCTGATCCTGAAAAGGAACATGAAATCTCTGAGCAATTTAGAAAAGAATTTCCAGATGTTAGATTCGTTGATATCCATTCTTCGTATCGTTCAATCACTCAACCAGCGCTTCGTTTCTGTGATGTTATCGCTAAACGAGCTGCTGATCGTAACTATTCAACGACTGTGCTTGTACCGCAATTCGTTCCTCATCACAGATGGGAACATATCTTGCATAACCAGACCAGTCTTCGATTGAGGGCAATCCTTAATTCACGCCAAAATATCATTGTTTCGACTTATAATTACCACTTACGTGAGTAGTTAACATATCTGTATAGATATAAATAAAGCGTACCTCAGAGGCCATTTTTAAAGGCTTAAGAGGTACGCTTTATTTTCGGATGATAATGATATATGAGGGTACAAAAAAACCGTTATCATAACTGATAACGGTTTTTATTTTATCTGGATTATAGTCCCATCATGTGAGCGAAGGTTGGTACAACCAAGTTAACAACGATAGAAATAATAACCACGGCAATTGCGGCCATAGCACCAGGTACAGAACCGATTTGGATAGCTTTAGCTGAACCAACAGTATGTCCGGCAGTTCCTAAACCAAGTCCCACTCCGATAGGTTCTTTAAGACGGAAGATCTTAACTAACCATGATGCTAATGCGTAAATTAATACGGCGTTCAAGATACATGCCATAGCAGTAATTGCAGGAGTTCCGCCAATAGCACCAGAGATAGGCATAGCAATCGCAGTAGTAGCTGCTTGTGGAAGAAGTGAAGCAATACCATTGTTGTCAAGACCAAGAACCTTAGCAACTCCGTAAATGATAAATAGTGAAATGAATAGTCCAACGATTAGTGAAAGTAGAATTTCTAGCCAGAAACGTTTAACAACATCGTTTCGTTTGTACAAAGGTACAGCGAAGGCAATAGTTGCAGGGTTCAAGAACCAGAAAATGATATCTCCACCAGGCTTGTAAGCGTTAGTATAGAACCAAGTAACGTCAACTCCAAATGCTTTAGCCATTAACCATAGAATAAAAATACCTAAAACCATTCCAACAAATAATGGTTGGAAAATAAATAAACCGTGACTAATTTTGAATAGCCATTGACCTAGTAAGAATACGGCCAAAGATAAACAAATCCCAAATATTGGGGTTCCAAGATACGTAAGAATTGTTGTTTGCATTATAAACTCACCCTTTCATGCTTTAGTATTTTATTCTTCAACGTTTGCGTCTCTGTGGAATACATTCTTGCGAATCATGATGAAGAATGATGTGGTGTAAGCAACAACAACAAGTAAGACAACGGTTGAAATAATAATTGCAATAACTAATTGTAATCCTTGGGCCTTCATGATATCCAATGAAGCTGTTAATTGAATACCTGATGGAACGAACAAGAATGCAATCATGCTAATCATAAAGTCGGCGAATTTTTCAACCCATTCAACCTTTACGATGTGTAAAACAAGTAATAAGTATAATAAAATTAATCCAATAACTGGTGTTGGAACTGGGAATGATTTAGGGAACAATGGTGAAATTAAACTAGAAACAAATAAAACTGCAGCAAAGATACCCATTTGCACTAAAATTGGTGCTTCTTTAGGTTCAACTTGTGCAGTGTTTTGTTTATCAGCCATAATAAAAACTCCTTTCATTTATAAAGTAACAAAGTGGAACTTAAACGTTTGTCTTACAACAAATAGTATAGATGTCTTTGTGAAATAAAACAACAGAAATGGCCTTTTGTTGGTGAATAAAGTGAATGTTTGAGCAATCCACGTACAAAATTCGCATAACATCTTATCGTTATGGTTTGTACTTAAACTTAAAGAACCTTGTATTTGTGCGTGACGGTTTGTATAATTTAGTTATCACTGGATTGAGAGGTTTCACAATTTGAGACTTGAAATAATTGTCACATTATTAGGTACCATGATTATCTCCGCGGTGTTAACACCGTTCGTCAGGCGATTAGCTTTTAAAGTTGGTGCTGTTGATAAACCTAACGCCAGAAGGGTGAATAAAATTCCGATGCCAACCATTGGCGGGTTTGCAATCTTTTTAGCGTACACCTTCTCAACGATGGTGTTATTAAGAAACCAGATGCCAACAAGGGAGTTATGGGGAATATTTGGTGGAGAAGTAATAATTATTTTAACTGGGCTTATTGATGATATTTTCGAATTAAAACCCAGACAAAAAATGATTGGTATTTCTGCTGCCGCACTATGGGTTTATTTTTTTGCAGGCGTCCGTATGACAACTGTGACCTTACCTTTCTTCACGATTCATTTGGGTTGGCTCTCATTACCAATTACTTGGTTATGGATTGCTGCAATTACCAATGCAGTGAACTTGATTGATGGTTTGGATGGTTTAGCAACTGGAGTTGGAATTATCGGTTTAACGACGATGGGAATCACTGGTATGTTCTTCCTTAATATCGGTAACATCTTCGTTTCAATCATGATCTTCACTCTGGTTGCTGCATGTATTGGCTTTTTGCCATATAACTTTTTCCCAGCCAGAATTTATTTGGGCGATACCGGAGCATTGTTCATTGGTTTCATGATTTCAGTCTTTTCGTTGTTTGGGTTAAAAAACGCAACGTTTATTACAGTGTTGATTCCTGTAATGATTTTGGGAGTACCGATTACAGATACTGTATTTGCTATTTTCAGAAGGTTACTGAACCGTGAACCAATTTCGCATGCTGATAAGCGTCATTTACATCACCGCTTAATGCAAATGGGATTGACCCATCGACAAACTGTCTTGGTAATCTATGGAATTGCGTTGATCTTCTCGTTTATTTCATTACTATATCCGATATCAACATTGTGGGGTTCAGTCTTATTGACGATCGCATCCCTAGTCGGTTTGGAATTATTTGTCGAAACCATCGGGTTGATGGGCGAGTCACGCCAACCACTATTGAATGGTATTAAAAAACTCGTTAAGGATACAACTAGTAAGAGCAATCACTAATAAAAGATAAAAAATAACCCTCAGACATTTTCTTGAATTGATGTCTGAGGGTATTTTTTTATTTGTTGTAATCAACTTCGAATATTTCACTTCCACCAATCTTACTTTGAAATTGGTTAGCTAAAAGATTAGTTATTGATTCAAGAAACTGATCAACCTGTTCCTCGCTAACCGCCACTGAAACTGTAACTTTATCAGTATAGTTGGTGTCTTTAATTGGATAACTATTTTCTTGTAAATAATAATTTAGTTTATCAAAGAGGGGATATTCAACAGTTAGCGCGATAATTTTCTTATTAACTAATTGAACAATGCCAATGTTTTCAATCGCCTCTGAAGCAGAATTACTGTAAGCCCGTATCAATCCGCCAGCACCTAATTTAATACCACCGAAGTATCTAGTGACCACAGCCAAGACATTTTTAACGTTATTCTTTTTTAAAACTTCCAGGATTGGAATACCGGCTGTTCCTGAAGGTTCGCCATTGTCACTTTCGCGTTGAATTTCGTTGTTGTCACCAAGCACGTAGGCGTAGCAATTATGGTTGGCTTTAACGTTGTCATGACTAATTTGAGCGATTTGTTCCTTAGCATCATTTTTGTCTGTAATTCTTCTTAAATTACAAATGAATCTAGATTTCTTAATTTCTAGTTCATGAGTACTGTTATCTTTGATGGTTAGTAAAAGTTTGTCTGCCAAAATAAATTCGCTCCATTTTTACGTAATTAATTATTGAGGTGATGATACATTATTAATAGTATAGCAGAACTGTTTGGTCGCCAATTAAACACACGTGGTTTATCGACCGAAATGCTAAAGTTGCAGCAAATACAGTTTCGACAGGCGATTTCATTTAACAAGCGAAAAGTGGTTTGCAATCGCTGCGGTTCGACCTTAGATAAACGGCTTGCCCGTTTACCTAACGATGATTATTACTGTTATTGTTGCATTCAACTTGGTCGGATGGACACGTTATCAAAGTTAGCGACGGTTCGGGAGCCAAATCAGTTCGAGAAAATTGACTGTCCACTACAATGGGATGGTCAACTAACTAATGACCAACAGAGATGTTCTAATAAAATCAAGCAAGTGATCCAAACAAATGGGTATCATTTGTTATGGGCCGTTACTGGTGCCGGGAAGACCGAGATGCTATTTGCTGGAATTGCCCAAGCGTTGGCAGAGGGGAAGCGGGTCGCACTTGCTTCACCCAGGATCGATGTAATCAATGAATTGCTTCCTAGATTTAAAGCGGCATTTCCAAGGACTGATATTTGTTTGCTTCATGGTCAAGTTGAGACAGGTTATCGATATTGTCAGTTGACGATTTGTACTACTCATCAATTAATGAAGTTTTATCGAGCCTTTGATGTGTTAGTCATTGATGAAGTGGACGTATTTCCGTATGCCGGTAATAAAATGCTGCATTATGCAGCAGATAAGGCCATTAAAACTAATGCGTGTCAGTTATACTTAACCGCTACTCCGGATGACATATTAATGAAGCAAATTAAAAATAAGCAGATCGGAGTGAGCTATCTACCTAGAAGATACCACGGTTTTCCACTACCAGAGATCACTACCGTCAAAATTAAAAAAATGCGGACTTTGATTGAAAAGAGAAAACTCCCTAAAACTATTATTGAAAAGATAGCCCAAATAATCGACACGCAAGCCCTATTGATTTTTGTACCCAAAATTGCTGACCTCGCATCAGTGGCTGAAACTTTAAAGCGTGCTAATCCAAATTGGCGATCCACGACCGTGTATTCAGCGGACCCTGAACGAATTGAAAAAGTGCAGATGATGAGGGATGGTAAACTAGATTTTTTAATCACGACAACGATTTTGGAACGCGGCGTAACTTTTAAAAACCTGAGTGTGATAGTTATTAGTGCTGACAACGACATTTTTAGTGCTTCATCCCTCGTCCAAATCGCCGGAAGAGTAGGTAGAAATGCTGCTTTCCCAACTGGTAAGGTGATTTTTTACATTGAACAGATAAATAGTTCGATTAAATCTGCCCAAGCGCAAATCAAAAAAATGAATGGTATGGCCAATGTCGATTGAACACTGTTTATTATGCGGAGATCATTTGCCACCGATATTTGAGTTAAATGATATTTTTTCGCTAAAATCGACTACGAAGCAGTTTTGTTGCCAGAATTGTTGGCATCATTTTAGAAACTTACAACAATGTCCAGTATGTAAAGACTGTGGGCGCCTGATGGAGACTAACACTATATGTCACGATTGCCAGAAATGGAATGATCAAAACAGTGTTTTTGTTAATACGGCGATGTTTGAGTATGATGAATTCATGAAAGAATTTATGTATCAATATAAGTTCAATGGTGACTACCGATTAAGATTGATTTTTGCTACATGCATTAAAGATTTTATAAGGTCTCATTTTAAAAAGACAAACTTGGTAGTCGTCCCCATCCCAGTATCAATGACTACCATGAATACGCGAGGGTTTAATCAAGTTTGTGGCTTGTTAGAATATGTAAACTATCAAGAATGTCTAACGGTTAAAAGCATCGACAAACCGCTTCAATCACATAAGAATCGTCAAGGCAGATTATCGACTGCTCAGCCGTTTGAGCTTATAAATTCTACCACGAAAAATTTAGCAGGGAAAAACATTTTAATTGTGGATGATGTGTACACTACTGGAACCACTATTAGGCATGCTGTTAAAGCATTAGAGGAGGTTCATCCGGCGAGTATTTTGGGGATGACTCTATCAAGATGATAGCGTTTTAGTTATTATTATTGTTAATTTTCTAACTTTAATCTATACTTTAGTTGTAGCCAATGATTGGATGGTAAAAATGTCATTGGACCATTAAACTGTTGATGGCGAAGGGAGAGAGTGTTATGTTAGATTTTAACATTCGAGGAGAAAACATTGAAGTAACGCAGGCAATTCGTGAGTATGTTGAAAAGCGAATTAGCAAGTTAGAGAAGTACTTTGAAAGTGATGTGAAAAACATCGCTCACGTAAACTTGAAAGTATATCCGAACAAGCAGGCTAAAGTAGAAGTAACCATTCCTTTACCATACTTGACTCTACGTGCAGAAGAGATGTCCAATGATCTTTATGCTAGTATCGATTTGGTAACTGATAAGCTAGAGAGACAGATTAGAAAGTACAAGACTAAGGTAAATCGTAAGTCTCGTGAAAAAGGATTCAAGAACTTAGAGTTTGCTTCTGCAGACCAAGATGTTTCTACTGATTCAGATGACTCAGATGCAACTACGGATTCAACTTTTGAAGTTGTTAGAAATAAGCGAGTTTCATTGAAGCCAATGGATAACGAAGAAGCTATCTTGCAAATGGATATGCTGGGTCATGATTTCTTTATCTATGAAGATGCTGAAACATCCGAAATTGACATTGTATATCGTCGTAATGATGGTCGTTATGGTTTGATTGAAACTGGCGACTAGACAATAATAAAACATGCACTATAATAATAAAGAGCTGCGACATTGTTTGTCGCAGCTCTTTATTATAGTTGTAAATTGTGTCATTGAATTGTGATGACAATTTATCCATGTTTATGTTTTAAATGTTTTCATGAAATGATACAATTAATAAGTATGTAATTGATGATAACGAGGAATTTATAAAATCCAATCAAGAATTTGTTATGCAGAAAGGGAATTTATTAGATGCGAAATGTCTTAAAGAAATGGGTCGAAAGTGATAAACATGAACTTAGACGACTCAGTAAATTGGCCGATCAAGTTGGGTCATACTCTAAAGAATATCGTGAGTTAAGTGATGCTGATCTTCAAGCAAAAACTCCCGAATTAAAACAACGTTATGCCGATGGTGAAACGTTGGATGATTTATTACCCGAAGCCTTTGCTGTTGCTCGGGAAGGTGCTAAGCGTGTCTTAGGCCTTTATCCATTCCACGTTCAAATCATGGGAGGAATCGTTCTTCATGAAGGTAACATTGCTGAAATGAAGACTGGTGAAGGAAAGACGCTTACTGCTACTATGCCCGTTTATTTGAACGCTTTAGCTGGTAAGGGTGTCCACGTTGTTACTGTTAACGAATATTTGTCTCAACGTGATGCTACTGAAATGGGTGAACTTTACAACTGGTTAGGATTAACCGTTGGAGTTAACCTTGCTGAAAAGAACTCAGATGAAAAACGTGAAGCATATGCTGCTGATATCACTTATTCAACTAACAGTGAAATCGGTTTTGATTATCTTCGTGATAACATGGTGGCTTACAAGGAAGAAATGGTTCAACGTCCATTAAGCTTTGCTATTGTGGATGAAGTGGATTCAATCTTAATTGATGAAGCTAGAACTCCATTGATCATTTCAGGTCAAGCTACTGGAACTTCACAGTTATACCAAACCACTGATCAATTCGCCAAGACTCTTCATGAAGGCGAAGACTTCAAAGTTGATTTAGAGACTAAGACAGTTTCATTAACTGATAAGGGAATTGAAAAGGGTGAGAAGTACTTCAACCTTACTAACTTGTATGATACCGATAATACAGCTTTGACCCACCATTTGGATCAAGCATTGCGAGCTAACTTCATCATGCTTCGTGATAAAGATTACGTGGTTCAAGAAGATGAAGTTTTGATCGTTGATTCATTTACTGGACGTATTATGGATGGTCGTCGTTTCTCAGACGGTCTTCACCAAGCAATCGAAGCCAAGGAAGGCGTTACTATCCAAGAGGAAAGTAAGACCATGGCTAACATTACTTACCAAAACATGTTCAGAATGTACAAAAAGCTTGCTGGTATGACTGGTACTGCCAAGACTGAAGCAGAAGAATTCCGTGAAATTTACAATATGGAAGTTATTTCTGTACCTACCAACAAGCCAGTCGTTCGGATTGACGAACCTGATGTTCTATATCCAAACCTTCAAACTAAATTTGATGCGGTAGTTAACAAAATTAAAGAATTGCATGAGAAGGGTCAACCAATGTTGATTGGTACTGTTGCGGTTGAAACTTCTGAATATCTTTCTCAACGATTAGATCAAGAAAATATTCCTCATGTGGTCTTGAACGCTAAGAACCATGCTCGAGAAGCCGAAATTGTTACTAATGCCGGTCAAAAGGGCGCTGTTACTATTGCTACCAACATGGCTGGTCGTGGTACTGATATTAAATTAGGACCTGGCGTAGTTGAACTTGGTGGTTTAGCTGTTATTGGTACTGAAAGACATGAGTCTCGAAGAATTGATAACCAACTTCGTGGACGTGCCGGTCGTCAAGGTGATCCAGGATTGTCACAATTCTACCTATCACTTGAAGATGACTTGATGCTTCGTTTTGGTTCTGAAAGAATTAAGAACTTCTTGGAACGTATGAATGTTGAGGGCGATGATGCAGTTATTCGTTCACGAATGATTACTAGACAAGTTGAATCAGCTCAAAAACGAGTTGAAGGTAATAACTACGATTCACGTAAAAACGTGCTTCAATACGATGATGTTATGAGACAACAACGTGAAGTTATTTACGGTGAACGACAAGAAGTTATCGAACAAGATAAGTCTCTTAAATGGGTAATTATGCCAATGATCGAAAGAACTGTCGGCAGAATTGTTGATCTTCATACTCAAGGAGATACTGAGGATTGGGATCTACAAACCATCCTTGATTTTGCAATTTCTGCAATGGTTAATCCAGATCAAGTTTCTTTGGATGACTTTAAGAACAAGTCAGCTGATGAAATTAAGAGCTTCTTAATGGGATTAGCTAACAAAGTATACGACGAGAAGAAAGAAGCATTATACGATGAATCACAAATGCTTGAATTCGAAAAAGTTGTTATCCTTCGAGTAGTTGATTCCCATTGGACTGATCATATTGATATGATGGATCAATTGAGACAATCAATTGGACTTCGTGGTTATGGTCAACAAAACCCATTGGTTGAATACCAACGTGAAGGTTTCAAGATGTTTGAAGAAATGATTGCTGATATTGATTATGATGCAACCAGATTATTCATGAAGGCTGAAATCAAACAAAATATGCAACGTTAATCCGACTAAAGAATCCAGGCAATTATGTTTGGATTCTTTGTTTTAAAAAGGAATGGTGACCAGAATGGTTTTCGAAATAAATGATGCCAAAAAACAATTAGCTGATATGCAACAAGCCATCGCCGGCTTTAGGAGGTCACTTTGACTTTGATGCTTTAAGTGAAAGCATTGAAATTAATGAGTCAAAGATGGCAGAACCTGGTTTTTGGGATAACCAACAGACTGCTCAAGGATTGATTGATGAAACCAACCAGATGAAAACTAAGGTTGATAGTTACACTCAATTAAAGAACGAGAGTGATGAGTTAGCTGTCATGCTCGAATTACTTGCCGAAGATGACGATCCGGACATGGTCAGCGAGTATGAAGCGGCTCAATCTAAATTAGCGAGTGAACTTGATAAATATCAATTACAATTGCTATTGAATGAACAATACGATCACAATAATGCCATTCTTGAAATTCATCCTGGAGCAGGTGGTACTGAATCACAAGATTGGGGTTCCATGCTGTTAAGAATGTACAATCGTTGGGCAGAAGCTCACGATTTTAAAGTTGAAATTTTGGATTATCAAGCCGGTGATGTTGCTGGAATCAGCAGTGTTTCATTGTTGGTTTCTGGAGCGGATGCCTATGGTTATCTTAGATCAGAGAAGGGTGTTCACCGACTAGTTAGAATTTCGCCATTTGATTCAGCAGCTCGGCGTCATACTTCATTTGCTTCAGTTGATGTGATGCCAGAGTTAAACGATGATGTAGAAATTGAAATCAATCCTGATGATCTAAGGGTTGACGTTTATCGTTCAAGTGGAGCCGGTGGACAGCATATTAATAAGACTTCTTCAGCTGTGCGAATTACTCATTTGCCAACAGGAATCGTGGTTGCGAGTCAGGCTCAAAGATCTCAATTACAAAACCGGGAAACGGCAATGAACATGTTGAAGTCAAAGTTGTATGAACTAGAAGAACAGAAAAAGGCTGAAGAGAAGGCCAAAATTGAGGGTGAACAGCTAGAAATCGGCTGGGGTTCTCAAATTAGGTCGTATGTATTTCATCCTTATTCAATGGTCAAAGACCATCGAACAAATTATGAAACATCTAATACCAGTGCAGTCATGGATGGAGATTTAGATCCATTCATCAATGCTTATCTGCAATGGAAACTTGCCCAACAAAATCCAGATTAATTAAAATAAGTCGCCCATTCCATTTTGATATGGAGTGGGGGGCTTTTTTTGTTAAAGTCACAATATAATAGCTAACCGTCGATTTGGGCGTTACTTAAAATATGGACAATGCTATACTTAAACTAAACTAATTAGGGGAAATTAAAATGAGAATTGTATTTTTGTTCCTCTTCTTCTTACTACAACCAGCTCTTTGGTTGACGGTAATTAGAAGCGGTATTTTATTTCTTTCCAGAGTCAGACGTGAAAGAAAACTATTTAGATCGGCAATATTTGAGGACTTTTTTGAAGGTCGCCATTTATTAAGAAGCACATTGATTTGCGGAGTTATTGCCTCACTATTGGGGTTATTGTTGGTGAACATTTCGGCCAAGTGGGTCATGGTATACATAGTAATTGAATTGATTAGTGTGGTTATTTTGTCGTTTACCAGTCTACCAATTACTTTGATTACAGTGACTGGATTATTAGTGACGTTCTTAGCTATTCCAAACAATTTCTTTGGTTTACACTTATTATCCTCGGGGTTAAGCACGTCATTACAATCAGTCCCAGTAGCTAATTTAGTGGCCATTCTTGGCATCACATTGTTGCTAAATGGAATATTCGTGACCGTTAACGGTGGCAAATATCCATCCCCAATAATTGATCGTAACAAACGGAATACTCGTATCGCTAAGTTCCGTTTTAATGAATCTGCAGTTGTTCCAATGTTGTTACTAGTTCCAGGTAACTGGTTTGAAAGTCATTTGGCTTTCTGGCCAGTCTTTAATTACGCTGGTCATTCTTACACATTATTGATATTGCCATTACTGCTTGGCCTGAGATTCACTGTCAGGCGGGGCGTGTTTAGCACTATGCTGACTAAAGTTGCCCATGCAACGATGATTGTCGGGGTTATCGGACTAATTGGCGCGGTCGTCTCTCAATTCATTCCTGCAGCCGGAGTTTACATTTTGGCAGCGGTTTGGGTAATCTATGTCATTAGTTTGATAACCATTAAAATGCAGGATCGCCGTATTGAGTTTGAATATAGTGAAGTCATGGACGGAGTTCGAGTATTGGGTATTAAGCCGGTAACACCAGCTTCTAAGATGAATCTTGAAATTGGGGACATCATTTTAGAAGTCAATGGTGAGCCGGTAACCAACGAATCTGATTTATATCGAGCAATCTCGAAAAACTCCACGTATTCTAAGCTTAAAGTTAAGGATCGTAACGACCAACTTAAAATTACAGAAACAGCTATTTTTAAAAATTCACCGCATGAAATTGGTATTAAGACATATTCAGATTATGAATAATGAGGGCTAAACTGTGAAAAATGTATTGATAGTTGACGATGAACCAGCAATTGTTACCTTGCTTCAATATAATTTAAAACGAGAAAGCTTTGAAGTAGACACAACTGGTAATGGCCGTGAAGCTTTGGATAAAATCAGAAAAAACAATTACACAATTGTGCTTTTAGATTTAATGTTGCCCGAACTAAGCGGGGAAGAAGTTTTAAAACAAATGCGAATGGATCGAATCGCGACCCCGGTAATCATTTTAACTGCGAAAGACACTGAATTTGATAAAGTTTTTGGCTTGGAGATGGGCGCAGATGATTATATCGCCAAACCATTCAGTCCACGTGAGGTCATTGCTAGAATCAATGCAGTTCTTCGGCGGACCAGTGCTTCCGACAATGGCAATGATTCTCAAAATTCAAGTGACCAGCTGGTTGTTGGTGAGTTTGTGATCGACAAGAAACAGTATCGAGTCTTAGCTAATGGGAACAATCTTAATTTAACTCCCAAGGAATTCGAATTGTTTAGCTATTTAGCCAGCCATGATCGACAAGTATTTAGTCGTGATCAATTGCTATCAGGAGTCTGGGGCTTTGATTACGGTGGCGAAAGTCGGATGGTAGATATTCAAATTGCTCATTTACGCGATAAAATCGAACCGGATCCTAAGCATCCAATTCACTTAAAAACTATCCGTGGAGTTGGATATCAATTTGTAAGCGGGGATGAATAGATTGAATAAATCTACAAAAAAACTAGTCTATCTCTTAGGGTTGCAAGTAATCACGGGCCTATTTTTGATTCTGGCAATTACTTATCAAAATAAAATTATGATGGTTACCTCGCTGGTGATTTTAATCGGTACACTGACGTATTTGGCTTTGGTTTTGGTTCAAAATTATCGAGATAATCAAATAGTTGATCGGTTGACGCAATCAGTTAAGAACATTAATGCACACGAGGCTGCTCAACCAGTGTTAATCAAGCCGGGTGAAAAGTACAAAGAGCTCGCGGATGCCATCAATAATCTGTCAGATACGAAGAATGAACAACTGCGAGAATCGGGTTTAGTTGATAATGAAGTGTTGAAAACCGTTAATGCTCTTCCGGTTGGTGTCATGCTGATAGATCAGAGTAGCAACGTTATTTTCGCAAATCCACAGATGGCGAATATACTTGATCGAAAAATTGCTAGTGATGCCCATCCATACACAATGGACGTTATTAATTACAAATTACTCACGATGATTGATCACGTTTTTGATACTCATAGATCGACTAGAGCAGAAATTACTGAAACCACAAATGGTAATAAAACATTGGATGTGCAAGTGGTATTCAGTCAAAACAACTCGTCATTTCACCTAATCGTGATTGCTTATGATATTTCTGAAGTAATCAACATCACCCAAATGCAGGTGGATTTCTTGCGCAACGCTAGTCATGAATTGAAGACGCCAGTTACTGCTATTTCAGGGTTTGCGAAGACTTTGTTAGACGGAGCTAAAGATGATCCAGAAGTTTTAACCGAATTTTTGGAGATAATCAATCGTCAAAGCGACCAGTTAACCTCGCTTATCAATGACATTTTGACGATTTCTCATATTCAAAAAGACGAGGTCAAGCTCACTGATTCTGTCGTATTACGCGATTTTGTCAATCAAGAGATTGAGACTCAAAGTAACCAAATTAAGCAACATCGCTTACAGGTTCACAATTTAATTGATGAGCATATTGAAGTTAATATTGACGCTGAGTCGCTGCAAAGAATCGTTCGCAATTTGATTTCAAATGCGGTTAAGTATAATCGCGACGATGGTGAAATAATGATCAACGCTTCTATTCAAGGAAACTTTTGGTATTTCAGTGTGCAAGATACTGGTATCGGAATTGCTAAAAGTGATTTATCCCGAATCTTTGAGAGATTTTATCGCTCAGATGAATCACGAAATAAGCAACAAATTTCTGGGACTGGTTTGGGACTTTCAATCGTCAATGAGTTAGTTCAATCTTTATCCGGAAAAATCACAGTAGATAGTCAACGAGGAGTCGGGTCAACATTCACGGTTCGTCTTCCTAGAAAATAAAATAGATTCGCACGAGTCAGCATGTTGAAGAAATTTAGCATGCTGGCTTTTTTGATTTCAAATGTATTTTTACATAACTTTTACAATTGGCCAGATGAATATTTACATTGATTATTTACAATAATAAGTGAATTAAGCGAGGAGGAGTTCGCCATGCGAAAACAGACACTTATTAATATTTGTATCGGCATTTTATTAGTATTTGGAGTTGGCTATGCTTATACCACTAGGAATAGTTCTGAAACTACTGGAGAATCAATTACCGCTGTTGGTTCGACAGCCCTGCAACCACTGGTTGAAGCTGCCAGTGAGGAATACATTGCTAGTCATCCTGGGATGTTTATCAATGTTCAGGGTGGCGGTTCAGGTACTGGTCTTAGTCAAATCGAATCTGGGGCAGTTCAAATGGGAAACTCCGACTTGTTTGCCGAAGAAAAAAGTGGGATCAATTCCCAAAAATTAGTTGATCACCGAGTTGCCGTGGTTGGTGTAGCACCTATCGTTAATAAAGATACCGGTGTCAGGTCATTAACTACCAACCAATTAATTAAAGTTTTTACCGGCAAGATTACCAACTGGCAACAACTTGGTGGCAAAAATATTCCAGTAACATTGATTAATCGGTCACAGGGGAGCGGAACTCGTGTGACATTTGAAGAATATGGTTTAAAGGGCAAAGAAAGTGCGGTTGCTCAAGAGCAAGATTCATCTGGAACGGTTAGACAAATTGTTAGCACAACTCCTGGGGCAATCAGTTATGTGGCGTTTGGTTATCTAAATAAATCGGTAGCGTCGGTTAAACTGAATGGTGTAGCCCCAACGGCTGCGAATGTTAAGAACAATCGTTGGAAAATTTGGTCTTATGAACACATCTACACGAACGGCCAACCTAAAGGATTAACTAAATCTTTTCTATCGTTTCTAAATAGTCGGCATATTCAAAAGGAATTATTTCAAAAGTTAGGCTATATTTCCGTCAACGATATGCAGTATCAACGTTCTTGGGACGGTAATATTTCAAAAGAAGTGGGTGAGTAATTTGGAAAACAAAAAGTTAGCATCACAGCTCTTAAAAAAATCTAAAACTGCTCGTTATGAACGGTTTGGTCGACTTATCAGTCTGGCAGCATTGTTATTGATTATGCTAGTCGTTGTCAGCATCATCGTCTTTGTGGCTTCTAAGGGAATTTCCACATTTACTAACGATCATATTTCTTTAAAAGATTTCTTCTTGGGTACGATATGGAACCCAGGAACTAACACTCCTAGCGGTCATCCTGCCGTTGGTGCATTACCTATGATCATTGGATCATTCTTAGTGACACTCTTGGCAGCGTTAGTTGCAACACCATTTGCCATCGGAACCGCAGTTTACATGACCGAGATTTCGCCTAAAAGAGGAGCAAAATTCCTGCAACCAGTGATTGAGTTGTTAGTGGGAATTCCATCAGTTGTGTATGGATTCATTGGTCTTTCAGTAGTTGTGCCGTTTGTTAGAAATGTGTTTGGCGGATCAGGATTCGGGATCCTCTCAGGAACTTTTGTCCTCTTCGTAATGATCTTACCAACAATTGTTTCCATGACAGTTGATGCATTAAAGTCGGTACCTAACTACTATCGGCAAGCATCTCTCGCCCTAGGAGCCACCACTTGGCAAACTATCTGGAAAGTAGTTCTTCGTTCCGCAACTCCTGGTATCCTAACTGCAATCGTATTCGGAATGGCGCGGGCGTTTGGTGAAGCACTTGCTGTGCAAATGGTAATTGGTAACGCGGCTTTGATGCCTCACAGCCTGGTTTCGCCAGCTTCCACACTAACGTCAGTGTTAACTTCAGGAATGGGTAATACGGTCATGGGATCACTACAAAACGATGCTCTCTGGTCGCTAGCACTGGTACTTTTATTCATGTCGTTATTCTTCAACCTACTGGTTCACTTCATTGGTCGGAAAGGGGCATTTAAAAAATGAAAACTCAATCACAGAGTCGATTTGCAATCGGCGTCTTAAAAGGGATAGCAGTCTGTGTTGTCCTGATCCTAGCATTTTTATTGGGTTATATTTTTATCACCGGATTACCAAATGTCAGCTGGGGCTTTCTGACTAAACCTGCTAAAGCTTTCCAGGCTGGTGGTGGAGTAGGAATTCAACTTTTTAACTCATTTTACTTACTAATTTTAGCGATGCTGATATCAACACCGATCGCTTTAGGTGCCGCTATTTACTTGAATGAGTATGCTAAAGATAATTGGTTCACTTCTACTATTCGCACCATGATTGAAATCTTAAGTTCATTACCCTCTGTGGTAGTCGGGCTGTTCGGATTCTTGTTATTCGTCGTTCAGTTCAACTATGGATTCTCCATCTTATCTGGGGCTCTCACGTTAACGATTTTTAACCTACCACTGTTGACTAGAAGCATGGAAGACTCGCTAGCTAGTGTGTCTGATGATCAACGCCAAGGAGGACTTGGCCTAGGACTATCAAAATTTGAAACGATTACCCATATCGTTGTTCCGGCAGCACTCCCAGGAATTATCAGTGGGATGATTCTTTCATCAGGGCGAATCTTTGGTGAAGCTGCTGCCTTGATCTACACAGCTGGACAAAGTGCCCCAGCATTGAATTTTGGCGATTGGAATCCATTCAATATCGACAGTCCATTGAGCCCGTTGCGACCTGCTGAAACTCTGGCGGTCCACATTTGGAAAATTAATTCTGAAGGAATCATGCCTGACTTGACCCAAGTTTCTTCTGGCGCATCAGCAGTGTTAGTGTTGGCGATTCTAATCTTTAATTTATCTGCACGTTACTTCGGTCGGAAAATATTTGAAAAGATGACTTCAGCAAAATAGGAGAATGACTATGGAAGACATGTTAAGTAATCAAACTCAAGAGCGCTTTATTTATCAATTTGATGAAAATGATGAAATTGCTATGGCAACAAAAGATCTGCAAGTGTTTTATGGTGATTCATTAGCGATGAGTAATGCCGACCTAACATTTAAAAAGAATACCATCACGGCTTTGATTGGTCCTTCCGGTTCTGGTAAGTCAACTTATCTAAGAAGTCTCAACCGAATGAATGATGATG
This sequence comes from Lentilactobacillus sp. SPB1-3, assembly GCF_026913205.2. NCBI lineage: Bacteria > Bacillati > Bacillota > Bacilli > Lactobacillales > Lactobacillaceae > Lentilactobacillus > Lentilactobacillus terminaliae. Next base: position 796,121 of record NZ_CP168151.1, read on the forward strand.
TTGCGACTGTTAAAGGCCAAATCTTGTATCAGGGTGTTGATATTAATCAGCCTGGTATTGATGTTTACGAAGTTCGCCGACGAATCGGGATGGTTTTTCAACGACCTAATCCATTTGCTAAGTCAATTTATGACAACATTACCTTCGCACTTAAACGTCGCGGGATTCACGATAAGCATCAGTTGGATGAAATCGTTGAAACCACGTTAAAAGAAGCTGCAGTCTGGGATCAAGTCAAAGATTCTTTGAACAAGAGTGCCCTGGCATTATCCGGTGGGCAGGCGCAGCGAGTTTGTATCGCTCGAGCCTTAGCGGTCAGACCAGATGTTTTGTTACTAGATGAACCTGCGTCAGCTTTGGATCCTGTATCGACAGTGCAACTAGAACAAACTCTGCAAGAATTAAAGAAAGATTACACGATTATTATTGTCACTCATAACATGCAACAAGCTGCTCGACTAAGTGATTACACGGTATTCTTTAATCTAGGTGAAGCAATTGAGTACAATAAAACTAGAAAAATCTTTACCCGACCAAAAATTAAACTAACTGAAGATTATGTATCCGGAAACTTTGGGTAGGAGGGACAACGATGAGTGAACCAATTATTTCATCAAAACATTTAGATTTATTTTACGGTGATTTTCAGGCTCTAAGAGATATTAATTTGGATTTTGAAGATCATGAGATATCTGCCTTAATTGGGTCATCGGGATGTGGAAAATCCACGTTTTTACGATCTTTAAACAGAATGAATGACATGATCGACAATGTGACGATTACTGGCTCAGTTCAGTTTAGAGGTAAAAATATTTATGCTCCACAAACCAACTTGGTTGAATTAAGAAAAGAAATTGGGATGGTCTTTCAACAACCTAATCCGTTTCCGTTTTCAGTTTATGACAACGTCACTTACGGTCTTAAAATTGCTGGGATCAAAGACAAAGCCAAGTTAGATGAAATTGTGGAACGCAGCTTACGACAAGCAGCGGTTTGGGATGAAGTTAAGGATCATCTGTACGACAACGCTCTATCATTCTCAGGTGGTCAACAACAACGAATTTGTATCGCTCGGGTGTTAGCAGTGTCACCAGACATCATCTTGATGGATGAGCCAACATCAGCCTTAGATCCCATTTCTAGTGCCAAGATTGAAAATACTTTACTGGATTTAAAGGAACAGTACACGATTGTAATCGTGACGCATAACTTGCAACAGGCCTCTCGAATTTCAGATAAAACGGCATTTTTCATGGATGGTACCGTGATTGAGTACGACAAGACCAGTAAAATTTTTGTTAATCCAGAAAATCAAAAAACTGAAGACTACGTATCAGGTAGATTCGGATAGGAGAAAATTATGGGAAAAATATTTGACGAAGAGTTGACAGCCCTTAAGGCTGACTTCATGAAGATGGCAGCGCTAGTTAGGGATGCAGTTGCTAACAGTGGCCAAGCATTTATCGATCATGATGTCGATGCAGCAAATGCGGTAATTGATCACGATCATGAAATCAATGAGTTACAAACTTATCTGGAAAAACGGTCGTTTGAACTGATTGCGTTGTATCAGCCAGTCACCACTGACTTACGAGAGGTAGTTGGCGTGCTTAAAAGCGTGACGGATTTAGAACGGGCTGGAGATCACGCCCGCAATATTGCCAGGTCAACCGTCAAGATCAAAGGTCAGGACCGAATCCCTGAGGTCGAAAAAGTGATCGCAACGATGGTCAACGAAGTTGTTAAAGAATATTCACAGTCAATTGATGCTTACGTAGCAGTTGATGATAGTCGTGCCAAAGAAACGGCTAGCATTTTCAATGAAGAAATTAATGGCCTGTATAACGGTGTAGCATCACCAAGTTATCGCACAATGACTGAGAAACCAGATATCTTGAACTCAGCAATCATTTATTTAAATGTTGCCAAGGATCTTAGTCGAATTTCTGATTACAGTACTAACATTTGTGAGTGGACAGTTTATCTAGCCACTGGAAAAATTATCGAACTAGGTTAAGATTTTGTGTTTTTAGCGTTGCATACTTGAATGTAACGCTTTTTTTTAATAACCTTAAGATATTATAGAGGAGGATTTATAATGAAATGGTTAAACACTATTAAACGATCTACGACTGATCGCTGGGTTGCCGGTGTTTTAGGCGGAATTTCTCAGTCGCTTAACTGGAATTCAACGTTAGTTAGAGTATTATTCTTGGTGTTACTATTTGTTCCAATTATTAATATCATAATAATAGTCGGTTATATCGCTGCTGTGATCATTATGCCAACGGATGGATCAACTGGTTCTTTCTTTGATTTGTTCAAGGGATTCAATCAAAAGCAGCCGGATAATTCACGAAAAGTTATCCATAGTGTTGAAGAACACGATGTCGACGATAATAAAGGAGAATAATTATGCGCTTTTTATGGAGTTTATTGATTAACACAGTTTTATTCATGGCAATTAGTGGTTTCTTACCAAATTATTTTTATGTAGCTAGCTTCGGAATTGCATTCTTAGCAGCCTTTGTTTTAGCATTCTTGAATTTCTTGATCAAACCAATTTTAAAGCTCTTGTCATTACCAATTACAGTATTGACCTTTGGATTATTTAGTTTAGTTATCAATGGATTTATTTTGGAATTAACATCCAGAATCGTTGGTTCTGGTTTTGAATTCTCATCATTTTGGATCGCAATAATTGTGGCAATTTTGATGTCGATCTTGAACAGCATCATTACTGGATTCTTTTCACGAGAAGTCCATTAAGCGCTAACAAAGTGGTAAAATTAAACTAATATAATGCATTGAGGAGGGGTTAATTTGGCAGACAGTGTGACGATTGCTGATTTAGTTAAGATGGCAAGATTGGATGTTTACTCTGGTGAAGACTATCTTGAGGAACGCAGTGTCTCTACTAGTGACATTTCGCGGCCTGGTTTGGAATTAACTGGCTTTTTTAATTATTACCCATCGAAACGAATCCAACTGTTAGGAATTACCGAAATTTCATACTCAAAGGGGCTATCTCACGAAGAACTGTTGAAGGTTATGAGGCAGATGTGTCAGCCTGAAACACCTGCATTTGTGATTTCTACTCAACTAGATCCACCTGAAGAGTTGATCGAAGCTGCTGAAGAGAAGCGCATTCCCATTTTAGGTTCTAAGCTAACCACTTCACGGGTATTAAGTAACATGACGAACTACCTTGAAGAAAAGCTAGCAGAACGCCAATCTATCCATGGTGTTTTAGTGGATGTGTATGGTTTGGGAATCTTGATCACTGGTGATAGTGGAGTTGGTAAAAGTGAAACGGCTCTTGAGTTAGTTAAACGGGGCCATCGACTAATTGCTGATGACCGAGTTGAAGTTTATCAACAGGATGAACAAACCTTAATGGGAGAAGCTCCTGCCATTTTGAAGCATTTGTTGGAGATTCGGGGAATCGGTATCATTGATGTAATGACTTTGTTTGGAACTGGTGCCGTTAGAAGCCGAACCAAAGTCGCACTGATCATTCACTTAGCCAACTTCTCCAAAGATGCTAAATATGATCGTCTGGGAAATGGAACTGAAGATGTTAAATTCTTTGATGTGACTGTGCCTAAGATGACCATTCCAGTTAAAACCGGTCGAAATTTAGCTATCATTATTGAAGCTGCTGCCATGAACTTCCGTGCTCAAAGCATGGGTTATGATGCAACGGAGACATTCGACCGTAACTTAAACAATCTAATTAAAGTGAATAGTAAAAAAGATGAGCTTGAAAAAAAGCAAGCGGATGAAACTAAGAAAGAAAACCAGGAAGCCTTATCTGATTCTGACAAACCGGAAGATAAAGCGGATAGCAAAGATTAGGAGTTTTGATTTTGACAAATTCAGTGTTACTGGCTTTAAATCCAATTGCCTTTAATTTAGGACCGATTCAGGTTCATTGGTATGGAATTATTATTGCCACTGGAGTGATTTTAGCGGTGGCCTTAGCCGTTGCTGAGGGTAATCGTCAAGGCATTAAAGATGATGACATTTATGACATGATCTTGTGGGCGTTACCAGCAGCCTTGATTTGTGCTCGAGCTTACTATGTTATTTTCCAGTGGAGTTATTACAGTGCCAATCCAGGTGAGATCATTAAAATTTGGGATGGTGGAATCGCCATTTATGGTTCTTTGATCGGGGCGATGATCGTCGTCATCCTATTCTGTCGTAACAGACATATCCCAGTCTGGAAGATGCTCGACGTGGCCGCTCCAACAGTTATCATGGCGCAGGCCATTGGTAGATGGGGTAACTTTATGAACCAAGAAGCGTTCGGTAAAGTTACGTCGTTACACTTTTTACAAGGATTACATTTACCAAATTTTATTATTAACCAGATGTATATTTCTGGAGCCTATCGTCAACCCACATTCTTGTATGAATCAGTTTGGAGCTTCTTAGGATTCCTATTGCTGATCTCACTGCGACATAATCCACAGTTATTTAAACGAGGGGAGGTTTTCCTCACATACGTCATGTGGTATTCATTCGGTAGGTTTTTCGTTGAGGGAATGAGAACGGATAGCTTGTATTGGGGACCATTAAGGGTTTCGCAAATTCTCTCAATCTGTTTGTTTGTTGGCTCATTAATTATTTTTATTGTACGTCGCCATCGAAACAACGATGTTTGGTATGTTGATGACAATTCAAAGCAGAAGATTAAAGGAGAAGTTTAATGACAAGCAAAATTGCAGTTTTAGGTGCAGGTTCATGGGGCAGTGTATTGGCCAGTGTATTGGATGAAAATGGCAATGACGTTAAATTGTGGTCATATAATAAGGAACAAGTTGATCTATTTAACTCCACTCATACTAATCCCAACTATATTAAGAACCACACTTTCTCAGAGTCATTAGTTGCATATAATGATTTGGCTGAAGCAATTGACGGGGTGGAATACATCTTGTTCGTAGTTCCAACTCAAGTCACCAGATCAGTAGCTAAACAAGTTTCAGAAATTTTAGCTCGTAATAATCAAAAAGTTGGTTTGATTCATGCTTCCAAAGGAATTGAGGAAGGCACATACATGCGCTTATCCGAAGTTTTGGCGCAAGAAATCAAACCAGAAAATCGTAAATCAATTTCCGTAATTTCTGGTCCTAGTCATGCAGAAGATGCTATTCAAAAGGACATCACTTTAGTTACAGTTGCAAGCCGTAACTTAGGAGATGCTGAACGAGTACAAAACTTGTTTATGAACAGTTACTTCCGTGTTTATACCAGTGATGACGTGATCGGTGTTGAAATTGGTGCTGCATTAAAGAACATTATCGCTTTGGGAGCCGGAGCATTGAACGGCTTAGGTTACAAAGATAATGCTAAAGCAGCTTTGATGACCCGTGGCTTAGCTGAGATTTCTCGCTTGGGAACATCATTTGGTGCTAATCCATTAACCTTTATTGGATTATCAGGAGTGGGTGACATCATCGTTACTGGTACCAGTACTAATTCACGAAACTGGCGAGCAGGTAATGAGTTAGGCCAAGGTAAGTCACTTGATGAAGTTATCAAGAACATGGGAATGGTGATTGAGGGTATTTCCACTACCAAAGCTGCATACGAATTATCTAAGAAGCGTGGTGTTGATATGCCAATCACCAGTGCTATTTATCACGTTTTATATGACAACGCAGATATTAAAACAACAATCAATCAATTAATGACTCGTGAAGGCCGTCCAGAGCTTTCATAGGAGAATTTGGAGACGAAGAAATAATGCCAAAAAAAGTTACTAAAGCCGTAATTCCTGCCGCAGGATTAGGAACCAGATTTTTACCAGAAACTAAGGCCTTACCAAAGGAAATGCTACCTATTGTAGATACCCCAACTATTCAATTTATCGTTGAGGAAGCTAAACAGTCAGGTATCAAAGATATCGTGATCGTTATCGGTAAGGGTAAACGTTCAATTGAAGATCACTTTGATTCTAATCCTGAATTGGAACAAAATTTGGAACAAAAACATAAAGACGAAATTTTGGAAACAATTCGTAAAACTAACGATATGAACATTTACTTTATTCGCCAATCACATCCTCGTGGATTGGGTGACGCTGTTTATACCGCAAGAAGCTTTATTGGTAACGAACCATTTGTAGTTATGCTTGGTGATGACGTTATGCAAGACAAAGAGCCTTTAACTAAGCAATTAATGGACAGTTACAAAGATACTGGAGCTTCAACATTGGCCGTTAAGCGAGTTGCTCATAAAGATATTTCTAAGTATGGGGTAATTGATCCTTCTGAAGAAATCACTGATGGATTATATAACGTTAAAAAATTCGTTGAAAAGCCTAAGCCAGAAGAAGCACCATCAGACTTAGCAATTATTGGTCGTTACTTGTTTACCCCAGAAATTTTTGGCATTCTTGAACATACCAAGGCCGATGCTTCTGGTGAAGTACAATTAACCTCAGCAATTGATGAGTTAAACCAAACTCAAAGAGTTTTTGCTCATGAATTTAAGGGTGAAAGATTCGATACTGGTAACAAATTAAGTTGGTTAAAGACTAATATCACTTTTGGTTTACGCCATCCCGAAATCTCAACTGGGCTTCGTAGTTATTTAATTGACTTAGGTAAACAATTAAGTGCAGAAAAAGATGCTGATAAAAAATAATTAAAACAATTTGCTTTACATACTTACCTTTTGATAGTAAATTGTATGGCAGAGACTTTTAAGGAGGATCCGTTATGACCAAAAGTTATGATGTTGTAGTGATTGGTGCCGGACCTGGTGGAATGACAGCTGCACTATATGCTTCTAGAGCGAACTTGTCTGTGGCAATGATCGACAGAGGTATTTATGGTGGCCAGATGAATAATACCGCCGAGATTGAGAACTACCCTGGTTTTAAATCAATTATGGGTCCTGATTTGGCTCAACAAATGTATGATGGTTCAATTAACTTTGGAGCAGAATACGTTTATGGAGCCGTTGAAGAGATTGTCGATAATGGTGATACCAAGACAATCAAGACTGATAGTGAAGAAATCGAAGCTAAAGTAGTCATTATCGGTACTGGTTCTGAATATAAAAAATTAGGCGTTCCTGGTGAAAAAGAATACGGTGGCAAGGGTGTATCATACTGTGCTGTCTGTGATGGAGCGTTCTTTAAGAACAAGGATGTTGTCGTTGTTGGTGGTGGAGATTCTGCAATTGAAGAAGGTTCATACCTTTCAGGAATCGTAAATAACGTTAAGGTTATTCATCGTCGTGACACATTGCGTGCTCAAAAGATTATTCAAGATCGTGCATTCAAAAACGAAAAGATGGATTTTGTTTGGAATACCAACGTTGTTGAAGTTCTTGGTGATGGCAGCAAGGTTACTGGTGTTAAGGTTAGAAATAACCAAACTAACGAAGAGTCTGTAGTGGAAACTTCAGGTGTTTTCATTTATGTTGGTTTGCTACCAATGACTGAACCATTCAAGAGTCTAAACATTACTGATGTATCCGGTTGGATCATTACTAATGATAAGATGGAGACTTCGGTTCCAGGAATTTACGCAATTGGTGATGTTCGTCAAAAGGATCTTCGTCAGATCACTACTGCTGTTGGTGAAGGTGGAATTGCTGGTCAACAAGCTTTCAAGTATGTTGAAGCATTAAACTCTAAAACTCCAGTAACTGACTAAGAAAAAAAATATAACCGAATAAATTGGCGAAAGTATGTTCGTATGGTAAAATACTTTTGTTAGTAAGGCTGACACAAAACATAGTTTTGCTGCAGCCTTTTTATTTGCGATTGGTATATTATTAATAAATCAACTGGGGTTAGCTGATTGGAGGAATGAAGTTTGATCGAAAGAAAAGAAGACAACAAATTTGATTTGGTTTCTCAATACAAACCAACTGGTGATCAGCCAGGTGCAATTAAAGAATTAGTTAATGGCATCGAAAGTGGTGAAAAAGCACAGATACTAATGGGGGCCACTGGGACTGGAAAAACTTTTACGATTTCAAACGTAATTTCTCAGGTCAACAAGCCAACCCTAGTGCTATCTCATAACAAGACTTTAGCTGGTCAATTATATAGTGAGTTCAAAGAATTCTTCCCTAATAATGCGGTAGAATATTTTGTTAGTTATTATGATTATTACCAACCTGAAGCATATGTGCCATCTAGTGACACTTATATTGAAAAAGATTCTGCCATCAATGATGAAATTGATAAGCTTCGACATTCAGCAACCAGTTCGCTTCTTGAACGAAATGATGTCATCGTCGTGGCATCAGTATCTTCTATTTTTGGTTTAGGAAGTCCAACAGAATATAGTAATCAAGTGGTTTCACTCCGAGTGGGGCAAACTTTGGAACGAGACGCACTGTTACGACAGTTAGTGTCGATTCAATTTGATCGCAACGACATTGATTTTCAACGTGGTCGGTTTAGGGTTCACGGGGACGTTGTTGAAGTATTCCCTGCGTCACGGGATGATCATGCATTAAGAATTGAATTCTTCGGTGATGAAATCGATCGAATTCGTGAGGTCGATACATTAACTGGTGAAGTAATCGGTGATCGAGAACATGTCGCAATCTTCCCAGCGACCCACTTCTTGACGAACGATGACATCATGAACCAAGCTTTACCAGAGATCAAAGAAGAGCTTGATGCACGAGTTAAGGAGTTTGAAGCTGAGGGTAAGTTATTGGAAGCCCAAAGATTAAAGCAACGAACAACTTATGATATTGAAATGATGAAAGAAATGGGTTATACGAGCGGAATCGAAAACTATTCACGATTCATGGATAGACGTAAACCCGGTCAACCACCATTTACATTATTAGATTTCTTCCCTAAAGATTTCTTGTTAGTAGTTGATGAGTCTCACCAAACTATGCCACAAGTTCGCGGGATGTATAACGGTGACCGTGCTAGAAAGCAACAATTGATCGATTATGGATTCAGATTGCCATCTGCACTAGATAACCGACCATTACAACTTGATGAGTTTGAAAAACACGTTAACCAAGTTGTTTACATGTCAGCTACTCCTGGTCCTTATGAGATGGAACAGACTGACAAAGTCGTTCAACAAATTATTCGACCAACTGGCTTATTGGATCCAACAATTGACGTTCGGCCAATTATGGGTCAGATGGATGACTTAGTGGGTGAGATCAATAAACGTATTGAGCGCAAGGAACGAGTCTTTGTCACTACTTTGACTAAAAAGATGGCCGAAGATTTAACTGATTATCTTAAAGATTTAGGAATTAAGGTTAAATATCTGCATTCTGATATCAAGACGCTTGAACGAACTCAAATTATTCGTGACTTACGACTTGGTAAGTTTGACGTTCTAGTTGGTATCAATTTGTTGCGTGAAGGAATTGATGTTCCAGAAGTTTCATTGGTTGCAATCTTGGATGCTGATAAGGAAGGGTTCCTTCGTAATGAACGTTCATTGATTCAGACCATTGGTCGGGCATCTCGTAACGAACACGGAGCCGTGGTTATGTATGCTGATAGGATCACTGATTCAATGAAAGCTGCCATTGATGAGACGCAACGACGTCGAGATATTCAGATTAAGTACAATGAAGAACACGGCATTACACCACACACAATCAAGAAAGAAATTCGTGGTCTGATCACATCAACTGTTAAGACAGATGATAGCGGTGAAAAAGATGACTTTGTTGAAAGTGATTTCCAACAAATGTCGCCTAAGGATCAAAAAGCAATGATTGCTCGACTTGAGGACGAAATGCGTAATGCCGCTAAGTCATTAGACTTCGAACAAGCCGCCACTCTAAGAGATACCGTGATTGAATTAAAAGGCGAAATGGATTAAAGAGGGATATAAATTGGCAAATGACAAGATAGTTATACGTGGGGCTAGGGCCCATAATTTAAAAAATATTGATGTGTCCATCCCTAAGAATAAATTAGTCGTTATGACTGGTTTGTCAGGTTCTGGTAAAAGTTCTCTGGCGTTCGACACATTATATGCTGAAGGACAACGGCGTTATGTTGAGAGTCTCTCCTCGTACGCTCGTCAGTTCTTAGGCCAAATGGATAAACCAGATGTGGACTCAATTGATGGGCTCAGTCCAGCCATCTCTATTGACCAAAAAACCACCTCTAAGAATCCACGTTCAACAGTTGGAACGGTTACTGAAATCAATGATTACCTTAGATTGCTCTGGGCTAGAGTCGGGACACCTATTTGTCCAAATGATGGTACTGTGATTTCTAGTCAATCTGTTGATCAGATGATTCAACAAATTATGCAATTACCTGAACGGACTAGACTACAGATTTTTTCACCAGTTGTCCGGGGCAAAAAAGGTGAACATAAAAAGGTCTTTGAAAAAATCAAACGTGAAGGATTCGTTCGGGTCCAAGTCGACGGCGAAAATTATGATATCGACGACGATATTGAGCTAGATAAGAACAAGCAACACGATATCAACATCATTATTGACCGAATCGTGGTTAAAGATGGTATCAATAATCGGTTGTCTGATTCACTAGAAGCTGCACTTAGATTATCTGGTGGTTACGCGGTTGCTGACTTCTTAGGCGAACGAGATCCACTAATGTTTTCTGAACACTATGCTTGTCCAGTCTGTGGATTCACTGTGGGCGAGTTGGAACCTAGATTATTTTCTTTTAACTCACCATTGGGCGCTTGTCCTGATTGTGATGGTTTAGGGATGAAGTTGGAAGTAGATCCTGACTTGATCGTCCCAGATCAGACTAAGACATTGAACGAAGGAGCACTTGTTCCTTGGAGTTCATCTAACTCTAAGTACTATCCCAACATGTTGGAACAAGTTTGTTCCGCTGAAAAAATCGACATGGACACTCCATTCAATAAGTTATCTAAAAAAGAACGCGATTTATTATTATTCGGTTCTAAAAAATCGAAGATCTATCATTTCCACTTGAGCAGTGACTTCGGTGGTATCAGAGACGTTGACGGTCCTTTTGAAGGTGTCGTTAATAACGTCGAACGTCGTTACAACAGTACTTCAAGTGACTTTGTTCGTGGCCAATTAGGTTCATACATGACCGAATTAACTTGTGCTACTTGTCACGGTATGCGATTAAACCGTAAGGCCTTGGCCGTTAAAGTTGATGGTCGCAACATCGCTGAAATTTCTGAATTAAACGTCGGTAGAGAATTAACATTCTTCAACGAAGTTAAATTTGGCGAACAAAGCACGATGATTGCTAAACCAATCATAAAAGAAATTGGTGACCGACTGACCTTCTTGCAAAACGTTGGTTTGGATTATTTAACATTGTCTAGATCCGCCAGAACTCTTTCTGGTGGGGAAGCTCAACGAATTAGATTAGCAACTCAGATTGGTTCTAATTTGTCTGGTGTCTTGTATATCTTGGATGAACCTTCAATTGGTTTACATCAACGCGATAATGATCGATTGATCCAATCATTAAAGAACATGCGTGACCTTGGCAATACGCTTGTCGTGGTTGAACATGATGAGGACACTATGCGGTCAGCTGATTATATCGTTGATATCGGACCAGGCGCTGGAGCCGCCGGTGGTGAAGTAATGGCCGCCGGAACACCTAAGCAAGTTGAACGTTCTAAGAAATCAATCACTGGTCAATACTTGGCCGGCAAACGATTTATTCCCGTACCAACCGAACGTCGGAGTGGTAATGGCCAATCAATTACCGTTGTCGGTGCCAGTGAGAATAACTTGAAGGACATCACGGTTGATTTTCCACTGGGAGAATTAGTCGTTGTGACTGGTGTGTCAGGTTCTGGTAAATCAACATTAGTTAATGATATTTTGAAGAAGGCATTGGCTCAAAAGATCAATCGTAATTCTGAAAAGCCCGGTTCGTATGAAGAAATTAAGGGTTATGAAAATATCGAAAAAATCGTTAATATAGATCAAACCCCAATCGGTAGAACTCCTAGAAGTAATCCTGCCACTTATACTGGTGTCTTTGATGATATTCGTGATTTATTTGCTAGCACCAATGATGCTAAGCTAAGAGGTTTCAAAAAAGGGCGCTTTAGCTTCAACGTTAAGGGTGGTCGTTGTGAGACTTGTCGAGGCGATGGTATCATTAAGATTGAAATGAACTTTTTACCTGACGTGTACGTTCCATGTGAAGTTTGTCATGGTAAGCGATACAATGCTGAAACTCTTGAAGTTGAATATAAGGGCAAGAGTATCGCCGACGTCTTAGACATGACAGTTGAAGAAGCGCTTGATTTCTTCAGTGCCATTCCTAAGATTCAAAGAAAGCTCCAAACTATTAAAGATGTTGGCTTAGGATATGTGCCACTGGGACAATCCGCAACCACACTTTCAGGTGGGGAAGCTCAACGAATGAAGTTAGCTTCTGAGTTGCACAAGAAGTCTTCAGGCAAGAACTTCTATATTCTTGATGAACCAACCACTGGTTTGCATACCGAGGATATTCGTAAGTTATTGGGTGTTTTACAACAACTAGTTGATCAAGGTAACACTGTTTTGATCATCGAACATAATTTGGATGTGATTAAGAGTGCTGATCAATTGATCGACCTTGGTCCTGAAGGTGGCGACGGTGGAGGACAGGTCATTGCGACTGGTACTCCAGAACAAGTTGCTGAAGCAAAGAAGAGCTATACTGGTCAGTATCTAAAACCAGTTTTAGAGCGGGACAAACAATTAGAAGAACAGACTAAATAAAAAATAAGTTAATGGCTTTTGTAGAGAGTCATTAACTTATTTTTTTGGTTTTATGTAAATAATGATGAATTAGTTTAAAATGAAACGCCCGGTATGTTATACTCAAGTAAGTTTTTACACGGAAGGAAATAATTATGGCAGTCAGAAATCGATTTGTAATCATTACTGGGATGAGTGGTGCCGGTAAGACCGTTGTTGCCCAAAGTTTTGAAGACTTGGGTTACTTCGTTGTTGATAACATGCCACCAACTCTGTTACCTAAATTTATGAATATCATTCGTAGTGAACGTGATATCGATCGGATTGCATTAGTCGTCGATTTACGATCACAAGTTTTTTATGACGAAATCTTAGCAATGAATCAATCCTTAAAGGATGATAAAAACAATGATGTTGATCTAGTATTCCTAGACGCATCAGATACCAAGTTAGTTTCAAGATATAAAGAAACCCGTCGTTCACATCCCCTTGCACGAAATGGGCGGACAATCGACGGTATTAAAGAAGAGCGAACTTTATTAAGTAGTGTTCGCGAAGCGGCCGACTTAGTTGTCGACACCACTAATTTATCCCCAAGAAAATTACGAGAAGAAATCTTCCATAGTTATTCAATTGATGATGGTAACGTGCCATTCCATATTGAAGTAATGTCATTTGGCTTTAAGTATGGTGTGCCATTGGACGCAGATATCGTTATGGATGTTCGATTCTTGCCTAATCCTTACTATGATCCTAAGATGCGCTATAAGACCGGATTGGACCAGGAAGTTAGCGACTTTGTGATGAAATCTGCTGGTGCAGAGGAATTCTACACTAAATTGCATGATTTAATAGCCTTCACCTTACCAGGCTATGAAAAAGAAGGTAAGGCCAATCTAACGATTGCAATCGGCTGTACTGGTGGTCAACACCGTTCAGTAGCTATTGCAGAAAGGTTAGCTAAGGATCTCCGCGAGAAATATACGGTCAACATTACTCACCGTGATATCGAACGGATCAAAAAGGGGGCTGAGTGATGTACAATGCATTAGTTAGTCATCGCCCTAAGGTCGTCGTGATCGGTGGAGGAACTGGCTTACCAGTTATTTTGAAAAATCTAAAGGATAAGCATGTTGATATCACTGCCGTAGTGACAGTGGCCGATGATGGTGGTTCATCTGGAATCATCAGAGATTATATTAACGTGGTGCCACCTGGAGATATTCGAAACGTAATCGCGGCGTTATCTGAGTTACCTGAAACTGAATTGGAACTCTTCCAATATCGGTTTGATAGTAAGGATTCATTCTTTGCGGGCCATGCGATCGGTAACTTGATTATCGCAGCACTTTCTGAAATGGAAGGCGGTATCTTTGATGCGGTTCAGTATTTGAGTCAGTCAATGCGGGTTAACGGTAATATTTATCCGGCCGCTAATGAACCTTTGGAGTTACATGCTGAGTTCACTGATGGCTCACAGTTACGTGGAGAATCAGAAATTACAGCTGCTGATAAGCAAATCAAACGTGTGTGGGTCACTACTCGAAATAACGATGGTGAACCTGAGGCCGTCCAAGAAGTGGTCGATGCAATTTTGAACGCCGATCAAATCGTCTTGGGACCAGGTAGTTTGTTTACTAGCATCTTGCCTAACCTGATGATCAAGAACGTCGGTGAGGCTATTTTAGAGTCTAGTGCTGACGTGGTTTATATCTGTAATATCATGACTCAAAAGGGTGAAACAGATAACTTCACTGAGGCTGATCATGTTCGTGTCCTCAATGAACATTTAGGACGGAACTTTGTCAACACGGTATTGGTCAACAATAAAAAAGTTCCTGAAGAATATATGGATTATCAAAAATGGAATGAAATCTCGCAACCTGTTAAACATGATTTCCAAGGTCTCCGAGATATGGGATGCCGAGTAGTTTCGGCAGACTTTTTGGAGTTGAAGGAGCGAGGAGCATTCCATAATGGTCAAGAAGTTGCTGATGAATTAATCAACTTAATCGGTAGGCCAAACGACTATTAATTGAAGGGAGTAATGGGAATGTCATATGCAAGTGAGGTTAAAAAAGAACTCACATCGTTAACTGTTCATCGGGATAACGCTAAGGCTGAGTTAATGGCCTTGATCAGAATGAACGGATCGATTTCAATCAAAAACCACCACTTTGTGCTTAACGTCTCATCTGAAAATCCGGCAATTGCTCGACGAATGTACCAGTTGTTAACCCAATTTTATGGGATCACTGGTGAACTTAGTGTTCGAAAGCAAATGAAGCTCAAGAAAAATAACCTGTATATCTTGCGGGTAAATGAGTCAGCTTCTAAATTATTAGATGACTTAAAAATTTTTGATGGTGTTCAACTTGTCGACCGAGTTCCCGTTGAATTACTAACGAAGGATTCGCAAATCAGATCATATCTCCGTGGGGCATTCTTAGCTGGTGGTTCAGTTAATAACCCAGAGACTTCCCGTTATCATTTAGAGATTTATTCATTGTATGAGAATCATAATGATATGATCGCCGAAATGATGCAAAAATATAATTTACCGGCCAGAACTACTAAACGTCGGAGTGGTTATATTACGTACATCAAGGAAGCTGAAAAAATCGCTGATTTCTTACAATTGATTGGTGCTACTAATTCCATGCTTAAGTTTGAAGATATTCGGATCGTCCGTGATATGCGGAACTCAGTTAATCGATTGGTCAACTGCGAGAATGCGAATATGAACAAGGTAGCTAGTGCTGCTAGTAAGCAAATCGAAAACATTAAGTTGATCGATGAGCGGGTGGGATTAGATCAGTTACCAGATAAATTAGCGCAAATTGCGCAAACTAGATTACAACATCCAGAAGTTAGTTTGAAAGAACTAGGCGAAATGGTTCCGGGCGGACCAATTTCTAAGTCAGGTGTTAATCACCGCCTAAGAAAAATTAATGAATTTGCTGAAAAATTCGTTTCTGATGAAGAAGTAGTTTAAACAAAAAAACGGGTACCGCGATAACCCATGAGGTTAAGCGGTACCTGTTTTTTTAGGAAAATAAATAATTAACTTAATTATTTTCTCTCGCTGGTTGAAGACATAATGCCATCTAGCAAACCATAATCAACGGCTTCTTGAGCTGTTAAGTAATGGTCTCGGTCAGTATCACGATTGATCTTTTCGAGAGGTTGACCAGAGTTTTCTGCCAAGATTTCATTAAGCATCTTACGTGACTTAAGGATTTCTTGTGCAGCAATTTCGATTTCAGTCTGTTGTCCTTGAGCACCACCTAATGGTTGGTGAATAAGAACTTGAGAATGAGGTAATGCGAAACGCTTGCCCTTAGTTCCTGATGAAGCCAATACGGATGCCATTGATGCAGCCATACCCATAACGATTGTTTGAACATCAGCTTTGATGAAGTTCATAGTATCGTAGATAGCCATACCAGAGGTAATAACACCACCTGGTGAGTTAATGTAAAGGTAAATATCTTTTTCAGAGTCTTGAGCATCTAAGAATAATAGTTGCGCAATGATCGCGTTAGCCATATCATCGTTAATTTCACCTGATAGCATGATAATTCTATCTTTTAATAGGCGAGAGTAAATATCATATGCACGTTCTCCGTTTGATGATTGTTCAATAACGGTTGGCACTAAGTTCATGAGAATGCCTCCTTTTTTCTTTTGTGATAGATGGTCTCTACCAAGTTCACGATACATAGTTTACTGTATTGGTCAAAAAAGGTCAAATACTTTAACTCCAAATTTTATTTACGAAGTAATTCCTTGTTGTACGAAGGCTTTAACAGGTAAATTTGACCTCAATAATGGTATACTCGAGGCAGATAATAGCAGTGGGAGGTAAGGGTATGCACAGCCATCATATTTCATTATTAACTAAAGATGCCAAGCAAAATATCGACTTTTATACTCGGGTAATGGGATTGCGATTGATCAAAAATACGGTCAATCAAGAAAACATTAAAATCAGACACTTGTTCTATGGTGATTATTTAGGGACCCCTGGTAGTGTGGTTACGTTCTTTGCGTTGCCACTATTAGGTCAGAGAACGGATGCTAAGCACTTTTTTAACGGATTCCGCTTAGCAATTCCAACGGGTAGTGCCGAATTTTGGCAGAAGCGGTTAAGTGCTGAAAACTTGGTCGTTAAGGAAATACCAGACGGATTAGCATTTAATGATCCTGAAGGAATTGAAATCGAATTAGTTGTGACTGATCGTAAACTAGTTGGTTATCAAGTAGTGCCAGATAATGGTATTCCAGCTGAATTCCAAGTCAGCAGACTGTTAGGTACTGAGTTGCATATTCCTGATCCTGATAAAACCGCATCATTCTTCCATGATTGGCTGGGATTAGTGATTACTGGTGATAATGAGGTTCAACTAGAAGATAACGAGAGCATTCGTTTATTTGCCACTGACAGTGATGATAGAACCCGATTTGGTCGGGGAAGTATCGATCATTTTGCATTGGCAGTAGCCGATACAGATGAGTTGGAGAAGTATTATCAAATTGCTAAAGAGCAACACTTAAATATTGAAGAATATATTGACCGAGGTTGGTTCAAGAGTCTCTATGTCAGAGACCCTGGTGATAATCGTATTGAGTTGGCCACATTAGGACCTGGATTCAGTCTAGATGAACCAATCCTTACCATGGGAAGCACTCTAGGCTTACCACCTGCATTTGAAGGTAATCGTCAAGAAATTATGGACTATTACGCAAAGACTGGGGTCAACTTTGCGGATAAAAATTAAATAGTAAAATAAAATCCACCTGTTGAAGGTGGATTTTTAATACTTATCTTCAATGATTTCTAAGCTACGAATCTGTTCAAGTGGAATAATGGTTGATTGACCAATTATAATTGCTTGTTCATGTTGACCGTTGATTTTACCGATGATCTCTGGAGGAACTGAACGGTCTGTGTCAGTTTCATTTATCTGGACAGAAATGGTCTTACTCTTGGTAATTGCCATTTCAATATTCTCCGCAATTTCTTCCGTGGTCATCTCAGGGGTACGTTTACGTAAGTTATTGATAGTATCTTCTTGAAGTTCTTGTTCTAGCTTTTTGGTGTGGTCGGAAAGATAGAATCCTTGCCATTTCATCATGCCACGATCATGGTACGTCCGAAAAAATTCCGATACCAAATTTGGATCGTAGTCGGGGTAATTGCTACTCATAGGAATTACCACCATTGTGACCACCAACTAAGCCAGCACGCTTGATTGCCGTTCCACCTTTTTGGAGACTTGAGAGTCTAACGAGCTTTGTAAAACCAAACTGTCTTCGGATACTATCCATAGTTTCATCAACTTTTCTAGCCTTAAAGATATCTTTGGGACTTTGAAATAAATTGAGTTGATCATAGGTATCATCGATCAAATTACCATAGGTAACACCAATATTTCTGACTACTTCGCCATGCCAATTCTCACGGAAAATGGTCATGATGTGGGCAATCAACTCTTTGGAATTATTAGTTGGTTCAATCTTCATTTGCCGACTAAAGCCATGGTTACCTTTGTCATGATCAGCGTACGATAAACCAACATATAGTGAAACGACTCGCGCTTTTTTGCGATGCTTGCGGATACGAGAAGCCACTTGATCAGCGAGTTCCTTGATTACTAATTCAATTTCACTGCGTACTTGGTAATCACGGGGAAGCACTTGAGAATTGCTGTAGGATTTTTCTTTGACACTATATCTTTGACTGATGATGGAGCGATCAATGCCCCAAGCCAAAGCGAATAATTCACCACCAGCTACCTTGCCGATCTTGTCAGCTAGCTTATACGGATTATAGTGGGCTAAATCCTCCATTGAATGGATGTTCAGGTGCTTGAGTTTGTCTGCAGTGGCGTGACCAATGCTCCAGACATCTGATAACTCCGTGACGGGCCAAAGCTTATCAGGTACATCCTCATAGTGCCATTCGCCAATTAAAGAACGACTTTTCTTGGCTTCCAGATCTAGTGCAAGTTTGGCAAGCAAGGGGTTATCGCCGATACCAACCGTTAGATAGATTCCGGTTTCTCGCTTAACTTGAAGTTGGATTTTCCGTGCCACTTCATAAGGGCTTTCGCCATATAAATGCCATGAATGGGTCATATCCAATAATGATTCATCGATTGAATAGGGACACCAATCTTCTTTGGGTGTGTACTGTTTAAAAATGTCGTTAATGCGAATATTTTCTTGAATATAGTAGTTCATCCGTGGTTGAACCACAATCAAGCGTGGATCTTGAGGTACGTCACGTTTGCGCATGACGTTGCGGACACCTAAGAGTTTCTTGGCCAGGGGGGATGCTGCAAGCACTAATCCTCCATTGGTGTTCTCCGCTTGGGACATCACAATTAAAATTGATTTAAGCGGATTCATATGAAGTGATACAGACTCACAGCTAGCGTAGAAACTCTTGCTATCGATCATAAAAATGACTTTTCTAGGTTCTTTGCTGTAATCATACATAACACCATCTCACAATCGTGTTTCATATTTTCAATTTTAATTATACGAACATATGTTTGTATGCACAAGAGGAAATTTTAATATGATGATCACTTAGAAACAAAAACTCAAGGTGGAAAAGGGTTAGCGGGAAGAAGATATTTTATAAAAGATGAATTAGGGCATAATAAAAAGACACCTGTTAAAGGTGTCTTTATTTGTACATAATTAATTACTTTAAAATATAAATAGAATTGCCGGAGTATACAGAGCCGTCTTTAGACTTCTGCACATTATCTAGCATTACTAAACCTATTTGACCATGAAAAGTTGCACGAGCATCTGCAGAAAAGCCATCTTTAGTCAATGCTTCATTAATTTCTGATTGTGAGACATTATTCGAGTTCCAAAATAAACGTTCTAAGTTTTTTAATTCATATGCGTTTTTTATTAATTTGTCTCTATCTACAATTTTATTTGCAACAGTTCCGTAGGAAGCCTCGGCATCATCAGATAAGTTTCCTTCGCTTGTGGCATATCTTGATAGATTAAGACTTAGGCTAGCATTTGGAAGTTCTTTTAATATTGAGCGAGCATCGTTTTGATTAGGTGAATATTTTATAAAGTTGAGGTAATCTTGGTCACTTTTATAAGTATCAAAATTAGGGATATCGCTCATAGAAAAACTATTATTGTTGTTTTGATTATTATTTTGTTGGTTGTTTGAACCATTCATACCACCCGGAGCAAAATATTGACGCCAAACATAACCAGTAACTCTTCCAGAAGCGTTTTGTACTTGCCAGTAGATCGAGTTACGGCCGTTGTGACGTAATTTGACACTTCGTTGAACGTACCAAGTGGTGCGAGGGTAGTTACGTAAGTTGTGCAATTTTTTAGTGTGGTTCCAATTCCACATATAAGCTGATTTTCCTGGAACTTTTACCTTATAAGCAGGTGTGTTACTGTAAGTTTTACTTGAAACCCATGCATAACCAGATGCATGCGCAGTGGATTGTTGTGCTACCAGCCCCAGACCAGTAGCTAATAAACCAGTTGCTAAAACACTTGCGATTTTCTTGTTCATGATTTAATCATCTCCTGTATACAATTATCTAATGGCAGGATTATTTCTACAATGGAATCGCATAAACTAAAAGGGTTCTTAACCTTTATTACTTTAATCAAAAGATAAATCAATTGGATAGGGCATAATAAAAAGCCATCTATTACGAAGGTGATACCTCCAAAATTTAAAGATGACTTTTCCAATGCTCTGTTAATTTTCTATCAGTACTAATCCTTGTTGTTGGTCTTCAATATTTTTTCTGAATGTGAAATTAGTTAATCTTATCCCAATAGTGTAGTTAGCATTCAAATCTACATTGTGCTTTAACAACATTGATTTAATATCGCTTACTCTTTGAGATGTTGTTTTGTTATTTAACGAATTAAGGTACTTATTTACATCTTTGAAATTTAATACATTGCCTGAAGGCTTATTTGCATCGTCTTGATATAAAGAATATATCGAAGCTTTCACATCAACTTTACTATTTGGGAAAAGTGATAGAACCTGACGTGTTAATTCTTGAGATGGTGATTGTTTAATGAATCTGTTGTAATCGGTATTACTTGCGTTGTGTAATTCAATAGTATTAACTTTTGAAAAATTAGGGTTATAACCATTAGCTAAATATCCACTCCAAACATAACCTGTAACAGACTTTTTGGATACGGGTGAAACATTACTGATTGCATAGTAAACAGAATTCTTACCATTGTGTTTCAAGATGATCGTGCCCAGACTTGCCCAACTACTGTTAGGGTAGTTTTTTAAGTTAGCAGCTTTTTCTTTGTGGTTTAAATGAGTCCATACATATGCATTGTTACTGAAGCTTTTTGCGTGATATACAGTTCCGTAACCGGCTGGCCATGATGATTTAACGACACTATAACCATTGCTTGCATGAACTGTATTTTGGTTAACCAAAATACCTAATCCTAAGGCGGCTAAACCAGTTGCTAAAATACTTGCGATTTTTGTATTCATTGTGATCTCCTCAAAATTGTAAATTAAATATATGATAGTTAATTCATAACATATATTGAGCTTCCACTATAAAGACCATCTTCGCGACCACTGATTTTATTTAAAATAACTAGTCCAATATATCCATCAAAAGCTTGTCGTTTACTCTTAGGATATCCATCAGCAGTCAATGCTGCATCAAGTTCATTAGCGCTTGGAACTGAATTAGTATACAAATTATTAATTAGGCTTTCAACATGTGGCAATTTTCTGACAGTGTTATTGATTTGTGATTTATCATAACTAACTGTAGGGACGTCTTCATCATCCCAGTAGAATGAGCCATTATCTTGTGCATATTTAGATAGATTTAGGCTTAATTTTGCATTAGGAAATTGTTGTATGATGAGCTTTGTAACATCTTGCTTTGGTGCGTTATTTATGAAGTTAAGATATTCTGTATCAGATTTATAACTGTTAAGATCAGGTATTGATGATATGTTGCTTTGGTTATTACTATTGTAAGCTGTAGCGTTACTATTATTGGCACCCTTTACTAAATAATTGCGGTGAACGAATCCCGTAACCTTACCATTGCCACTAGTGATTTCATAATAAATACCAGCTTTTCTACCCTTAACCATTTTGACACTTTTAGATAGATACCATGTTGTACGTGGGTAGTTTTTCAAGTTGTGGATCTTTTTGGTGTGGTTCCAATTCCACATATAAGCAGTGCCAGTTGTTTTGGCATGCATAGGAACATTGTTGTAATTCTTAGTTTTAGCCCATGCATAACCAGATGCGTGCGCGGTAGATTGTTGTGCTACAAGCCCCAGACCAGTAGCTAATAAACCAGTTGCTAAAATACTTGCGATTTTCTTGTTCATGATTTAATCATCTCCTGTATACGATTATCTAATGGCAGTATTACTTCTACAAGGGAATCGCATAAACTAAAAGGGCTCTTAACTTTTATGATTTTGCTCAAATGATAAAGCAATGAAATAGGGCGTAATAAAAAAACTTAGCAGGTGCTTTTTTGCGGTTACGTTATTGCTTGGGTGGTAATAATAGGATAAATGCTGAGACATCAGAAGGTTCAATACCTATCCTATAATTTTTAACTTCAGAAACCGTTAGTCCTTTGGAGGCTAAGCCTGAGATAATGTTTTTTCTAACGTATTCCTTGATACTAATCGTTCCATTTTTAAGTGCTTGATCATATTTTCCAGCATCATTAGTTGTAAGCAGTACAAATGATTTCTTTTCTTTTTCTGGTAATTGATCTTGGAAGTAGTAGTAACTGTCGCTAGTGTGTAGGTTCT
Source organism: Lentilactobacillus sp. SPB1-3 (assembly GCF_026913205.2). Taxonomy (NCBI): domain Bacteria; kingdom Bacillati; phylum Bacillota; class Bacilli; order Lactobacillales; family Lactobacillaceae; genus Lentilactobacillus; species Lentilactobacillus terminaliae. The sequence goes on from NZ_CP168151.1 coordinate 818,654, forward strand.
TTGCGGTGTCTGCAACTTTTTGCAGGTCGTTATCTGGTACAGTTGTGTTCAGAACTTGAAGTATTAAACTTCGCAATTCACTTTTGCTAGCGGATTTAACGAGATAATTACGATGTACATACCCTGATATTTTTCCATTACCACTAGTAATCTGATAATAAATTCCTGACTTATTGCCCTTAACCATTTTGACACTCTTAGATAAGTACCAAGTAGTGTTGGGGTAATTTTTCAAGTTGTGGATTTTTTTAGTGTGGTTCCAATTCCACATATAAGCAGTGCCTGTATTTTTTGCATGCATAGGCACGTTATTGTAATTCTTGGTTTTAGTCCATGCATAACCAGATGCATGTGCGGTGGATTGTTGAGCAACAAGTCCCAGACCTGTAGCCAATAAGCCAGTTGCTAAAATACTTGCGATTTTTTTATTCATTGTGATCTCCTCCTAAAAATTTATTATCTACTGGCATGATTGTTTCTACAAGTGATTCTCATGAACTAAAAAGGTTCTTAATGTTTATGGTTTTGATTAAAATCTAAAGTAATTAAATAGGGCATAATAAAAAGGACGCTTACTAGCAAGTGTCCCTTCTTAAAGATTATTTAGCTAAAACTAAAACGTAACGATCATCAGCATTTTTTATTGTTGATGGATAGCCTTTGCTCCCAACAGAAGCGGCAGCGCCATCAGAAATATATATTCCTAATTTATAACCTTGATTTATTAGGCTGGCAATTTTATCAGATGTGTATCCGTTAGCGTTTAAAATGTTTTGTGCACTCTTAGCCTTGGACGCAGCACTTGATGCTGGGCCACCTAAGGACTGTAAAACTGTTTCTATGTGAGCCAATGGTTTTCCGTTTGAAATTTGATTGTTATCAATAACCTTTGCAGATAACATACTTAAATTGATTGTCTTTGTATAGCCATTTAAGGAAAGGCTTGTGGAAGAACTAGCTGCTGCTTTTTTTGATAAATCTAAGCTAATATCGGCATTAGGGAATAATTTGAGTAATGCTCGAGAAAGCTTTTGTGATTTATCCGAATTCAAATAATTAAGGTAGCTACTGTCAGAAGAAAATGAGTTAACATTCTTTGAAACATAAGGCGACAGATTACCAGACCAAGTGTAACCCGTGACCTTACCACCGAAGTTACTTAATTTATAATAAACTTTTTTATTGTGAACGAACGATTTCGTTACATACCAGGTTGTGTTTGGATAGTTTTTCAAATTATGGATTCTTTTTTTGAATGAGGTATTCCAGATGTATGCGTTGGAATTGGACTTGTTATAGTACGTAGGGGCGTATTCTTCATGTTGACCGACACTCCAAGCGTACTTGTTGGTTGTTGTGGCAGCGTGAGCTGTATTTTGGTTAACTAAGATGCCTAGTCCTAGAGTTGCTAAGCCAGTTGCTAAAATACTTGCGATTTTTTTATTCATTGTGATCTCCTCCTAAAGATTTATTATCTACAGGCATGATTGTTTCTACAAGTGATTCTCACGAAAAGAAAGACGTTCTTAATTTTTATGATGTGGGGGAGAATAATACATAAGGCTAATGATCACTGGGTAGTATGTTATTTCTTATGATAAAATTAGTATACACATAAAATTACTGCTGATCAGTTAATTGACGGTAATTAGAAAATAGGTAAACAAGGGAGAAAAGAACATGGCCGACTTATTCTTGGAAATATCATTAATAGTATTATTCATATCAATTTTGTCTGTGATCATTGCGTTCATTATTGGATTCTGCATTATGTATCAAAAAGGTTATACGCCAAAAGAAATCATACAGGAATTAATATTTGATTTGATTGAATAACTTACATTGGAGGGATTTTCATGTTAGAACAATTTAGACAAAATATGCAGGCAATAGCATTGGATGCACTGGTAATGGCATTGATAGGATTCATCGTTTCATGTATTGTTGAGTTTCGCAAAGAACGTAAGGAAGGCGTTACTCTGAAAGAATTTATCTACAAAGTAATATTTGAAGATGATGACTATTATTACTAAAATATAAAGAGGCTAATCATCATTGAGACCCATGATGTATCATTGCAAACAAAAAAACACACGAATTAACGTGTGTTAAGTGTGAACCGCTGATATGTATGCTTAATAGTATTAGAACGCTTATTTCCGGTTGATGGATGTCGTTGGATCGTTATTATGCGCCTGGAGGGAATCGAACCCCCATTTCAAGAACCGGAATCTTACGTGCGATCCATTACACTACAGGCGCAGTGCAACTACAACTTAATAATATACATAAAAATCAAGCATTTCTCAAGGGGAAACCGGAAAAAATTAAATTTTATGTGAAAACGGTTACAAGTTCGTAAGTCATTGCATTCCACTCAACGTCTGATATACTGTTGGTTGGAATAAATTGTGGTTGCCTTTTAATTGAACTTTTTTTCACAAACAGGTGCTGACAATGTTCTGTTTTAGTGGTACGATTAACTTTGTACAGTGGTACGATTTATTGTACTATATTTAAAATTTTTCTTGATTTCCTAAAGGAGGAAAATACAGTATGACTGTAAAGATTGGTATTAATGGTTTTGGCCGTATTGGCCGTTTGGCATTCAAACGTATCCACGAATTACATTCTGATGAAATTGAAGTTGTTGCTATCAACGATTTGACTACACCAGATATGTTGGCATACCTATTAAAGTATGACTCAACTCATGGTCGTTTTGACGGCGAAGTTTCATCAACTGACAAGGGTATTGTTGTTGATGGCAAGGAAATTCCTGTTTACGCTGAAAGAAACGCTGCTGACCTACAATGGGTTAAGAACGACGGTGTTGACTACGTTCTTGAATGTACTGGTTTTTACACTTCAAAAGAAAAGTCACAAGCACATATCGATGCTGGTGCAAAACGTGTCTTGATCTCAGCTCCTGCTGGTCCTATCAAGACTGTTGTTCCTGGTGTTAACTTGGATATCTTGAACTCAGATGACGTTATCGTTTCTGCTGGTTCATGTACCACTAACTGTTTAGCACCTATGGCTTACTTCATGAACCAAGAATTCGGTATCCAAGCTGGTACTATGACTACTGTTCATGCTTTCACTGCTTCACAACAAATCCTTGATGGTCCTAAGTCAAAGAAGAAGCGTGTTAACAGAACTGCTAGTGCTAACACTATTCCTCATTCAACTGGTGCTGCTAAGGCTATTGGCCTTGTTATCCCAGAACTTGATGGTAAACTTCAAGGACACGCACAACGTGTTGGTGTTGTTGATGGTTCATTAACTGAATTAACTACTATCCTTGACAAAAAGGTTACTGCTGAAGAAGTTAACGAAGCTATCAAGAAGCATACTGTTGATAACCCTGCATTTGGTTGGAACGAAGACGAAATCGTATCATCAGATATTATCGATGACGATCACGGTTCAGTATTTGACCCAACTCAAACAGAAGTTACTACTGCCGGTGACGCTCAATTAGTTAAGACTGTTGCTTGGTACGATAACGAATGGGGCTTCACTTGTAACATGGTTCGTACATTATTGAAGTTTGCTACTCTTTAATAAGTAGTTGTACAATATTAACGGAGGAGAACTTCTTCTCCGTTTTTTATTACCATACAAAAAATAATTTATAAAATCAGGAGGTTACTCAATTGGCAAAACTTACAGTTTCTGACCTTGAACTTGAAGGCAAAAAAGTATTAATGCGGGTTGATTTTAACGTTCCAATTAAAGACGGTGTTATTGGTGACGATAACCGTATCCAAGCTGCATTACCAACAATTAACTTTGTATTAGATCATGGTGGAAAAGCAATCTTGTTCTCTCACCTTGGCCGTATCAAATCTGAAGATGACAAGAAAGACCTTTCAATGCGTCCAGTCGCAGAAAGACTTTCAAACTTGTTAAACAAGCCTGTTATCTTTGTACCTGTTACTGAAGGTGCACAACTTGAAGACGCCATTGCTAAGATGGACAACGGTAGTGTTCTCTTATTTGAAAACACTCGTTTTGAAGATGTTGTTAACGGTGAATACGTAAAGCGTGAATCTGGTAACGATCCTAAATTAGGTGAATACTGGGCTTCATTAGGTGATGAATTTGTCAACGATGCCTTTGGTACTGCTCACAGATCACATGCCTCAAACGCCGGTATTGCTGAAGCAATGCACAAAGCAGGTAAGCCAGTTGCTGCTGGTTTCTTGATGGAAAAAGAAATCCAATTCTTAGGTGAAGCTGTTAACGCACCAAAACGCCCATTTGTTGCTATTTTGGGTGGTGCTAAGGTTTCTGATAAGATTGGTGTTATCGATAACTTACTTGATAAAGCTGACAAGATCATTATCGGTGGTGGAATGACTTACACATTCTACGCTGCTAAGGGCATTAAGATTGGTAACTCACTTGTTGAAGAAGACAAGATCGATGTTGCTAAGAGCATCTTAGAAAAGGGTGGCGACAAGATCGTTCTCCCTTCTGATAACGTTGTTGCTACAAGCTTCAGCAACGATGCTGATCACAAAGTCGTTGAAGGCGACATTGATGATGGTTGGATGGCTTTGGATATTGGTCCTAAGTCTGTTGAAGAATTCAAAGCAGTCCTTAAAGATGCTAAGACAGTTGTTTGGAACGGACCTATGGGTGTGTTCGAAATGTCTAACTTTGCTAAGGGTACCCTTGAAATTGGTGAATACCTTGGTAGCTTAACTGATGCTACTACAATTGTTGGTGGTGGTGACTCAACTGCTGCTGTTAAGCAATTAGGAGTTTCTGACAAGTTGACACATATCTCAACTGGTGGTGGAGCTTCTCTTGAATACCTTGAAGGTAAGACTCTTCCTGGTATCGCTGCAATTGATAACAAGTAATACTGAAAGACCTGGCAATTTTGCTGGGTCTTTTTTTGTATTCTAAGAATTGGTATATGTTTATTTGTGGCTTTGATAGCAAATATTAGGTACAATGGCAGTAACTAATGTATAAGGGACTGATCAAGTAATGAGAACACCGTTTATTGCGGGAAATTGGAAGATGAATCTTTCCGTTAAAGAAGCAGTAGATTTTTTGCATCAATTATCCGGTAAGTTACCAGATCCTTCAGAAACCGAAACAGCAATTGCTGCATCACCACTTTTCTTGGAAAGCATGGTCGAAAATAGTGGAGATATGCCACTGATTGTCGCTGCAGAAAATTGTTTTTATGAAGATAGTGGAGCTTATACTGGTGAAACCAGTCCATTAGCCTTGGCAAAAATGGGCGTAACTCATGTGATCATTGGTCATTCAGAGCGACGCAAGTATTTTAAAGAGACTGATGACATCATCAATAAAAAGGTCCATGCTGCTTTTAGAAATGGATTAATTCCAATTGTTTGCTGTGATGAAACAATGAGCCGTCGTGAATCCCCAGACAGAATTTCTTGGGTTGTTAGTCAGGTGACTAATGCTCTTAAGGGAGTAACTGAGGATCAAGCTCGTTCAATTATCGTCGCATATGAACCTAGTTGGGCTATCGGTAGTGGTAATATTGCCAGCGCATCTGAAGCTGAAGAGGGTTGTTATCTAATTCGGCAAACAATCGCTGACTTATATTCTGATGATTTAGCTAACGATGTGAGAGTTTTGTACGGTGGTAGTGTTAACGATGAAAATGCTGCTGATATTTTGGAACAAAATGATATTGATGGTGTTTTGGCCGGCGGTGCTAGCTTGAAACCGGAGTCATTTTTAAATTTAGCCAACTTTCTTAAAAAATAGTGAGATAGTTAGGAATTTTTATATTGAAACTTTGCTGATAAACTAATAGAATTGAGTAGAACCTTGTATAAAAGGTCACAACTTTCGTTAAGGAGAGAAAAAACATGTCAATTATTTCTGATATTTATGCTCGTGAAGTCCTTGATTCACGTGGTAACCCAACTGTTGAAGTTGAATTGTATACTGAAGCAGGTGCAATGGGTCGCGGAATCGTTCCTTCAGGTGCTTCTACTGGTGAACACGAAGCAGTTGAACTTCGTGATGGTGATAAGGACCGTTACATGGGCAAAGGCGTTCAAAAAGCCGTTGACAATGTAAATAACATTATCGCTAAGGAAATTGTTGGTTACGATGTAACTGATCAATTAGCTATTGATAAAGCAATGATCGAATTAGATGGTACTCCAAACAAAGGTAAATTGGGTGCTAACGCAATCTTGGGTGTTTCTTTAGCTGCTGCTCGTGCTGCTGCTGATGAACTTGAAGTTCCTTTGTACAACTACCTTGGTGGCTTCAATGGTCATACTTTACCAACACCAATGCTTAACGTTATTAATGGTGGTAAGCATGCTAACAACAAGGTTGACTTCCAAGAATTCATGATTATGCCTGTTGGTGCACCAAGCATCAAAGAAGCAATTCGTTGGAGTTCAGAAACATTCCATAACTTGAAGAACCTTTTGAACGAACGCGGTTACTCAACTGCTGTTGGTGACGAAGGTGGATTCGCTCCTGACTTGAAGAACAACGAAGAACCATTTGAAATCTTAGTTGAAGCAATTACTCGTGCAGGTTACAAACCAGGTAAAGACATTGCTATTGCCTTTGACTGTGCTGCATCAGAATTCTACAACACTGAAACTAAGAAGTACGACTTAGTCGGTGATGGCAAGTCATACTCTGCTGACGAATTCGTTGGTTTACTTGAAGAAATCGTTGACAAGTACCCAGTTATCTCAATCGAAGACCCATTGGACGAAAACGAATGGGCTGATTGGCAAATGGCTACTGAACGCCTTGGCAAGAAAGTTCAAATCGTTGGTGATGACTTGTTCGTTACTAACACTGACTACCTTAAAAAGGGAATCGACAGTGGCGTTGCTAACGCTATCCTAATCAAGCTTAACCAAATCGGTACTTTAACTGAAACAGTTAACGCTGTTGAAATGGCTAAAGAAGCTGGATACACAGCTATCATCTCTCACCGTTCAGGTGAAACTGAAGATACTACAATCTCTGACTTAGTTGTTGCATTGAACGCTGGTCAAATTAAGACTGGTTCAATGAGCCGTGGCGAACGTATCGCTAAGTACAACCAATTGATGAGAATTGAAGATCAACTTGGTGATGTTGCTGAATACAAGGGTATTAATGCTTTCTACAACTTGAAGGCTGATGCTCGTCAAAACATCCAAAGCAAGTAATAATAAAGAAGTCGTCGAATGACGGCTTTTTTTATTTAAAAAATTAATTACCTCCGTTTGCGTATTTAACAATTGAATACACAAATGGAGGTTTTTTAATGAAAAAATTTGCTTTAATGTCTGTGGGAATCATGTCAATGTCCATGGTAATGACGACTGTCCAACCGGTGTTGGCTGATACTATCTATCCGGTAGCCAATTCGGCTGAACAAGACAATTTAACTGTCAGATGGGACAATTATTACTTTATTGATAATACTGATGGTACTCGTGAAGAAGTGGATCATAAACCAACGGATAGTAGTATTAAAACCAGAATGGGTGCCAAAGTAAGTCCTGTGTCTAAGGACAATAATGGTTGGATTCTTTTAACTCAGGAGCCAATCACAGTAACCAAGGTTGAAGGAAGATTTGCCGTAGTTAGGAGAGATTTAACCTTACCCCACGCCAAGATAACACTAAAATTGGTTGACGAATCAGGACAAGAAATTGCCAAACCAATCGTGTTAACTAAAGGGAGAATTAACGGTAAAATCATTTTGCCTGAGCAAACTAATATTTCAGGATATACGTTGATTAACCAAGAAGAACTACCAACTAAGATTGATAGCTCTGAAAAAGAATTAACATTGGTTTATCGATCAAGTGAAGATAAGGGTACTAATGATTCCGATACTAATGTGAATGATGATCAATCAACTGGCAAAAATTCAGATAACGATAACGATCAAGCATCTCATGATAATGGTTCAAAGGATGAGGGAACCCAACCAACTGATAATAGTGAAACGGTTGATGAGGGAAATCATGCTGATGATACTAAGGAAACAGTTGCCGAGGGCACTCAAGCAGATGATGCTAAAGAAACAGTTACTGAAGGCACTCAAGCAGACGATACCAAGGAAACAGTTACTGAAGGCACTCAAGCAGACGATACCAAGGAAACAGTTACTGAAGGCACTCAAGCAGATGATGCTAAAGAAACAGTTACTGAAGGCACTCAATCAGACGATACCAAGGAAACAGTTACTGAAGACACACAGGTAGACGGCAATAAACAAACTGTCGACGAAGGCACCCAAGCAGAGGCAATTAATGGAGACAAAAAGGATTCTGCAACTCAAACTGATTTAAATAACAGCACACAAGACCATACTGTCCAAACTGATAACAACAGTTCTCAGATTATTTCAACTAATGCCAACATCAGTAACCAACCGGCGAAAAATAATATCGATTACCGAATTGTTGGTAAAACAACTCAAGGACAAGTTTTGTTTAATCGGGTAGTCAATTCGACTGCTCAAGGTAATCATTTTTCATTTAACATCCCAGGATATAATTTGGTAGCCACTGAATTTAGAAACCAAGAATTAAACTTAATTTATGCACCTAAATCAATTAACGTATTGATCACCGCCTTAGATGAACGTGGAAAGATGCTACATCAATTGAAGTTTACTTCAACCGTTGGTAGTCACTTCAGCTACACGCCTAATAAGATTGCAGGTTATCGAACTTTAGATGGCTCAATTGAAATGACGATTATGGATAATGATCTTGTTGAATATCAAGTTCATTATGAAAAGTTGAAGAAGGGTAAAGCTAAGGTCAAAAAGACTTCTCGGATGAATAAAAAATCTAAGAAAAGTAATAAGAAAAATGGTAGAAGAGTCAAGAGAAGTTCTAAGAAAACCGTTAAAAAAATGGTTAAGAAATCCAATAAAAAAAATAAGGCTAAAATTCATAAGAATAATAAGAAACATGGGATGACAAAGCGCGTTAAAACTAATAGACACAGATCACGATAATGACTTGATCAAGGGACAGGCAATTAATTAAGTTACAATGATTCAAATAGTAAACGTTGGTTAAATTAGTGGATTGTATAGTGAGTTTTTCTATCAAGTGATACAATATTAACGGCAGGCATTTTCTATTTATTATAATTACTGATAATGATTGCTAATCGGCTGTTCATAGTATTTATGGTCGATTATACGGCAATGTTTTGCTAGCATATTAATTGGTATTATGATAATGTAGTATAAGTACTATAAGCCGAGCGAATTGGTAGGAGGCTATCACGTGTATAATTTTTTATTAACACTATTGATAATTGATTGTGTCTTAATTACAATTGCAGTTTTGATGCAACCATCAAAGACTAATGATGCAATGTCTGCATTAACTGGTGGTGCAGATGATTTATTTGCTAAGCAGAAGCCTCGTGGATTCGAAGCTTTCATGCAAAGAACCACTTTAGGTTTAGGCATTATTTTCTTTGCACTTTCACTAGCTTTAGTGTGGGTTTCTTCACACTAAAAACTTCCTCCTGTTTAAATGCAGGAGGTTTTTTATTATAATGGCGGTAAATGGTAATTGGAGATGAAGTAGATGGCTCAAATTGGAACATTCTATTTTGATCATGGAAATAAAGCGATTATTTTACTTCATGCCTTCGCTAGTAGTCCGGTTGATGTTAGATTATTAGCTCGGAGACTAGAGAAGGAGAATTATTCAATTTATGCGCCATTATTTACAGGTCATGGTACCGCGGACTTTACGGATATCATTACCGATGGTTCACCAGAGAAATGGTGGCAAGATGTAGTTAATGCGATTGAGTTTGTTAAGGCTAAGGGAAAGACCGAAATTAGTATTTTTGGAATTTCTTTGGGCGGTATTTTTGCCGCTAAAGCTTTAGAAATGTACCCTGAATTGGTTGGTGGTGGTTCTTTTGGATCCCCAATCGTTCGTAATGGACGTTCTGATAATGTCAGGTCGACATTTTTACAAATGGCAGTTGCTAATTATCGCCAGTTTAAGGTGGATGAAGGTACAATAAAAAATAAGGTACAGTGGCTTGATGATAATATCGACCCGTTGCTAGATGAAATCAATGATTTCGCAAATGGAGTAGCGGAGGACCTTGCAAAGATTCATCAGCCGTACTTTATTGGTCAAGGATTAGCAGATGAAATGGTTGATTCTCAAAGTGGTCAACGCATTCAGGAAAAACTAATCAACAGCCAAGTTGATTTTCATGAGTATCCTGATGCCAGCCACATGATTACGGTTAATTCTGCTCACGCAGATTTAGAAACCGATTTGAAGTCATTTTTGAATAGAATATACTAAATTAAAAAGTAAATTGAGGAATAAATTTTGCAAGATAACGAATTAAAAAATGAAATTGCTAACGTGCTTGTCGGTCATCCTGACAAGTCGTTTTCTGTAGAAGAAGTTGCTGATATCTTAAAATATCATGGTTCAGCAGCATTTAAATTAATTGTCCAAGAATTAGCTATCTTAGAGAGAGAAAAGGTTGCTTCAGTTACCCTCGATGGTAAGTTCCAACTTAATCCAGAGAAGCGTAAATTAACTGGGGTGTTCCATGCTAATGATAAAGGATTTGGTTTCGTCGCTTATGACGAAGTTGAACCAGATGCTTATATCGCTCCAGACAATACTATGATGGCTCTTAATGGCGACACAGTTGAGATTGAAATCGTTCGTCCAGCTTCTGCCGACCAATCTAAGGGACCAGAAGGTAAAGTTACTGCGATTGTAGATCATAAATACAAGTCAGTAGTTGGTGGCTTCTCAAAGCCAGATGATGACCATGGTTATTATGGTGAAGTTAAATTAACTGACAAAAAAATCGCTAAGTACAAGTTTTATATTAACGATGTTGGTATCAAACCAACTCCAGGTGAAGTGGTAACGGCTCAAATAGTTGAATATCCTAATGCTAGTCATCCAGACTATATGGTGGGGATTGCCGAAAAGGTTATTGGATCAGTTGATGACCCAGGAATCGATATCTTACAGGTAGTTTATGCTCATGACATTCCAGCTGAATTCCCTGAAGAAGTTACAGAAGCAGCTAATGCTATTCCAGATCACGTTACTGAGGAAGAAAAAATTGGTCGTGAAGACATCACTGACCAAACATTGGTTACTATCGATGGCGAATCTTCAAAGGATTTAGATGATGCAGTAACTGTTTGGCAATTACCAAACGGTAACTACCATTTAGGTGTTCATATTGCCGATGTTAGTCACTATGTCACTCCAGGTAGCCCACTAGATAAAGAAGCATTTAGACGCGGAACTTCAGTTTATTTGACTGACCGAGTTATTCCAATGCTTCCTAGAAGATTATCTAATGGTATCTGTTCACTTAACGAAGGCGAATTAAGACTTTGTATGAGTTGTGAAATGGAAATTGACCAATCTGGTAACGTTATTAAGCATCGGATTCATCCAAGTTTGATGAGATCTAAGGCTCGGATGACTTATACTGCGGTTAACCAAATTTTAGAGGCCCATGATGAAAAGGCCATGGATCAATACGAAGAATTGGTACCAATGTTTGAACAAATGGGTGATTTACACCGAATCTTGGCTAAAAATCGTAAGAATCACGGTGCCATTGACTTTGATGATCATGAAGCAGAAATCATAGTTGATGAAAAGGGCCACCCAATCGACATTAAGGTTCGTGTTCGTGGTTTAGCTGAAAGAATGATTGAATCATTCATGTTAGCTGCTAATGAAACTGTTGCTCAACATTACTTTGAACAACACGTTCCATTCCTATACCGGGTCCATGAAACTCCCGATGCTGATAGAATCAAGACATTCTTTGAGACTCTTACTGCATTTGGTATCAACGTTAAGGGTGATCCTGAACATATCCAACCAAAGACATTGCAAAATGTCTTGAAGCAAGTTGCTGGTAAACCAGAGGAAACAATGGTTTCAGTTATGTTACTAAGAAGTTTGAAACAAGCTAAGTACTCTGATCAATCACTTGGGCACTTTGGTTTGGCTGCTCCTTATTACACTCACTTTACTTCACCAATCAGACGTTACCCAGATACTATGGTTCACCGAATGATTCATTACTATGAAGAAAATGGTGTTAACGAACAAACTAAGCAAAAGTTTGCCAATGTTCTTGATGAAGTTGCTGTGACTACTTCTGAGTATGAACGTCGAGCAATCGATGCTGAACGAGATACTGATGCCATGAAGAAGGCAGAATACATGAACGATCACGTTGGCGAAGAGTTTGATGCGGTCATTAGTTCAGTTCTTAAATTCGGTATGTTCGTTGAGCTTCCTAATACTGTTGAAGGACTTGTTCATATCAGTCGGATGAATGATGACTATTATGAATATGTTGAACAGTTCATGGCTTTAGTTGGTCGGAATACTCGTAGAACGTACAAGATGGGTCAACCAATCAGAGTTAAGGTTATTAACGTTGACGTAGAACAAAGTGCCGTCGACTTTGATATCGTTGATCCAGAAAACACTCCTACGAGTGACATGTTACCTAAGCGTCGTCATAACGATAATTATCGTGGTGGCAATCGTCAAAATGGCGGTGGTAACAACCACAACGGTAATCGTAATAGTAGCAATAATCGAAATGGTCGTAACAATAATAGCCGCAACAACAGTAATAATCGTGGTTCAGGCCATCGTTCAAGCAACAATAATAACAATCGTAAGCACTAAAAAAATCATGAGGTGAGATTATGGTTAAGAAAAAAACCAAAAAAAATGACGATAATCTAATGGCTCAAAATAAGAAGGCCCGCCATGATTATTCCATTATGGAAACTTATGAAGCTGGTGTCGTATTGACTGGAACAGAGATTAAGTCAATTCGTGAACGGCGATTAAATTTGAAAGATGGATTTGTGCAAATTAAAAATGGTGAAGCTTTCATGATGAATGTTCACATTAGTGAATATACTAATGGAAATCAGTTTAACCATGATCCTTTGAGAAACCGTAAGTTACTGCTTCATAAAAAGGAAATTAAACGATTAGCTGGTGCATCTTCAGACAAAGGGGTCACAATCGTACCATTGAAGGTTTATCTTAAGAATGGTTTCGCTAAAGTTCTAATTGGCGTTGCTAAAGGTAAAAAAGAATATGATAAGCGTGAAACTCTTAAACGTCGCGAACAGGATCGGCAAATTGAGCGGGTTATGAAACATTATTAATACAAAAAGAGACCGATTCGAATGAATCGGCCTCTTTTTTTGAAAATACGAATTAACTTATCCAATTGTTGGCGTGAAATTTTTAAATGGATTTTTTGATACATGTAACTGACCAGTAGTAACTGGGTGATTTAGGATTGCAGCAATCGCAACGAGAATTGGTTCATCAGTTTGATTCTCAGTATTGATGATTCGCACGACGTCGCCACGGGTATTAAACGAGTGGACGGTGCCGATTCGGCTACGGTTTTTGATAATCATGTAATTCTGCTTGATTTCGTTACCGACAATCAGCCAATTTAACTGTTTAATATAAATAGTGGAATAGTGGAATGATAGGTGGATGAGGGATGATCCAATAAGCTCATCCAAGTACCAAATATCAAATTGCGGGTTAGTTCCCAAAGTTTTTTGTTTGATTTCAATCAATAATTCGCCGCTCGTTGAATAAACTGAGTAACTATCAGAAACTAGTCCCCAGCGGCCGACGATTAAGTATTGTTTGTTACTAGATTCATTGATAACCTTAGTAGCGTGTGATCGTTCAAGCTCTGACACGTTGATTTGAATTTTTCTTGCCATAGCATTATCCCTTTACAGTACTTTAAATTCATTTTAACACGTTGGGCAATAATTGATTACTGAATGTTATTTAACTTTCGGTATGGTAAAATAAATGTTGAGGTGTTAGGAATGAAACCGTTTATCAAAAATGATTGGTGGGATGTTTTAGAGCCGGAATTTGAGAAGGAATATTATCAACAACTCCGCAAATTTTTAGTCTCTGAATATCAGACGCAATTTATTCATCCAGATATGGATAATATTTTCGAAGCTTTTAAATTAACCCCTTTTAGTAAGGTTAAGGTGGTCATTCTTGGACAAGACCCATACCATGAACCTAATCAGGCTCACGGTTTAAGTTTCTCGGTTTTGCCAGGGGTCAAAGTGCCACCATCGCTAAGAAATATTTATAAGGAATTGCAATCTGATTTAGGCATCAAACCAGTTAATCATGGTTATCTCACGAAATGGGCGGAACAAGGTGTCTTGATGCTTAATTCGGTGCTAACTGTCAGGAACGGCCAGGCCTTCTCTCATAAAGGTAAAGGTTGGGAACAATTAACAGATGCAGCGATTAGAAAATTATCCGAACGCGATCAGCCGGTGGTCTTCATTCTTTGGGGACGAGCTGCTAGAGATAAGATTTCGTTGATTGATACAGATACGAATATCGTTATTCAATCGGCTCATCCTAGTCCATTATCAGCAAGTCGGGGTTTCCTTGGTTCAAAACCATTCTCTAAAACTAATGAAGCTTTAATTGCTATGGGTGAGGAACCGATTGACTGGCAACTACCTGAAAATGTTAACCAACTAACCTAGGTTCAATTACATTAATTGGAGGAATAATGATGGAATTATTTGAAAGTCTTAAACAAAAGATTCAAGGTAAACAAATTAGAATTGTATTTCCTGAAGGTAATGATGAACGGGTAATCAAGGCAACTGCTCGCTTGGCCCATGATTCATTAATTCGACCAGTTATTTTAGGTTCAAATGATGAAGTATCTAAATTGGCTAATCAATTAGATGTTGACCTAGATGGTGTGGAAGTTGTTGACTATTTAAATCAACCTCAAGATGTAATTGACCAAATGGTAAATGCCATCGTTGAACGTCGTAAGGGTAAAACTGATGCTGACAAAGCTCGTCAATGGTTAAATGATCCTAACTACTTTGGTACTACCATGGTATATTTGGATAAAGTTGACGGCATGGTTTCAGGCGCTAACCACCCAACAGGGGATACTGTTCGTCCTGCATTACAAATTATTAAAACTAAACCAGGTGTTAAACTAATTAGTGGTTCATTCATCATGCAACGTGATGACGAACGCTACTTATTCGCTGACTGTGCTATCAACATTGAATTAAATGCTGAACAAATGGCAGAAGTTGCGGTTGAAAGTGCAAAAGTTGCTAAGACATTTGATATTGATCCAAAGGTTGCATTGCTTAGCTTCTCAACTAAAGGATCAGCTAAGGGTGACATGGTAACCAAGGTTCAAGAAGCAACTAAGATTGCTAATGAAACAGCTCCAGATTTACCAATCGATGGTGAATTACAATTCGATGCTGCTTTCGTTCCTGAAGTTGGAGCTAAGAAAGCTCCTGACTCAAAGGTTGCTGGCCATGCGAATGTCTTTATCTTCCCTGAACTTCAATCAGGAAACATTGGTTATAAAATTGCTCAAAGATTTGGTGGCTTTGAAGCCATTGGTCCTATCTTACAAGGTTTAAACAAACCAGTATCAGACTTATCACGTGGTAGTAATGAAGAAGATATTTACAAGGTATCAATTATCACTGCTGCTCAATCATTAACTAACGATTAATTATAAGAATTAAGGGATTGCGGTAAGCTATTGCCGCAATCCTTTGATTTTACGGGAGGAATTGAATTTGCAATCAGTAAAAGTTGAATCGGCTGAGGAAACTATGCGAATTGGTAAAAAATTAGCCACGCTGTTGTCGCCGGGTGATGTCATTTTATTAGATGGTGATTTAGGTGCTGGTAAAACCACCTTCACTAAGGGACTGGGTGAGGGCTTAGGAATCAAGCGATCTATTAAGAGCCCAACCTTTACGATCATTCGAGAATACTCTGGTGGTAGACTCCCTCTATATCATATGGATGTTTATCGTTTAGAGGATGGTAGCGGTGATGAACTCGGACTGGATGAGTATTTTGAAGGCGATGGTGTGAGTGTAGTTGAATGGTCACAATTCGTTGAGGATACTCTACCTGATGACTATTTAAAAATTAGTTTTCAGCGATTAGATAATGAAGCTGACAATAAGCGAGAATTAACATTTACTGGAACCAATGATCGGTATAACCAAATTATTGACCAGATTTTAGGAGATTAAACATGGCTGAAGAAGTTGATTTTCGATTAGCGGGTGAAAGCGATGCTGCAGCGGTAATCGAATTATTAAAGAAATTAAAGACTGAATCAGACACGTTTGTCGTGGATTCCGACCTGGATTCTTTGACTGTCGAAGATGAAGCGAAGATGATTTCATTGATCAGTTTATCAAGAAGTAGTTTGATGGCCGTGTCCACGTTAGGGGATGAACTGATCGGTATCGTAACAGTTGAGTTCTTGAAAAAAGGGATCGGGGAACTTGGCGTTGCCGTGCTATCAGAATTTCAAGGATATCAGATTGGTTCTAACTTAGTAGAAATGGCAATTGAATGGTCTATTGAGTATTCGAACTTGGATAAACTAGCTTTGACGGTATTTAAGGACAATGCACCTGCTATTCACATCTATGAAAAGTATGGGTTTAAGGTGATGACTGATATCACTATTGATGAGCGACCCGCAGTTTACATGGAAATTGCAACATCAGAAGAATAAATAAAAAGCCTATCGACTGTTCGATAGGCTTTTTATGTGGATATAAATTAGATTGTTTTAACAAATGGTAATAATGCTTGGTTACCAAAGTGTTGTTGTTCATATAACAATATATTGGCACAAGCAATACTGTCATCCAGGGCATTATGATGATGTTCCAATGGAATATTGAACTCATCACATAAGGTGTTAAGCTTATGATTCTCTAACGTTGGGTAGAATTTCTTTGAAGTTCTTAAAGTGTCTAATGACATGTAATGTGGTTGATCAATGCCATATCTTTCCAGACTTCTTTTGAGCACACTATTATCAAAAGATGCGTTGTGAGCGACAACTAAACGATTAGTTTTGAAGATATCGCTGATGTGTTCCCAGAGTTCTTTGAAATTAGGGGCGTCCCGGACATCGGCAGCAGTTAATCCGTGAATCTGGGTATTTCGCCAATCAAAATCCACTTCAGGATTGATCAATGAATAAAATTGGTCAGCGATTTGGTTGTCGCGAACGACAGTTAAGGCCAGTGAACAAGCACTAGCTCGTTGTCGATTGGCAGTTTCAAAATCAAATGCAACAAAGTTCATATTTTCACCTCAATTAATGTTCTTAATTGTAATGGGAATTACTCGAAGATGCAATTAGTTTAGCTGCTTAATTGCACTGAGAACTAGCTTACCAGATGAAAATAGGTTATTTCATGTTACAATATATTTACATATGTATTCGGAATGAGGAATTGACTATATGAAAAATTATATAGAAATGCAGACAAAATTTGCAGAAAAAATGGATATTTTTTTAGATGAACCATTATCTAAATATACTAATACTAAAACCGGTGGTAAGGCTGATGTATTAGCATTTCCTGAGTCTGTTGATCAAATTAAGGCCCTAGTGGCATACGCCAATGATAAGTTAATGTCCATCACAGTTATTGGTAATGCCAGTAATTTAATCGTAAGAGATGGTGGAATTCGTGGTTTAACTTTAATTCTTACCAAAATGAATAAGATTACGGTTCACGAAAATATTGTGGTTGCTCAAGCAGGAGCCGCATTTATTGAAACCACTAAAGTTGCTCAAGCCAATTCTTTAAGCGGCATCGAATTTGCTGCAGGTATTCCTGGAAGCATCGGTGGTGCCGTGTTTATGAACGCCGGAGCATATGGTGGCTCTGTTGACGACGTAGTGGTTGCTGCTGATGTTTTGACCCGTGACAATCAGGTATTACATCTCGATAAGCAGGAACTTGATTTTGGCTATCGACACTGCAGTGTGCAAGAGAATAACCAAATCGTGCTTGCTGCCACCTTTGAATTAAGACATGGTAGTCGAGAAAAGATCCAAAAAGAAATGGATCATTTAAATGAACTAAGAGCAGCAAAACAACCATTAGATTTGCCTTCATGTGGTAGCGTTTTTAAACGACCAGAAGGATATTT
This sequence comes from Lentilactobacillus sp. SPB1-3, assembly GCF_026913205.2. Taxonomy (NCBI): domain Bacteria; kingdom Bacillati; phylum Bacillota; class Bacilli; order Lactobacillales; family Lactobacillaceae; genus Lentilactobacillus; species Lentilactobacillus terminaliae. The sequence goes on from NZ_CP168151.1 coordinate 836,734, forward strand.
TGCTGGTAAGTTAATTCACGACTCTGGTTTACAAGGATTTCAAATCGGTGGCGCTCAAGTGTCTAAAAAACATGCTGGCTTTATTGTTAACGTAGATCATGCAACTGCATCCGATTATTTAAATGTCATTAAGCATGTTCAAGCGACCGTATTGGATAAATTCGGTGTCAGCTTGGAGACTGAGGTGCGTATTATTGGTGATAATGAGTAATAAGGAGGATGTTAATTGCACATACTTGAAGCAGTCATATTATTAATCGGAGTAGTTTTACTCTCCAATGTATTAGACCACTTTATTCCTTCGATCCCTGTTAGTTTGATTCAGGTGTTTTTTGGACTTTGCGCCGCAATCTTCATGCATGTTTCCATTCCGTTAAGAACTGATTGGTTCATGCTGCTGTTTATTGCGCCGTTGTTGTTCAATGATGGTCGAAGGTTTCCTAAAAGAGAATTATGGAAACTGCGGGGGCCGATTCTTGGTAACGCAGTTGTCTTAGTCTTTTTGACCACTTTATTAGGTGGACTGTTGTTCCATGCTATTATTCCCACGATGCCAATGTCGGTTAGCTTCGCGTTAGCTGCGATTTTATCGCCGACTGATCCAGTGGCCGTGCAGTCCATTTCTAAGCGAGTATCTTTACCAGAAGGTGTATTACACATTGTTAGTGGTGAAAGTCTGATCAATGATGCATCAGGCCTAATTGCGTTTAAATATGCAGTCGCCGCGACTGTGACTGGCGTGTTTTCAATTCAAAATGCCACGTTAGACTTTCTGTATATCAGTATTATCGGCTGTATTAGTGGAGCTGTCTTAATCGGTTTGGTTATTTTATTGCAGAACTGGTTATTTAGACAAGGAATCAGTGATGTAATATTTAATACGATCTTGCAAGTGTTAACGCCATTTGGAATCTATATGATTACTGAAGAAGGATTTCATGCTTCAGGAGTTATTGCAGTCGTTGTTGCCGGAATCTTATTTCATTTCTTCGGTGGAATTACCGATTATAGTCAACCTGAGCTGACTATAGTTAGTGAAAAGACCTGGGATATCATTATTTATATGCTTAACGGGATGGTTTTTGTTATCTTGGGAATTGAGTTGCCAATTGCGACAACTGAGATTATTCAAAACGATAACATCAATACATTTCATGCAATATGGATATCCTTTGTTGCCTGGTTGATTTTATTGATCATTCGAGTCGCTTGGATTTATTTGTACCAGGTGTTTGGTACAGCTATCACGCACGGCAAAAATTCAATGTCACCACTTAAGGCAGCTGTAATTGCCGGACTTTCTGGAGTTCGGGGAGCGGTTACTATGGCTGGTGTCATTTCGATTCCAACCGTGATCGATGGTGGAGCAAGATTCCCATCTCGTTCCTTAGCACTTTTTGTGGCTGCCTTTGTTATTATTATTAGTTTGATTGTGGCCACGATTACGTTGCCATTGGTTTCAAAGAACAGGTCACCACTAATTACTCGAGGATCTAATTCTGACAATAGTATGGACGATGACGAAGAAACTAGTGACGAAGATTCGGAGAATTCTCAGTACATCACTGAGGAACAGGCACGAATCTATATAATGAAATTAGCCATTAATAGTGTGGAAGAGAGTCGTCGACCTGAAAATCAGCAAGCTGCCTTTGACTTGATTTTAGATTATCAATTCTTGATCAGGCGCTTAGAGATCAAAGAAAATAATCTCCGTGATATGAACAAAATCATCGCAGATGAGATGGCTTTGCGTCGAGTAGCTATCAATGGTGAATTTGAAGCCTTAGATAAGTTGCGAGAGGATAACGAAATCTCTGAAGATGCATACCTTATCAGCATGGATCAGTTGCAAAGAAATGATAAGCGATTGCGTAAGTCAGAAGGCAACAGACCGAAGATTAGTTTTAATTTGAATAACCAGCATCGAATTCGTAGAATTAGGCGTTCATTAACTGTTTGGTTAGTTAACCGTAATTCCAATTCTGAGTTGGCTAGTCAATTATCTAAAGCTCACATTGAACAAGCTAAGGCTGCCATTAAAGCTTTGTCTGAATACTTTAATCGGGATGATATTGAAAATGAACGTTTTGATAGTCAGTCCGTTTATCATTTAGTCATTCATTATCGTAATCAGATTGAAGAGGCTAAGCACCGTGTCTTAAATAATAAAGAGAAATTGCAATCACAGGTTCAGCGCTTGAGAATCAAAGCGTTGGCTTCAGAACGTGAAGGAGTGCAAACTCTGCTTGAGCAAGGTAAAATCGATTGGCGAATGGCCGCCAGACTTAGACAGTATATTAATTATTCTGAAACAGTCTTGATTATGGATTACCAAGATGATGTTGGAAATTAAAAAAAACGTAGAATCAGTTATTGAATAGCTGATTCTACGTTTTTTTTAATGGTTATTTTAAATCTTTTGGTTTTGATTCATTATCATTGAAGTGGTTTGATTGAATCAACTTGATCAAATAGAAGAACAATAGTTGAATAATCGTTAGCAGGAACATAAATAGTAGCGCGCTGTCACTCCACATTGATAACAGTGGTTGAATGAACTGCTCTGGGGTGAGGAACAAGTAAATGGTGTGAATTCTCAAGAACCGGCCGATAAAGATGCCGATTGATGAAAGTACGGTCAATCCAACAATAATGATGTTGGTAAATACTACACTATGACTTCTGAAGCGATCGGCAATTGCCTTCGCAACTCTATCAAGCCCCCAAAAACCAAGTAGGGAAGTCGAAATCGTCGAAATCATTAAGAGACTGTAATTAAACCACATATAGTTATTTAATCTCAGCAAACCATTACTGCCGTATGGTTGGAGTAGTGATAAGTGAAATAAATCGGTCAGTAAATAAGGAGTATTTGGATAAAATAGTAACCAGATAATGACGATTATCCAAAATAAAATGGGATTGCGAGGCTTTCGTTCATCGATGTGAAAGCTCAGTTCAATGGGAATGAACGCTAGAAAAGTGTTTAAAACTAGAAAGTTAAAGGGAGGATTTTTTAGATAAGTGTATAAAAAGCCCATCCAGATAACGGCAGTTATCCGGATCACCCATTTAGTCAAAGTGCTCAAATTAATTCCTCCTTACTAATATCATTATTATTAAACTATGTTTCTCGTATAATTACCATTAATTTTAGGACTAATCGGCTTATTTTATATTTTACTTAAACAACTACAGAATTTATCAGAGATTAGGCGATTAACGTTAGTCAATGATATAATAATAAAGAATAATTTTTAAGGAGAAAATAATGGATTGGTCTACGATATTTACATTACAAAATTTATCAAGGTTAATTGATTTCGTAGTCGTTTGGATCCTGGTTTACTATCTAATTTTGATGGTTAGAGGCACCAAAGCAGTCCAATTGCTTCGTGGAATCGTGGTAATTGCCATTGTTAAGTTGGTCAGCTTGTGGGCAGGATTTCCAATGGTTTCGTGGCTGGTTGACCAAGTCCTAAGTTGGGGAGTTATTGCGATCATTGTTGTTTTCCAGCCAGAAATTAGGCGGGGGCTAGAACATCTTGGTCGTGGGTCTTTGTTTATTAAGGGCAAGAAGGAAAATCAGGCTGCCAAGAAATTGATCACTGAACTAGACAAAGCGATTCAGTATATGTCTAAGCGTCGAATTGGGGCATTGATCACGATTCAAATGAATACGGGATTAGAAGAATACATTGAGACAGGAATTGACATTGATGCGGAAGTTACTGGTGAACTTTTGATCAACATCTTCATTCCTAATACGCCATTGCATGACGGGGCTGTGATTATTAAAGATAATCGAGTGGCAGTTGCGGCGGCTTATTTACCACTGTCACAAAGTAATTTGATTCCTAAGGAATTGGGAACTCGACATCGTGCGGCCGTTGGAATTTCTGAATTAACTGATGCAATGACAATTGTTATTTCAGAAGAGACTGGTGAAGTATCAATTACTCAAAACAATGAACTCTTGCGTGGTATGACTCAGGATGACTATATTAAGTATTTCAATGATCAGTTGATCAAAGAAGAACCTGATTCAGATCATCGTGGCAACATATTCACTGAAGTTTCTAAGTTTATTGATGCCCACTTTAAGGGGGAAAAATAGTTATGAAAAAATTTTTATTTAGTAACTGGACCTCCAGATTGATGGCATTATTTTTCACGATTGTGTTATTCGCGTATGTTCAAGGAACTAATTCCAGTACATCACCAAATTCAAATAACAGAATCATTCAATTATCTTCAAATAAAGCTGAGACATTTTCAGTGCCACTTTCTTTAACTGTTAACAGTAACCGTTATTTTGTGAATGGTTATCCAGAAAAAGTCCGGATTCATTTAAGTGGACCATCAGCTCTAGTAACTACTACTGCTAACACACAGAATTTCAAAGCATTTGCTGATTTATCAAAACTCTCGGTCGGAAGGCATACAGTTCGTATCCAACAAGAAGGTCTGAATAGTGAACTAAAATATCGTTTTGCTCCTGAAACGATTACCGTTGATATTCAGCCACGAAAGACTGTGACGTATCCTTTAAACGTTAATTATTCCAAGGATAACATTGCACCCGGTTATCAGACAGGTAAAGCCAGTGCTGACGTGAAAAACGTTAAGATTACTGGTGCTTCTGATGAAATCAACAAAATCAACCGTGTGGCTGCTCAGTTGAATGTCCCACAAAATGCAAAGACTTCTATCAATAGTCAGGCAATCATTGAGGCGCTGGATAAGAATAATAATACGGTTAATGTAGTTATTACTCCGGCCACTGCTGATGTTAACTTACCAATTACACCTGGTAACAGTAAGGAAGTCCCTGTATCATTAAAGAGCAAGGGCATTACGGATCAAACTGATCAGTTTAACTTATCCACGCCAACTAAGCGTGTCGAAGTCTTTGGTAGCGTTAAGCAGCTACAAAAGCTCCGCAGAGTTGAAGTTGAGGTAGACACAAGTGATGTTTCGAACACTAAAACTAAACAAGTGACTCTTGATCCTAAACTCAATGGCGTTAAAGGATTTAATCCTAGCAAGATTTCAGTAAAAATTACAAGAAAATAATTATAATTTGAAATGAGGAAATATTGATGAAGTATTTTGGAACTGATGGTGTTAGAGGAGTAGCTAATTCAGAGCTAACTCCAGAATTAGCATTCAAGTGTGGTCGTGCTGGTGGGTATGTTTTAACTCGCCATTCAGAACGCGAACAACCTCAAGTATTAGTTGCAAGAGATACCAGGATTTCTGGTCAAATGTTACAAGAGGCTTTGATTGCTGGTTTATTGTCAGTTGGAATTGAAGTTTTAAATCTAGGTGTGATCACCACTCCCGGTGTGGCTTACTTGGTAAGAAATCAAGAAGCTGATGCTGGTGTTATGATTACCGCATCTCATAATCCTGTGGAATATAACGGTATTAAGTTTTTTGGTGCTGACGGTTACAAGCTTTCAGACAGCATGGAAGAAGAAATTGAAGCCATTCTAGAGAATCCTGTTGATACACTTCCTCGTCCTTCTGCTCAAGGATTAGGAGTTTCTGGCGACTACATGGAAGGTAGTCAAAAATACATTCATTTTCTTGAACAAACTATCTCTGATGATTTAACAGGGATGAAGGTTTGCGTCGATTCAGCTAATGGTGCCACAAGTAAGCTAGTTACTAGTTTATACGCTGACCTTGGCATTGACTTTGAAACAATGGCTACTAATCCAGATGGATTAAATATCAATGATGAAGTTGGTTCAACTCATCCTGAACAATTACAGAAGTTTGTTGTTGAAAAGGGTGCTCAAGTCGGAATTGCCTTTGACGGTGATGGAGATCGCTGTATTGCGGTTGACGAAAATGGTCACATTGTTGATGGTGACAAGATTATGTACATTTGTGGTAAGTTCATGGCTGAACGCGGTCGTTTAAAGAAAAACACGATTGTCACTACTGTTATGAGTAACTTAGGAATGTACAAGGCTATGGAACGCAATGGCTTAACCAGTGTTAAGACCAAAGTTGGTGATCGATATGTGGTTGAAGAAATGAATGCCAATGGATATAACTTGGGTGGTGAACAATCAGGTCATATCGTGTTCTTAGACTTCAACACCACAGGTGACGGAATGCTTACTAGTTTGCAATTATTAGCTGTAATGCAAGTTACTGGTAAGAAACTTTCCGAACTGGCTGAAGAAGTTACTAAGTATCCTCAAGAACTTATTAATGTCAAAGTTAGTGATAAGAATCATGCTTTGGAAAATGAAAGAATCAAACAAGCAATTGCTAATGTTGAAGATGAAATGAATGGTGACGGTCGTGTATTAGTTCGCCCTAGCGGAACCGAACCATTATTAAGAGTTATGGCTGAAGCACCAACTAAGGCCTTGGTAGAAAAATATGCTAATGAAATTGCTGATGTTGTGAAGTCTGAGTTAGGCATCTAAAACCATTTTGCATCGAATAATACTCCAAAGGTTGTGGTCAAAAGACTGCGATTTTTGGAGTATTTTATTGCTCAAATTATCAATTTTATAGGAACTATACCATTTAGCATAAATTGTTGACATTTAGTTTAAAGTCCTGTAAATTTAACCTGTTATTTAAATATGTATAGATATTTCTGTATATACCAATTTTAAAAATGATTAGGAGAATTATTATGTGTGGAATTGTGGGAGTAACTGGAAACGATAATGCTGTTTCAATTCTGTTAGAGGGATTACAAAAGCTAGAATATCGGGGATATGATTCAGCTGGAATCTACGTTAATGACTTACAAGGTAATGATTACCTTGTTAAGGAAAAGGGTAGAATCAGTGCCTTGAAGGCCGCAGTCACTCCAGATGTTCACGGAGTTGCCGGAATTGGTCATACTCGTTGGGCCACTCATGGGGTTGTGAGTGTTGCCAATGCCCATCCTCAATTTTCAGAAGATCACCGTTTTTACTTAGTTCATAACGGGGTTATCGAAAACTTTAAAGAATTAAAATCACAATACTTGAGCGAAACTACTTTTGAAAGTCAAACTGATACTGAAGTAGTTGTTCAATTACTTGATAAATTTGTCAGAACTGAAGGCCTTACTACTAAAGATGCCTTCACCAAAACCTTGTCGCTATTAGAAGGTTCATCATACGGATTCTTACTAGTTGATAGTGAAGATCCTGATACTTTATACGTCGCTAAGAACAAGAGCCCATTGTTGATTGGTGTTGGTGATGGATTCAACGTTGTTTGTTCTGATGCCGTTGCTATGCTTCATGCTACTCATGACTTTCTTGAACTTCATGATGGTGAAGTTGTAACCGTTAAGCCTAACGAAATCATCATTGAAGATAAAGATGGTAACAAGGTCGAACGTGATACTTACCATTTGGACATGGATGCTGAAGAAACTGACAAGGGACCATACCCTTACTACATGCTTAAAGAAGTTGATGAACAACCAAACGTTATGCGTAAGTTGGCATCAATCTACACTGAAGAAACTGGTAAAGACAACCTTGATCCTGAAATGATCGATGCCATCAAGAATGCAGACCGTATTCACATTGTTGGTGCTGGTACTAGTTACCATGCTGGATTAGTTGGTAAGAAGATGTTTGAAAAGCTTACTCACATCCCAACTGAGGTTCACGTGGCTTCTGAATTTGCATATGATGATCCATTGTTAACTAAGAACCCATTCTTTATTTTCCTATCACAAAGTGGAGAAACTGCTGATAGTCGTGAAGTGTTGGTTAATGTTAATGCTAGAGGATTTAAGAGCCTAACTATCACTAACGTGGCTAACTCAACATTGTCACGTGAAGCTGACTACACATTGTTGCTTCATGCAGGTCCTGAAATTTCAGTTGCATCAACTAAGGCTTATACTGCTCAAATCGCAGTTGAAGCAATTCTTGCTAAAGCTGTTGGTGTTGCTAAGGAACAAGTTATTGCCGAAGATTTTGATGTTCGTCAACAACTAGGTTTAGCAGCTACTGGTATGCAAGCAATTATTGATGAAAAAGAAGAAATCGAAAAACTTGCTAAAGATTACTTTGTTAACGCTACTCGTGCATTCTACATTGGTCGTGGAATTGACCAAACAGTTTCACTTGAGTCTGCATTGAAGCTTAAAGAAATTTCTTACGTTCAAGCTGAAGGTTTTGCTTCAGGTGAATTAAAGCACGGAACCATTGCTTTGATTGAAGAAGGTACTCCGGTTGTCGGAATCATCACGCAAGCTAAGACTGCTGGTCTTACTAGAAGTAACTTACAAGAAACCCTTTCTCGTGGTGCTAACACATTGACCATCGTTCGTAGTGGTTTAAGTAAGGATGAAGACACAATCGTTATCCCTGATATCGATGAAATGATCACACCATTGCTTAGTGTTATTCCAGCACAATTATTGGCATACTACACTAGTTTGAATAAGGGACTAGATGTCGATCGTCCAAGAAACCTCGCTAAGAGTGTTACAGTTGAATAATTAATTAGTAATAATTGATTCAAAGGTACGAACTTTATGTTCGTACCTTTTTTGTAATAATTAAGAAACTAATAATTTTTGATTGCTAATTAATAATTAATAAAGTTAATCCTTTAGTTTTGAGCTATTTTCTAATAGTATTAACCTAGATGGTTTAATGATTGAAGGGGTGAATCTTATGAAATTAAAAGCAATGCGAAAAACATTGGTTTTGAGTTGGGCAACTTTGTTATCTATAGGGGGACTTAGTTGTTTTAACCGAATCGCAGATGCTGATAGTAACACTACGACAACACAAACAACATTTATTAATCAATATAAGGGTGACGTTCAAAAAGCTGCAAGTAAGTACAAACTATATGCATCAGTTATGATGGCTCAAGCGGCTACGGAGAGTGGTTGGGGTCAGAGTCAACTAACTAAGCAAGCTAATAACTTCTTTGGTATTAAAGGTGCTTTTAATGGCCAATCGGTTGCAATGCCAACCACTGAATATGATCAAAATGGTCAAATTCAAAATACTACAGCTAATTTTAGAAAATATCCAACAGCTTATGACTCATTTAGTGATAACGGTAATCTTCTTAGAAACGGCATTACTGGGAATCCATCATTTTATTCCGGCACATGGAAGGAAAATGCGAATACATATCAGGATGCTGCTAATGCATTGACTGGTAAATATGCCACAGCGCCAAATTATGGTAGCTCATTGATTAACTTGATTCAGCAATATAATTTGTCACAACTTTTCGATGAAGATAGTGGTGGGACTGATAATAACGATTCAAACAGTTCAAATACTAATGCGAACAATGATCATAGTTCATCCACATCAAGCAGTAAACCCCTTGAAACAGCTAAGTATACTAAATCTGATCCAAATCAGATGGTGCTTCTATCGTCCACGTTTAACAAATACTACGTTTATAATCACGTGAAGGGCACCAATAATAAGGAAAAACGGTACACGTTCAAATCACTTAATATTAACAGGCCTGTCTGGGTATATTTGGATATGAAGGCCGTTAAATCAGGTGCTAAGACAAATTGGTATCGAATTAGATTTTATAAGAATGAATCATCCAAAAAGTACTGGGTATACAGCCCAGTACTTGCTTTTCCTAATACGTTTTATACTAAAAATAGTGGCACTATAACCGTTAATTCGAAATCAAAATCTGATTTATATAACCATGTTTATGGTAGCGATTATCTGGCTAAATCAGTTGGCAAAATTAGTGCACTAAAGGAAAATGAAAAATATCCTGTCGACGGGGAAGCAATAGTAGACTCCGGTCAGGGAGAGTTATGGTATCGGATTAAGTTCAATGGTAAGAGTGGGTGGATAAAATCTTCTGAAATTGAATCATACACTGCCGATATAGTTTATGTTAAAGTAAATTTGACTAAGAAGTTATTATCAACTGTTAAAAGTGGATATGCTTATAATCACGTACCTACTACTACAGGGGCAAAAAAATATACTTTGAAAAAGTTAGGTATCACTAGTAAGAGTAAATTAGATTCAAATATGGTAAGTTATGATGTTAATTCCAGTGGTGTTTGGTACCGAGTTGTGGCCCCTAAAGACAATAAGACCTATTGGATTGCAAGTAGCCTACTTAAATAATGCAAGTTAAGCAGGAGGATTCACATTAATTATGTTCCATAAAATTAAAAGACAGCTAGTAGCGTTGATTTTTGCAACAGCTGCATGTTTTTTGTTTATCAGTACTGGCAACGCGCAGGCATCTATACAAACTGATTTCATTGATCAAATGAAAGCTCCAATCATTAAAGTGAGTCGAGAAAACCACTTATACGCTTCGGTTATGATGGCTCAAGCAATGCTGGAAAGTGACTGTGGGCAATCTACTCTTGCAATCGACGGTAATAATTATTTTGGTGTTAAGGGTAGTTATGATGGCCAGTCTGTTACTATGGGTACTCAGGAAATGACTTCTAAAGGTAAGACCATTTCGACAAGTGCCGCGTTCAAAAAATATCCATCAATCATGGACTCAGTTGAAGACAATGCACATATCTTAAGAAATGGTACCACTGATGATCCAATGTTGTATTCTGGAACTTGGACGACTAATTCATTAAGTGCTAGTGATGCAGCGATGGCATTGTCATCAACGTATGCTACTGATATGGAATACGGTAATAAGTTAAATCATTTGATTGACAACTATCATTTGGATAAGTTGGATACTAGTCCTAGTTCGGCAAGTATTAATGATAAAATTACTGCTGAAGTTGACCGTCAATTAGCGACATCAGGCACCACTACTCAAAGTACAAATAATGCTGCTTCTAAAATTACTAACCGGAAGATAGTTATTGCCAGTCAACGAGTATTTCCTAATAAAACGGAAAATACCATTGTACCAAAATTATTGTTTCCGATTGAAATTGCAACAACTAAATAGGGTTTGAAAATTAAGGTTCGTATAAGTCATTAGCCGTGCCTTTTTTTTCTGGTAATTTTTGATATAATATAGCAGTTAATATTGATTTCTCAACTAGGAGAATTAAAAATGGTAGAAGAATATAAAGTTAAAGTTGAAAACGTTACAAAGGAATATGATTTATTCAAGACTCAATCTGAAAAGTTGAGATCATTCTTTTCATTAAAGAGTCAACGACAAATTCCTCATTTCTGGTCATTGATGGGTATCTCACTAACCATCAAACCAGGTGAGACAATGGGGCTTATTGGAGTTAATGGTTCAGGTAAGTCAACTCTTTCAAACATTATCTCTGGAATCATTCCACAAACTACTGGCCAAGTTGATGTTAAAGGTGACACTTCAATCGTTGCCATTCGGGCAGGACTTAGAAATAAGTTAACTGGTCGAGAAAACATCCGTCTTAAATCTTTGATGCAAGGAATGACCAATGAACAAATCGACGAAATGATGCCAGATATCATTTCATTTGCTGATATTGGTGACTTCGTTGATCAACCAGTTAAAAGTTATTCAAGCGGTATGCGCTCTCGTTTAGGATTCGCAATCGCTGTTCATATTGATCCAGATATCTTAATCATTGATGAGGCACTTTCTGTTGGTGATGATACCTTCTATCAAAAATGTGTTGACAAAATCACAGATTTCAAGAAACAAGGCAAGACTATCATCTTTGTTAGTCATTCATTAAAGCAAATTCAAATGCTTTGTGACCGTGTTGCATGGATTAACTATGGTGCTTTAAAGATGGTGGGACCAACTGATGAGGTTACTGAAAAGTATCATGAATTCACTCAATGGTTCAAAGGTTTAAGTAAAAAAGAGAAAAAGAAGTTCCAAAGCGAACAAAAGAACATTCAAAAGAACTTTAGTATTAAAAAGTATCAACAGGAAGTTACTGAAGAACATCAAAAGGATAATCCAGAAGATAAATCAATACCTTCTAAGATCAATAAATTGTTCTATGGCTCTGTAATTTCTGAAAAGATGTCAGTTGCCAATCAAATTTTGACATGGGTAGTTTTGATTGCCTTAGTCTTCTTCTGTTTAGTTAACGTTTCAGGTTATTCAGTTGCACATATTGTTTCTAATCCGCACTTATTGTTTAACCCAACTCACACGTTGCATCTTCCATAAAAATAAAGGGGCCGAAAGGCTTTTTTTATTGTAGAACATTGACAGCGCTTACACTAAAATGTATATTGATAGGTAGGTAATATATCAATACCTTCTAAATCAATTCTCTTTCTCTCTTGTAGCTGGTGGGGTTTATCCCATCAGCTATTTTTTGTATAATTAATGTTAACGATATTAAGTGGGTGACTGAAAGTGAAGAATAATGAAGAACTAACTTTAATTGAAGAAATTACTAGAAACGATGGGACTAAATACATTGAAATCAGCAACATGGTACAGAACGGTAGGGCTGAGTTGGCAGCTGAACGAGGATTTATCAAAGAAGTACGCATCTTACAGTTAAACATTCCACATTCAGTTCACGTGGAAAAGTATCAGCAATACATCAATGAAAACTTTGAAATGCCAGATGAAAGCATGGATCACTTTGATGAGTGGACTAAGACCGACGAAATGCAGGATGAGATTACCGCGATTTTGAAGGAAAATCATATCGGTTAAATTAAATTAGAAAACGATGAAAAAATGATTGCAAAGATTATCATTCCATGGTATAAATATATCATAGCTTTCATTAATTCATTGCTCTGTAGTTCAGTGGTAGAATAATTGACTGTTAATCAAGAGGTCGCTGGTTCGAACCCAGCCAGAGCAGTTATAAATAATAAGGATATCTCTACTTGGTAGGGATATCCTTATTATTTTCACATTGAAGCATAGGTATTACTAAATAGTAATTTGAGTATAAATTATAGAATGCTTATAATTATTGGAAGGTAATAATAATTATATTGAATTTGTCTTAGTTACATATAGCAATAATCAAAATAATTTTAATTTACTCTAGAATGACTGAATTAAGTAATAAAAAAGCCAGTCTTCATCAGTAGAAGATCGGCTCTTAAAGATTAATTTCATTAGGTGTGGCAATTAATTGTTGTTCACCACTGTCATAGACCACGATTGATTGTGGGTAATCAGTGGTATATGGATATGGCGAATCAAAGGTAGCCACGATTTCGTTATCTTGTAAAAAGTCATATGCTAATTGGCCATCATTGTTGATTAGGTTGAATGTTACCAAGTTTGAAAGTGGGAAGACTCCCTGTAAGTCATTATCAATAATGAACCACACGTTATCAATTGCTTGGTCTGGCATTGAAGAAACAATGCTATAACTGGCAAATCTTGCCTGAGTTCGATCAAACATATAATCACCTCGTATCTTGTTGTTTTATTAATTTCAAACTACCAAAAATGAATAATCATTGCAAGCAGAAGTAATTATTGAGTGAATTGTTGGTTATCCATGATCAACAGATTGATATGTTTTGAAACTTGTTGATTTTCTGGTGGTAACGTCATATAGTCGTGGTAAATATTTGTTAAAACCGTATCGTAATCAGCAAAAATCGGTATTTTAGTATCTTCAAATGGAACCTCGACAATGTTGTCTAATTGTTCTGCAGTAAATATTTCTGCATCGTATTCATATTGTGAAGCAAGATTCTTGGCAATTTGCCAATTATCGTTATCATTATAAGTGCGCATGGTTTCTTCTCTTTGATTCTTGAATTCTGCAGCTGTTGCCAGTTGTTGGTCACTAAGAGGAGAGTAAAAGCGCTTGATCGGATTATCAATGAAGTTATACCTAAGCTTTAAGTATAATCGACTATCTAAACGTCTTATTTTTTGCATTTGAGCCCGTTGCTTTTCTACAGAGGTAGAAATCTTATCAATTGGAAAAACGTCAATGAATACGCCTTTTTTTGCATCATTGTAGTTATTCTTTTCTTCAATGTATGTGTGCCGGTTCAACAGTTTGCCATAACTCAGGGCGTAGTTGTCATCGGAGAACGGGGTTTGGAAAAAGTACTTGGTGTCGCTTAATTGAGTAGCTACGATTTGTAAGAGCTTGTCGTAGTCTTCTCTTGGAAGCCCAATGTCCATGTCATCATCCCACGGGATGAATCCACGATGGCGAATGGCCCCAAGGAGTGTTCCACCCAGAGCAAAATATTTTAGATTATTTTTTTCGCATAAATCGCGGAAAAATTTATAACTTTGTAGCTCGATGGCTTGAATTCTTTCATTTAATTGAGGCATATTTTCACCTTCACGCTTTTTTAATTTGAATAATTTTATCTATCTATATAATACACGATTATGATTGGATGATGATTACTAAATAACTAATTAACTTATAGCTAATGAGTGTTGTTTATAAACCTTATTAGTAATATAATACGTAATAAGACTGTGTAGTTGTAATAGGGAGAATGTACAGGAATGGTGAAGCAAATGAGTAACACGAATGATAAACTACTTAAAGAAGCAATAGATGTGTATTTGTCGTCATTAAAATATTTGGATAGCTTTGTGTCAGAACCAGCAACCAAGTATGGATTATCTTTTGAGCAGTATCTAATTTTACATACGATTGCCGAACGAAAAGATGTTTCGTTGATGGATATCGCAGCTGAACGAAAGGTAACTAGAAGCGCAATTTCTCGACAAATCAAGGTGTTATTACAGCACGATTATATCTACCAAAAACCAGCTGAAAGTGATCGTCGCCGTTTGTATCTTCATTTGACACCAAGCGGTCAAGAAGTTGAAAAAAAGGTGTACGATTTGACTACTAAGAGATTTGATAACTGGATTTCTAATTATGGTGAAGATAAGGCCAAGAGTATTCTTAGCTTTATAGAAGATTTCTCAGAACATGAAATGGATAATTTCCCACCAGAAGAATAATTTAATATATTCAGCTTAATGTTGAAGAAATAATTACACGAAAAAATACCGTTAAAATCAGGCTACCACGCCATTGGTTTTACGGCATCTTTTTTTATTTGATATCCAAATACCATATTTATTGTTATCGGGTTAGATATTCATGTCTTCTTCCAACTCTAACCACAATGTTAGTGGAGTAGGGTTGAAATCCGGCCAATTGGTGATGTGCTCGTATCCACGTTGTAGTAAATGACTAGTTTTAGTTTTTTTTAAGTCAGTGAAAATCGTCAGGGCAAATGGGTTTGCTTCTAAATCAGAAATCACTGTTGGTAAACGATGATTTTTCCATTCGGATAGTAAATCCTGGTAAATCAATAATTGTCTGGCATTTTTAACCGTGTAGTCGACACCCTTTGATTGTAATTCACTTATGTATTCAGCATATTCGTCAAGCACAGCTTGCTGAGCCATTCGCCACTGACTTTCATTAAAGGTCGGGTACTTATCACTCATAATCATGACCTCCTAGGTCAACTATTTATAAATCAATTTAACACCAAAAATAATGTTTTTGCAAAGCGAGCTAGAATTATCGACGCTTGACAAAATGGAACTGGAATCTTTATAATGTTTGACACATGGTAAACAGAGATCTAACGTTCGCTGAAAGTTGGAATGTAAATATGGCGTTTTATCGGTGCGACCGTTATCAGCAATTAAAAGGCAATAAATTATTGTAAAAAATGGGTGGAACCGCGTTTAAAAACGCCCCTGGTACTTAATAACGTACCAGGGGTGTTTTTTTATTTAGTTTGTGGAGGAATTATCATATGGAAGAGGATCAAAAAGTATTATCCAGGTCATTAAAAAGCAGACACATACAGATGATCGCAATTGGTGGTGCCATTGGAACAGGATTGTTTTTGGGTTCCTCAAGTGCCATTCATCTATCAGGGCCATCAATTATTCTATCTTATTTGATCGTCGGTGGCTTTTGTTTCTTATTAATGAGGGCAATTGGTGAATTACTGTTGTCAGATCAAACTAAACACTCTTTCTTAGATTTTGTGAAGGAGTACCTTGGTGATCGGTTTGAATTTGTGACTGGTTGGACATACTGGTTTTGTTGGATCAGTCTAGCAATGGCTGATTTAACGGCCACTGGAATTTATGTTAAGTATTGGTTTCCCGGAGTCCCTCAATGGATTCCACCACTGATTATTTTGGGAAGTTTGTTTTTAGCTAATAAAGTGAATGTAAAATTATTTGGTGAACTAGAAACCTGGTTCTCAATGATCAAAGTAATTGCCATTGTTTTATTGGTAGCCGTCGGATTTTTCTTAGCAATTTTCAAATTTAAAGTTGCGGGTGGATATACCGCTGGTTTTAATAATTTATTTGATCACGGTGGTTTTTTCCCAACTGGTATTAGTGGCTTTTTACTGTCATTTCAAATGGTAGTGTTTGCCTTTGTTGGTATTGAAATGGTGGGTATGACTGCTGGTGAGACTGATAATCCGGAGGAGAACTTGCCAAAAGCTATCAATAGTTTACCAATCAGAATCGGATTGTTTTATGTGGGCTCGATGATTGCGGTCATGAGTGTGTTTCCATGGAATCATATTAAGACGAGCGTCAGTCCATTCGTTCAAGTCTTCTCTGGTATCGGAGTAGTTGGTGCGGCCGGAATTTTGAACTTCGTAGTGTTGACCGCTGCCATCTCGGCTACTAATAGCTGTTTGTTCAGTACTAGTCGGACAATGTATGCCCTTGGTATGGGTGGTAATGCTTCATCATTTGTAACCAAGCTATCTAGAAACGGTGTTCCTAATTTGGCATTAAATGTTTCTACAGTAGTATTGTTAATTATCGTAGCTTTGAATTACTTCATGCCTGAAGGAGTCTTTAGCTTAGTCTCAAGTGTTTCGACGATTAACTTCGTCATCGTTTGGGTGATTTTAATTGTTGTGCATTTGGTTTATCGGCATCATCATCCAGAAGGTGCTAAGACGTTTAGGATGCCAGGCTATCCGATTGCTGATTATGCCACGTTACTATTCTTTGCCGGCATTTTAATTTTCTTGCTATTCAATCAATCAACAAGAATCCCAATGATTATTTCACTTGGTTCAGTTGTTCTGTTACTCTTAATATATGAGTTTGGTGTTAAAAAAAACAAATAGTTGGGGGTCAGTGGGATGATCAAAAGTCATCAAATGGCGAATTATGAATGGATCGAAGCAGTTGAGCCTACTAAAAGCGAGCTGAATGATGAGTTAAGTAAAGTTAATATTTCAAAAAAATATTTTAACTATATGATCGACACTTATGAAGAGCCGCGGGCCACTTACGACAGTTCAGATAATTTTGGTGCCATTGTTATTCGGGCGTTGCCAATAAAAGTTTCTAGCAAAACGACAACTCTGCCGATTTTTATTGGCTTTAATCAAACCACACTGATTACTGTGTGTCATGATTCTAATCAACGAGGATTGGCCGCAGATACCAATGACATCTCTAGCTTACAATTAAGAATCATGGCAATTTTACGTTCGATTGTTGATAATTTCTTTGAACTCTTGAATGACATGAGTAAAGAGGCTGAAGGTCTAGAATTAAGTAATCGAAAGGTGACTAATGAACGTTTAATAGCCATTTCTGATCTGAAGCGTAAACTGGTTTATTTAAGATCAGCCTGTGAGGGTAATGTGATTGCATTGGAGCAATTTAAAGCAATGCTTGCTGAAGATGATTTGAAAGAGATTGCTACTAAAGAAAATCGTCAATTAGTTGATGATTTGATTATTGAGTATCGACAATGTCAAAATAGTTTTGAAATCGTTAGTACGGTTGTCAGCGAATTTGAGGATACATTTGGTAACATGTTGAATAATCGATTGAATCAAACGATGCAATTCCTAACAGTTTGGTCATTGTTATTGGCAATTCCACCAATTGTTTCCGGATTCTACGGAATGAACATGTTCTTGCCTTGGGCAGGTAGTAAATTATCTTGGTTAGGGACGGTTATTTTTACATTATTCCTGGGTGGAATTATGTTATGGTATCTTCGAAAAAATAAAAAATTATAATAATTTAAGCCATTGTTTAAGTTGATGAATGTCACCTAAGCAATGGCTTTTTAAGCATAATCGGCTTTACAATACAATAACCTTGGACTAATATCTAAATTGCATTAATATTGAATTTTCTGAGGGGAAAATGAGTTGTATGAAGGTAATTCGCTTTATCATAGCTTGCCTATTCTCATATACTTTGCTTGGATTTTTTACCGCAAATGCCAAGATGGTATTGTATCATCAGCAGTCATCTGCACTGACTAAAGGTTCATTAAGGTATATTAATGATAGTAAGGTCAAGTACGTCTCCAAACCTAAAAATTATGCTCATGTTGTGCATAAGGCAGATCAACATACTGTTAGGTCCACAAAAGGTAAAAAAGTTAGCTTTACTACGAGATATTTACTACCATCGCCCGGTAAGGGAGCACAACATTGGGGAAACCCACAATCAATTGCGATGGATAAAGATAAGTATATGTACGTGGTTTATTGTCCTACTAATCTAAAAAATAAGGGACGGATTGTTAGATTCGACATTCGTGTTTTAGACCAGATGGGCATTCGGTTACATCCTGAACTTTTACAAAGTACATATGTTAAGACAAATGGCCATTATTCAAAGATGCAAAAACAAATTCAGAAACACATTAAAGTTGGTCCGTTATTTGTGACAGGACACGGTCAGTCGTTAGCGTATAATTGGAAGAATCACGGTTTGTACATGTGGCGCGATAATGAAAAAGCACCAAGAGTACCCAGCAGTCAGTGGGGATACATAGTGCATGTTGACAGTAATAGATTACGCCCTGACAAAATGATTCGATTTAGATTAAAAAGAGGTAGATTTAGCGTTCCAGGTGGACACACACTAACGTTTGACAAGAGTGGAAATGCATACTTCTGGTCAAATCCTGGTTTTGGTGGCTACATCTATAAAGGTAAGATTCATCATCGTTCGGTCAAATTCAGATTGACTCATCAGATATTACGTAAGATTCCTGGTACTCGAATTCAAAGTATGGGATATAATCCCATTAGACAACGTTTGTTAATGGTTTCGGATGGCTCGATAGCGAGCTTCTCTGCCAAACGTTTGAATGGGCACGGTCACTTAACTAATAGTAATTTTGAGTGGTCAGAATTCGCGCCAATTAGGGAGTTTGAAGGCATCGCATATGATGGTAGTTCACATGGTAATTTATTGGTAAATCACTGTCCAGAAGTTTTACAGGCGGATAGAGCATTTTAACTTGGGAGGAAATTATTATGAATTTCAAAAATGTTGGAAACGGAATTATTTTGGGTGGATTGCTAACGTTTGCATCAATTGGGGTCGCTCATGCTGATACTTATGTTCAAAATTCAAACGCACTTCATCAATATACGGCTGCTAGTTTAAGAACGGTTAATGACAGTCAAGTTAAATTTGTTAAGGCTAATGGAGATTATTCATTCTCATCAAATCCAAGTGGTAGTACGACTATCAATAGTGTTAGTGGTACTAAATGGGCTTTGAAGACAAAGTATCTTTTGCCAAATACTCGCTTAGCACTTGGCAAAGCTAACTATGATATGACTAATCCACAGTCAGCTGCTACGAACGGTAAATACTTATTTGTTGTTTACGCTCCACACCAATTGAATGGTAAAGGATTTATCGTCCGTTATGATCGTTCTAAGTTGGCAAGTATGGGCTTTGAAAAGTCTCAAAATGCACCTCTTGCTAAGAATTCTGCTGCAATCAAAGTTGGACCATTATTCCAAGTGGGTCATGGCCAATCATTAGCATATGACAAAAAGCACCATTCACTTTGGATGTGGCGTGATTCTGCTAACATGACCGCAACTAGATGGTCAACTATCCAAAACATTTCTACCACCTCATTAAAACCAAAGAAAGCCATTAAGTTCTACATGAACAACCATGGTGCCAATGTGCCTTCCGGACATGACTTAACATTTGATACAACTGGCCATGCATACTGGTGGACAACCTCAAGTGGTCAGGTCAAGATTTATAGAGGTGTGATTTCTGGTAATCATATCTCAGTAACTCTAACCAAGC
This sequence comes from Lentilactobacillus sp. SPB1-3, assembly GCF_026913205.2. Taxonomy (NCBI): domain Bacteria; kingdom Bacillati; phylum Bacillota; class Bacilli; order Lactobacillales; family Lactobacillaceae; genus Lentilactobacillus; species Lentilactobacillus terminaliae. The sequence goes on from NZ_CP168151.1 coordinate 856,720, forward strand.
AGTTATTGACACACCAACCAGGAACTCATCAACAATCAATTGGTTATAACTCAAGAAATGGTCGCTTGTACTTAGTATCAGATGATTCAATCGTTAGTTTACCTGCTCGACAGTTGAATGGTCGTGGATCATTAACTCATAACTCATTTAAGTACACTAAGTTCAACTCAGGTCGCGAGTTTGAAAGCTTGTTCTATGATGGATCTGGTCATGGAATGCTATTATCAAACAGAAACCCTGAAATTTTAGCTTCAACTACAATGTATTAATCATAATAAAAAGGTATGCCTGTAATTCAGGCATACCTTTTTTCATGTTATTTATTCATGTCTAGTCGATCAGTTATCTTTTTAGCGATGCTATCAACGGTTCCATGCAAAATATCTGTATGGTTCACATCGATCATCGTGTGCATTTTTTTAGTATCTGCATCTAAATATTTAGAAATATCGTTGTCTATGACGATAATTGAATTTGAATCAGATTGATGCTCTAAATTCAGAAAGTGGTCAACTGAAACGCGAACGTCATGGAACGTGTCTGCCACTTTAGCTCGAAGCTTCTGACTAAAATTATCAATTAGGGCGTCATCGACAGCAAGGTTACCAGTTAAGCTTGGCTGGAAGTTGCCATTACGAATATCACCGACAATTTTTATATTCATTACTATTCACCACTTTCCTAGGATAGCAATGATTGTAACATCATCACAGGATTAAAAGTGATAAATACTTGTGACTTTGGAAATCCTTAAACTGATTAAGAACTCCTAAAGAATTCAGATGAATAATACGATGGTAGACAGCAATGATAACGTGATGGCGATGTTTGATTTTTGTTTGAATTGGTTCGCTTTTAGGCTGAATTGTAAAAACAAGAAGATTCCAATCAAGATTACTAACCCAACGATTTTAGCGGCTGAGGGAATAATGCTGGTCGCTAAGATAATTGTGATAACTGCAATTGAGAGAGTGAATGTCCAGTTGGGTGTTGCCATAAATAATGGAAAAGTAAATAATGCATTGATAAAAATTAACAATGTCAAAAAACTTAAGTTGAGGATAGAAAGAAAATGGTTATCCACTATCATGATGGCGAATACTAACCCTGGACCACTGATAAGAGAATAAATAATCCAAGCACAGTGGGGTTCATTTACCAGATCCGTGAAAATTAAACAATTGGCTAGGATGATGCCCATTATGATCAATGAAATATTAAACATTCCAATTGAACTCGCCAAGTTGATGACTAAAATACTACTGACCACATCTAAGATGATTCCTAGCAATAGATTAGGATCTTTGACGAACATTTGATTAACCAATATTGAGTAGAAAATTTCTAGAATTAAGATCATTATTAAGCTACTACTAGAGAAATATTGCTTGAATGATATGCCAGCAAACATCGTCCAAATTACTACAGGAATTAGGATTTGAAATACTTTGTATGTAGTGGATCTTAAATCAAAGTTCACCTTGTCACTTCCTTTGTTTTCATACCTAGAATCATATTATTAATCTGGTTCCTGGTCAATTCAATGTTTAATTACTCTTGAATTTGTGATAGGATATCATAGTTATGAGTTCCCGATAGGCTCTATGTATTTGATAGAGAATCCTTGTAACCATAAAAAATAATAGATGGGGGAAAGACGATGCAAGAAAAACATCTTTTTACTTCGGAATCAGTTTCAGAAGGACATCCTGATAAAATCGCTGACCAAATCAGTGACGCAATCTTGGATGAATTATTAAAGAAGGATCCTAACTCACGGGTTGCCTGTGAGACCTCAGTAACTACTGGATTGGTATTAGTGTTTGGTGAAATTTCTACCAACGCTTATGTGGATATTCAACATATTGTTAGAGAGACTATCAAGCGAATCGGTTATACCGACGGCAAGTATGGTTTCGATGGCGATACCTGTGCAGTTATGGTGGCAATCGATGAACAATCACCAGATATTGCCCAAGGGGTTGATGAGGCACTTGAAACTCGTGAAGGTGATACTGATCCGTTGGATAAGATAGGTGCTGGTGACCAAGGTTTAATGTTTGGTTACGCAATCAATGAAACACCAGAATTAATGCCATTACCAATTTCTTTAAGCCACAAATTAATGAAGCGCCAAGCTGAGTTACGTAAGAGTGGTCAGCTTGAATATCTCGGCCCTGATGCCAAGGCAGAGGTAACTATTGAGTATGATGACGATGAAAAGCCAGTTAAGGTGAATACCGTTGTTATTAGTACACAACACGCTGATGGCGTTGATTTGGACCAAATCCGTCATGATGTGATCGAACAAATCATCAAACCAGTTATTCCAGCTAAGTATTTGGATGACGAAACTAGATATTTGATTAATCCAACTGGCCGTTTTGTTATCGGTGGTCCTCAAGGGGATGCCGGTTTAACTGGTCGTAAAATCATCGTTGATACTTACGGTGGTTTTGCTCACCATGGTGGTGGAGCATTTTCTGGTAAGGACGCAACTAAGGTTGATCGTTCAGCTAGTTACGCTGCTCGTTACATTGCTAAAAACATCGTTGCTGCCGGTTTGGCAGATAAGATTGAGGTTCAAATAGCTTACGCCATTGGTGTTGCTGAACCTGTATCAATCTCAGTTGATTCATTTGGAACTGCTAAAGTTTCAGAAGAACAATTGGTTGAAGCAGTTCGTAATATCTTCGATTTAAGACCTGCTGGAATTATCCAGATGCTTGATTTAAATCGACCAATTTATGAACAAACTGCTGCTTATGGTCACTTTGGTAGAACTGACGTTGACCTACCATGGGAACATACTGATAAAGTCAATGCGTTAAAAGATTACTTCAAGTTATAAACAGCTAATTAGCAAAACGCCCTTGAATGCTTATTCAGGGGCGTTTTTTACTTGAAGCTATTACAAAGGAGAAAGATTATGGCTCACCAAACGAATAAAAAAACTAATATTCCGGTGGTCACAGTTGCCTTATTTGTGGCCACATTTATGAGTGCAATTGAAGGAACCATTGTTTCAACCGCAATGCCGACGATTATTGGTGATTTGCATGGCGTTTCGCTAATGAACTGGGTCTTCTCAATATTTTTACTTACCAATGCGATTTCAACGCCCATTTATGGTAAATTATCAGATCAAATCGGCCGAAAACCCATGTTTTTAACTGGATTACTTATCTTTATAGTCGGATCCGTGATGTCAGGATTTTCTCAATCAATGATTGGCTTAATTTTCTGGCGGGCCATTCAAGGTATAGGGGCTGGTTCGATCATGCCGGTGTCTAACACGATTATTGCTGATATTTATCCACTGGAAAAAAGGGCCCAGGTGCTGGGATTGAATAGTTCCGCTTGGGGAATTGCTTCGATTATCGCACCACTACTTGGTGGATTCATTGTTGACCACTTAAGCTGGCACTGGATTTTCTTTATTAATCTGCCAATCGGATTAATCGTCATGGGGATGATTTTCTTTTACCTCACTGAAGATAAGGTTACGACGAAAACTAAAGTCGATTATCGTGGAATGACATTTTTAACGATTACCTTGTTAGCCGTAATGTGGGCCTTTCAAGTAATTGGTCAAACACCGATTAATTGGTTTGAAATCGTTGGGTGTGCAGTTGTCGCCGGATTTGCTGGCGTCATGTTCGTTAGAACAGAATCAATCGTTGAAAACCCGCTAATTCCATTGTCTTTATTTCTTAATAAGACCTTCGTAGCCCAAAATTTAGTTGCAGCATTGGTCAGCGGTTTCTTAATTGGCTACGAAGTCTATCTGCCAGATTGGACTCAAGGAATCTTAGGCTTAAAAGCCTCAATGGCTGGTTTTGCGATTACGCCAAGTTCTTTAATGTGGATCGTTGGTTCATTTGCGGCTGGTAAGATGATGGCTAAGTGGACTCCTAAGGTTATCTTAAATATTAGTTTAGCGTTCGTGTTGGCTGGCGCTGCAATCATGGTACTGATTCCAGCTGATACTCCATTTGTCGCATTCTTATTGATTTCGGCAATTTGTGGAATTGGTTTCGGAATTACGATTACTACCACGACTATTAGTGTCCAAAATACAGTGAAGAGCGATCAAATTGGGGTGGCCACCTCATTCAACACTCTTGCTAGAACTCTGGGACAATCGCTAATGATGTCGGGATTTGGAATCGTAATGAATATGACAATGATGGGGCAAGTTGCTTCAAGTAATGGTTTGACGATGAATATGATCGATAAGTTGATCAATCCACAAACTGTTCATGAGTTGCCAAGTAAACTGCTTCCAGATCTCCGTCAGATTCTATACAGTTCATTGCACAATGTCTTTATTGTGGGACTGATTTTAATCGTGTTGGCATATATTGCTAATACATATGACAAACAAAAAAATAAGCGACTTTAGTCTGATTGATAAAATTCAATCGTGGCTAAGGCCGCTTTTTATTAACGTTTTTCGAATGCCAAACAAATAGGTGGGGCTTGGACTTGATTAACGAATTGATATTGTAAAACGTTGTAGACATGTTGATCAAGGCTGTGTGTGAAATCTATAATCGCTTCTTTTTCTGACTCTCCACCGGGATGACCATAATAAAGAACGACCACGACAAGTCCGTGTCTTTCTAACATCTGTAGGCATTGTTGAATCGCCGGAATTGATGTTTCACTATGGGTGATGACTGATTTATCACCACCTGGAAGATAACCCAAATTAAAAATAGCCGCAGTGATTTTACTGTCTTCAGGAAGCACATCTTTAATCTGGGAATGACTCATTTGATACAGATTGTAATTATTGTCAGCAATCTGATTATCTGCTAGAAGTTGTTTAGTTGATTCAATTGCTGAAGCCTGGATATCAAAGGCACTAACATGTCCAGTCGCTTGAACAAGTTGAGCTAAAAATAGGGTGTCATGACCGTTACCCATAGTGGCATCGATTACATTGTCACCAGGTTTGACGACGCTCTGCAGCAAAGTATGGCTAAATGCTAGTGATGATTGAAGTGTGTTTTTCATAAAATTTGCCACCTTTTAAATAAAATATATACTAAATTAATCGTCAATAAACCAACACAATAACCGGCTAAGACATCACTTGGATAATGGACCCCTAAATAAACTCTGGAATAACCAATGATTAAAATAAACAAACTTAGTAATAATACTGCCGTCATTGTGGCGATATTCCGCCGCCAATGGTTATTGATTAATATTATTAATGATCCAGCAAGCATAATACTGATCATGGCATGCCCACTTGGAAAGCTGGTTGAGTGAACCGTTACTAAGTGGTGGATTGATGGGCGAGGGCGATTGATCAATAGTTTTAAGCCAACATTCATTGGATATGACAGTAACATACTATTGACGGTGACAAACAGTGCTGCTCCTAGTTGTTTAAAAGCTAGGAGGCCTACGATAATCACAAGAATAATCACTAGAGATGACTTACTACCCATTAAATTCGTTACGTGAATCATAATTGAAGTTTGTGTTGGATTGATTCCAGAACGAATCCAAGCTTGAACTTGCTCGTCAGTATGTTGCAATGGTGAGAAATGGCCAACGACCATCCAAGCCAAAATTAAGAAGATAACTAAACTTATGTAAATTACTATTTTTTGGTTACGATAATTCGTTTTGTTCATTTATGCGACCCTTCTTTAACAATGTTAATTAAAGTATATCATTGGAAAGTTGCTTTTTCTTGAATGATTTGATAGCATTAATGTCAGCAATTTTAATTTTCAAAATGATGAAGCGAATTAGTAACTAGTCAACTTTACTTCAGAAATCAAGTGGTTAATGTGAACTTGAAGAGTCAGCTAGCGAACTCATCGTGGAATGGTTAATTGAACTCAAGTAAACTAACCCGGTAGCACCGTTACAGCTTAAGAGTGTCCCTTACTTAGTAGGGGGAACATAGGTGGTACCGCGATAACTCGCCCTATAATAAGTCAGTGAAGACTGAATTTGTTATGGGGCTTTTTTGTTAAAAAATTGCAGATAATCAGGAGGATAAAATTTATGGCATATAACCACGATGTGATTGAACGTAAGTGGCAACACTACTGGAACGAAAACAAGACGTTTAAGGCGTCTGATTCAATGGATAAGGAAAAGTACTATGTCTTAGACATGTTTCCTTACCCATCTGGTCAAGGCTTGCACGTAGGCCATCCTGAAGGATATACGGCAACCGATATTATGGCCAGAATGAAAAGAATGCAGGGCAAGAATGTGCTTCATCCAATGGGATGGGATGCATTTGGTCTACCTGCTGAACAATATGCATTAAAGACTGGACATAATCCTCGTGATTTTACAGCTCAAAACGTCAAAAACTTTAAACGACAAATTAAGTCACTTGGTTTTTCATATGACTGGGATCGAGAAGTTAACACTACTGATCCTGAATACTACAAGTGGACTCAATGGATTTTTGAACAACTATACAAAAAAGGTTTAGCTTACGAAGACGAAATCGAAGTCAACTGGGCTCCTGATTTTATGGGTGGAACCGTTGTTTCTAACGAAGAAGTTATCGATGGTAAGACAGAGCGTGGTGGCTACCCAGTTTACCGTGTCCCAATGAGACAATGGGTATTGAAGATCACTGCCTATGCCGATCGCTTGATCGATGATCTTGATGACCTAGACTGGCCTGAAAGTATCAAAGAGCAACAAAGAAACTGGATTGGTCGCTCAAAGGGTGCCAGTGTCTTCTTTGATGTTGCCGGACATGACGGCGAAAAAATCGAAGTGTTCACTACTAGACCAGATACTTTATTTGGTGCAACATACATGGTGCTTTCACCAGAACATGAAATAGTTTCCAAAATCGTTACTGACGATCAACGTGCGGTTGTTGAAGCTTATCAAGAAGAAGTATCTAGAAAATCTGATCTTGAAAGAACTGATCTTAACAAGGACAAAAGTGGTGTCTTCACTGGTGCTTATGGTATTAACCCAATCAATGGTAAGCAAGTACCAATCTGGATCGGTGATTACGTGCTTTCTTCATATGGAACTGGTGCCATCATGGCCGTTCCTGCGCATGATGACCGAGACTATGAATTTGCTAAGAAATTTGATTTACCAATCGTTCCAGTAATTGAAGGTGGCGACGTTGAAGAAGCTGCTTATACTGGAGATGGTACACATATTAATTCTGACTTCTTGAATGGCTTGAACAAAGAAGATGCTATTAAAAAAGCTATCGATTGGTTAACTGACAAAGGTTATGGTAGCGAGAAGATCAATTACCGTCTTCGTGACTGGATTTTCTCACGTCAACGTTACTGGGGTGAACCAATTCCAGTAATTCACTGGGAAGATGGCGAAACTACTTTAGTTCCTGAAGACGAATTACCATTGAAGTTACCAAAGGCTAAGAACATTGAACCTTCTGGTAGTGGTGAGAGTCCACTTGCTAATATTGACGACTGGGTTAATGTTGTCGATGAAAACGGTCGTAAGGGTAAACGAGAAACTAACACTATGCCACAATGGGCAGGTAGTTCTTGGTACTTCTTACGCTACATCGATCCAACTAACAAAGATGCTTTAGCCGACTATGACAAGCTTAAGTATTGGTCACCAGTTGACTTGTATGTTGGTGGTGCCGAACATGCCGTGCTTCACTTGCTTTACGCTCGTTTCTGGCACAAGTTCTTATACGATCTTGGAGTAGTACCAACTAAGGAACCGTTCCAAAAGTTAGTTAACCAAGGTATGATCCTAGGAACCAACCATGAAAAGATGTCTAAATCAAAGGGTAACGTTATCAATCCCGATGAAATCGTTGAAAGCTACGGTGCTGATACGCTTAGAGTTTATGAAATGTTCATGGGTCCTTTAGATGCATCTAAACCATGGAGTACTGAAGGAATCAAGGGAGCTCACCATTGGTTAGATAGAGTATGGCGTTTAATGATTGATGAAAATAATCATTTACGTGATCGCGTTACAACTATCAACGATGGTTCATTATCAAAGATTTACAATCAAACTGTAAAGATTGTTTCTGACGATTTTGAAAACATGCGCTTTAATGTTGGTATTTCTCAAATGATGGTATTTGTTAACGAGGCATACAAGGTGGATGCTTTGCCAATCGAATACCTTGAAGGATTTGTGAAATTACTTGCCCCAGTTGCTCCACATATCGCTGAAGAGCTTTGGAGTCTAATGGGACATGATGATACAATTTCTTACTCTGAATGGCCAACTTATGATGAGAATGAATTAGTTGAAGATACCATTCAAATGGTCGTTCAAGTTAATGGTAAAGTTCGTGCCCATATTGAAGTTGCCAGTGATGAAGATCAAGATAAGGTCAAAGAAATTGCTTTATCTGATGAAAAAGTTAAAGAATTTACTGATGGTAAGACAGTACGTAAAGTAATTGTTGTACCAAACAAAATTGTTAATATCGTTGCTAACTAATAAAAAAGAACCTTGAGAATTCTCTCGAGGTTCTTTTTTTTTATTGCTGTAAGTCGTTAGGCGCTCCAGGTTGATAATTCTTGGCCCAAATAAATTCAGTTAATTGGCGATTAACGGCTAAGTTATTATCATGAAGAGCGGAATGTTGTGACTTGGCACCAAATGATTCAAATGTTTGATAGAAGTTGACTTTGTCTCTCAAAATATATCGTAGTGATAGTGCTGAGGTCGCAGTTACGACACCGTCTGAATTTGAGCCATCACCAATGTTGCCAAAGATATTAAGGACTCGCACTTGATGAGGAAAATTATTGCGTAGCCTGTACAGTTTCTTGTATTCAGGATGAATGATCTTGGGACGGCCATCTGCTAACAACCGGTTTTGGTTGGGCTTATCGTCCCACAAAGTCTTAAGTGGACCCGAAGTCGGTTGATTAGCCTTGTGATTATCGATGATGCCATCATATGGACCAGCGATCAGACACATTTTTTGGGTTCTCGGAAGGTCACTTTGATTGCCGTTTAATAAGTTGTAGTACACGGCAGCGTAAGCACCCATGGAGTGACCAACAAAGTTTAAATTATTCACATGGTATTTTGCCTTTAATAATTTACAGACTTTAGTTAGCCAGTGAGCATATTGAACTTCGCCGGCACGATTATTGTCAAATTGCAACATGATGATTGGATTGCGCATCCATTTTTTGATGTCTCCCGTGACGAGAATCTTACCATTGGAACGAACTCTGATGATCATCCGTTTTCTAGCCACTCCACGCACCTCAGCAGAAGTTACCATATCACGTTCAGCCATTAAACTACTAGACCAACCGTGAATAAATATTGTCGGCGTATTGTTGCTAACAAAACCATTGTCAGGAGCCTTTAATTCCTGAGGACGGGAATGCCAGAGCGCAAAGACGGAGATGACAATTATAATTATTCCAATGATGAAGTATAGGAAACGAAAGCTAATAAAACGGAATTTTTCGAACATATTATTCTCTTGCCACCTTGTTCATTCTTGATAATCTAATTCGATTTAGGAAATACATGTAAATATACGACAGGATAAAGGATACTGCAAGAGCAATTATAGTTCTGATGTATGGAGATGAAACACCTAGATTTCCCGAAACATCAAGGAGAATTTTGTGCAGATACATAATTCCTAGGGTTTGTTGGCCAAGGACTTGTAATCCGTGGACAATAAATTGTGGACAGTATTCTGATAGATAGTAACAGAATCCAAATACTACTAGACATACTAAGATTGGAATGATGGCTACGTAAGAAACCCTGGATAAAGCAATATGATGATATGAAGCATGGATTAACCGTGATTTTAAGAAAAAACCGAAGTTGAATCTATCAGTGTATTGCATGAATACTAACCACAGAGTAATCATTGTTGCAGGAATCAAGAACCATAAATTTTTGACAATTTGTTGGATATTCTTGAAGTATAAATATCCAAACAAGACAAAGAACGTTACAATCAAAACTACATCAAAATCCCATGGAGTATATTTCCAATTGAGAAAATGAATATGCTTATAACTAGTCCCGACGATTAATGATAGAAAACCAACGATAATCAAGAATTCTCTTTTTTGAATGTATGTAATTAGGAATGTGACAAATAATATCGTTAACAGATACACGTTAATATACCAAAATACACTGGTGTAATGGTTTAAAGTCTGACCACCATAAACTAGACGCACGAAATAAAACAAGGTATATTTCCATGATTCGTTACGCAGAAAGTGGGAAACCATAATTACTAACGTTCCACAAAACGCATAAGATATTAATAGGGGATAGATCCGCTTTTTAAAGAATTCAGGCCAGTGTCCAGGCTTGACTGGTTTTAAGAAGAAGCCACCCATGATAAAGAAGATTGGCATATGCCACCAATACAAAGTATGAAAAAGTGTGCCATGATAGGTTAACGAATGACCCAACACCACGGCGATAATTCCAATTGCCTTGGCAACATCGATCCATTCAATCCGTTTCTTGCTCAAGATATTCACCTCAATAAATTTAATGTCAAAAATGACCTATTAATAATATTTTAGAGCATTTACTAATTTTAATACAATACTTTTTTATTACAGATAAAACTTAGTTAATAAAGATTTATAAATACATTCAATGAAAGATTGATAATAATTCATTTCTTGATAAAATAGTACGAGTGTATTAAATCGATGAAAGTGGGATTTTTAAAAAATGAATGAGATTGATAATTCTCAAGGAGATGCTTCTAGAGATAAAATGCTATCTGGTTCAGCATGGATGACAGCCGGCAGTATTTTTTCTAGAATTCTAGGAGCAATTTACATAATACCTTGGCGTCAATGGTTCGGTGAATATTTCTATCGTGGAAATGCTTTGTATGGTTTCGGATATAACATCTATAGTTTTGTGTTGATCGTGGCAATCGCCGGAATCCCTTCAGCAATTGCTAAGCAAGTTTCTCATTACAATGCGATGAACGAATATGGAGTTGGAATTAGAATCTATAAACGTGGATTGATTCTTTCCGCGGCGTTAGGAATAATCTCGGCGTTAGTTCTTTATTTTGGGGCACCGTTATTAGATGGTGGTAATGAGAACGTGGTTCCTGTCCTGCATTCACTAGCATGGGCAGTTTTGATTATTCCGACAATGAGTTTGACTCGTGGCTACTTCCAAGGGTATCAAGAAATGGCTCCTTCAGCGATTTCGCAATTCGTTGAACAACTAGCCAGAGTTTTGTACATGTTGGCAACAGCCTACATTATCATGGAAGTTATGCATGGTAACTGGATCACTGCAGTTTCACAATCAACATTTGCGGCCTTCATTGGTGCATTGTTTGGAACTTTGACTTTAGGGTTCTACTATTTAAAACGTAGAAAACACTTTAGAAGCTTAGTTGCCAATAGTGATAATCAGATTAGAGTATCTCCAAAGCAGTTATATCAAGAGATAATCGCTCAATCCGTTCCGTTCATTATTTTGGGAGCCGGAATTACGATCTTTCAATTAATTGATCAATATACTTTCTTTCCAATTATGACCAGTTTAAAAATCTTTACCGCAACTCAGGTTAGTGACTTATTTGCAATGTTTGCTGCTAACTCAAACAAATTAATTATGATTTCTATTTCGTTGGCATCAGCATTGGCAGTTACTGCTGTGCCACTACTTTCTGAAGCTTTGACCAATAATCGTAAGGAAGAAATCAAGGCGCAAAACACAAATGTATTATCAATGTTTATGTTTACGATGATTCCTGCTGCCTTGGGAATGGCAGCCATTGCTGGACCACTTAATCGAGCCTTTTATGGTATCGAATACCATGGCTTGGCAGCTAACGTCTTAACGGTTTCTTCAATCGTTTCAATTCTGATGGGATTGTTTGTGGTGGCCTCAGCTGTCATGCAAGGACTTTCAGAAAACAAACGCGCGGTGAAGTATTTCTTCATTGGCACAGCTGTTAAATTAATTGTCCAGTGGCCATGTGTTCATTTCCTAGGGGTATTTGGTCCGCTAGTTTCTACGGCAATTGGACTTTTAGTAGCGAACTTCTTAATCATTGGTTTTTTAAAAAATCGATTCGGTTATGATATGCCACAAATTAGAAGAACTTTAGTTAACGTTGGAATTGCGGCATTAGTAATGTACGTTGTGGCACTCGTAATGGTTTATATTGGCAACATGGTGATGTCATTATTCACTGATCCATTTGGTGGCTTGGCCAGCGTGATCGTCGCAGTTATCGCTGCAGTTATTGGTGGTTTTGTCTACGTTTACTTAACGTTAAGAACCAGAACTGCCGACTTAGTTCTTGGGGCTAGAAGTAATAGTTTAAGAGCTAAATTAAGAATAAAATAGTTTTATAAAAACACCGAGGCAGTCTTAGCTACCTCGGTGTTTTTTAATGTTCATGCTTTTTCATGAATTTGGGTAATGCCATTGAGATTTGGTGAGGCAATACCACGTATTGATTTTTAGCGATTTCGTCAGCCATTGCACTGTGAGTATAAACGGCGGCTTCAACAGTCCGCACATCATTACCAAACTGACAGAGAAAGCCCCCGATCATTCCAGCTAATGTATCTCCCATACCTCCAGTTGCTTGAGCAGGGGTCCCAACAGTATTTTCGGCTGGTTCAGTATTTGGACTATAGACTTGTGTCCTGCTAGATTTAACTACTGCGATGGCATTAAGGCGATTGGTAGCTTGCTGATTAAGTTCTGGATTTTGTTGTGCGATGGGGATATTTGAAACTCGTTGCCATTCCATTTGGTGAGGAGTTAAAACATTGGTTGAAGTAGTTGGTAGGGATAAATGTTCCTGTGCCATCAATGTGAGTGCTGAGCCATCCACGACCAATGTTTGTTTATCAGTGACATTTTTAAAAACGGCGGTCAAAACTTGTTTGCTATTTTCTTCAGTCCCTAAGCCAGGGCCAATGACGATGACATTAGCTTGGCTAACTAATGCCAGCACTTGCGGAAGTTCATTAATATCTTGAAACATGGCTTCAGGTACCTGACTATGTAAGCTAACTTGATTAGAATTGTCGGTTACTGTCGTGACTAGACCGGCACCGGAATAAACTGCTGCCATGGTGGCCATGATAATTGCACCACCGAAATTGGCGTTGCCACCAATTAATACAATTTTGCCAAAAGTTCCTTTATAACTGTTTACGGGTCGGCTTTTAATGATGCTTAAAATGTCTTCAGTAATTTTTTTCATAATGATGCCTCCTACATTTAAAGTATATCATTTTCGGATTAGATAAATTTAACGGAACCCGTCTGGATATGATAAAATATTAGCAAACAAGGTAGAAAGAGAGCGCAATTATGACAATTGATTGGAAAGCTTTAGCAAACAATTATAGAGATGCGTATTTAGACGATTTAAAGTCATTAATTGAAATTGAAAGTGTTCGTGATGATGAGCATGCCACAGATGAATATCCTTTAGGTGAAGGCCCTACAAAAGCAATGGAACGATTTCTTGCTATGGGTGATAGAGATGGTTTTAAGACCGTCAAATTGGATAACACAGTTGGATATATTGAATATGGTGAAGGTGATAAGACCTTAGCCATTCAATCACATGCTGACGTTATGCCAGCTGGTGATGGCTGGAAGACTGATCCCTTTGAACTAACTATTAAAGATAATAAAGTTTTTGGTCGTGGAACTTCAGATGATAAGGGACCAGGTTTAGCTGCGTACTATGGTTTGAAGATGCTTAAAGATCAAAAAATCGAACCTAAACTTAAGATCAGATTGATTATTGGTACTGATGAAGAAAGTGATTGGACAGGGATGAAACATTACTTTGAAGTTGAACCTCAACCAACTTTTGGATTCTCACCGGATGCAGAGTTCCCACTGATCAATGGTGAAAAAGGAAATGGTACTTACGAAATCAAGTTTGGTAACCAAAATGGTGAAGAATTTGTTTTGAAGACTTTTGATTCAGGTTTGAGAACTAACATGGTTCCCGGCAAGGCAGTGGCTTTTGTGGAAACTGATGATAATGAAGCCTTTGTTGAGAAATTTACTGATTTCTTGGATAACAATCCTGTTGCTGGAGAAATCGAAGCTACTGACGAAGGTGTAAAAGTCTTAGTGACTGGTAAGCAAGCTCATGCAATGGAACCTAAAAATGGTATCAACGCCGGAACTTATTTAGCCAATTTCTTAAACCAATTTGATTTTGAAAAGGATGCCAAGGCATTCCTTAACTTAGCTGGAGACGTATTACACGACGATTCCAGAGCTCATAAAATTCGTGCTAACTACACTGATGATATCATGGGTGATGTGACCATGAACGTTGGTATCTTGAAGTTTGACCAAGCCAATGGTGGAATGATCAATACTAACTTCAGATATCCTAAGGGTAGTTCAGATGAAATTATTTTAGAGGCCTTGAAGAAGGTCGCAAATAACGTCACTGAACTTTCACACATGGTTCCACATTACGTTGAAAAAGATGATCCAATTGTTTCAACTTTATTGGGAGTCTATGAACGTCAAACTGGTGAAAAGAACGTTGAACCAGAAGTTGTTGGTGGCGGAACTTATGCTCGTCTAATGGATCGTGGAGTTGCTTTTGGCGCTTTGTTCCCAGGAGTTGAAGACACAATGCATCAAGCTAATGAATTCCAACCCATTGATGATTTGATCAAGGCAATGTCAATCTACGGTGAATCAATTTATGAACTGTCTAAGTAAGACGGAAGTGAGGTAGGAGATGGCTAATTTTAATTATTCAAACGTTGTAGTTGGAGTCGATGGCTCTAAAGCGTCTGGTTTGGCTTTTAAGAAGGCTTTACAAATTGCCACTAACAATCACGCACGTTTGGTCATAGTGGCCGTTATCAACGAACGTAACCTGGTTAGGATCAACAAAGAGGCATCTGTCGGTTTTGGGGCCATTAGTCCACGAACTATTGAGACTTTAAAAATCGATGTTGAAGCTAGGGTTAGCAATTATGTTCAAATTGCCAAGGATGCCGGTATTGAAGCAATTGGTACAGTTGACTATGGTGATCCGCGAGACATTTTGACTGATAAAATCGTTGAGGATTATGGTGCAGACCTGTTGGTAGTTGGTGCCACTGGTGCCGGCCCTGTAACTAGATTGATGATGGGTTCAACGGCAACATACGTGGTTAGTCATGCTCCTGTAGATGTGATCGTAGTAAGAACAGAACTAGCAAACAAATAAGTGAATAAAAACGAAGAACCCAATCTATTTTTAGATGGGTTCTTTTTTGAATCAAATTAATTTTGTGGCCAAATAAAAATCCCTAACTTTAAATGAGTTATCAAAGTTAGGGAATGTTTATTAATAAATGTGTTTTAAATGGCTTCTTCTTCTGGTTTTCTGATAGTAGCTAGTTTCTCATCGATTTGGCCAAGAACGATATCTACATTACCAGGAACTGATAAGTCATATTTTTGAAGATCAATTTTCATCTTTGGACTAACATCATATTCATCGAACCACTTTTTGTAAGCAGTCCACATCTTGAAGTAGTATTTCTCTAGATCAGGATTGTCATCAAATTGTTCGTAATCACGACCACGTTTCTTGATCCGATATTTGATGGTGTCGAAATCACTATCAGCATATACCAAAAGGTCTGGTGCCTTTTTAGGCATTTGGTCAAGCTCATTCATCATATTATCAAGCAATGTTAGATAAACTGATAATTCAGTATCAGTAATATTACCTTCAGCGTTATTTTCTCTAGTGAAGAGTGCATCCTCGTAGATTGAACGATCAAGCACGTTGTTATCATCACTAAGCGCTTGTTTGATCATTGAAAAACGCTTGTTAAGGAAGTAGATCTGTAACAAAAAGCCGTATTGTTTCTGGTCTGAATAGTAAAGTGGCAGTACTGGATTATCGCCTACTGGTTCAAAGAACGCCTTTGTTCCTAAATGTTCCGCAATTTTGCCAGTAAGGGTAGTCTTACCAACACCAATCATTCCTGCTGTAATTATCACCATATTAGCCCCTCTTTTGTTAAATTTACAATATATAGTGTACCATAAATTTGGCACCACAATATATCCAATTTCACTGAATTTTTGAATAGGAATCATTTCGGAAACTGGTGTACAATTATAGGTGGAAGAATAATTTACTGGAGGGGATCAATTTGTATAAAGGTGTAGTATTTTTTGACTTAGATGGAACCTTATTTGATGATGATAAAAATGTTTCGCAACAAAATATTGATGCAATTCAAGAATTAAAGCGTAACCAAATTCTACCAATTATTTCGACCGGAAGAAATATCTTCGAGATTAATTACGTACTTGATAGTACTAAGATTAATTCGATTGTCAGTGCCAATGGTAGTTACGTTCAGTATGAGGGTAAAAAACTTGATGCTGAAGTAATTCCACAAAATGTCATTGAAGATCTTTTGGAGTTTGCTCATCGACAAAGAGACGTTGTAGCATTTTATAACCATGAAGAATTGGCATTGACTGCCAATAACGATTTGACTGATGAAAACTACCGAATTTTAAGATTACATACCAAAGTTGATCCTAAATGGTATCTTACACATGACGTTAACTTTATGTGTGTGTTTAACTATGATAAAGATAAAAGATACCAAGATAAATTCGCTGGTGAATTATCACTTGTTAGAAACAATCCGCGTTGTATGGATACAATGAACTGGGGAGTCTCAAAACAAACTGGGATTCAGACTTTAATGAAGCGTGCAGGACTTCAAGGAGTGCCATCATATGCCTTTGGAGATCAATTGAATGATTTACAAATGTTTGCAGAAGTCGATCATCCAATCGCAATGGGTAATGGGCATGACAAGGCTAAGGCGGCGGCTGAATTCGTTACTGATACTAATATGGACGGTGGAATCGTCAAAGGTTTAAGACATTACGGATTGATCAAATAACAAATAATTAGAGATTAAAAGAGGGCTTACTATCATCAACTAGTAAGTCCTCTTTTTTGATTGTTGTTTAGTTCATTTGACTCTTGATGTGATCCAAGGTCATTTCACCAGTATCATTGAATTTGATATCAGCGGCGGCTAAAATCTTAGGATCACCAATTCCGATTGAAGTTTCGTTAGCGGCATTGATTGCTTCAACTCCGGCAGCAGCATCTTCAACCCCAATACATTGTTCTGGTTTTAAATTAATTAATTCGGCACCCTTAAGATAAATTTCTGGATCCGGTTTACCTTTAGTTAATGATTGTGGATCAACGATTTGTGGGAAGTAGTCAGTTAATTGCAACTTACTTAATACCTTGGGAGCATTTTTTGATGCTGAAGCAAGTGAGATCAAATAATTGTGGGCTTTTAAATCATCAAGGAATTTTTTGATTCCAGGAAGAATATTAGCGGGAGTCATTTGATCAACCAGCTTAAGGTAGTTGGTATTTTTTTCAGTGGCTAGGTCGACTTTTTCGTCTTCAGTGTATTTATCACTGAGGTTGCCGGCTTTTAGAATCATTTCCAAAGAATCCATTCGGCTGATTCCCTTTAAACCATCTTCAAGTTCTTGTGACCAAGGTGCACCAACTTTATCGGCAACTTGATGCCATGCTTGACTGTGAAATACTGAGGTATCAGTAATTACTCCATCCAAATCAAAAACGAAACCTTTAATATCTGTAAATTTTGTCATGTTATTCACTCCTAATTAACGATATTTAATTGTTTGTACTTTATTCTTTGTCAAAGAGTAATTCTTCCCTTTAACAGTGATATTGGTATCGGCATTAGCTTTGACACTCACGTTATTGCGATCGATCACGAACGAGTAATTGATGCCTTGGAAAAGCTGACAGAATTCAAGCTTGGTCCATAACTTAGGTAGGTGAGGGTTAATGGAAACTGCTTTACCATCAGTTGAGACACCACCGTAATTTCTAGTTTCGATTTCAAGTGTGGCGCCCATAACTCCTAAGTGAATTCCTTCGGCAGTAGTTCCACCCTGAATATCGTAGTAATCAGATAGTAGGGCAGTTGAGAATAATTGCCAAGATTGATCCATGTTACCATCCAGCTCATTAAGCACTGAGTAGACGATTCTTGAGAGAGTTGAACCATGAGTGGTTCGGTTTAAGTAGTACTGAAGATTCTTAGTGAAGTAGTTTTCTGGTAACTGGTATCCTAAATTGTTCAATACAGTTTGAACTTCACTCATTGGCAAGATGTAATATGCCATCAAAGTATCAGCTTGTTTAGCAACTTGGTAGGCATCAGGTGACTTTCCTTCACCCTTTAAGAGGCGATCGATTCTAGAAATGTCACCGTATTTTCTGCGGTATGAATCAAAGTTAAGCTTGGATAGGTTAAAGTAACCTTCAAATTGACCAATGATACCGTCTTCGTTAACATCCAAACGGAGCTTGTGAGAAATATCAGTCATCTTGTTAAGGTCGTCATTTGAGAAGTCGGCTTTGTGTTCAGCGTCAGTAACCTTATCAGGATATTCATTAATGAAGCTATTTACTTTGTCGAATAGCCAAGAAACCATGATGTTAGTGTAAGCATTGTTGGTCAAACCACGGTCAGTGGAGTTAGGGTACTCTTCGTGGAACTCATCAGGTCCCATAACTTCCTTAATGTCGTATCGGTCTGCTTGTTTATCATATGAAGCCATGCTGATCCAGAATTTGGTAATTGATAATAACATTTCAAATCCATAATCATGCATGAACTGTAAGTCACCCGAAATGTGAACGTAATTAATTATGTCGTAAGCAACGGAGATTGAGACGTGACGTTGTAGGCGACTGTTATCTGGATCCCACTTTCCACTAACTGGATTCAAGTGAAGGAATTGTGATTGTTCATCACCATACATCCCTGATTGCCAAGGATACATGGCACCAGCCTTGCCTTCGCTCTTCGCGTAATCTCTGGCTGGATTAAGACGATTATAGCGATACATCAAACACTGCTTGGCAATTTTAGGGTAATGTGATGCGTAGAATGGTAAATCAAAAGTAACATCCCAGAAGACATGACCACGATAAGCTTCACCATGAAGACCACGAGCCCCAGTCGAGGCGTCAATGTCACCAGTACCTAATGCTGATCCAGATACCATCAAATGAAAAATGTTAACTCTGGTCAATTTTTGTGAGGTGATGTCATTGCTGATCTTAATATCGGAAGTTTTCCAAACGTTGTTAAAGAAAGATTGACTATCTTTTAAAGTGTCTTCAAATGAAGAGGCCGATAGTTCTTTTCTTACGTCATCTTCAACAATTGGATGCTGACCATCACTAGTGAATACGCTAACATTTTTTTCGAACGTGTAAGCCTTATTTGGTTCAACATCTAGACTGAGTGTTTGACTGATAATTTGGTTTTCAGTTGAAGTGTCAACCAAATCATTAATATCAAAATCATCGCTGGTTAACTTCGAGTTGATCATAAATTCAACTTTGGATGTTTTAGTGCGTCCACGCATTGAGATCTGGTTGTCATTAGCTGACATGCCAATAATCTCAATATGCTTTTGATCAAAGTCTTTATAACGATCAACGTTTAGGTTTTGGACACTGCCATCGATCTTGGTGTATATCTGCAAACTACCAGAGAAGTTGATTGGTTTAACTTCATAGCTAACAGCAAATCGATGGTAGTTGGTCATGTTAGCAACTTTCTTAGTACAAATCTCCAAGACTTGTCCAGTGGCCAATTGAACATGCATGGTAATAGTTAAAAGGCCGGTTCTTAAATCAAGACTTCTATAGATGTCTTGGATATCTTCTTTTTTGATCTTAAATGGTTCCTGATGATCAACACCAAAAGTGATGTATTGACTGTTTGGTAGGTTGACCAGGTCTTCATTGACCACATCATGGTCGTTGATATTAGTAGTTAATTGATTGAATACGCCAGCTACGTACATTCCAGGATAATTGTCTTTGTCGGCATCGGCTTCGACGAATGAGCCACGTAAGCCAAAGTAACCATTACCAATGGTTAACATTGCTTCTTGACCATAATTTCGCTTGCCACTGTATTCACCATAATAATCTAGATGCCACTTTAAATACTCGGCTTTTTGTTGGACGGCATTTTCCAAGCCGATTTCATTGGCAGTTTTCATGTTAACAACTGGAACATTTAACAGGTTGGCAATTGCTAACCCTATATCAATTTTTTGATGGTTGATTCCGATAATGGTATCTGAAAAATCGTAATTTAATGAATTTTCGATGATTCCAGCATCAATTGGTAAACCAGTTAAGACTGATTTTATGTTCTCTAAATTCTCACCAATTGAGAGATCTGAGTTGTACGTAATAACGAATTTTCTGAAGGGCGGTTGATTGGAATTTTCTGAGTAATTGATTTCCAACATGCCTTCACGAGCTTGTATCGCAAACGTTCTCATATGATTTCCCCCTAAAAATAACTGTTTACAAGATAATCTTAGTTCAATGGGTCACAAAACTCAATTAACTGCTATAAAAAAGCACTGTCTGACGCAGTGCCATTAATTATTTGAAGATTCTTTTTTAAGCAAATCTCTGATTTCTGAAAGTAAAATAGTTTGTTGATCAGGAGCATCGTCAGATTCTGGTTTGGGTTTACTAAACCGATTAATTAATTTGATGAGCAAGAATACTACGAAAGCAATAATTATGAAGTTGATGACTGAGTTTATGAATGCTCCATATTTAAATGTGGCTTGGCCAACTGTGACACTTAGATTGGATAGATCAAGCTTTCCTAAGAAGACTCCAATTAATGGATTAATCAGGTTGTCAGTAAGTGATGTAACAATGGCAGTAAATGCACCACCAATAATTACCCCAACAGCAAGATCCACAACGTTGCCACGACTAATAAAGTCTTTAAATTCTTTTAACATTAGTGAATGTTCCTTCCTTTCATTGTTATAATTAGTATCATTATACAGAACGGATAAAGTTGGTCCCAATTTAAAAACTATCATATCAACGAGACTACTTCAAACGTGTGCTAAAATTAAGCCAAACCATGATGGGAATAGGATTAATTATGAAATATATTTATTTAACAGCTGCAATTATAATTACTGGATTGATGGTATTGGCCATTACCATGATTTCAATAACATTCTTTGGTGATCCTGCTAAGATGGTCTTGTTTTTGGTGTTGACCGTCATTATTTATCAAGTGCTATTTACACCAGTAGTGGTTTTGTATTTAAGAAAGAAGCGATCTAAGTCATAAACTTTGGGGGTGAACAAGATCATTAAAATAACGAATTCAAAAGCAAAGATGATCGCAGCTTTGACTGTTTTGACTGTGGCAGTGGTTTGTCAGTTACAGTTTACGATCAACGTATCAGCGGCTACTAAAAGTAATCCCGAGACCGTCAGTGTGGTTTTAAAACCTCGGAGTCAAGGAAAACTTTCACAATTGGTTTACGCTACTGGCAATCCAAATTCTAAGCAATACCATAATTACATAGAACCAAGAGAATTTGCGAACAGATTTGGTGCCAAGAAGACGACTGTTAAACAAGTGCAAAATTACTTTAAAAAACATCATTTGGAAGTAAAGGTTCAGTCAGGCAACACGGTACTTTTGGTTACCGGTTCTAAACAAAATTTGGCCAAAGCCTTTCATGTTACTTTAGTTAAGTCTTGGAACGATGGGGCTACTTATCGAAGAATGATTGGAACCCCAAAATTATCAAGGAAATTAACACCAAAAATGCTAATGGTGAGCGGTTTATCAAGATACTATGCTGTGAGTGCCCGAGCTACTCAACAACAACCCTCCTCAATGCATGTTCGGGCAAAGAGCACTCATGCTGACGATGGCTACGAACCTAATAAATTCGTTCGGCACTATGGAGTTCAATCACTTTATAACAATGGTAATACTGGTCGCAGCAAAACAATTGGTATTATTTCGTTTGCTAATTATCACTATGCTGATGCTTACCACTTTTGGAATTCGATTGGTCTAAATGTCAAACAAAATCGATTAAGTGTTAAACGTGCTAATGGAACTAAAGATAACTGGGCCAACGCCGAAGAGACGACGATGGATGTCGAGCAGGCTGGGGCAATCGCACCGGACGCATATATTAGAACATATATTGGTGAACCAGATGTAACTGGCATGATAACTTCTCTTTCAAATGCAGTCGGTGAGAATCGTGCTAGCGTTCTATCGATCAGTTGGGGGCAAAGTGAGGCCACATTATCTAATGAAATTAAGCTAGGCATCACGCCCGCAAAATATAATACGGCACTGAATATCTTATTTGAACAGGCTGCTGTTCAAGGAATCAGTGTGTTGACTGCTAGCGGTGACAATGGGGCTTATGACGGAGTGTTAGAAGGCAATCAGAGTGGGTTGTCTGTTGATTTTCCATCGAGCTCACCTTATGTAACAGCCGTGGGTGGCACAACCTTGCCCAGTCACCAATGGATCGACCATAATCGAGTGACCACCAAGAAGGAACGTGCTTGGGGTTCGGATGTCGTTAATCCCACGAGTAACGTTCAGATTCCGTATAAAAACATTTCCAAATTGACGAAGTACTTTGCAGGTGGTGGTGGCGGTTTTAGTAAGTTCAACAAAACACCTAAATATCAATTAGGCGTCAGTGGTGTAAATACTTTTGAAGCTATTAAGGCATGGTCCTTTAAGGATAATCGGGTTGTCAGAATTTTTAATGACCCAGAAGTATCTGGCAAGGAAACGGGTCGAAATTTACCTGATATTTCTGCAAATGCTGATCCAGTTACTGGCTACAGTATGTATGTTTCTGGATCAAAAGATGGGTCTGATGGTTCTTGGTATGTAGTAGGGGGGACTAGTTTAGTTGCTCCACAAATGGCAGGTAGTTTGCTATTAGTTGGTGATGACGTTGGTAATAGATTAGGATTTATTAATCCTTTAATGTATCGATTAGCAAGATTAACTGACTCTCCATTTACAACACTAGACAGTGCTAAAGATAATAATAATTTATATTACACTGGCCAACCAGGTAAACTTTATAATCAAGCAACCGGCTTGGGAACAGTTAATTTTGGCAAATTATCACAAGCTATCAAAGATAAAAAATAGTGGAGGCAGCGCATGAATGAACAGAGATCAAAATTAGGCCCTGGAGATTTTTTTGAACGAATTGGTATTCTAATTTTCTTAGTTATTTTAGTTTTATCAGTACAAATTCCATTGGGAGTGATTGCTAGAACTCGACAAATTAAGACTGCAACGATTTTATTGGGAATTGCCTACTTGGCGATTTTTATAGTAGTAATTTTGATTGCGAGATTCTTCTATCGCAGATACGGAAAGGTCACTCCCAAGCCATTCACATGGGCTGACTTACGATTAGTATTAATCGGTTTTGTCGTGATGCTGGCTGCTGAAGTGATCTTAGGTATGGTTAATCAACAGGTGTACGGTGTGCAACAAACGTCAAATAATGAAGTGATCGCTCAGTTGCTAAGTTCAAATCGACTAACTTTGGTATTGTTGATGATTTCATCAGTATGCCTATCACCGATTCTAGAAGAATTAGTTTTTAGAGGATTTTTGATCAGCTCATTTTTTGATGCTAGTTCACGAGTGTGGCCCGTGGTTGTTAGTGCAGTTTTGTTTGCCATTCCTCATATGGAAGATTTAAACATCATTAGCTTTTTAACTTATGCCTCAATGGGAGCTGTGTTAGCATACCTGTACAATCACACTAAAAATATCAAAGTTTCGATTGCGCTTCATTTTTTGAATAATTTATACGCCATGCTTGGGATGGTCACCTTGTTACTCACCCAGCATTAATATTGCAATCATTTCGCACCAGTAAACCATTGTCAGGTTTGCTGGTGCTTTTTAGTTTGACTAGTAATTTGGTTTCAGGCATTATTTAAATAATTAAAAATGAATTGGATGATGATGAGATGGGACTAACAAAAGCATTATTTAATGATTTATCTGAAGGTGTCAAAGGGTCTAAAAACTTAATCACGGATGTGCCGGGAGTTCAAGTTGGCCACGTCACGGTCGACGATGATAAAGTACATTCAGGAGTCACTGCAGTTATTCCAGCTAATGGAAATTTGTTTCGGAATAAGTTACCAGCAGGAGTCTGTGTGTTAAACGGTTTTGGTAAAAGCGTCGGCCTGGTTCAAATTGAAGAATTAGGTACTTTGGAAACACCAATTGTATTAACCAATACGTTTTCTGTCGGGACTGCCGTGAATGCGTTGACTAAGAAAATGCTGGCTGAAAATCCAGAAATTGGTGATACAACCAGTACTGTTAATCCGGTAGTTGCAGAATGTAATGACGGTGATGTTTCAGACATTCGCGCAATGAAAATTTCAGAAGATGACGTTAATCAAGCGTTTGCTAATGTTAGTCAAGATTTTGAAGAAGGGGCAGTTGGTGCTGGCCGGGGGATGATGTGCTACGACCTTAAGGGTGGAATCGGTTCGTCATCTAGAGTAGTTAGTGTTGATGATGAACATCAATATACTGTTGGCACACTGACCATGACCAATTACGGGTACTTACAAGATTTCATTGTGAACGGTTTGCCAATTGGTAAACCGTTGTCTGAGATGATCAAAGCTGACAAAAACAAAGAAGAAAAGGGCTCGATCATTACCGTGATTGCCACGGATGCACCACTTGATGCTCGCCAATTAAAGCGACTTGCTAAACGGGCCACGGTTGGTATTAATAGATCGGGTGGCTATATTGGCAATGGTAGTGGAGAAATCGTATTTGCGTTTTCGACACAGAATCGAGTCGCTCATTTTGCTGACTCGGATTTTGATACAATTACCAGATTTAATGATAACCATATCGACAAATTTTTCAGAGCAGTAGCTGCTAGTGTTGACGAGTCTATTTTGAGTTCAATGGTTCATGCTGATTCCGTAATTGACCGCAAAAATCGTCATCGTTTAGGATTGATTGATGCCTGTCTGAAGCTACAGAACCAAGACACAAAATATTCAGGATTGGTTGAAGAGACTTTGAATTTTTTAGGAGTGAAGCAGTAATGGATATTTTATTTGATGCTCCCAACATTGATCAAAATGCTTGGGGAGCAATTAACGGTTGCGAAGCGGCTAGTCTTTTAGAAGGTTTGCACTATCAAAATAAATTAACTGAAGTCAATTATGGTGAATTTTTAAAAATGATGCCTATCGATCAATCTGGAAACCCATATCGGGGTTTTGGTGGCTCACCTTATCGCAACCAATCAGGCAAATTTGAAGCGATTTTCGTGAAACCTTTAAGTGATTGGGCAGCTCAATACACAACTTTTCGTGATATAAGTGACTTAGGAATTGAAGCTATTTATGATTCGATTCGTAAAGGTGAACCGGTGGTTGCTTATGTTACAGTTCATTTTGAAGAACCGGAGATTCAAAGATATCCTTTTGGTGATGTCGCAATTAATAATCATGCAGTTTTAGTGGATGGATTGACTGATTCTCAAGTGCACGTGAGCGATCCAATTGATGGTAGTTATTTCCTTGATAAAGAAAAGTTTGCACATATTCAACAAAGTCGGAAAATGGCATTATCTCTCTTAAAATGAAAAAATAATTAAAAAACGCAATGCATAATTCTCATTTTTATGATAAATTAAACTATAATCTTATTTTTAAATCAAAATTCGGGGGAGTGAATTTTTATGGGCTTATCTCATAAGGTAGCGGTAGCATCCATTTTTGCAACAACGGCATTAATACTAGTTGGTTGTGGTAAATCAGATAATAGTTCTCAAAAACAAACGATTACCACGTCGACAGATACTGAATTATCAACAGTTGATTTGTCAAAGACAACTTCTGTTTCAGCATTCAATGTTCTAAATAACGTTGATGAAGGATTATTTCGGTTAGGTAAAAACAGTAAAGTCGAACCTGGTATCGCAACTGATACTAAAGTTTTTAATAATGGTAAAACCTATACTTTCAATCTAAGAAAAAATGCTAAGTGGAGCAATGGAGATCCGGTAACAGCACAAGATTTTGTTTATTCTTGGCGCAGAACTTTAAACCCTAAAACCGCTTCTCAATATGGATACCTATTCTCCGGAATTAAGAATGCAGATAAGATTCAAAATAAAAAGGTTGCACCTAACACTTTAGGTGTTAAAGCGGTAGGCAAATATAAACTAGTCGTTAACTTAGAACAAAAAATTCCATATTTCAAACTCTTGTTAGGTTTTCCGGTGTTCTTCCCACAAGATTCAAAAGCGGTCGATAAGTATGGTAGTCGATACGGAACTACTGCCAAAGAAATGGTTTACAACGGACCATTTACTTTGACTGGTTGGAACGGAACAAACTTGAACTGGACTTTGAAGAAAAATCCTAATTATTGGGACAAGAAGAATGTTAAGTTAGACGATATTAAATTTAATGTGGTTAAGGATCCATCAACTAGCTTGAATTTATATGATCAAAAGAAACTTGATATGGCCCAATTATCAGCTACCCAAGCAAAACAAATGGGCAATAACAAAAATATGGTTTCTCGTAAGCAGTCATCTTCGTACTACATTGCGTTTAACCAAAAAATCAAGGCCTTTAAAAACCAGAAAATCAGACAAGCAATCTCTATGTCAATTAACCGCTCAACTTTAGCTAATAAGGTTATTGCGGGAGGGGCAGTTGAAACAGATAATTTTGTTTCCAAAGGATTAGCTTATTCACCAAAGAACGGCAGTGATTTCACTTCTGACACCACTGCACCTGCTTCAATGAAGTACAATCCTACTGAAGCTAAGAAATTAATGACCGAAGGATTACGCGAAGTTGGTCAAAAACAATTGAAGTTCACTTTATTGAACGTTGATACGTATGATCAAAAACAATTGAGTGAATATCTACAAAGTGCGATTGAGAAAACTTTGCCACAGGTTAAAGTTTCATTGAATAACATTCCTGGCCAAACTGTTTTGAGTCGTCAAGCTGATCAAAACTTCCAAGTCACAGTTGCTAATTGGTTCGCTGATTTTTCAGATCCAGTTACCTTCTTAAATATTTTAACTTCAAAGAACCCAAGTAACATTTCTAAGTGGTCTAATAGTGCTTATGATGCGTTACTAAATAAGACTAACGGTGTGAATGGAAATAATCCCGAAGCTAGATGGCAAGATATGATTGATGCACAAAACTTGGCACTGCAGAAGCAAGCCATTGTTCCGCTATATCAATCTGGAGAAAAATGGTTGGTTAACAGTAAAGTCAAGGAAATCATCTATAATACAGCTGGTGCCAATTACAACTATAAAGAAGCATACGTTAAATAGGAGGCAGTTTTGAGTACAGTAATTAAAAGTATTAAAACTCAAGTTGTAGATGTGCCACTAAAACAACCATTTGTGACTGCTTTAAGAACGGTCACCACGGCTGAAACTGTAATCGTAGAGGTACAAGATTCAGATGGCAAAATCGGTTATGGAGAAGCTGCGCCAACAGCCGTCATAACCGGTGATACTACTAAAAGTATTGTGTCGGCCATCGAGGATTTTATTAGCCCCAAAATAATCGGGATGCCATTGGATAAACCTGATTTAATTAAAGAAACAATCGACGATGTGTTGGAACATAATTCAAGTCCAAAGGCTGCCGTGAATATTGCAGTCAATGACCTGATCGCACAAGGGTATGGTGTCCCACTGTACGTTCTACTGGGTGGCACGAGCAATGAAGTGGTTACTGATTATACCGTTAGTGTCGGTAGTACTGATGACATGATCAATCAATCTCAGCAATACGTGGCAGCTGGGTTTGATACCTTGAAAATCAAGGTTGGAGCGGATGATGAGCTAACGGATCTGAAAAAGGTCACGGCAATCAGAAAAGCAGTGGGTTCTGATGTGAAGATTCGGTTAGATGCTAATCAAGGATGGCATGCCAAGCAAGCAGTGGTCGCGATTAATCGAATGGAAGATGCAGGTTTAAACATTGAACTAGTAGAACAACCGGTAAAATCCTCAGACTTTGAAGGTATGAAATATGTCACGGAGCATGTGGATACTATGATCATGGCTGACGAAAGTATTTTTTCAGTTGAAGATGCTTTAAGGCTGATTTCAATGCGTGGATGTGATTTGATCAACTTAAAATTGATGAAGGCTGGCGGAATTGATAATGCTTTAAAAATCAATACATTAGCCGAAGCAGCCGGCATTAACTGTATGGTTGGTAGCATGATTGAATCTTCTGTATCAGTGTCAGCTGCTGCTCATTTGGCAGCGGCTAAGCGAAACATTAAGTACGTGGATTTAGATGCCGCACTAATGTTTTCAAAAAATCCAGTCTCTGGTGGTTATGTGAGTGACCAAAATAGAATAGAGTTGTTAAACAAACCTGGATTGGGATTTTAAATGTGAAAAAGAGTGTCGATGATGTCATTTCAACACTCTTTTTTGTTGGTTTTTCGGTTGGCGATTGTCTGGAGGATAAACTCATGACAATTTAGTGGAAAGTGGTAATATATGAAGAAATAGGAGGGGTGACAGTATGAAAACAATGAGAATTAACGTCCCTGTTGCAACGATTTGGACGTCAAAAGATTCGATTAGGCCAGTTGATAAGCTAGCTGTGGCAGGTAATACAAAGCAGTGGACGGACCAAATGACTGATCAAGAAACGATTGATTTGGGCGATAATGATCGGGTTGTCACTCAGGCGTTATTCAATGATGAAGTTATTATTGATCGAAAAGAAAATGACTGGTTAAAAGTTGTGATACCGAGTCAAACTGATGATTCAGATAAACGTGGCTATCCTGGTTGGGTACCCAGCGCATTAGTATCTGAAGTTGAGAGCAGTCCAGTTACTAGTCAGGTGAGAATTGCGACTAAGTTTGCTGATCTATATGATGAAAATAAGCAAAAAGTAATGGAATTGAGCCAGGGAACAGTCTTTGAGGAGACCAGCCGTGATGATGAATGGATCGGTGTGAATACACCCAAAGGCGCAGGATTCATCAAAGCTTCTGCGACTATGATTCCAGTTGATGCCGATAATTCAGGCCAAATCATGGTTGAGTTGGCTCAACAATTTATGGGATTACGCTACATTTGGAGTGGAATTTCGTCATATGGCTTTGACTGCTCAGGATTGGTATATAGTTTGCACCGAGTTCTCGGTATTTTGATACCAAGGGATGCTGATGATCAACATGCTAATGGCAATCCAATTTCACCAGAAAATGCTTTACCTGGTGACTTAGTATTCTTTGCTTATGATCACGGTAAGGGTTATGTCCATCACGTTGGTATGTACATTGGTAATGGTAAGATGATTGAATCAAGAACTTTAGGTAAGACAGTGGATATTGCTGAGTTGACTGAGCCTAAATTTGCTGAAGAATTTGCTGGATTCAGGAGATATTGGCATTAATGAAAATTCCGGTGAAGCAAATTGAAACTATGATTAATCAATTTGATGGCAAGACTGGATGTGTCATTTCAGTTAATGATGAGATTGGTTATTCTTTTCGAGCAGATGAATCATTCAAGTCTGCATCATTAATTAAATTAGCGGTTTTAAATGCTCTGGTCGATCAACAAGTGCCTT
Source organism: Lentilactobacillus sp. SPB1-3 (assembly GCF_026913205.2). Lineage (NCBI taxonomy): Bacteria > Bacillati > Bacillota > Bacilli > Lactobacillales > Lactobacillaceae > Lentilactobacillus > Lentilactobacillus terminaliae. Next base: position 886,283 of record NZ_CP168151.1, read on the forward strand.
TCGACAACTTGGTTCCAATTGATGATCAGGATTTTGTTGGTGGTTCAGGTGTAATTTCTTTATTACAGCCAAGTGAAATGACGGTCCGCGGGTTATTAAATATGATGATCAGTGTTTCGGATAACACCGCTACTAATATCTTAATTGCATATCTGGGTGGATTGGAATCTGTGAACCAGTGGTTAAGAGACCATGGATTTGTGAAAACTAGTTTGAATCGTTTAATGATGGATCAAGAAGCAATTAAGTCAGGTCATGATAATGTCATTTCAGCTAAAGAGGCACTGAAATTATTGCAGATGGCATTATCTAGAAGTTCAGAAATTACCGATTGGTTTGTTGACCAGCAATTTCGATATAAACTGCCAGGTAATTTTGATGAGTTAGGTTTACCAATCACAGTTGCTAATAAGACTGGTGAGGGTAAGTCATTGGATCATGATGCGGCTCGTTTTATGTTTGGAGACCAAGTTATTGATATCGTTCTGTTAACTAGCGACTTCTCAAATCGCAGTGATTCCATCCAATTATTTAATCAAATTGGTGAGCTAATCGCTCAAACAATCCTAAATAAATAGTTAATTTTATCTTGAGAAACATTAAATAAAAGCCGATTCAATTTAGAATCGACTTTTTTGTTGTAAACTTTAGTTGTAAATAAATTCTAAGGAGTCTGCTATGAAGACACATTTTAAGACTAAAGTAACTTTCATTGCGATGGCATTATTGGCCATTGTTGGAATATTTTCTATCGGAAGCCAGTCAGTTAAAGCTGATGAAAATGTTCAAAGTAAAGCATTGTCACAACCATATGTAGTGTATGGATCTGGATTAGCTTCTGAAGATAAGGACAACATCAGTAATACTTTAGGTGTTAAGTCTAACTATCAATCACTAACCGTTGATGGTTCTGATTATGCTACCTATATCAATTCCGCTGGAACTAGCGATGCTAGCATGATCAGTTCAGTGTCATTGGCTCCCGCTGATCCAGGCACAGGGGTCAAAGTTAACATTGAACCATACAATGGAGAAAACAACATTACTCAAGTAACTTCTCAACAATATGCGATGGTTGCCACTATGGCTGGGGTAAATGATGTGATTATCACAGTTACAGCTGACAAACCAGTTTCTGGTGAATCTGCATTGACTGGTGTTTACAAGGCGCTTGCCAACGATGGAATTACCTTGAATCAACAAAATACTCAAGCAGCTAACGGTGTTTTGGATGCTACTCAACCAGCAATCAATAAAAACAGTGATGATAAGAGTTATCCTGGTAAGTTGATGGCCGCAGTTGGTCAAGTGTCATCTGATTTAGCTAAGCAACGTCAAAAGAATGATCAATTAGCAACTAAGGATGATATCCAACAAATGCTACAAGATGCTTTACAAAAACAAGGTATCTCTAACAACACTTCACAAACCACAATTAACAACATTGTTGTGGCGTTAGGAAATGTTCAAAAGGCACCCATCTCTGAATCAAATACGTATATTGATAATGCCAAGGGAATGGCCAGTGGTTTGGCTAACTCAGTTGGTGACAAGATGGCTGATTTAAAGGATTTTGCTAATAGTGCGGATGCTAAAAAGGCCGAAGGATTACTTGCAAGAATCTGGCAAGCAGTTGTTGATTTCTTCAGTAACTTATTTTAAATAAATAATTAGTCAAAAAAAGAGTAGCCAATAATTTGGCTACTCTTTTTAGTTAAATTGTAGATTGCTCATCAAAACGATCAAGCTTGTCTTCAACTTTTTGAATTTTTTGAATGTATTCAGCTCTTTCACCATCAGCGAAGCCGAGTGATGTCATGCAACCAGATACGTGTTCATAAATATCATCACGCTTTTCTTTGGCCATATCAGTCAATCTGATTGTCACTGATCGTTCATCGACTGAACTGCGTTCACGATTGATCCAACCGCTACTTTCTAATCGTTTTAACAATGGAGTCAAAGTACCACTGTCCAATTCTAGATATTTACCTAACTCTTTAACAGATAGTGGAGCATACTCCCAAAGAGTTAACATAGCAATATATTGAGGATATGTTAACTTGTATGGTTTTAATGCGATTTGATAGAAATGGTTGAATTTTTTATTAGCTGTATAAAGTTTAAAACATAGCTGGTCTTCTAATAAGACAGGTTCAACATTTGACATGGTTTCAACCTCACTCCTTGTATTATAATAACATTGTAAAGGAGTTTTAATAAAAAGCCAAACAAAAGAGAAAGCAATTTAACTTTACACAATATATTTCATGGGGTGATTTAATGCAGAAACATCGAATTAGATTTAGCACGTGGTTAGCAATAATTAATATTGTCTCAATTCTTATTTATCTGGGTTATTATGGGTATTGGTATTTTCAAAAACAACCTAAATTTGGCGGTCAGAAGTTACTTTTGATTGAAGTGGCAGCGGGGATAATCTTAGTTGCTTTGCCATTTTTGATTGAATGGATCGGTAAATTTTATTTCCCACAAATTGAATTGGTATTTTATTTTGTATTTCTATATTTATCGATTTTACTCGGATCAGGACTACAAATGTATGGAGTGCCATACTGGGATAAGTATGAACACATTTTAGCTGGAATTATGTTAGCAGGCATTGGTTATCCGATCTTTAACAGCTTGGCTAACGTTCGTTCAAGTGCTAGAACTCATCCAGGACTAATGAGCTTATTTTCTTTCACCTTTGGAATTACATGTGGTGTCTTCTGGGAGTTTTATGAATTCACCGCTGACGGTTTAGCTAATTTGAACTTACAACGGTATGAAGTTGGCTCCCATTTACTTCTTGGTAGAGCTGCATTAATGGACACCATGGGTGATTTGTTCGCTGATGTTGCTGGTGCCTTGATAATGGCAGTTATCGGCTACCTAATGATCAAAAACAATCCAAGCAGTAGTAGATATTTAGTTTTTCAATTCAAACGTAAGCAAGGCTTTTCAACAATCCATTTTTAGTGTAAACTTGTGATTGTTGTTGCCCCGATGGCGGAACTGGCAGACGCGCAGCGTTCAGGTCGCTGTTCGAGCAATCGAGTACAGGTTCGAATCCTGCTCGGGGCAGAAAATTCAAAAAAGCACCAGATTTACTTATCTAAAGTAAATCTGGTGCTTTTTATTTTACGTTAACTATCTTCTATTAGGTGTCTTCTGATCTCTGCGATATTGTTTGATCATTGCATATAGTGACCATAAAAGTTGCGCAGCACCAATAATTAATGAAAATTTTGACCAAAATCCAGTTGTTCGTTTCATAATATCATCCTCCTGACGTTAAATTCCGGGGAGACTTTACACTTTGTATTGTATCAAATGTAGGGCGAATCATAAATTTTAGTGCCTACATAAAAATATTAAGCGTAAGATTTGATTGTAAGCGTTTTATTATGCATTATATAGGTGGATACATTAATAATTGAGAAAACTTTTTAGTACGCGATAAGGAGGTAATTATATGTTTAAGAATATTGTGGTAACTTTAGATGGCAGTGACAACTCAAATGACGCTTTAGTTCAAGCTGTTGATGTTGCTAAAACCAATAACGCTAATTTAACACTAGTATCAATCGTTAATGAAACTAGCTATTACTACATGGGTAGTACAGTAACGGTGGGCACAACTCCGTTGCCAACTGACATGAAAGAAGTTCAGAGAAACGCTGCTCAAAAGACGTTGGATGCAGCTGAAGCTTACTGTAGTTCTCAAGGAGTATCTGTTAAAACTCAAATAGAGGAGGGTATTCCTAAACGAGTTATTGTTGATTCATACACTAGAGAAAAGGGCTATGACCTGTTAGTAATTGGTAAATCTGGTACTGATGCTGTTAGTCGAGTATTATTAGGATCAACAACAGCGTATGTTGTCCGTAATGCAGACACAACAGTCATGGTTGTTGGCTAATGAAATATAAAAAGGCCTTGAAGCTGAGATTGCTTCAAGGTCTTTTTATTATGTTTAGAACTTACCAGAAACCTTGTATGGTTTGGTTAGGGTATCTGATTCGTTGTCGTGTGAAACCTTGTCGCCTTCAAAGAAGACATCAAAAGTTTCATTGTCGGGTCCATGGACTACTAAGAAATTTTTATCGTTAGTATCTTTTTCCTTATAAATTTGAGCAGTTTTCACTGCCTCGTTGTAATCGTGAAAATTACCAATTGAGTCTCCTGGATTAAAAAATACGATATCGTCCATAAACACCATTCCCTTCTGATATATCTTAACTTAAGTATAATCTACATTGAGAATAATTGAAAACATCCGGCCCTAAAAATAGATATTGATACCAGTTCTTAAGAAAACGTTATTCTACTGGTAGGACAGGCGCTTATCTGCTAAAATAATAACGTTATGTTTTAGGATTTAATGTAAAGAGAAAAAGGGGAAAGACTTATGTGTGGATTTGTTGGTTTTGTAAACCAAAAAGATGTCCCAACCGACACAATTAATAATATGGCCGATCGTATCAAACATCGTGGCCCAGACGACGAAGCATATTTTACTGATAATAATGTTTCAATGGGATTCAGACGACTTTCAATCATTGACTTGGCCCATGGTGCTCAACCAATGAAGAATCGTGATGGGTCAAAAGTCCTTACTTTTAATGGTGAAATTTATAATTACAAAGATATTAGAAAAGAACTTCAAGACCTTGGTTATGAATTCAAAACTGATGTAGACTCAGAAGTATTGATTCATGGTTACGATGCTTGGGGTCCGGATTTACTACAAAGACTTCGTGGAATGTTTGCCTTCGTTATCTATGATAGCAAGACTAACGAAGTATTTGGTGCCCGTGATCATTTCGGAATTAAACCACTTTATTACTATGATGATGGTAAGACTTTCCTTTGGGCATCTGAAATCAAAGCATTTTTGGAACATCCAAACTTTAACAAACGTTTGAATGTTGAATTATTGCCAATTCACTTGAGTTTCGAATTTATTCCTTCAAGAGAAACTATGTTTAAGGATGTCTACAAGCTTCTCCCTGGACAATATTTCTTACACAAAGATGGTAAAACTGAAACTCATCACTACTTCAAGTTTAATTACGATCACATTGATAATACTCAGACTGTTGAGGAAGATTCAAAGAAGATCGAACAACTTGTTGATGACTCAGTTAAGGCTCATATGATTGCCGACGTTGAGGTTGGTAGTTTCCTTTCTAGTGGTATTGATTCTAGCTATGTTTTGAATGAAGCTTCAAAACTTAAGCCAATTCAATCATTCTCACTTGGATTCCATAACTCTAAATATAGTGAATTAGGTTGGTCAACTGAATTCGCTAAGGCAATCAAGCAAAAGAATACACAAATCTACATGGATGGTGACGATTACTTCGATATCTTGCCAACTATGATGTATTACATGGATGAACCACTTTCAAATCCTGCTGCTGTTCAATTGTATTACTTGACTAAGCGGACTTCTGAAAGTGTTAAGGTTGCTCTTTCTGGAGAAGGTGCTGATGAATTCTTCGGTGGATACAACACTTATCTAGAAGCTCTTCCATTCGAAAGATACCAAAAATTTGTTCCAAGTCCAGTTCGTAAGGGACTTGCTTCAATCGCTCGTAAGATGCCTAGATTCCATGGTAAGCGTTTTTTGATTCGTGGTGCTCAACCATTAAGCGAACGTTACTACCGAGTAAACTATGTTTACAACTATGACGATCGTGATCGCGTTCTTAAAGATCCTAGCATCAACAGAGATTCTGGTGATTACACTAAGCATATCTTTGATGATGTTAAAGGTAAGGACGAAATGACCCAAATGCAATACTTCGATATCAACACTTGGTTACCATATGATATCTTGCATAAGGCCGATCGAATGAGTATGGCTAATTCACTTGAAGTTCGTGTACCTCTGGTTGATAAGGAAGTTGCTGCTTTTGCTGCTACTATGCCTGTTAATACTAGAATTACTCCTGAAGAAACTAAGATTTCTTTGAGAACTGCTGCTGAACGTCATATGCCAAAAGAAAATGCACTGAAAGAAAAGCTTGGTTTCCCATCACCAATCGCTAGCTGGATCAATGATCCTAAGTATCACGAAAGAATTGTCCGTGCATTCCATTCTGATACTGCTCAAAAGTACTTCAATGTGCAAGAATTGGATCGCTTACTAGAAGAACATGCTGGTGGAAAATCTAACATGCAAAAAATCTTCACAGTTTACACATTTATTCTCTGGTACCAAATCTACTTCCCAGAAGATACTAGTGAAAAGACTGTTGAACTAGTAAGAAGAACACAGATTTAATAAATTTTAACGGAGGGTACGACTGTTGGCGAATTTAATAAACGGTGAAATACTGCAATTACTCTCTGAACATAATTTACTTGTTAAAACTTCAAATCTTGATTTAACAGCCAGCTATACGGGAATTACTTACAATTCTAGAACAGCTGAGTCAGGTTCTTTATTCTTTTGTAAAGGGAACTTTAAACCTGAGTATTTGAAGGATGCCAAGAATCACGGCGCAAGTGCTTATGTTTCAGAAGTTGAATACGCTGACGTTGAGTTACCCGCAATTATCGTGAATAATGTCCAAAAAACAATGTCGCTCATTAGTGCGGCATTTTTTGGCTTTCCACAGAATAAATTAACGACAATTGCGTATACGGGAACTAAGGGTAAGACAACGTCATCATATTTCACAAAAAACATTTTGGATCATCAATATTCAGTAGGATTATTTTCAACAATTGATACGATTGTTGGTAAGTCCGCTGATGATAAATTTAAATCAAGTTTGACAACTCCTGAATCATTGGATTTATTTACTAATATGAATCAAGTAGTTAATAACGGATTAGATCATCTTGTTATGGAAGTTTCGTCACAAGCATACAAAAAGAATCGAGTATATGGTCTGCATTATGATGTTGGTGTGTTCTTGAATATCTCTCCGGATCACATTGGTAGAAATGAACATCCAACGTTCGCTGATTATTTACATTGCAAGGAACAATTGTTAGTCAACTCTAGCAAAGTGGTTATTAACGCAGATGGTTCTCATCTGCTTGATACATATATGACTGCCAAGGCAACGACACAACCTGAAGATATTTACTTGTTCGCAAAAAAAGGCTCCGAGCAAATCAATGATTTTCCAATTGATTTTGTTTACGAAACCCTATCAGATACTCTGGAACAAAATAAAATTAATTTGAATGCAGTAAGTGATAAAGCTAATGCATTATCAATCGCTGGTGAATACGAAATTGGTTTGCCGGGTGATTATAATGAATCAAATGCAGTCGCCACAGCCATTGCATCAGCCTTAGTTGGTGCAACTCAAGAAAATATTAAACTTGGCTTGAGTCGAATCGTTATTCCAGGAAGAATGGAACACTTTGCCACTAAAGGTCATGGTACGGTCTATGTTGATTACGCACATAACTACGCAAGTATGGATTCTGTTTTGTCATTTTTGAAATCACAAAATCCAGACAGCAAGGTATTCGTTGTCACGGGTAGTGCCGGTGATAAAGGAATTGATCGTCGTCCAGGATTGGGGAAAGCCATTGGCGCTTCAGCCGATGTGGCCATCTTGACTTCAGATGATCCAGGATATGAAAATCCTAAGGATATTGCAGATACTATTGCTGATAACATTAATAATGATGCGGTCAATGTCCGTTATATCGAAGATCGTAAAGAAGCTATTTTGACAGCAATCAACGAAAGTAATGTGGGTGACGTTGTCTTGATAGCGGGTAAGGGAAGAGATCCTTATCAAAAAATAAACGGTGTGGACACATCTTACGATGGTGATGCTCAAATCGTTGCAACATATTCTAAGGAGGTATAAAAGTGCAAAATAATACAAAAAAATTCACACCGGTACTTTTAGGTAGTGACTTTAATGCTTATGGAATGGCCAGAAGTCTATACGAAATCTATGGCCAACCAGTTAAGGCTTTTGCTCAAGCGCAACTTGCTCCAACTAGATTTACTAAAATCGTTGATTTGGAATTGATCGATGGTTTTTCTGAAGATCCAATTTGGATCAACGAAATGATGAAAATCAAAGACCGTTATTCTGACCATGAAGAACCAGTGATTTTAATTGGTTGTGGGGATGGCTATGCTGAATTGATTTCTAAGCACAAAGCTGAATTGGAAGATGTTTTTGTTTGTCCATACATTGATTACGATTTAATCAAACAACTTAATGACAAAGAAAACTTTTACAAGATGTGTGATAAATATGATTTGCCTTATCCAAAGACAAAGATTATCACTAAAGATGAATACGAATCTGGTCAAAAAGTTGAGCAACCATTTAATTATCCGGTTGCTTTAAAACCAGCTAACAGTGTGGAATGGTTAGATATTCATTTTGAAGGCCGTAAAAAGGCATTTATCATTAAATCTGCTGATGAATTCTATGATATCGTTGGTAAAATTTATGATAATGGTTACACTTCTGATTTAATTTTGCAGGACTTTATTCCAGGTGACGATAGCAACATGCGTGTTTTGAATGCCTACGTTGATAAAAATCACCAAGTTAAGTTTATGTGTTTAGGTCATCCATTATTGGAAGATCCAGCACCAGCTGCGATTGGAAATTACGTGGCAATTATTCCTGAATTTAATCAAGACATTTACGACAAGGTGAAGTCATTCCTTGAAAAAATTGAATTTACAGGTTACGCTAACTTTGACTTGAAGTTTGATACCCGTGATAATTCATATAAGCTTTTCGAAATTAACTTGCGAACTGGTCGAAGCAGTTTCTTCGTTACTTTAAACGGTTATCGTTTAGCTGATTGGGTTGTTCAAGATTACGCATTTGATTCATTAAAGGATCAAGAAACAGTCTTTGCTAACCAAGATCCTAGCAAGTATTTCTTATGGTTAGGAGTATCTCCTAAAGTATTTAAGGAATACGCAAAAGATAACGAGGTTAAGGACCATGCATTGCAACTATTGGATGAGGGTCGGTACGGTGATACTTTCTGGTATGACAAAGACCGAAGTGTCAAGCGTTACGCATTGTACAAATGGATGATGCATAACTACACTAAAAACTTCAAACGTTACTTTACGGCTAAATAGCCAGTGGGAGATGGGTTCATGAATCATTTCTTTACAATCATTGGCGGAATGGGTACTGAAGCCACTGAGACGTTTATTCATATTTTAAATGATAAAACTGATGCTCAAAAAGATCAGGATTACTTGAACTATATTTTGGTAAACCATGCCACGGTTCCTGATCGAACAGATTATATTTTGGATCATAGTAAGCCAAATCCATTTATTCCATTGAAAGAAGATATTTTGACTCAAGCAAAATTTGAACCAGACTTCTTCTCAATTCCATGTAACACGGCTCACTATTTCTATGATGATTTGCAAGCATTGACAGACATTCCAATTTTACACATGCCAAGGTTAACGGTTCAACAAATTAAAACCGATTTTCCTAATGCAAAGAAAGTTGGTTTAATTGCCACTCGTGGTACTCTTCATGATGGCATTTATGATCAAGAAATCTTGGATGCAGGGTATGAACTAGTTAAGCCAACTGAGAAGATCGCCAATGAAACGATGGAGTTAATCTACGATAATATCAAGGAACAAAATCACGTTGACGGTGACTTATATCACAAGATTCTGAGTGAAATGGTCGATGAATTAGATAGTGATGTAGTCATTCTTGGCTGTACAGAATTATCTGTTGCTGAAGAGCGTGCTGGAGATCATGATTATCCAGTACTTGATGCCCAGACAGTTTTAGCAGAAAAAACAATTGAATATGCAAGAAAAAATCAGCCTAAAAATTAACGGCTGATTGACAAATGATTGTGATGACGGCGGCTACGATAAAAGTAACCGTCGTTTTTATTTTTAAAATTCCATCTTGTTTTCTACCTAAGATAGTTTCAGTTAGTGTAATGATCAATAGAGTTAATATAGCTGAGACCCCAATTAGAGCAGGGTGCCGATCAAATGATCTAATGTCTATGACTACTTGGGAAATGATGATACCTAAGTAGAATCCCCGAGAATAGATGAGTGATTGGATAACCCGTTTTTTAGTATGTCTAGTCACACCTATCAAAACTCCCAGAATGGTCCCCAGCCAACAAATGTAATTAATGGCAATCCACACAATATTTCACCCCTTTACTTTAATAGTATTAGGTATTTGGCGTCAAAAATCAATTGTGAAAAATTTGCATAGTCAATGAATTGGTCTAGTGATATAATATTTATTGTATTGCGGGTATAGTTTAGTGGTAAAACGTAAGCTTCCCAAGCTTGTGTCGCGGGTCCGATTCCCGTTACCCGCTTATGTGTATAAACGTAGTGCTTAAACCATTCGTGCAAGAATGTTAAGAGAATTCAAATATAATTGATGTTGCAAGCAACTTTTGGCGCATCAAAGAAAAACACCCCAGATTATGGGTATAAAGTGTTTGAATGATAACTAATGCAAAAGACAGAAAGACGCTGGTCTCAAGAAATGAGATCAGCGTCTTTTGTATACTTAATATTTATGATAATCAAGATATATTTAATAGTGACCAGTTGATGTTGCATGTAATTTAACTGAATGTTATCAATTATTGCCAAAAACCAAATATATCATCGGCCATAGAAGGATAAGCAAACATCATCTCATTTAGCTTCGATGAGGTTACATTCAGATTGATTAGAATTGCCATGTAATTCACTAATAAATCTGCATCATCACTGAGTACTTCAGCTCCAACGACGTGATCATCGCTTCGTCTTATTATTAATTCTAAGTCAGCGATTGGTTGCCGTTTTCTGCGATAGGATTGCCATTGGTGCATGTCGATTAATTTAACTTCATACTTTTCAGGTTGATTACGTGCAATGCTACCAGAGATACCAACTAAACCTAGTTTTGGGAGACTGAAAACTGTCATGGCAGGTACTGGATACTTAATAGGGTAAGTGTCAGAACTGCAAATCATATTACCTAGATACTTTGCTTGGAAAGTTGCGTAATTACTTAGTTTCGGAACGGGAGCATCGCAACAATCTCCCAATGCATAAATGTTTGGGACAGAAGTTTGTAATTGATCATTTACTTTGATTCCAGTTGTAGATGTGTCAACGCCAATGGATGCTAGCTTCAAATTATCAACATTTGCTATGCGTCCCGCCACCACAAATACTGAATCAGCTTCAATGGTTTGCTGATGAGTAAATTGAACATGTAATCCATTAGTAGTTTTTGAGACATTAGTTAATTCGGAATCGAAATAGAATTCAACCCCTTCGTTCTGTAAGTGATTAATCAGTTTATTGACCAAATTTTCGTCAAATTCACGTAACGCACGATTGTTATGTTGAATGATCGATACTTTTACTCCGGCTTCACAGAGAAGGCTAGCCAAAGCAAAACCGATGATGCCCGCTCCTATAAGTACTGTTTGATTGGGTAAGATAGGTAAATTCAAAAGTTCATTGCTTGTTTGAACGTATTCTTTACCGGGAACGCTGAGTAAACGAGGCTTTGATCCAGATGCAATTACAAATGTATCCGCGGTATATAACATTTCATTGACTTTAACAGAATTTTTATCCACAAATGATGCGGTACCACTAATAATGGTCACATCGTTATTTAACAATTCTTGACGAACGTGAATTGCTCCTGAACTAACTATTTCATCTCGATTTAAACCTATGGTATCCCAGTCAATTGCTGGAATCTTTGCTAAACCATAATTTTGAAATAAACGGGCTTGATAGTGAGCCTCAGCCACTGCTAAGAGGGATTTTTTGCCCGTACTTCCAGAGTTAATAGTTGTCCCGCCTAAATGACTCCTTGATTCCACGACTGCAACTTGTTTATGATGCTGAGCCAAATTTAGTGCAACAGTCATTCCTGCAACTCCACTACCAATCACAATTACATCAAATTTCGTTTTCATAGGCATTACTCGAAAAGCTTTGCCGCCAGATTAATACCTGGGGTACTATTTTTACTTGCATTATCACTATTTCGAATCGGTTCAATTTCTGTCATAATCAATTCCTCCAAATATTTTATTTACCGTTAGTATAGATTTCCTGTAATTGTTAGTCCATCATTTTAATGCTGGGGATATACGGAAAGAATCGCTTAATTTTACTTCCTTTTATATTTTCGATAGGTGAGAAAACCAGTCAAGATGACTGATACGGCAGAAATTCCGTACGCTAACCAAACAATTGGCGAGACCCGATGTTGCACTAGAATCGTTGATGTTCCTTTTGGAACTGACACACCAACTGTTCCGCGATTAGTTTGATGCGTGGAAACAACTTTTCCATTTATTCTGGCAATTTCGGATTTATAACTTAAGAAAGGTAATTCGACTTTTTCTTTTTTTCGGCTTTGGGAATTCTATTTAGTTTTGAGAAAATCCTTGTATGATTTATGATTAAATTGGAATAATAGATTAGCTAAATTTTATGAATGTCAGATTTAAGAAAAGAACAGTTCAAGGTCTAAATGCAATCTTAGAATGTCTTAAATGCATTGCTATAGGTATATTTTTTGGTGTAGATCCAAAAAATAAGATTGGTTAGGAAACTGTTTTGTTGATTTTAGTTTCCATGGATGATACACTACTAGGTGTTAAAAGGAGATTGATTAATGCCTAAAGAATATTCATCAGATCAAAGACGAATACTAACCGACCAAATCTATAGTCAGATTAGTTCGCACGGAATAAAATCGTACTCTATGGATCAGTTAGCCAAAGACTTACAAGTATCAAAGAAGACGGTTTATAAATATTATGAAAACAAAGAAACGTTGATCAAAGAAATGATGGATCAATTTACTGATGAACTTTTAAATGTTAGTTTGCCAAAACCTGAATCCTTCGAAGACGTCAGACGAATAATTCATTTAGCGATTGAACAGGCTATGAAGATCAGTAAGACATTCGCAGACGGTTTTGTTGATGATCTACATGATGTCTACCCAAATGTGTATGATGACTATCAACAAAATCTTGATCAATTTTATGGACTGATTCTCAACTGGTTAAATGAAACTGCCAAATTGGGTATTATAGCCAAAGTTGATAACGAGGTATTGGTTTTGATTACGCCAACGATGATGCCGGTACTTCGTCAATCGTTTTCAGACAAAGAATTTGATGAACATGTAGATAACTTTGAAAAATTAGTTGTGAAGATGTTGAAACCATGAATTGGAGATGAAAAAATCTCCAATTATTTTTGAAATCGTGGAAACTAATTCAAAATAAATAGTTTCCTAAACGAAAGGAATTATTAAATATGAACTACAAACAGCCAAAGAAGAATTGGACATTAAATGATATGCCAGATCAAACAGGCAAAATTGTTGTAATTACTGGAGGAACAAGTGGGGTCGGGTATGAAGATGCGAAAGCATTCGCAATGAAAAATGCCATGATCCATATTCTGGCTCATAATCTTGAAAAGGGGCAAAAGGCGATTGCGGAGTTAAAACATGAGACAGGCAATCAAAACATCTTTTTCCACTCAGTTAATTTGATGTCTATTACAGCGATTAAAGAATTCGCAAAAAAACTGCTTGAAACCACTCCAAAGATTGACGTTTTAATTAACAATGCCGGAATTATGATGCCGGCTCAAGCAAGATTAAGTGAAGACGGATTAGAGTCGATGTGGGCAACCAATTATTTTGGAGGTTTTACGCTGACAATGTCACTATTACCTGCCCTTAAGAAGTCGACACATGCACGAGTTGTCAATTTGACGTCGTTAGCGACTGGTAAACCCGAAATAGATTTGGATAATTTAGATGGTCATGATTATAATGCTTGGAAAGTTTATATTGCGACTAAAATGGCGCAAGCAATGATATCTAGAAAGCTAAATTCAATTTTTCAGGAACAAAATATTTCCGTTACTGTTTTAGCTGCCAGCCCTGGATTAGCAGCAACTAATCTGGTGACCAAGAAAGCGGGAGCAACTTCAATAATGATGCGCGTAGGCGCAATTTTGTTTAAAGTGTTTCCAAATATTCGCCAAAGTGCTTCGCAGGCCGCCTTACCAACTTTGTATGCTGCGACGGATTCCAATGCTGAGGGCGGTGCAGTATATGCACCTAATAACAAGCAAGGTACGAAAGGGTATCCGGCATTATGGGGATGGAATGAGAGCAAGTATATGGACATGGAAACTGCCAGCAAGCTGTTAGATAAATCGTTAGAAATCGTTGATGATAAGTTATAAAAATTGAACAAGTAAGTTTTTATCGGTAAAAAAACGCCTGATCTCAAGATAATGAGGTCGGGCGTTTTTGATTTTAAGATTTAAGACTACTGGGAATTACTAGTGCCACAAATCGGCCGCGGAAAAGATTAATAAACATGCCACAAGAACGTTAATAATTCGAAAATGTTGGTGATAGAATTTATTTATCAGTTGACCTCCAACAGTCCAAAGAAATGTACCGGCAGACCCGATGGCCACCATGAGCAATAATCTAAGTGGGATTTGATTCAATAGACCTGACAAAGAGAAAGCCCCCAATCCGGTAATAAAATATAGATATAGTTTGATGTTGCTCAATTGAAGTAAAAATCCAGTATTGAAAGTGGAAGAACCATTATTGGTATCATCTGGAACACTGATGGCAGTGTGATAAGCGAGGTATAGAAGATATAAACAACCGATTAATTTCATTATTTCAATAACCAGTGGAGTATTTTGCAACCATGATGAAAATATCGCAGCGAAGGCGCCAGTGACAAACATGCCCGTGGCCATCCCCCAATTAAGATTCAAACTTTTCTTAAAGCCGATTGTTTGGCCGGATGCCATGGCCATGATGGTGTTGGGGCCAGGTGTGATGGACATAGTGATTGTGAAGATTACGAAGGCTAGCATATATGGTTTTCCTTTCTCGAAAATTCATTGCAAATGCAATTAGTTTATAAAGGACATTCTAACTTAAAGTCATTGCATTTGCAATATGTTTTTGATATGCTGAAGAAAAAGGAGGCGGAGCCATGTTTGATGTAATTCGAGAAATTGGGGCAATGACTCGGAAAATTCAGATACTTAGTAATGCAGAATTTCGCGAGATCGGATTAGATAATAATGCCTTTCTTTATATTATTAGGATCTGTGAGCAACCGGGAATGTTTTTGGGTGCTCTGGCAGACTCGATACAAATAGATCGAACAACTGCATTTCGGACCATTAAAAAATTGGCAGCATCAGGTTGGCTTGAAATAATTCAAGACAAGGATGATAAGCGTCTCCGAAGGGTGTATCCGACACAAAAAGCAACCGACATTTATCCTAGATTGCATGCTTTTGAAAAACAGTGTTCTGATGAACTGCTGAAGAATTTGAATGAAGATGAGCGGGATGAGTTGAGAATTTTGATTAAGAAGCTTAGCTTTTAAATTTTATATTATCAATATTTTTGACGATTAAAAATTCTGGGTTATGGAAACTTGGATTGTAATGTAAATCAATGCTTCTGCTACCTAAATTTTTCTAGATCAAGAAAAATTTAGGTAATGTGTTGACTTTAACTAAACGTTCATTTAATATTATCGCATGCGAAAAATTGATGAACAGAAAAAACAAGCAATTGAACACACTGTATTAGTTATTATTAAGGAAGAAGGAATACAAGGATTATCGTTTGGGAAAATTGCCAAACGAGCACGAGTTAGTTCAGGGGCACCCTATGTCTACTTTAAAGATAAGACTGATATGCTTTCTAGCCTATATCTGAAGGCTAAAAATTTATTTGATCAGGGCATTCAGTACGACATAGATCAAGGTAAAACATTGCAAGAAAAAATATTTTTTAGTGTTAATCATTTTGCTAGAATGGCAGTTGATTATCCACTAGAGGCAAATTTGCTTAATGCCCTAAGAGACAATCCCAAAATGATTTCAGAGGAGGCAAGGATTGAAGGTAGTTCATTAGCATTTCCACTCGTTAGCATGTATGAAGAAGCGGTTAAGGATAATAGATTTGTGTCGGACAACTTGGAGTTAATATATGCTCAGCTATTTGGACCTTTTATCATGCTTTTGGTGGACAGACAGGCTGTAGGAAAGTTTGCGACTATTGAAGAATTGAACGAAATTATTAAAATGTCAGTAAAAGGCGTTTTAAGATAATTTTTTTTGAATCATAACTAAACGATTGTTTAATAAAAGCTAAGTATAAATGAATTAATTTAAAAGGAAATTGAAAATATATTTGTTTTCGAAAGGAATATTAATATGAAAAAAATTGTTGTAATTACGGGTGCAAGTAATGGTATGGGCGAAGCAGCAACCAAGTTATTCGCTAAGAGAGGCTGGGTAGTGTATGGAGGAGCTCGTCGAGTTGAAAAAATTCCAACTGGCGATAATATTCACGCCTTAAAGTTAGATGTCACAGATTCTGAATCTAACCATGTGTTTATCAATAAAATTCTTGAAGAACAACATCAGATTGATGTTTTAATTAATAACGCTGGTTATGGTGAATTTGGTCCGATTGAAGAAATTCCACTTCAGAATGCAAAAAAACAATTTGACACAAACTTTTTTGGAGCTGTTGAGTTGACTCAACTCGTTTTACCAATTATGCGCAAACAAGGAAGAGGAAGAATTGTTAATATTTCTTCTGTTGGAGGAGATCTTTACACGCCACTTGGTGCATATTATCATGCTACTAAAGCGGCAATTCAGCAATGGAGTGATGTTTTAGACTTAGAAGTTTCAGAATTTGGCATTCGTTCAGTTGTTGTCCAACCAGGTGGTACTCAATCATCATGGGGAGATATTGCCATGCAAACGGCTAAGAAAAACCTTAAGTCCAATAGCTCATATGTGGATTTAGTAGAAAACGTGACTGAAATGCTAACAAATAACAATTCAGTCAGCAGATATCCAACAGCTGATGAGTTGGCAGAAACATTTTACAAAGCTGCTACTGATGAAAGACCAAAATGGCGTTACTTTAATTCATTGAGGGACCGTCTAGTCGTTCGATTTGTTCGGTCACATCCAAGAATTTTAAAAACAGGTTTTAAAATGTTTATGCGGCGTGAGAGCAATAAAAAATAAATCATTGAATTCTAAATGGTTTTTAAACATCAAAAGCGCCTGATCTCAATTGTTTGAGATCAGGCGCTTTTGATTATTCATTGTGATCCCAAATAAGGCAATTAATACATTAGAAAATCATAGTAATTCGCTATTTTTCAACGATGGAATGACATTTTCTGACATCAATTGAATTAGTTGTGCAGGTGTTTCTTTTTTACCTTGGTGAATCCATTCTTCTAAAATTCCAAAGAATGCTCCACTGAGCATTGCGGTTAGATAGCAATTTTCTATATCAGTGCCTGATTTAAGATTATATTTCGGAAATATATTTTGTTGAGCATTATTTCTAAAATGATCTTTAATCTGGGATTGAATTTCAATTGATCCAC
The DNA here is from genome assembly GCF_026913205.2 of Lentilactobacillus sp. SPB1-3. Classification (NCBI taxonomy): domain Bacteria; kingdom Bacillati; phylum Bacillota; class Bacilli; order Lactobacillales; family Lactobacillaceae; genus Lentilactobacillus; species Lentilactobacillus terminaliae. The sequence goes on from NZ_CP168151.1 coordinate 903,770, forward strand.
GATTTGATAATAGAATCGCTAAAATTTCACCATCCGTATTTAAATAATCCAATACGTTTTCAAAAATAATCTGGATGCCTAGGTGTTTCTTTTCCTTCATGATTTGCATTCCATGCTCAATAAATTCACGTTGGTATTTTTGTACCAAATCATATTTATCTTCAAAATGAAGATAAAAGCCACTTCTGCTTGTATTTGCTTGAGCACAAATATCGCGGACGGAAATTTCGTCAAAACTTTTTTTCCGCAAGAGTTCTTCAAAAGCTGAATATAGTCGTTGCTGTGATTTGACAAATCTTAGGTCTCGCTTGTTTTTTACCATAATGAACCTCACTAACTAATCAATTTATGCAAACTGTCTATTAACTAAGATTGAAGATTGATAACTTAAAGTAGCTGACATATACTTCGAATGTAAATAGATATTGAACATATTGTCTATTATAAAGCGAACAATTACAAGTGAGAGGAAGATAATTTATGAATTGGTTACTTAAGCATTGGTATAATGCTACTATGTTTTTAGCAATTTATACGACGATTTTGTTATTTATATACGTATCAAAACAAAACTTTGCATTGTTTTTAATTTGGTTGCAGACGCCCGTCTACTTCATGCACGAGTTTGAAGAATATATCTTACCAGGAGGATTCCAGAAGTTCTTCAATACAAAAATCATGGGTTCCGTGGATCCTTCATTTCCATTAAATGATAAAGTTTCCTTTTGGATTAATGTCCCTGTAATTTTTATTGCAATGCCATTGTCCGCAATCTTAGCAAACTATTTTGGTTTGGGTTGGGGAATTTGGACTGCGGCATTTTCAGTTCTTAACGCTGCCGCTCATGTGGTTTGGATGTTCAAATTTAAATATAATCCAGGACTAGTGGTTAGTGTCTTATTGAATATTCCAGTGGGATGTTATGCAATTTGGTACTTTATTCAAAACCAGTTAGTATCAACGCAAACTTGGGTTATATCCGTTATATTCGGAATTTTAGTTCAAGTTGTCATGACTGCTTATGGATTTGTTGTTTTAAAACCTAAAGTAAGCAAAGAGGGTAAATAAAATGAATAAATGGTTTAGAAATCCTATTGTGTATGTTGCGATGGTAGTAGCAATTTTTTGTGGATTAGCATTTGTTGGAGCAGGATTACCAGGTTTTGGCAACATGCCAGACGGCACTAAACAAATGAAAATTGTAGTTGTGGATCATGACCAATCAACTGGTAGTAAGGCTATTACTGAAAGTCTGAAGGAGAACATGCCTTTTAAGGTTAAACGAACCGATGCTAGGATATCTTCAATTAAATCTCAATTAAATGATCGTTCCGCTGCATTGGCAGTAGAAATTCCCCAAGACTTTATTAAAGATATTCGTCAACAAAGAACACCAAACATCAAATTTTATGTAAACGATTCAAATGGAATGTTGCAAAATTCACTAAACCGTAGCATCATCTCTCAAATGGAAAGTAAGATTAAAGATAATATCACTTCTAAAAAAACGGTTGGAATGGTTGCTGGAATGATTGCACCAGAAATTGCTAAACAAGCTAGTACTCAAGCTCAAAAGCAAGCTGAAGGAATCAAAAATCCTGCTCAATTAGTGGCTTTAAAGAAGAATATTCAAAGGCAAACGAAGGCTCGAATTAAAAAGCAAGCCAGCCAGATTACACAAAAGCTAACTGGTGGTGTCACCACATCAACTGTTCATTTGAATAAGATTCCTAAGAATTATCAATACCAATTGGCACCAATGTTCCTTAACTTAGGAAGTTACTTAGGCGTAATGATTATGGCTTTAATCTTAACTATGACATTTATGAGTGCTCGTTTTAAGATTGGTAAAACCAAAGCTTATCTTTCATATCAAATTAGCGGTTTCATAGCATCGGTTATCTTACCATTCTTTACTGTTGGTTTACTTCGCTGTGAAATCAGTTTTTCTGGGTCAGCTTTTTGGAGTTTAGTTGGCTCGCAAATACTATTTGTGCTGGCAGTCTTCGAGTTTACTAGTATTTTCACTTTTCTATGCGGTAGCTTACCAGGAATGTTACTTCTATTACCAATGATGACCATGCAGGTTGTCGCAGGTGGTGGAATTCTGCCAAGGGTAGTCTTGAGTGGGTTCTATCAATGGTTTAGTAGAGTCACACCAATGTACCAAGGTATCACGAATGCGTTTAACGCCTTGTATGGTGGAAGCTTTTCTCCATATAACCAATCGTTGTTGTGGATTGCACTAACAGGAGTGGTTTGCTCAACATTATTTGCTTTGATTGGTTATCGTCAAAAAACACAAGGCACATTATCAAGCATAATTAAATTCAATTAAAAGTCTGATATAAATGACGAAGATATTCGTTTCATCAAGTAAATGTCAGCAGTATTTGTAAATCTGTAAATCAATCTACAGATTGCATGCAATTAATGTTTTTTAGTGAAAAAAGGGTGAAAGCTATGACTTTTGATGTTAAAAAAGAAGAAAAACAATTCTATAGTGCGAAGGGCCCAGAATTAATTAAGATACCCAGTATGGATTTTATGGCGATTCGAGGAACCGGAAATCCAAACGATGAGGGTGGCGCTTATCAACGCGCTGTTCAGACCTTATATGCTGTGGCGTATACGATACGGATGAGTGAGAAAGCAGGAATTTCGTTACCTGGCTATGAACCTTATGTCGTGTCTCCGTTGGAAGGATTATGGTGGCAGGATGGTTATGCTGGTGTAGATTTGAATAAAAAATCTGATTTTCAGTGGTGGTCAATGATACGTTTGCCTCGTTTTGCAAGTCATGAGATTTTAGATTGGGCTAAAAACACTGCTGCTGAGAAGAAAAAAATTGATACTTCGGATATTCAATGGTTTACGTATGACGAAGGCTTAGTTGTTCAAGCTATGCATCACGGACCTTATGCCACGGAGCCCGAAACCGTTTCTGAGATGAATGATTTTGTGTCTGATCATGAATTGAAGGAGGATTTTTCTACTCGATATCATCATGAGGTTTATTTAAGTGATCCACGAAAGATTGCGCCAGAAAAAATGAAAACCATTTTACGACATCCAGTCAAAAAATGATAAATTATGGATTGTATCGGATGTTAAGAATGATAGACGGTTTGAACATAAATAAAATTAAATAGCTTGTTAGTAAAAACGGCTGATTCCAAGTTTTGGGATTAGGTGTTTTATTTTTTAAAAGACAGATTATGAAAAATAATTCACTATTCAAGCGCCAGTATAGTAATTTATTACTTATAAGTAACTAAGGAAAATTAAAGTGCCTACTTCACTGATTACTTACTTTTAGTTAGAATTAATGAGCACGTCAAGTTACCAAATAATTTATCAGAGGAGATGGCACGATGCCTAAGTATAAATTTTTGCAACCTTATACATTTCAGAATGGGGTTCAGATTAAGAATAGAATTGTGATTCCACCAATGACTGAAGCGTCAGCTTTACAGGATGGCACGATATCAATGGATGAATTGCATTACTTTGATCTTCATACAGGTGGTGCTGGGATGTTTATTATTCCAGTTGCTAATGTATCTGCAAATGGTAAGGGATTTGAGGGAGAATTTTCCGTTGCTGACGACAAGTTCTTGCCAGGTTTGAAGAAGCTATCTTCAACAGTTAAACGTAATGGTACCAAAGCTATTTTGCAGATTTTCCATGCTGGTAGAATGAGTAATTCAAAAATTCTTCGAGGCGAGCCAATCGTTAGTGCCAGCGCCGTTGCGGCCAAACGTCCTAACGCAGAGACTCCTGAAGAGTTAACCAATGAGGAAATCGAACAAATTATCGAGGACTTTGGTCAGGCAACTCGTCGAGCAATCGTTGCGGGATTTGATGGCATTGAATTACATGGTGCCAACACTTATTTGATGCAACAGTTCTTTTCGCCACACTCAAATCGCAGAACTGATAAGTGGGGCGGCACGGTTGATAAGCGAATGACATTCGCACTTGAAATTATCAAAAAAGTTAACCAAGTAATTAAGGAAAACGCTTCTTCACCATTTATTGTTGGTTACCGGATTTCTCCAGAGGAGATTGAGGAACCAGGAATTCGCATTGAAGATACTTTGAAGTTTGTTGAGGTGCTTGCAGATCAAGGGATTGACTATTTGCATATCTCAATGGGTAACGCCTGGAGAACTTCATTGAACAACAAAGACGATAACGAGCCACTTATTGAGAAAATCAAACGACAAATCAACGGTCGTTTACCACTGATTTCAGTTGGTTCCGTTGAGACACCTCAGGATGCTGAGAAGGTTATGGATGCTGGCATCGACTTCGTGGCATTAGGTCGTGAAAGTCTACGTGAGCCACATTGGGTGCAAAAGGTTGAGTCTGGACAAGAAGATGCTATTCGATACACAGTTGCTCTTCAAGATTATCCAGAATTAGGGATCAATCCGTCGTTTAAAGAGTTTTTGGATATGTTGCATACAGATATGCATATCGTCGGTCAAGACGTGGCAAAGGATGATTTTAAAGGACACCTTGGATCACTGGAAGGAAACTAAAGAACAATTTGCAGATTTTCATTAAGCATTAGACGAATTAAAGTGATACACAACTCAATTAAAATGTGTTAATAAATATTGGTTTTGGTTCAATCTCAGGTAATTGTGGTCGGGAACTCTAGTGACCAGATTATATTTTGCGAGGTTCAGATGATAATTCGTTGACATTAACTGAACACTAAATGGTCTCAGAGTCGATTATCTGAGTTGAATTAGAATATATAAAAGTAAATATCTAAAAATGATACCTGACCTCAAGTAATTGAGGTCAGGTATTTTTTTAGGTAAATATCTTGAGAAATTAAGATTTCTTGCCGTATTTACTGAATGTAAATTATATTGACTGCTAAGTCATTGACTCGTCGGTCAATAAGAAATATAATCTAGACAAATATAAGGAGGCACTATTATGGCAACCGATAATGTGGTTTTACACTTAGATCATTTACAAAAGACATTTGGAAAATTTCAGGCACTGAAAAATATTACTTTTGATGTAAATAAAGGCGAAGTCTTTGGATTTATTGGCCCAAATGGTGCCGGTAAGTCGACTACGATTCGAACTTTATTGGGAATTCTGAAGCGCACTGACGGCGAAGCTACTATCTTCGGCGAAGACGTGTGGGCCAACCGAGTTTCTATCCATAAAAGAATTGCGTATGTGCCAGGAGACGTTTATTTGTGGCCCAATTTAACTGGTGGCGAGATTATCGATTTATTCTTGAAGATGAATGATAACCGCCACACCAAACGAACCGATGAATTAATCGGTAAATTTGATTTAGATATTACCAAAAAGGCGCGAACCTATTCCAAAGGTAATCGCCAAAAAGTGGCTTTAGTGGCGGCTTTCTCAACGGATGCTGATTTGTACATTTTTGATGAGCCCACCTCAGGGTTAGATCCCTTGATGGAAGAAATTTTTCAACAAGAAGTGCTGCAATTAAAGCAAGAAGGAAAAAGTATTTTACTTTCCAGTCACATCCTTTCAGAAGTTGAGCGGATGTGTGATCGAATTGGCATTATTCGAGATGGTGAAATCATTGAGACCGGAACTTTAGACGATATGCGCCATTTAACCAGAACTCAGATTACTGTCACAACTAAGGAAAATATTGATGATTTGGATGAAAATCCAGCGGTGCAAAATCTCAGTCAAAGTCCACAAATAGCAAACAAAGTGACATTTGCAGTGGATTCTGACAATATCGAAACCATAATGCAGTATTTAACGACCAAAGGCATTCTGGCATTACAAAGTACGCCACCTACTTTAGAAGATTTGTTCTTACGTTATTACAAGCAAAGCTCTGATCAGGATAGCTCCGGGGTGAGTGATCATGAAAAATAATTTTGATAAAACTGTTTTTTTGACACGATTTGGACTTCGTCGAGATAGGTGGAGTCTAGTTGCTTGGATTCTTGTTTTGGCAGGATTGATGGCCTCAGTGGCCTACAAGTTTGAAGGAATCTATGGTACTTCGAGTTCGATAGCGGCCATTGAAAATACGTTAAAATCGCCAGCGATGATTGCCTTATTTGGTAAATTCAATACCCCAATGAAACAAAGTGCTGATGTTTTCGGCACCGAAATGCTTATTTTCATGGCATTGATGATGGTCATCATGAATATTTACTTCGCAATTCGGGGTTCCAGAAATGAAGAGGATAGTGGTTTAACTGAATTGCTAGCCTCCCATTCAATTGGACGGATGGCAAATATTTTAGCCGTTTCACTTGAGCTACTATTAATAAACGTTGTAGTGGGGATTCTATTTAGTATCGGAATTCAATTCAGTGGGATGCAAGGCATTGATACCAATGGGTCTTGGCTATTGGGAATGGTTTTAGCTTCAGTAGGATTGTTTTTTGGTATGGTGGGATTGTTAAGCGCACAAATTGCAGATAATAGTCGCAATGCGACGACAATCAGCTATGGAATTTTCGGTTTATTCTATATTTTGAGAATGTACACTGATTTAAAGAAACCAAGCGCCACGTGGCTCAATCCGTTTGGAATTATTGAAAAAATTTCTGCTTTTCATAATAATGACTGGCGGCCAGTTTGGATATTAGGTGTTGTGAGTCTTGTAGTTTGGGCGCTAGTGTTGTTTGCCAATCAACATAGAGACATTGGTTCTGGTCTCATAGCTACTAGGCCAGGACGGGCAAACGCGAGTTCCTTCTTGAGAGGACCGATTACTTTGGTTATGCAACTTCATCGGACCAGCATTATTGTTTGGATCATCGGCTTATTCATTCTGGGCACTACTTATGGATCAATTTTTAATACGATTGGCAATATTTTAAAAACGAATCCGACTATGCAAACGGTATTCGGCAAAGCTGCGGTAAATGCTGCAAATCACCAAATATTGCTTAACTTTGTTTCAGTGATTACAATTGTTTGCGTTGGATTAGCTGCAATCCCAGCGATTCAAGCGATGAATAGCCTAAAAAAAGACCAAACAAAAGGTTATCTTGAAAATATTTTTGCTAAGCAAGTTTCGAGAGTCCATGTCTTTGGTAGTTATTTAATTACAGCCATTATTGCTGGTGAACTGAGTTTTATCGCATCTTTAATGGGACTGTATCTGGCTGGAAATGCTGTTTTAAATCATGGTAAGTTAGGCTTTCAAATTTATTTGAATGCGTTTATTGCTTACAGTCCAACAATTTTGACGGCAGTGGCAATTTCAGCATTTTTCGTTGGTATGTGGCCTAAAGGAGCACTTGCATCATGGATATATGTCTTTTATGGAATCTATTCTATGTATTTAGGTAGCCTATTAAAATTACCAGAATGGGCGAAGAAATTTACTGCATTTGGCTGGGCAAACAAGGTCCCAGTGCATCAAGTTGATTATGGTTATTTCGGTGTGTTGATATTAATAACAGTTGTTTTAATTGCAGTAGGTATCTGGAGATATCAACGAAGAGACTTAAGTTAAGGGGTTTAAAGTATGGAATCTACAAAACAGGTGCCTAAAGATCCACAAAAAGTTGAAAGAATATTGACTAATTCGCTCAAAGTGTTTGCGGATAAACGATATCAGAGGACAAAAGTTGATCAAATCGCTGAAATGGCGAAAGTGTCAAAGGGTATCATTTTTAGATATTATGATAGTAAGTTTGGCTTGTATAAAAGTACATTACAATTTGCGGTTGATAATATTATGCGTTATGCAGATCTTTCTGTTTGGAAAGATTCTCATGACCTGACAGAGATGATCGTCAGAGCAACTAAGTACAAAATGCAGTTACAAATTAAGTTTCCTGACGAGTTTAAAATTTTGCTGGATGCGTATAGCGATGTCAATGATTTTAATGATGAAAATCGTGAATCGGTGCATCAAGTTGTTGGTGTGAATTTGAACCAAGCCATGGAACTTAGTGGGCCTGTTCTTGATCGTCTTGATATCCGTGATGATGTGGATATGAAAGTTGTGCAGGGTATGTTTAATGCAATCATGCTTCAGATTGGTGAAGAAACTAAAGCGTATATGGAACAGCATCCTGATGGTGACTTGAGTCAAATGACTGATATTATTGAACATGCAAAAGGTTACATGGGGATATTTGAGCGAGGAATTAGTTCAAAGTAAATGTTAGTTTTTTTTAGATTGTAAACACCTGATCTCAGAGTATTGAGGTTGGGTGTTTTTTTATACTTTGAGGTAATGGATAACGAAGACATCGTTAAGGAGCGACCACAATGGATATAAAAATAACACCTTTAAAAAATATCACGGATCAACATTATCAATTGTTGTTAGAAGCAGATCCTAACAAGCAGTTAATTGAAAGATATGTTCAGAGAGCATTTTGTTTTGAAGCTAGGGATGAAAGTGATTTAGTAGGAATATTGGTTCTATTACCCACACGACCTGACACATTGGAAGTCGTTAATATCGCTGTGATAGCAGAATTTAGAAACCAAGGGATTGGTCGTCAACTTCTGATGTTTGCTGAGGAATATGCTAGAAGTAATCACTATATCTCACTTGAAATTGGAACGGGCACGACTAGTTTAGCCCAACATTATTTGTATTAAAAATCAGGTTTTCGTGTGACGGGAATAGATTATGATTTTTTCACTATTCATTATGAAAAACCAATCATTGAAAACAATCTAAAATTGCGAGATATGGTTCGTTTGAGGAAAGTTATCAAGTAAGTCAGTTGCCGGTGAATTTCACAAGTAAATCGTTGATGTCCGCTAGAATGCTGTCTAATTAGCCTTTAACTGTCTTTTGCATGTTGCGCATTGTCAAAAATAATCCTATGATTAATAGTGTTGTGACAAAGAGAATAACCTGATGTTTCAAGTCATTAGGTTAGTTGGGAGAGTCAGATGGTCAATGGATAATTCAAAAAAGATTACATCGAATGGAACCTATCATTTATCAAATAAGCATCACATGACGATTCAGTGGGGCAAAATAATCGGTGGTGAAGATGTCCCATCGACTAAGGCCTCAGTGAAGGATAAATCTTCAATTGTTGGTCGGGTTGGTATTCAAATGTTATCATGTGGAACAGGGGCATGGCGGGTTCGTGATGGAATGAATAAGATCGCTAGAGCACTTGGCATAACTTGTTCAGCAGATATTGGTTTGACTTCGATCGAATATACTTGTTTTGACCAGGAACATAGCTATTCACAAACATTGGCATTACCAAGTACAGGTGTTAATACCGATAAACTAAATACTATGGAGCATTTTGTGAATGATTTTGAGAGCAAATTCTCACAATTATCAATTCAAGAAATTCATAGATTTTTAGATAAAATTCAAAAAAAGCCTGGTAATTATTCTGCGTTGGTTGCAGGTGGAGCAGCTGCAATGGCGTGTGCAGCCTTCATTTTTCTTCTTGGAGGCGGACCAATTGAAATGCTATGTTGTTTCTTCGGTGCGGGAATCGGTAATTACGTCCGTCGTAAGATGATCGATCACCATTTAACTACGGTCGCTGACACTGCAATCGGTGTTGCGGTTGCTTGTCTGGCATATTTCATAATCTTCAAAGGATTAGAGTACGGTTTACATATTGGTGGCCATCATGAAGCTGGCTACATTGGTTCGATGCTTTTCGTGATTCCTGGTTTTCCGTTTATCACTAGTATTTTAGATATTACTAAGTTAGATATGCGGTCGGGCTTGGAACGTTTGGCTTATGCGACGATGATTACAGTTATTGCCAGTCTAGTTGGCTGGTTGGTCGCCATGATGGTTGATTTTCAGCCTGAAAATTTTGCACCGTTAGGCTTAGGTGTGCTGCCATTGATGTTATTAAGAATTCCGGCTAGTTTCTGTGGGGTCTATGGTTTCTCAATGATGTTTAATAGCAGTCAAAGGATGGCCATTACTGCTGGATTGATTGGAGCAGTTGCTAATACTTTACGTTTGGAATTGGTTGACTTAACCAACATTCCAGCCAGTGCAGCAGCATTTATTGGCGCTTTACTAGCTGGACTATTGGCCTCATTTATCAACAAATACAATGGTTATCCAAGGATTTCATTGACCGTCCCATCAATTGTTATTATGGTTCCCGGTCTTTACATTTACCGAGGAATTTACTACATCGGATTGAACACGATTGGTTTAGGGGCATTGTGGTTAACCAAAGCCATCTTGATAATTATGTTTTTACCACTTGGATTATTCGTTGCTAGATTCTTGCTGGATCGTGATTGGCGGCATTTTGATTAATATCCTGAATGAAGCTAAGCAAAAAGAAATAATTTGTTGCTGACATCGAGAAGCGGATATGATATGATGTTGTCTGTTCTGTATTAGTAATACGGGACAATCACTTAAGTCATTGAACTAAAACATTGACATTCAATGGGTCAATTGGTTATGATTCAGTTGTGACATAAAAGTGATTCAATGATAAGAGAAGAGTAACTAAATTACTTATTTGTAGCGAATTCGGGTTGATGGGAGCCGGATAGTAAGATTTAGTGAAGCGCGCTCTTTAGAATTTTAAAGTTAATAATTAAGCGGATATATTTATATCAATTAGAGTGGTACCGCGGGTTTATCTCGTCTCTTGCAATCTGGTTTATGTTGCAAGGGACTTTTTTTATACAATTTTTTTGGAGGTTATGATATGGATTATAAAGCGCAAGTTACAAATTCAATTTTAGGTGCATTAGACGGTGAATTAACTTCAGCTGAAGTTTACCAAAAGTTAGAAACACCCAAAGATCTTGCTATGGGAGACTTAGCATTCCCAGCATTTACTTTGGCAAAAGTGCTACACAAGGCACCCAACATGATTGCTGAAGAATTGGTTTCCAAAATCGATACTTCATCATATGACAATGTTGAAGTTAAGGGAGCCTACATTAACTTCTTCCTTAACAAAGCCCACATGAGTAATGAAGTCATTACAGATGTCCTTGAAGAAGGCGCTGCATATGGCCAAAATGATTTAGGAAAAGGTGGCAACGTTCCTATTGATATGTCATCACCTAATATCGCAAAGCCAATCTCAATGGGTCACTTGCGTTCAACAGTTATTGGTAACTCAATTGCTAAAATCTTGGTTAAGAATGGTTACCATCCAATCAAAGATAATCACTTGGGTGACTGGGGAACTCAATTCGGTAAATTAATCGTTGCCTATAAAAAATGGGGTAACGAAGATGATGTTAAAGCTGACCCAATCAACAACTTAGTTAAGTATTACGTTAAATTCCATAAAGAAGACAAAGAGCATCCTGAATTAGATGATGAAGCTCGTGAATGGTTCAAGAAGCTTGAAGACGGTGATGAGGAAGCCACATACCTATGGCAATGGTTCCGTGACGAATCATTGAAGGCATTCAATCAAATCTATGACAAGTTGGGTGTTGATTTCGATACTTACAATGGTGAAGCATTCTACAACGACAAGATGCAAGCTGGTATCGATATCTTAAAGGACAAAGGTCTTCTTGAAGAATCACAAGGTGCCCAAGTTGTTAAGCTTGATAAGTACGACTTGAACCCTGCTTTGATTCTTAAGAGTGATGGTGCAACTCTTTACATCACTCGTGATATTGCAACTGCAATTTACCGTGATCACACTTACAAACCAGCAATGAACTTATACGTCGTTGGTTCAGAACAAACTTACTACTTCCAACAATTAAAAGCAGTCTTGCTTGAAATGGGCTTGCCATCTGCAGAAAATCTTCACCATATTCCATTTGGTTTGATTACTGTTAATGGAAAGAAGCTTTCAACTCGTTCAGGAAGAATTATTCTTTTGGATGAAGTATTGGATGAAGCAATTGATTTGGCTCAAAAACAAATCGAATCTAAGAACCCAGATCTTCCTAACAAAGAAGAAGTTGCTAAAGAAGTCGGAGTTGGTGCCATTATCTTTGGTGATTTGAAGAACGAACGTACAAATAACATTGACTTCGTCCTTGAAGACCAACTTAGATTTGAAGGTGAGACTGGACCTTACGTTCAATACTCACACGCCCGTGCTGAAAGTATCTTGAAAAAGGCCGGCGAAGTTGATTTCCACACTGCTGACAAATCAATTACAGATGAAAATGCTTGGGAAACTATCAGAACTCTACAAGACTTCCCAGAAGTTGTTAAGAGTGCTTGCGTTGATTTCGAACCATCAGAAATCGCTAAGTATTCATTGAGACTTGCTAAAGCATTTAACAAGTATTACGCTCACTCAACCATTTTGGGTGACGACGAAGGATTAGCCGGCAGATTATCATTAGTTAAAGCCGTTTCAATCGTTCTAAAAGAATCACTTAACTTGCTTGGTGTTAAAGCACCTGATGAAATGTAATTTTTTAAAGCCTGCCATTTGGCAGGCTTTTTTATTTGTTAACGGATTACTTAAATTTTTTAAAAAGTAATTTAACTTTTTTACTGGAATGAGGCCGAATGAACTCGTTGTGATACAATATCCAAGTAATATAAAAGGAGATCATGTATGAATAACAATTCTTCAGGCTTTTTTCAAAGATTTAAAGCCAAGATAAAGCCGATTCATCAACGTGTACGACGAGTGAATAAGAAGTTTCATTTACTCAAATGGATGACGGTTGTTGTTTTAATGCTTATTCTTTGTTTAAGTTCATATTTAACTTATATGGCGAAAACTGCCCATGTTGATAATCTTGAGTCTTCATTATCAAAAACAACTGAGATTTTTGATGTCAATAATAAAAAGGCGGGGGAACTATACGCTCAAAAAGGGACTTATGTGAATCTTAACCGGATTTCAAGCAATATTCCTAAGGCGGTTTTATCAACCGAGGATCGTAATTTTTATCACGAATATGGTTTCTCAGTGAAAGGTATGGCTCGTGCGGTATTGCTCTTAATAAAGAACAAGATATTAGGACGAGATTATATCAGTGGTGGTGGTAGTACTTTAACGCAACAACTGGTGAAGAATGCCTATCTTTCACAAGAGCAGACCTTCACGAGAAAATTAAAGGAACTATTCCTATCGATTCAAGTAGAAAATGATTACACGAAACACCAAATTTTGACTATGTACTTGAACAACGCGTACTTTGGTAACGGGGTTTGGGGAGTGCAAGATGCTTCTCAAAAATACTTTGGTAAGAATGCATCACAACTTAACCCAGCAGACTCGGCTGTGTTAGCGGGGATGTTAACTTCTCCTAGTGCGTTTAATCCGATTGATCATCCTGTTGCGGCTAGAGATCGGCGGAATGTAGTTTTGCAATTAATGGTTGAAAACAAAAAAATAACTCAGAGTCAGGCGAATTACTATAAATCAACGCCAATTGAGTTAAATGATACTTATGTTCGAAAAGACGGTTACAAGTACCCATATTACTTTGATTCAGTTATTGATGAAGCAATTGATAAGTACGGCTTAACAGAGTCTGAAATCATGAATAAGGGTTACAGAATCTATACTAATTTAAATCAAAACCAACAAGCTGCAATGCAACAAAACTTTGATAATAATCTTTTGTTCCCAGCCAATGCAGCTGACGGTATTCAAGTGCAAGCAGCTTCTGTTGCTGTATCACCAACAACTGGTGGAGTTAGTGCTGTTGTTGGTGGTCGTGGGCAACATGTTTTTAGAGGATTTAACCGTGCTAATCAGATCAAGCGACAACCTGGATCGACGATGAAACCATTAGCTGTCTATACACCCGCTTTGCAAGCAGGGTACAAGTATGATTCTAGTCTAGTAGACAAGAAGAAATCATATGGTTCAAATCATTACACCCCCAAGAATTATGACAATCAGTATCAAGGTAGCGTGCCAATGTATGAGGCTCTTGCACAATCAATGAATGCGCCAGCCGTTTGGTTGTTAAACCAAATTGGGGTCAACAAAGGGTATGACTCAGTTAAGAACTTCAACATTCCGGTTACTAAGAACGACAAGAACTTAGCCTTAGCCCTTGGTGGATTATCGACTGGTGTTTCACCACAACAAATGGCGGGAGCATACACAGCCTTTGCCAATGGTGGTAAGGTGATGAAGCCGTTTTATATCAGAAAAATTGTTGATTCAACTGGTAAGGTCATTGTCGATAATACTCAGACCCAAAGTGGTCGCCAGATTATGTCTTCTGGAATTGCCAAGGAAATGACTAGTATGATGTTAGGAGTCTTTAACAATGGTACCGGTGTCGATGCCAAACCTTATGGCTACTCAGTGGCCGGAAAGACTGGTAGTACTGAAGCTGATAATACTGGCTCTAGCGATGCCACTAAGGATAAATGGATTATCGGATACACTCCTGACTTAGTTGTTGCCACATGGGAAGGATTTGATAGCACAAATTCCACTCACCATTTGGAAAACTTAAGTGGGACTGGTGTTGGAGCATTATTTAGAAATGAAATGCAGACGATGCTTCCATACACTAAGAATTCTAGTTTTGATACAGAAGATGCATCGACATTAGCTAAAGAGAAGAATAACAACTCGAATAATTCCGTTTGGAATACAATTCAGGATAAAGCTAATCAAGTTGGTAGCGCCTTAGAAGACAAAGCGAAAGATTTGATTGACGGCGCTAAGAGCTTGTTTGGTGGCGGTAATTAAAAATCTCTGAGTGAGATGGTCAATATATGTTAAACTATTACTAACTAATAATTAAGGTGGATATTTATGACTGACGATATTAAAAATGCTGCAAGTGCATTACAAGCTCAAGTAACAGAAGCACCAGAATTCAAAGAATTAAGTGAAGCTTACGCCACATTAAAAGCTGATAAAGACACCTTTGAATTGTTTGAAAATTTCCAAAACATGCAAATGTCTTTACAACAAAAACAAGCTTCTGGCCAACAACCATCTGAAGATGAATTGACTCAAGCTCAAACTATGGCTCAACAAATGAGCACTAATGGTAAAATTACTGATCTCATGAATAAAGAGCAAGCACTCAACAACTTATTGAACGATATCAACAAAATCGTGACTCAACCAATCGTTGATTTATATCGTAATTAAAGAAGAGCACCAAAGTTAGTGAGCGATTCGCTAATTGCGGTGTTTTTTTGTACATATATTAAAAAGGAGATAACAATGAAGTTTATTCATGCAGCTGATATTCACCTAGACAGTCCTTTCTCTGGACTGATTCAAAAGAGTAACTTGCCGGCTAAACTTGAAACGGCAATCAAAGAGTCAACTTTCAACTCATTTAAACAAATTGTGGCGGATGCTATCTCAAACGAAGTAGATTTCGTGATTATTGCTGGAGATTTATTTGATAGAAATGAACGAAGTATTGCTGCCGATGCATTTATTAACGACCAATTTAAATTACTAGATGAACGTAATATCCCCGTATTTTTGATTTTTGGAAATCATGATTTCTTTAATTTTGACAACAAAACATTAAGTTATCCGGATAATGTTCACGTATTTAGTAATGAAGTAACCACTAAAGAGATTACGTTAGATAATGGTCAAACTGTAGACTTATCAGGATTTAGCTTTAAAAATCAGTGGATTCATGAAAGCTATGCTGACAGTTTTCCAGTTAAGGGCAATAGTGATTGGGCAATTGGAATCATGCATGGTAGTGCCGATTCAATTGATTCTCCAGAGGCCAATTATGCGCCATTTTCAGTTGGCCAATTAGAAAGCAAACACTACGATTACTGGGCATTAGGTCATATTCATAAGCGACAATCTTTAAATGATGCCAAGACTATCAATTACTCTGGCAATAGTCAGGGAAGAAGTATCAATGAAAGTGGAGATAAGGGGTATTTGCTAGTTTCTAGTCAAGGAGACAAGTTAGTCCCTGAATTTAAGAAAACCGCAGTAATTGATTGGCAATTGCTTACCATTGATGTGGACAATCTTGATACCAATCAAATTGTTGAGACTACCATGTCTCGATTAGCTGAATTGCAATTAACGACTACCACATTAGTCAGAGTTGTTTTTAAAACAGAACGGCCAAACGCAGAAATCAGCATGAACATTAACAATGGAGACCTTTTAGCGGTTATTCAATCGGCTAACTCAAAGGAACTTTCATCATTGTATGCCTTCGTGGTGTCACTTAAGTATCAGGTAAATGATTCTAAGATTGATACTCCACTGGATCAAGAATTTTTTGATCAGGCAACGACAGATGTGCTGAATGGTCAAACTATTGATGAGTACAAGAATTTGTTCGGCAACTATGATTTTATTTTGGATGATTTAAATAATTCAGAATCAGTTGATGAAATTCTGCAAACTAGTCAACAATTAATCAGTGAGAAGGTTAACTATGGCCAGGAGGACACAGAGAATTGATAATTCAGAAGTTAGAAATTTACGGTTATGGTAAGTGGTCAGATCAAACCATTGAATTAAATGCACCGATTCAAATGATTATTGGCGCAAATGAGGCCGGCAAATCAACAATCGTCGATTTTATCAAGTCAATATTATTCGGTTTTCAAACCAGCCGACAGGCCGTTCATGGAAAATACATTCCAAAGGATGGTAGCAAATATGGTGGCGAAATCTACTTTGAAGAATCTAATCAGCAATATCGAGTAATCAGAACTAAGGGAACTCATGGTGGTAAAGTGCGATTCTTTAATCTCAGCAAAGATATTGAACTGACCAAAGAAGATTTTGAAGAAATGATCGCACCCATCGACAGAGATATTTACGATAATCTGTTTTATTTTGGTGAATATGCTCAAAGTGATTTATACAAGATGGATATCACGGAACTCCGTCAACGGATTCAAGAACTCGGGGTTACCGGTGCAAATAAACTATTTGATTTAAGCGCTGATTTTGATAGTCAAGCTTCTGCTATGTTTGCTAAAAAAGGAACCAAGCGACAAATAAATCAGAAGTTGCGAGACTATGATCAATTAAGCAAACAAGTGGATGAAGCGAAGGAAAACTTTGCTGAATACCAGCAATTAACTAATGATATTCAGATTCAGAGCCAAAAGAATGGCGACTTGCAATCAAAATTGAAGACAGAGCAATCAAGACTAAGTAAGTTAGAATCTCAAGCCAGAACCATTCCATTATTGACAGAATTACAACAGTTACCTGAAGTAAATCAGTCAGATTTAAAGGATGGTTTTTCAGATAAGGACAAGAACCAATTCGCAGCTTATCTGGCAGAAAAAAATCAGAGTGAAAAAGAGTTCGTTAAAATCAAAGACCAGCTGACTGATCCGCAACTGGCAGTTACATTGTCACCAGCTGCAACTTTTTATAGACAAAATGAAGGACAAATTACAGACCTCTTGTTAGACGCGGTTTCTATTCAGGATAAAGTATCGCACTTAACGTATAATCAAGAGAGTAAAAACAGCAACCAAGAAAAAATTAACTCGCTTATGTCCGAGCATAATTTGGTCGATCCGTTACCTGCACCATTTGATGAGGAAACAAAACAAAAGGTTTCTGGTTTGTTGGACGATAAGGCACAGGCAGAAAATTATCAACAAAGTCGCAGTACTAACAAGCAAACGTTGACTATCACTAATCCAATGATGTTGGGGATAGGTGTGTTAATTGCAATTATCGGCTTGTTTATGAGTTCGGTGTTGGTTAAGTTAATTGGCATTGTTGCTGGGGCTGCATTCGCTTATTACTTTGGAATCGGTCATTCAAAGGCTGCTCCAGATAAAATGATCGACGAAGCTTCTGTGCAAGCTCGTTTGGACGATATTGGACGAAAATTTGAATTGGGTAACATTCCAGAAGATGAATGGTTGCCAATCCAAAATGTTTTATCACAAATCAATGACTTACAAAACGAAATTGAGCAACTAACAACTGCTTCAAAACAAATTGACGCTGATGTAAAAAATTACTTCAACCAATGGCAATTTGCCAACGATTGGTTGGCAATGTCAGCTGGTGCTCCATATTCTGAACGACTAGAAGTTATTAGAACAAGTGTCAGTCGTTGGCAAAAAGAATCGAATGAATCTCTAGCGACCGAAAATAAGCTCACTATGTTGCAAAATATGTTGACAGAACAACAAGCTGGCTTAGACAAGATCAATGCTACAATCAATCATTTCTTAACTGAACGACAGTTAACCAAGAGCGCTGATTTTGATGCAGAATACGCTAGACAACAAGTTATTGAGAAACAATTGGCCAAGCGTCAACAATTAACTGAACAGATTCAGTCTGCTAAAGTAACGATTAGTGCCGATAATGATTTGGACGCGTTACAAAATCAAGTTGAAACTGCCAGAAAAGATATTTCAGAATTACAAGCATCTTTGAATGAAAACGAACGAGCAGTCACAGAGAAACAAATTAGACTCGATCATTTAGTAAGGGATGGCGAGTACCAGCAGTTAAATCAACAACTGGAAAACATGAAGGCAGAGATTGTTGCTGATGTGCATAGCTTTGTTGCCTTATCAACTAGTGCTCAGTTTATTGGTAGAGTATTAGATATAGCATCCAAAGGGCGGTTACCTAAAATTTTGAATCAAGCTACGGAATACTTTGGCCTCTTAACGAATGGGAAGTATAAAAAAATTGATTTCGATGATTCGATTACCGTAACTTCAATTAATGACTACAATTTTGAAATTAATGAATTGTCCCGAGGAACTTTGGAGCAACTCTACTTGTCATTAGTACTCTCAATGGCGGTCAATTTTGCTGATACTTATCCAATGCCAATTGTGATTGACGATGGTTTTGTCAATTTTGATTCTCAAAGAAGACAAAATGCTTATCAATTGTTAAATAAGGTCGCAGAACGCACCCAAGTTATTTATTTAACTGCCAATGAACCGGTTGAAGATGTTAATATTGCTCAATTAAAAATTTAGTTTAACTAAGATTCTTTATAAAGGAGCGTAACTATGGCAAAACAATTAATGGATTTAACTGAAAATGAAGAATTTGAAATGTTTGTGATTTTAAAGAAGGCCGAAAAGCGAGTGGCCAAAAACGGCAAACAATTTTTAGCTATGACTTTTCAAGATAAATCCGGTGAAATTAATGGAATGTATTGGGACGCAAGTGATGAGGATGTTGAAAAATTTACTGCAGGGACGATCGTTCATTTAACTGGTAAACGCGAAAGTTATCTGAATAGTCCCCAAATTAAAATTTCGTCAATGAGTTTACCTAATGCTGATGAACACCTGGTTCGGGATGATTTCGTTCAATCGGCCCCAATCAAGATTTATGATATGAAAGCAGAAATTGACCAAATCGTCTTTTCCATTACCAATGCGACTTGCAGTCGAATCGTTAGATTCTTATTGAAAAGACATGGCGAGGCGTTCTTTGAATATCCAGCGGCTAAGTCTAATCATCATGACTATGAGGGTGGATTAGCATTTCATACGATATCGATCGTTAGATTAGCTGAACATATTGTAGATCAGTACAGTGGTATTGATGCACCGCTGTTATATTCAGGAGCTTTATTGCATGACTTAGGTAAGACTGTTGAATTGTCAGGACCTGTTGGGACGACATACACATTAGCAGGTAATTTGCTAGGCCATCTAAGTATTATTGATGCGGAGATCGTTGAAGCTGCTGATAGTTTAGGGATTTCACAAGATTCCGAAGATTTATTGTTATTGCGGCATATGGTACTTTCTCATCACGGACTAAAAGAATATGGTTCGCCTGAACGCCCACAATTACTAGAAGCAGAGATTCTCCATGATTTAGATGAAATGGATGCTTCAATCATGATGATGAAGAGGGCCATTAATCAGACACAGCCAGGGGAGTTTTCTGATAAGATTTTTGGACTGGACAATAGAAGATTCTATCGACCAACCAAAACCGAATAAAATATATGTACAAAAAAAGTGAGCAACTATAAAGTTACTCACTTTTTATTATTTACTGATTATTTCTTGCTACTTGATGAAGTAAGGTAATCAGCTAAGACGTTTTGAAGGTCTTTATCTTGAATTTGAACGTTACCCTTCTTCAAGACTTTTGAAACGACTGACTTAACAGTTGCACTGTCTTGAAGTTTGCTTTGAACGATTTGGTCCTTCAATTCACTTTCGTGATCTTTGTAAGAACCTTTCTTAGGATGGTTTACCATTTGAATTACTTGGTAACCATATTGAGTCTTAACAGGGGTCTTAGTGTATTGACCGTTGTTCAACTTGAAGGCAGCTTTCTTGAAGTTAGTATCAAGTGAAGTGTTAGTGTTATCAAAGGCTGCGATACGGCCACCCTTGTTCTTAGTAGCAGAATCAGTTGAATACTTCTTAGCTAAGCTTGAGAAGCTCTTACCGTTCTTAAGTTCACTGATAACTTTTTCAGCAGTTGATTTCTTAGCAACTAAAATTTGGTTAACAGTTACTTTTGGTTGGTAAGACTTGAATTGTTTCTTCAATTGAGCGTCTGTAATCTTGATATTATCCTTAACGGCTTCTTGAAGAAGAAGGTTAGAACGAATATCATTCTTAAGACCTGAAGCAGTCATACCATTTTGTTGTAGAACAGCGTTGAATGATGAACCGTATTGTTTCTTGTATTTGTTAAAGGCATCAGTAACTTTAGAGTCTTTAACTTTGTTGCCGTATTGTTTTTCCAATACTTTGTTCAAAATCATTTGTTGAAGTACTTGTTTACCACTTGAAGTACCTTTCAAACTACTGTAATAAGCACTTTCGGTGATTTTACCACCATCAGTTGTGGCAACTGATTTACTACCACATGCAACAAGAGTAAAACTAAGTAATACTCCGGCTAAAGCGATTAGCCATTTTTTCATAAATAAACACATCCATTTCTACAGATTTTTGGCTTGAAACCAAGCGTTCCTAAAAATAATAACATACAAATGCTACTATGCACTAACGTCAGCTAAATTTAAACAAATATTCAAAAAGATTAAACCAACCTTAAAATCTCACTTAATCAATGTCATTAAGCTCATCTGAATGCTTCTGAATCTCTTCAAGACGAGGTTCGATTTGAAACATTGCTTCATCAATATCTCTTTGAATATCATTCATAACGTCATTGATGATCGTTGATTTTTCTGAGAAATTATTGAGAGAATCTTTGAAATTATCCATCGCAGATTTGAAATTCACAATATCAGTTTTCTTTTGCGTAAACTTTTCTTTGGCATTCACCACAAATTCTTGCGGGGTTTCTTTTCTTGAGTATAAATAAAGACCTGCAAGGAGGGCTGAACTGCCGACGACCTTAAACAATGTTTTCATATTACTTACCCAGTTCCTTAATAATTGAATTTTGAATAGCCTCTAATTGTTCAGGGGTGTATTCATTGGAATTGTCTTTGAATGTCATGCTGAAATCATCATGATCAGTATAACGAGGAACTAAGTGGAAATGTGAATGAAATACTGATTGGTAAGCAATCTGACCGTTATTATTCACAATATTCATCCCTTGAATATCTGGATTTGATGCTTTGACAGCACGAGCAATTTTTGGAATTCTTGAGAATACTTCTCCAGCTAGTTCAGGGTCATATTCAAAGATGTTTGGAACATGTTTCTTTGGGATTACCAAGGTGTGACCTGGAGTTCCTTGAGAAATATCTAAGAAAGCTTTGACAACATCATCTTCGTAAATGGTGTAGCTGGGGATGTCACCCGCAACAATCTTACAAAAAATACAATCTTTCATAGCAATTTACCTTCTTTCTCATGCATTATACTTCGATTATAACATTGCTTAGTCGTAACACTAATTCAAAGTTCAGTGACCTATGTTATAATCGTCGATGTAAATTTATACGATTGGAAGTGGCATGTTGGCTTTAAAAATCAATAAGTTAGTTGGTGGCTATTCTTCAGTCCCCGTATTAAAAGATATTACATTCGACATCAAAGATGGTGAGTTAGTAGGACTTATCGGTTTAAATGGTGCCGGAAAATCAACAACGATCAATCATATTATTGGGTTGTTAACTCCTTTTTCAGGTTCAATTGAAATTAATGGTACGACTATTAGTCAAGATCTAAAGAAATATAAGGAACAGATTGCCTATATTCCTGAATCGCCAATCGTTTATAAGGAACTCACATTAAGAGACCATATTGAAATGACGATTATGGCTTATAGTTTGGATCATGATGAAGCTTGGCAACGAGCTCATGCTTTGTTGAAAACATTTAGGCTAGATAATAAATTAGACTGGTTCCCAGATAACTTTTCAAAGGGAATGCGACAAAAAGTGATGATTGTTTGTGCATTTATGACTAATGCCAAGCTGTTTATCATCGATGAACCATTCTTAGGCCTTGATCCACTGGCTGTTAGTGATTTACTACAACTTATTACTGATCGTAAACGTCAAGGTGCTAGCATTTTGATGTCAACCCATGTTCTAGACACTGCTGAAAAGTATTGTGATCGGTTTGTTCTGGTTCATGAGGGTCAGGTTCGGACTGAGGGAACTCTAGATGAACTTAAGGGTGAATTTCCAGAGGCGGGAGATTCATTAAATGACATTTATTTGACCTTAGCAAAACAGCAGGGTGAACGAGATGAATAGTTTGTTTAAAAACAGACTATCAAGTCATTTAACTGAAATGCTGAAGTATCTTCGTCTCGTATTCAATGATTACTTCGTTTTGGCATTGATGTTTATGATCGGTGGTTTAGGTTATTACTATTCAGGAGTTTTAAAAAGTCTTCATCAAGGTACTTGGTGGGCTGCACTGTTGATGATAGTTATTTTCACTGCTAGTTTGCAACTTGGTCGGCTAGCGACTTTACTAGAAGATCCAGATTATGTGTTCTGGTTGCCTAAAGAATCGGAAATGCATAGATATTTTAAGTCTGGGTTTAATTACAGTTTAGTAATTGCGATTGTGGTTCAGGTCGTCGTTTGGTTCATTAGTATGCCATTCATGGTAAGAACCATGCACGTACAGATGATTTTCTTATTGATATCATTGATATTATTAAAAATAACTTGGTTATTAAGCGACTATGTTAGAAAATTCAAAATTAAAACTTGGTTAGCTAATCGAACGATTATTAGGTTTTGTTTGCCTATCATTACGTTGGTAGCGTCATTTTACATTAACTCAATTGTGGGAATGATCATCAGTATCATTTTCTTATTGACATTGATGTGGTACGCCAGAAAATTATCTGGCAATGTTCCTGTGGACTGGCGAGATGCTATTGATGATGAGAATAGTCGAATGCATACGATCTATTCATTTTTCAATCTATTTACTGATGTCAAAGAGATCGGTGGTTCAGTTAAAAGACGTCGTTATCTTGACTGGTTAGTAAATCGCATTAAACCAAAAGCAGAAAACACTTACTTGTACCTGTATGCACATGGTATTATTAGAGATACAGAAATGAGCGGTCTCTTTGTTAGATTAACCGTGATTGGTTTAGTTTTACTTCTATTTGTTAGTGGAACTTGGCTACCAATTATTCTGGCTGTATTATTTATCTATTTGATTGGTTTTCAGTTGGTGCCATTTTATTACCATTTTGATGACAATGCCTTCGTGCACATTTATCCAATTGACCAAAAGAATCAATTAAGAAGCTTTCAAATCGTTATTAGGGATATGTTAATGGTCACTGCCATTTTGTTTGCCATCGCGGTGGCAATCGCAAATTGGGGTAATTGGACGACAATTGGTTCAGTAATCATCGTAGAGGTGATTGAATTGATCGGGTTCATTTACTGGTATGTTCCTAGTCGACTAAGACGAGCTGCAATAAAACGTTAATTAAAAAGCTGAGGTGATTTAAACCCCAGCTTTACTTATGTATTAAAAAGAAAGAGGCAGAAAATGCGAGTTAGAAAAAAACCATGGGCAGCGTCATTTATCAATGACCACCAAGAATACATTGTTCTAGAACCGAAAAATTATTTAGGCAAATGGCAATCCAGATTTGCTAAGGAACAACCATTACATGTTGAAATTGGTACCGGTAAGGGTCAGTTTATTATTGAAATGGCCAAACAACATCCTGAAATCAATTTTATTGGAATTGAACTGCAAGAGTCTGTAATCGCCACTGCATT
The DNA here is from genome assembly GCF_026913205.2 of Lentilactobacillus sp. SPB1-3. NCBI lineage: Bacteria > Bacillati > Bacillota > Bacilli > Lactobacillales > Lactobacillaceae > Lentilactobacillus > Lentilactobacillus terminaliae. The sequence goes on from NZ_CP168151.1 coordinate 927,809, forward strand.
AAGAACATTTTTAGAAGCGCCAACACCTAACCTTCAATTCGTTTTGACTGACGGTGGGGATGTCAATGAATTTTTCAACCAACACGAAATCGAAAAGATTTATCTTAACTTCTCTGATCCATGGCCAAAATCTCGTCACGCAAAGCGTCGATTGACGTCACCAGGTTTCTTGAAAAGCTATCAAGAAGTCTTACAAGAAGACGGTGCCATTGAATTTAAGACTGATAATCGTGGATTGTTTGAGTATTCATTGATTAGTTTTAATAACTATGGCATGAGTTATGAATACGTTAGTTTGGATCTGCATAATTCACCAGAAGCAGTTACTAACGTCGAAACAGAGTATGAACAGAAATTCAGTCCCAAAGGACCAATTTATAAACTGGTAGCCAAGTTTAATTCATCGTTACCTGATGACTAGTGATAACACCAGATTGGTCAGCGTAATACTCGTGAATTAAAACATTTGCTGAATTATCTTCGTAGTCTAATCCGAAGTGAAACGCTTGCTTACCATTGTTACTGTTCTGTTCAAACCAGCTACCAAGGAAAGTTAAATTAGAGTCATCAATTGTTGGCTTGACCTTATTAATGAGTCGGTTTTGCAGTGATCGCATTAAAGCCTGATGTTTTTTATTATCACCAAGTTTTTTAGCGACAAATAGTACCATAGAAATACTAGTAAGTGATAAACTGTATAGAAGAGATTTAGCTTGCATCATGATGCCTCCAGTAATTTAATTATTAGATACATTATATAGCAAGCTTGCTCTTTGTAAATTAACTGATTCATTCAGTAGAAAGAAAAGGGATTTCAAATGGAAGTACTTGAAAAAACTAACTACGCCAACCTCATAGATCAGCACAAAGATGGCAAATACATGCTATTCTTCACTGCTGACTGGTGCCCTGATTGCCGCTTCATTAAGCCAGCTATGCCAGAAATCGAATCTGAATTTTCTGATTATACATTTCTAACAGTTGACCGTGATGAAAATATCGATCTTGCTGCTGAAATGGGTATCATGGGAATCCCAAGTTTCGTTGCGCTTTCTGACGGCGAAGAAATCGGTCGTTTTAATAACGGAGACCGTAAAACAAAAAAAGAGGTTGAAGATTTTATCAACTCACTTAATTAAATTGATGTATGGAAAGGTTTTTTAAATGTTAATTGCAAGTTATAATCCTAAGGGGACGGGCGACACATTAATTGTGATCTTACGTCCAGACACTAAAGAGCAAAAACAAGAAATCAAGAATGACATAGTGCGAATTTCAGATGTTGAATCTAATGAAACGTTAGGTTACAACTTCTTTAATGCCAGTCAGATTCTCGATGACTTAGAAGGAGTTAATGGTCAAGCGCCATTAACGGCTACTGATGTTGACAAACTAAATTCTGCTTTGGTGGCTGCTGGTTTTACTGGAGATATTGAATTTGATCCAGAACCTAAGTTTGTCATTGGCTATGTGAAGAAGATGGAAGATCATCCTGATTCTGATCATTTGAAGGTAACCATTACAGTTGTTGATGGTGGAAAAGAGCTTCAAATCGTTAGTGGCTCACCTAACATGGCTGAAGATATCAAGGTAGTTGTTGCCAAAGTTGGTGCTATGATGCCTGATGGATTAATAATTTGGCCTGGTAAACTTCGTGGAGTAGAGAGCGATGGCATGATTGTTTCTGGTCGTGAATTACGATTAGCCAATGCTCCACAGAAAAAGGGAGCATTGATCTTGCCAAATGATTTTGGCGAAGTTGGTGATACCTTTGACTTTGACAAAGGTCAGCACATTTTTGATTAAAAAAGAAAAACGCAGGGGATTGCAATGAATCATTATGATGGCCCTGCTTTTTTTCGTAGAAAACGCGAAAAACGGCAGGAAGTAACTAATAAAAAATTAAATACAGAGTCTGATGATCGTCAATCTAAGATTAAAAAGGTAAGTCATCCAGAAGAAAGCACCAAAACTTCTAAAAGAGAGCAAACTAGCCAACAAGTATTGGCCTCAGCTCGCTCATTTTATGATTTACCGAGTGAAAAAAGCATTCGTCGAACTCCAGGCAATAACCAAAGAACTGCCGTTCCTGGTAGCAGACGTCGTGGACTATACGATTTATTTAAAACTGAATTGGCTGTTCAACCAGATCAGTTGATTTTATTTAGTCCAGTGGGGAATGAGTATGATTTTGATTTAGATAATGCGACAGTAAATGCTCAATCTGGGCAAGTTGTCGTTGAAGAGGAACCGGTTGTTAGAGAAAGTGATTCTGATAATGCACCGTTGCCTAATGATCAATGGCTCGATAATTCAAATTCAGCAACTGAAGTATCATCACAAGATGATCAAGATGTCGAGGATGAAGAGGTGGCAGATAGTTCGGCGAATGAAGAATTTAATGAACCTGATTCTGAACCAGATATTTATGATCAAACGGACAATCAATTGGATTCTATTGATGATACTGATACCGCTGAATCAATGAACGACTATCAAGAGAGTAATTTTGAAACTTCAATGACTACTGTTGAGGATCCTTCGAAGATGGATGAAGATGATTCGTCTGTTGAAGAATCACTAACTCAACCAAGTCTAAGGGCCGCGAAGAAAGTTAAGGTTCGCAAAGGACTTGGCAAATCATTCAAAGCGATGCTGCATCAAAGATCTAATAAGTTAAACGATACTGACCGCCATTCTAAAGAAACTGGTTCTTATGATAATCGGGTGGATACTTTTAATGAACCTGAAAATGATCAGGTAGATTTACAATCGTCAGTCGCATTTACCAGCCATAACGAAGCAAGTGAAGTTTCAGATGCTCGGGCCGATCAAGAAAATTCAGTGGATGATGCGCCAGTTGAATTCAATGAACATTGGCGACCATCAATCACTCTGCTGGACAAAGAGCCAACCGATAACATTCAGTTGAACGATTCATTTGTGACGGAGCAAATTACGAAGTTGAACCAAACTTTGTCGGCATTTAAAGTCAATGCTGAAGTGGTTAACTATACTGTCGGACCAACCATTACTCAGTTTGAAATCAAGTTAGCTTTGGGTGTTAAAGTTAGTCGGATCACCAATTTAGTTGATGATCTTAAACTTGCATTGGCTGCCAAAGATATTCGAATTGAGGCGCCAATTCCAGGCAAGTCAACAGTCGGAATTGAAGTTCCTAATCCACATTCAAGACCAGTTAATTTGGCTGAGATTATTGATTCGCCAGAATTTGTTAACGAGCAAGCCTCATTAGTCGCTGCAATTGGTGAAGATATTTCTGGAACCCCAGTAGTAGGGGACATTTCAAAAATGCCACACGCGTTGATTGCCGGGGCCACCGGTTCTGGTAAAAGTGTGTTTATTAATGGCTTATTAACGTCGTTAATGTATAAAGCTAGCCCAGCTGATTTGAAACTGCTTTTGATTGACCCTAAGGCAGTTGAGCTTTCAATGTACAGTGGCATACCTCATTTGTTGGCGCCAGTTATTTCTGATCCACAAACAGCAACTCAAGCTTTGAAATGGGTTACTAAAGAAATGGATGAACGATACGAAAAACTGGCTGCTGCTTCGGTTCAAAATATTAAACAGTTTAACCAAAAAGCTGAGGATTCTGGAGAGTATGGCTTGAAAATGCCTTATATTCTCATTGTAATTGATGAATTAGCTGATTTAATGATGGTTTCTTCTCAAGATACAGAAATGTATATTGCCAGAATCACGCAAAAGGCACGGGCTGCCGGTATTCACTTGATTGTAGCTACGCAAAGGCCTAGTGTGGATGTTGTTACGGGAACCATTAAGAATAATATTCCAACTCGAATCGCTTTTGCTGTTTCTAGTCAGATCGATTCACGAACCATTTTAGATACTTCTGGTGCCGAAAAGTTACTTGGAAAAGGGGACATGCTTTATTTGCAAAGCGGTTCCTCAAAACCAGTTCGGCTACAAGGAGCGTTTGTTAAGAACGATGAGATTCATCGCGTAATCGATTATGTTAGACAGACAGGTAAGCCACATTATCAATTTTCTCCTGAAGCATTGAAAAAATCTTACGAAGAAGCCGAGCAAAGTGACCCAATCATGGGTGATGTTTTAAATTATATTGCCGAGGAAGACTCTATTTCTACTTCAAAGCTTCAACGAGTCTTTTCAATCGGGTATAATAGAGCTGCAACGATTATTGATGATTTGGAAGAGCAACATTATATTTCCGAACAGCACGGTTCCAAGCCGAGAGAAATTTACTATCGGAAGAATAGTGAGCAAGAATAAAAATAACTTTAGTTAGGAAGAGAGATATGGATTCAGATACGACTTATCATTTTGTAGGAATTAAGGGAACGGGAATGAGTGCAATGGCACTTATTTTGCATGACCGGGGAATGAAGGTTCAAGGTTCAGATATTGAACAATACACATTTACCCAACGAGGATTAGAAAAAGCTGGTATTGAAGTAATGCCATTTGATCCTGAAAATATTCATGAAGGACTTACAATTATTGCTGGTAATTCATTTAATGATGATCATCCAGAAATCAAAAAAGCCCGCGACATGGGACTAACTGTTTACCGCTATCATGATTTCTTAGGTAAAATGATTGAAGGCAAGACCAGTATTGGAGTGGCCGGTGCGCATGGTAAAACTAGTACCACAGGTTTATTAGCCCACGTGTTATCTGGTATTTCTCCAACAGATTATTTAATCGGTGATGGTTCAGGTAAGGGTGTTCCTGATGCTCGGTTCTTTGTATACGAAGCAGATGAATATCGCCGACATTTCTTAGCTACATATCCTGACTACGCAATCATGACAAATATCGATTTCGATCATCCTGATTATTACGAAAGTATTGATGATGTTGTTGATGCATTTACATCATTTGCTAGTCACGTTAAAAAAGGCATTTTTGCATGGGGCGATGATGAACATCTCCGTCAACTTAAGGCTGACGTACCCGTATATTACTATGGACTAAAGGACACTGATGATTTTCAAGCTGTTGATGTGAAGAGAACAACTAGTGGTTCAACATTTACTGTCATGTATCATGGTGAATCATTAGGAGAATTTGAAGTGCCATTGTATGGTGAACACAACGTGTTAAACTCACTTGCAGTTATCGCTGTCTCATACTTTGAAAAAGTCGATCTTGATGAAATTCGTCGAGAACTGCTCAGTTTCTCTGGTGTTAAACGTCGTTTCTCTGAGAGAAAAGTTGCCGACATGACAATTATCGATGACTACGCACATCATCCTTCTGAAATTAAGGCTACATTGGATGCTGCTAGACAAGAGTATCCTAATAAAGAAATCATCGTAGTCTTCCAACCACATACATTTAGTAGAACCATCGCATTGATGGATGATTTTGCTAAGAGTTTGAACTTGGCTGACAAAGTATTCTTGACTGATATTTATAGTTCACCACGTGAAAAATCAGGAAATGTTTCTTCTCAAGATTTGGGTGCCAAGATTACCAAGGGTGGTCAAATCTTGAAGGTCGAAAACATGTCACCATTACTTGATTACGATAATGATGTTGTTATCTTCATGGGTGCGGGAGATATTCAAAAGTATGAACAAGCTTATGAAGAATTACTAAGTCACTTAAGCAAAAAAGTAAATTAATTAATTTTCCTTTATGAAGACCATTAATTGGGTATAATTGCTTGATTAATGGTCTTTGTTTGCTAAAATTACTTAAAACAATAAAAAAGGAGCGATTTAATTGGATAACTTTTCAAATCAAGATGCTCGTCGAGTGGTTAACGCGGACTCTGGTTTAAATAAATTTTTAACCAAGATGTATGGTTGGATGTCACTTGCCGTACTAGTTTCAGCCATTACCGCATACGTGGTTGTCGAAACTGGTGGTGGAACCATTGCAATGGCAATAGCTGCCAATCCTTTGCTTAGATGGGGTTCATTGATTGCTTGGATCATTATTCCAATGGTTATTTCAGTTCAGTCAATGAAACGGCCGACAGCTAGTTTTGTGATGTTGATGATCTATTCTGTGTTAACTGGTTTAGTCTTCTCATCATTGCTGTTAGTTTATACAGGTAAGTCAATCTTCTCAGCATTTCTAAGCGCTGCAGCAATCTTTGTGACAATGACTATTATGGGTGTCGTTACAAAACGGAACCTTAATCGTTTGGGTACTCAGATTACTGGTGCATTGATTGCTTTGATCGTGGCAATGGTAATTAACATCTTCTTAAGAAGTTCAGCGATTGGCTTCTTCTTATCATTAGCTGCCGTTGTTATTTTCTCAATTTTAACAATGTACGATTCAAATCGTCTTACCAAGATGTACACGCAATATGGCAGTACTGGTCAAGTATCAGTTAATGGTATTGCCGTCTTTGGTGCTTTACAACTATATCTAGATTTTGTTAACCTATTCATCCAGTTATTAAATATTTTGGGTGTAACTGATAATAAATAATTTCTGTAAGTTTAAGTTATATAAGGTGTGTGAGGAATTTGTAGTCAAATTCTTCATATACCTTTTTTACATATTTGAGTTTTATCCGTGATTTGAATTAGTTAGAATTATTATTAGCTGAGTAAGGTAATAATTGCTCTCTTCGTGGTAAAATTAAATGAGAAGAATTACGCACAATACAAATTGTTAGGAGATTCTAATGCCAAAAAAATTATTATTAATTGACGGAAATAGTGTCGCGTTCAAGGCTTTCTATGCACTTTATACATCTATGGAAAGATTTGTTAACTCCGAAGGATTGCATACTAGTGCAATGTACGGTTTTAACTTAATGTTGAACAAGGTATTAGAAGATGAACAACCAACGGATGTGTTGGTTGCTTTTGACGCTGGCAAGACAACTTTTAGAACTAAGATGTTTGATGAATATAAAGGTGGTAGAAGTAAGACACCTAGTGAATTGTCAGAACAGTTTCCTTTTTTACGAGAAATGTTAGCAGATCGTGGTATTAAAACTTATGAGCTTGCTGATTACGAAGCTGATGATATTATTGGAACTTTGGCTAAACAAGCTGATGAATCTGGTGATTATCAAACAGTCATCGTGACTGGTGATAGAGATTTAACGCAATTAACCTCGAATACCACCACTGTTCAAGTCTCTAAAAAAGGGGTTACTGACTTAGAATCATATACTCCCGCTTACGTTGAAGAAAAATTGGGTGTTAAGCCAGAACAAATTATTGAAATTAAAGGTCTTCGTGGTGATACTTCTGATAATTATCCAGGAGTCGAAAAAGTCGGTGAAAAGACTGCCGTTAAACTGATTCAACAGTTTGGAACCATCGATAATATTTATGCCAACATCGATGATGTTTCTGGTAAGAAACTTAAAGAACATTTGATCAATGATCAAGAAAAAGCGTTGATGGCTAGAACTTTAGCAACTATTAATCGGGATGCTCCTTTAACCATCGGATTAGATGATTTAGTTTACCAAGGAGACAATTCTGAAACTTTGCCAGCATTCTACGAGAAGATGGGCTTCAAATCTTTTCTCGATAAGTTAGCTCCTAGTGAAGAAGTTGACCAAAGCACAGAAATTGAATATCAAGTGTTGACGAAGGATAATCTTCAAGATGTTCAGGACTCCATTAATGATGAGTTTTCACTTCAAGTGGAATTAAGTGATGAGAATTATCATTTAGCTGATATTGTTGGCTTTGCTTTAGGTAGCGGAGAAAAATGGTTTGCTAGTAATCAAATAGACTTATTAAGTAGCCCCGTTATTAAGAAGTTGCTAGAATCAGACAAAATTAAGGTTAATGTTTTTGATGCTAAGCGGACATATGTAGCTTTAAATCGTTTGGGAATCACGTTGAAAAACGTTGATTTTGATATGCTATTGGTTTCTTATTTATTGGATACCAGCAACAACAGTAACGACGTGGCAACAATTGCTAGAAGTCAGGGATATCGTAATATTCAAACTGATGAGGATGTTTATGGTAAAGGTGCTAAACGCTCGATACCAGTTGATCAACCAGAATTCTTGGATCATCTGATTCATAAAGCCTGTGCCATTGATCAGCTTCACGAAAAGATGTTTGTCGAATTAGATGAACATGATCAAACAGATTTGTATCGCGACATGGAAATTAAAATTGCCTTTGTTCTTTCACGGATGGAAATTGCTGGGATTAAGGTCTTACCCCAAACGTTGGAAGAAATGGGCAGCAAGTTTAAAGAACGCCAGAGCGAAATTGAACAACAAATATTCAATCAAGCCGGTGAAGAATTCAATATTGGTTCACCTAAACAATTAGGGAAAATATTATTTGAAAAACTAAAACTACCAGTAATTAAAAAGACCAAGACTGGCTATTCAACTGCCGTCGATGTTTTGGAAAAGTTAGCTCCAGATGCTCCTATCGTGCAAAACATATTGGATTATCGACAAATCAGTAAGTTATTGTCGACGTATATTGAAGGGCTACTCAAGGTTATTCATCCCGATGACTCAAAAGTTCATACTCGTTATTTGCAAACATTGACCGCCACTGGTCGATTATCATCAGTTGATCCTAATCTGCAAAATATACCCATCAGATCAGAAGATGGTAAAAGAATTCGCGAAGCCTTTGTTCCTAGTCATGAAGGCTGGCAGATCTTCTCGTCAGATTATTCTCAAATTGAATTACGAGTTCTTGCATCTTTATCTGGTGATAAAAATATGCAGGCCGCATTTAAGTCTGGTGAAGATATTCATGCGGAAACTGCCCGGAGAATTTTCGGCTTGGAGTCCAATGCGGATGTTACTCCTAATTTAAGAAGACAAGCCAAAGCGGTTAACTTTGGAATCGTCTACGGAATTTCTGATTATGGTCTGGCAAATAACACTGGGATCACAAGAAAACAAGCTCGGGAATTCATCGATAGATACTTTGAAGAATATCCAGGTGTGAAAAAGTATACTGAAGATATTGTTAAATTTGCTCGAGAGCACGGGTATGTCGAAACAATTGCTCATCGGAGAAGATATTTACCAGACATTAATTCTAAGAGCTTTAATCTGCGTTCATTTGCCGAAAGAACGGCTATGAATACACCAATTCAAGGAAGCGCAGCAGATATCATCAAAATTGCGATGATTAAAATGGATGAAGCATTAGAAAAAATGGATACGAAGATGTTGCTACAAGTCCATGATGAATTGATTTTTGAAGTTCCTGAAGAGGAATTAGACGAAATTAAAACATTGATTCCTAAGGTAATGGATGAAGCAATCGATTTGGCAGTTCCATTAAAAGTAGAAAGTCATTATGGCAAGAATTGGTACGAAGCAAAATAATTATTTATGTTAGTGAGGGGTTTAGATGCCAGAATTACCTGAAGTTGAAACAGTAAAACGAGGATTAAATGAATTAGTTGCAGGCAGTACTATTAAGGATATTGAAGTTCTGTATCCAAAAATGATCAGTAATGTCACTGCAGATCAATTTATTGCTACGCTAAAAAATCGCAAGTTAGAAAAAGTTGATCGCCGTGGCAAGTATTTGTTGATTCGCTTGTCAGATGGGCTGACGATTGTTTCTCATTTGAGAATGGAAGGTAATTATGATGTGGTGCCTGATGGTACGGAACCTAACAAACATACACATATTATTTTTCACTTAACCGATGGTCGTGAATTAAGATATAATGACACTCGTAAGTTTGGCCGGATGTCAGTGGTTAATACCGGTGACGAATACACGGTGGCGGGATTGAAGACGATTGGTCCTGAACCAACCGAAGACACCTTAGACATTGATTATATGGTGAAAATTTTTGGTAAAAGTCGAAAAGTGGTCAAACCATTCTTATTGGATCAAAGTAATATTGCCGGTTTGGGAAATATTTATGCTGACGAAGTATTATGGATGAGCAAAATTCACCCTGAAAGACCCGCTAATTCACTAACCAAACCAGAATTAGTTGAATTAAGGAAAAATATTATTTTAGAACTTCAAAAGGCCATTGCTGGTCATGGAACCACTGTTCATTCTTATTCAAATGCGTATGGTGAAGCAGGTAGTTTCCAGAATCAACTCAATGTTTATGGGCGTGAAGGTCAACCATGTTTGCGCTGTGGGACACCTATCGTTAAAATCAAATTAGCTCAACGAGGAACTCATTTCTGTCCTCATTGTCAGGTTTTACCTGAGGAGGGTTAGCATGCCTAAGATTATTGGTTTAACTGGTGGAATTGCCACTGGTAAGACCCAGGTATCTAATTACTTGAAGTCATTAGGCATCTCAGTTATCGATGCAGATATAGTGACTCGACAAGTAGAATCAAAGGGTCAACCAGGTTTGGCGGCCATTATTGACAATTTTGGGGATGAGTTTTTGAATGAAGATGGTGAGCTAGATCGGCAACGGTTTGGTAACATGGTTTTTAGTTCAAAGCGGTCGTTAACTAAGCTCATTCGAGTCATCAATCCGTTTATTGAGCAGGAAATATATCATCAAATCGAATTGCATTCATCAGAAAATGTGATTGTTCTGGACGCCCCAACGTTGTTTGAAAATGGGTACAATAGTATAGTTGATGAGATAGTATTGGTTTATGCGGATCCAACAACGCAACTTACTAGATTAATGAATAGAAATCAGTTGGCGACTGCTGATGCAATGAAGCGAATTGCCAGCCAGTGGTCATTAACAATTAAACAAGAGCTCGCCGATGTAGTTTTTTATAATTCAGGTGAGTTTAACTTAACTAAACAACAGATAGATAATTGGATAAAAAAAGAGAATTTTAAGGAGTGATCGTTCATGCAGTGTCCTCATTGTGGTCACAATAGTTCCAAAGTTATTGACAGTCGACCAACTGATGATGGTCGGGTTATTCGACGCAGACGTGAATGCGAAAATTGTGGCTTCAGATTTACCACTTTTGAACGAGTTGAAGTTACCCCGTTATTAGTAATCAAAAAGAATGGTAATCGTGAAGAATTCAATCGTGAAAAGTTGATGAAGGGAATTGTTAGGTCAGCTGAAAAACGTCCAGTATCAATGAACGCGATTACTGACCTGGTTGATCGGGTCGAAAACCGTCTTCGCTCAAGTGGAGATAGTGAGGTTACCAGTAATGAAATTGGTGAATATGTGATGGAAGATCTTGCATCTTTAGATCAAATTGCCTACATCAGATTCGCATCGGTTTACCGTCAATTCAAGGATATGTCAGTCTTTTATAAAGAATTAAAAGAAATGATGGAAAAAAATGATAACAGTTCAACGGATAATAGTGGTGATAAATAAATGGTAAATGAGGAAAGACTGTCGCCAGATAGTCGATTCGCAACAACAGCTCGTAATAGTAATCAGGAACCGAATCTTAGCGTATTAACCGATCTATATTTACCATTGATTGGTTCAAACGCTTTTTCGTTGTACATGCTATTATTTGGAATTGCTAGAGAAGATAAGTATCAATTCAAAGCACATTCATTCTACGAACTGCAATCTATTCTTAATTTATCACTTTCAGATATCGAAACGGCTCAGCATAAACTCGAAGCTGTTGACTTGTTATCAACGTCTATCGGTAATGAAAAAGTTTATCGATTTGCGATGCATTTACCTCTGTCATCTGCAGAATTTTTGCGAACCGATTTATTAACCACCTTACTATTAGGGAGAGTTGGTAGTGTAACTTTCAAACAATTGGTTCAAAGAGTCGATCAGCCACAGAATGATTCAAAAGAGACGCAAGATATCTCTGCTTCTTTATTGGATGTCTTCACTGTTACCAAGACAGCGGTGCAAAATCCACCCAAAGAAGTCGTTGAATTACAACAGAGAAAAGCTGATCACTCAAGACTATCTGTAAACCAACAGGCTCTAAAACAAAATCCGTTTGATTTTAATTTGTTGATTGAAGTTTTGTCGAATTCATTTATTGATATCGAAAGTGTAAAGACTGCATATAACGCCATAATTGCGGAACATTTACTGTATGATATTGATGAAGTTACGATGAGCAAGCTGATTTTAAAAGCCGTTGATTTAAAGAACAATCAATTAGATACTGACCGTTTAAGTCAGGTAATTGCCAATGATTATCAGAATGCTACTACAGGCCAAATGAAGAAGACAGTTGTGCAGGCCACTAAACCAGTTGCTAAGGCTAGTCAGTCTTCGTTTGACACGCAAACTAAGCAAATTATCTTGATTGCCCAAAAGACTGCTCCACTAGCTTTCTTGAATCAGGTCAAAAAACAAAAGGGCGGTTTTGTTTCTAGTAACGAGCAACGAGCAATTAGAGACTTGGTAGCTAAAGACATACTGCCAATTCAAGTCATTAACATCATGACTTACTATGTTCTGGTCAGCATGGGGAATGCCACAGTGAATAAGGGTCTGCTTGAAGCAATCGCTAATGATTGGGCACAGAAGAAAGTGGCTACTGCTGAGGATGCGATTGTTGCAATCAAGAAAAGACAAGAAGAGCAATCACAACCAAAAAAGAATACCAGAAGGCAGTCTAATGGTCGTCACACAGTCAAAGAAACATTGCCAGATTGGGCGAAGAGAGAGAATAGAAATAAGGACTTGTCAAGCAGTACGATGACTCCTGAAAAGGCAAAAAAGTTAAAAGAAAAGTTGGATAGACTAAATATAAAGAAAAAGTAGGTGAATTGAGTGGAAAATGTCTCTGAATCGATGAAGAAAATTTTGGCTAGTAAGCATTTGAATGATAATTTTGATAAATTGGTTACGGCTGTGAAGCAAGACCCTGAAATCACTGATTTTGTGAAAGAACACCAATCCGAATTAGCTAGTGATGCGGTCGAACGGTCGATTGCTAAATTGTATGAATTTTATAATGTGAAGCAAAAAAATGCACACCAGGAGAAAACGTTTGCTCCAGGATATTTACCTCATTTGGTGGTAAACGACCGTTTAATTGATATCATCTACAGTGCCTCTCCTGAAGTGCAGGCAAGACAGAAAGAGCTGGCACAAAAACGATTGATTACGACTGTTCTCATGCCAAAGGATGTTCAAGATGCTAATCTTGAAAATTTCTTTTCTGATGATGGTAATAAATCAGATGTTCTTGATGCAGCCATTGATTTTATAGATGAGTTCAATGCGAGTCCCGATACTTTCCATCAGGGGTTATATTTATATGGACATTACGGTGTTGGAAAGACGTATTTACTTGGTGCAATCGCTAATAAGCTATCAGAATGGGGGGTTCAAACTACACTAGTTCATTTTCCAAGTTTGGCGGTGGAGATGAAAGCAGCTATTTCTGATAATTCAGTAGCTAGTAAAATTGATTCAATAAAAAAATCGTCAGTTTTGATGATTGATGATATTGGTGCTGATTCGATGTCTAGTTGGGTGAGAGACGATATTTTAGGAGTAATTCTAGAGTATCGAATGCAACAACAATTACCAACATTCTTCTCCTCCAATTTTTCAATGGAGAAACTAGAGGATGAGCATTTGCGAGTCACTCAACATGGAGATAACGAGCCGTTAAAGGCAGGTCGCTTGATGGAAAGAATTAGATTTTTATCACGACCAGTTGAAATGGATGGTCCCAATCGAAGATTGCATTAAAATTTTATTTGACAATAATTGTTGGTAATCATATACTCTAATCATTGATGGAAAGACATGACTATCGTGACTCATCCCAGGGAGGGTTTTCATATACTGAAAGAAAACCTGTTAAGATCACTATAGTTACCACTTTTCAGCTTCGGATTGCGGACAATGCTATCCCGGTAGGTAACCGTTAGCAACCACTTGAGAGCTTTAATTTATTTAAAGTAATATGGGTGGAACCGCGCTAAATGCGTCCCTGGTGTATATATTTGTACACCAGGGACTTTTTTTGTGGTTTCAGTTCAATAAAAAAGGGAGATAATAATATGGCAGATCTATCATTTGAATTTCCAGATGGCAGTATTAAAGAATTTGCTGACGCAGTTGTTGGTGAAGAGATTGCAAAGTCAATTTCAATTAGTTTAGCTAAAAAAGCCGTTGCTGCTAAAGTTGATGGCAAACTACATTCAATTAATGAACCTTTACATAAGGGTGGCAAGTTAGAAATTATTACTAAGGACAGCGTTGAAGGTTTAACAGTTCTTAGACAAACTGCTGCTCAAATCTTAAAAATGGCTATCACTCAAGATTTTGATAACGTTCAATTTGGTGAAAGCGTTGCTGATGTTGATGGTTTCTACGTTGACACTGACAAAGCCGGAACTCAAATTACTGTTGATGAACTTGACGGTTTAGCTAACTCAATGAAAAAAATCGTTTCAGATAACTTAGAAATTAGTTCTTTAGAATTATCAGTTGCTGATGCTAAAAAATTAGCTGGCGATGATCAATATCAATTGTCATTGATCGACAAGTTAGCAGTTGATGGTCAAGTGCTATATAACCAAATTGGCGATTTCAAAGGAATTTCAGAAGGCGCTGTATTACCAAAGACTGGTGCTGTTAAGATCTTCAAGTTACTTTCAGTTGCTGGAGCATACTGGGAAGGTAAGTCATCAAACCCAATGCTACAAAGAATTTACGCAACTGCCTTCAACAAGCAAGCTGAACTTGATGAAGATTTGAAACAACGTCAAGAAGCTCGTGACCGTGATCACCGTGTAATCGGTAACCAACTTGATTTATTCTTCGTTGATCCTAAGGTCGGCGCCGGATTACCATACTGGATGCCAAATGGTGCTACTATCAGAAGAACCATTGAACGATACATTATCGACCGTGAAGTGGCTAATGGTTACCAACATGTTTACACTCCAGTGCTTGCCAACCTTGATCTATACAAGCAATCTGGACACTGGGATCACTATCGTGAAGACATGTTCCCACCAATGGACATGGGTGATGGCGAAATGCTTGAGTTACGTCCTATGAACTGTCCTTCACATATCCAAGTTTACAAGCATCACATTCGCTCATACCGTGAATTACCACTTAGAATCGCTGAATTAGGTATGATGCACCGTTATGAAAAATCAGGAGCCCTTTCAGGATTACAACGTGTTCGTGAAATGACTTTGAATGATGGTCACACTTTTGTAACTCTTGACCAAATCCAAGAAGAATTCCAAAAGATTCTTAAGTTAATGGTTTCTGTATATCATGACTTCGATATTAACGATTACACATTCCGTTTGAGTTATCGTGATCCAAAGAATACTGAAAAGTACTTTGATGATGATGAAATGTGGAACCGTGCTCAAGGTATGTTGAAGGGTGCCATGGATGAATTAGGCTTAGACTACGTTGAAGCTGAAGGTGAAGCTGCATTCTACGGTCCTAAGCTTGATGTTCAAACTAAGACTGCCCTAGGTAACGAAGAAACTCTATCAACTATCCAATTAGACTTCATGTTGCCAGAACGATTTGACCTTCATTATGTTGGTGAAGATGGTCAAGAACATCGTCCAGTTATGATTCACCGTGGTTTGGTTTCAACTATGGAACGATTCACTGCTTACTTAACTGAAATTTATAAGGGTGCTTTCCCAACTTGGTTAGCTCCTCATCAAGTTCGTGTTATTCCAGTTAGTGAAGAAAAACATGGTGCCTTTGCACAAGAAGTTAGCGAGAAATTAAGAGAATTTAACATTCGTGCTGACGTTGATGATCGTCCAGAAAAGATGGGTTACTTAATTCGGGATGCTCAAACTCACAAGATTCCTTATACCTTAGTTGTTGGGGATGACGAAGTGAACTCAAACGCCGTTTCAGTTCGTAAGTATGGTGAAGATGATTCTAAATCTGAATCAGTCGATGCATTCGTTGATGAAATCAGAAACGATATCGATACTTACTCAAGAAACGAAGAATAAGGACAAAACCTTGACACCTAATTTGATAGATGATATTCTATTAAAGTTGACAAGAAAGTAAAGCAGAAGCGACCCGCTTCTCGCCTGAGTAAAAATGTTTACTGGGCACGATATCGAGTCAGGACTAATCACTATGTGATTCAGTCTTGTAATTGAGCGGGCGCAAATATTGCGCTCGCTTTTATTCTGCTTTTATCAATTTCGGAGGTGAAGTACCATAGCAAAAGATATGATGGTTAATGACGGAATTCGCGCTCGTGAGGTACGTCTGATTGGTGCAAATGGTGATCAACTTGGTGTTAAGTCAAAGGATGAAGCTTTAAAGCTTGCCGAAGACGCAGAGTTAGATTTAGTTTTAGTTGCTCCTAAAGCAAAGCCGCCAGTAGCAAAGATTCTGGATTACGGGAAGTACCGCTTTGAACTTCAAAAGAAGGAAAGAGAATCTCGTAAGAAGCAAAAAGTCATCAGTGTCAAAGAAGTTCGCTTAAGTCCTACGATTGATGTTAATGATTTCAACACTAAGTTAAAGAACGCTAAAAAGTTCTTAGCTAAGGGTGAAAAAGTTAGAGTTTCAATTAGATTCAAGGGACGAGCAATAACACATAAGGATATTGGTCGTGAAGTTCTTGACCGTATGGCAAAGGAAACTGCTGATGTTGCCAATGTCGAACAAAAGGCAAAGATGGACGGCCGAAGCATGTTCTTAGTGTTGTCACCAAAAGATTCAGATAAAAATTAGTTAAAATTTTTGAGGAGGAAACATAATGCCTAAACAAAAAACAAACCGCGCTGCTGCTAAGCGTTTTAAGAAGACTGCTAACGGTGGTTTCAAGAGTGGAGCCGCTTATACTAGTCACCGTTTCCACGGTAAGACAAAGAAGCAACGTCGCCAACTTCGTGGCACTCACATGATGGACAGCACTAATGTGAAGACATACAAGAAGTTATTAGCACACTAATACATTAAAAAATTAATCGCCAATAATTAGGAGGAATTCGATATGCCACGAGTAAAAGGTGGAACAGTCACACGCGCACGTCGTAAACGTGTTTTAAAATTAGCTAAGGGTTACCGTGGTGCTAAGCACCGTTTGTTCAAGACCGCTAAAGATCAAGTAATGAAGTCACAAACTTATGCATTCCGTGATCGTCGCGCTAACAAAGGTAACTTCCGTAAATTATGGATTGCCCGTATTAACGCTGCATCAAGAATCAATGGTTTGAGCTACAGTCAATTTATGCACGGTTTGAAGCTTGCTAACATTGACATGAACAGAAAGATGCTTGCTGATCTTGCAGTTAACGATGCAGATGCATTCAAAGCACTTACAGATGAAGCCAAGAAGGCTCTCAAGTAATTTTTGACTTAAACAAGACTTTCACTGGTTAACGGTGAAAGTCTTTTTAAATAATTTATTAAAAAGGGAGTTTCCCAATGATTTCTATGTTTAAACCAAGCTGGATGTTTCGGGATATTTATCATGTATCTCCAGAATTTTTGGCAGGAAATCACATAAAGTATGTTTTAACTGACCTTGATAATACATTGATTCCGTGGAACCAAATTGCCGGTGATGAGAAACTGGCAGAATGGTTAAAGGAAATGAAAAAATATGGCATTAAGGTCATTGTCGTTTCAAATAACAGTTATTCACGGATAGAGCATGCACTCGTTGATTATGACGTGAATTTCGTTTCTAGAGCATTAAAACCACTAACGTTTGGTATTGATCGCGCAATTCGCAAGTATTCACTTAATCGCAAAGAAACAGTAATGATTGGCGACCAGTTGATGACTGACGTGTTCTCGGCTAACAACAGTCGTATTAATAGCATTTTGGTAAAACCGTTAGTAAATAATGATAGTTGGACGACATGGTTTAATAGATTTATTGAACGTTTTGTGTTTCAATTACTAAAGAAAAAATATTCTGATATCCATTGGCAATAGGAGGAAATATATGGCTGAAAGCGAAGTTATAATTGATGGAGAAGTTCTTCACTGTATTGGTTGCGGAGCAGCAATTCAAACTGAGGATAAGACTAAACCGGGCTACACCCCTGAATCGGCTTTAAATAAGGGCTTGGAATCTGGTGAGGTGTATTGTCAGCGATGCTTTAGATTACGGCACTATAATGAAATTGTTCCAGTTGGCCTAACTGATGATGACTTTTTGAAATTATTATCAAGTATTTCGGCTACTGATTCTTTAATTGTCTATGTCGTTGATATTTTCGATGTTAACGGTAGTTTAATTCCAGGTCTTCACCGATTAGTAGGTGACAACAAGGTATTATTGGTTGGAAATAAGGTTGATATTTTACCAACTTCTTTCAAACATAAGAAAGTTGCTGATTGGTTGAGACAACAAGCCAATGGTGCAGGAATTAGACCAATTGGCGTACAACTTGTTTCAGGAAAAACGAATGAAGATGTCGACCGTTTACTTGCTAGTATAGATAAATATCGTAAGGGCAAGGATGTTTATGTCGTCGGCGTTACTAATGTAGGTAAATCTACATTAATTAACCAAATCATTCGTCAATCTACCGGAGTTAAGGACTTGATTACTACATCACGGTTCCCAGGAACTACGTTGGATAAAATCGAGATTCCATTAGCTGATGGTCAAACATTGACTGATACTCCAGGAATTATTCAACCAGAACAGATGGCGCATTTGCTAAATGGGGAAGAACTAAAGTTAGTTACTCCACAAAAGACAATTAAGCCAAAAGTTTATCAATTGAACCCAGAACAGACATTGTTTATGGGTGGCTTAGGTCGATTTGATTACGTTTCTGGTGATAAGAAGCACGGTTTTACAGTTTATGCTGAAAATGGGTTGTACTTGCATCGTACTAAGCTAGCGAATGCTGATGAATTTTACGAAGGCCATCTAGGTGGATTGTTAACGCCACCTACAGCGGATAATGCTGCCCAATTTGATAAATTAGTTCCGCATGAATTTAAAACTACTGTCAAGAGCGATATTGTAATTGAAGGACTAGGTTGGATTACTGTTCCTGCTGGAATCGTTGTCCGTGGATGGGCACCAAAACAAGTTGCGGTCTTAATTAGACCAGCCATGATTTAAGGGGTATACAATGGAATTAAAAGGAAAACAAAGAAGATTATTAAAATCAAAAGCCAACAGAATGAAGCCAATTTTTTCAGTTGGGAAGAATGGCTTGTCACCTGTTTGGTTAACAGAAGTCAACACGGCTATTGAAAAGCGTGAACTTATGAAGATCAACATCTTACAAAATGCAGACGTTTCAACTGATGATGTAAGAAAATATATCGAAGAAAATTCTGATATTATGGTTATTCAAGTTATTGGCCACAGTTTATTATTATTTAAAGAAGCCGGTGACCCTGATAACCGTGACGTATCAGTTGAAGTAACATCAATCTAGGAGTGTTAAATCATGACGAAGGTTGCTAGTACCGTACAAACTTATGCGAAGACACAATTAAATACTGATGACCATCATAAAAAAATTGGTCTATTAGGTGGGACATTTAATCCCATTCATAATGGTCATTTAATAATTGCAGAACAGGTAATAGACCAGTTAGGTTTAGACGAAATCAGGTTCATGCCTGATTTCATGCCACCTCATGTCGATAAGAAGCTGGCCATTGATGCCAAAGATCGTGTCACCATGATCAATGGTTCAATCAGAGATAATCCTCATTTTGCAATTGAAATGGAAGAAATTGCTCGTGGTGGAACTAGTTATTCATATGATACGTTGGTGGCTTTAAAACGCAGAAACCCAAATTATGAATACTACTTTATCATCGGTGGTGATATGGTTGAATATTTACCTAAGTGGCATAAAATTGATGAATTAGCTAAGTTGGTAACGTTTGTCGGAGTTAAACGATCGGGATATAAGACGACTTCAAAATACCCAATTATTTGGGTTGACGTTCCATTCATTGATATATCATCAACACTTATAAGATCTAAGGTAAGAGCTAATCATTCAATTAGATACCTTGTACCAACCCGTGTTGAAAAATATATTAGGGAGAATGGTCTATATGCAAACTAAAGAATTAACGTATCAACATCATTACACGTCGTTAACTCGACCCGAGTTAGTGGCAAAGTTAAAAACTACATTAACTGATGATCGCTTTCAACATGTTTTGCGTGTTGAGCAGACTGCAGTTGATTTGGCCGAACGCTATGGTGTTGATCCTGAAAAGGCCAGTATAGCTGGATTGGTCCATGATTATGCTAAGCAACGTTCTGATAAAGACTTTGTTGATGCGATTCATGAATATCATTTGGACCCTGATTTGTTGAATTATGGCAATGCCATTTGGCATGGAGTAGTTGGCTGGATTTTTGTCAAAAATGAATTAGGTATCAACGATATAGAAATTTTAAATGCTGTTGAATACCATACAGTTGGACACGAAGTGATGACTGTATTGGCGCAAATTGTTTATATGGCTGACTACATTGAACCAAATCGGAATTTTCCAGGAGTGGAAAAAGCCCGTCAGTTGACCAATACAGATTTAGTGCTTGCGGTGGCTTATCAAACTAAGCAGACATTGGCTTACTTAGTGGCAAATAACCGCCCAGTATTTCCCCAGACGGTTGTTACTTACAATAGTTGGGTACCCAAAAGTGGACTTAATTAATAGGAGGATTTATGGATAGTAAAGATATTGCTCAAATCGCGGTGCGAGCTGCAGATAGTAAACGGGCAAATGACATTGTTGTATTAGATATGCAAAACGTTAGTTTGATGGCAGATTATTTTGTCATTGCTGATGCTAATTCAAATCGTCAAGTTAAGGCGATTGCTGATGAAATTGCTGACCAAATGTCAGCATCAAAAATTGAAATTTACCAAGTATCTGGAAGAGACACTGCTAAGTGGATCTTGATTGATCTTGGTGAAGTAATCGTTCATGTTTTCCAAACAGATGAACGTGATTTCTATAATTTGGAAAAATTGTGGTCAGACGCACCATTCTTGGATACACGGGATTGGCTTGAAGTATGATCTACGAAAAGTTTGCTAAATTTTACGACGAACTATTTGATGATGAGTTGTATACCAAGTGGGGCAACTACTTTGAACAGAGAGTCTCTAAATCAGCAAGCATTATGGATTTAGCGTGTGGGACTGGTAAGTTAGCGATTGAATTGATTCGACGTGGTTATAATGTGACCGGATCTGATATTTCAGAAGACATGCTTAAGTTGGCTAGCGAGCATGCTCAAGTAGCTAACGTAAATCTTCCCTTGATTCAAATGGACATGTTAGAAATGGATGGCTTGACGACATTTGATGCAATTTCTTGTTTTGATGATTCCTTATGCTATTTAATTGAAGATGGCCAGTTATTAAGAGCCTTTCAGCAGGTTAATGCTCATTTAAATCCTGGAGGGACCTTTTTATTTGATGTGATTACACCATATCAAACTGATGAGGTGTATCCAGGATATATGTTCAATGATCGAACTGAGGATTCCGCTTTTATGTGGTCATCGTATTCAACTGATGATTCTGAACATGCTATTGAACATGATTTAGTTTTCTTTTTATTCAATGAAGAAAAGAATGCATACGATGCTTATAATGAAATTCATGATGAACGTTCCTTTGAATTTGCTGTCTACCAACATATGTTGAATGATGCTGGTTTTAAAGATATTAAAGTAACCACTGATTTTGGTAATCAACCATATCAAGAAAAGGTTAAACGTTGGTTTATTGAATGTACAAAGGGGTGATTTGATGGAGACGGCTGTAGGGATTATTGCAGAATTTAATCCATTTCACAACGGACATCAATATTTACTAGATCAGGCCCGCAAACAGTCAGGAGCGACAACTGTGGTCGCTATTATGAGCGGTAATTGGATGCAGCGGGGAGAACCAGCCATTTTTGATAAATGGAAAAGGGCTCAAGCTGCCGTTGCCGCGGGTGTCGACTTGGTAATTGAATTACCATTTTCAGGTGCCGTTCAACCAGCACATTTATTTGCTAAGAGTGCTGTGAAAATCGCATCTGAAATGGGGATTGAATCGTTAGCTTTCGGCGCAGAGCACCCAGATATGGATTATGATTTGTTAATTCATAATCAACCTGAAAAAGACGATTCATTTAAAAAATTTAACGAACCCTATGCTTCAACTTTTCAAAATTATTTGAAAGAAAAAACAGGGATAAATTTACGTGAACCTAATGACATTTTGGCATTTAGCTATGCAAATGCTAATTTTGATTTAGGAAATCCGTTAAAATTATTGCCAATTCAAAGAATCGACGCTGACCATAACGAACCAGAATTGAGTAAGGGTTCTTTGATCAGCAGTGCTTCTGCAATTAGAAATAGTATTTTCGGAAATTCAACTGAATTTAGTAAATTTGTTCCTGAATCAAGTTTACACATGATCTATAGTGGTTTTAAGTACGACTGGGAACAGTTTTGGCCAATGTTACGTTATGAGCTAGTAAAGACGCCTATCGAAGAATTACAGCGAATTTATCAGATGACTGAGGGTATTGAGCATCGGTTAAAAGATGCAGCCAGAAAGTCTAGATCGTTCACTGATTTTTTGGAGACGGTGAAGACTAAACGATACACGTATACCAGAATTCAAAGGTTATGTGTATATGTATTAGTGCATGCATTCACCGACAACATGTTAGTGGATCCTAGCTATTTGAGACCACTGGCATTTAACGAGCAAGGCCAAAGGTATTTGAATCAAATAAAACACGACACGGAATGGCCTATTATTACCAAAGTAACCGATGAAGTGGTCGATGAGTTTGTAGGTTTAGACTATCGATCATCAATGATGCAAGAGTTGGTTAGTGGTGAAGCACAAGACATTCATCGAC
This sequence comes from Lentilactobacillus sp. SPB1-3, assembly GCF_026913205.2. Taxonomy (NCBI): domain Bacteria; kingdom Bacillati; phylum Bacillota; class Bacilli; order Lactobacillales; family Lactobacillaceae; genus Lentilactobacillus; species Lentilactobacillus terminaliae. The sequence continues at coordinate 950,534 of NZ_CP168151.1, forward strand.
ATCCATTTATGGAGATATAAATGCGGTTGCTATCAAGGAATTAGCCTTGACAAGGTATTTTGATGCCGGTATAATAAGTCGTGTTGCATTGGAGGAATAACATGGAAATGTTTTTTAGGGAACTTCAAAAGTATCCCGAAAATGCACCTTTTAAATTTGAAGAAACTCTTGATATAAAAAAAGAGCTTCTTGATAGGTATGCTGATCAAGTAATTGATGCAGATAAGTTTACCGTTTCTGGAACAGCTTATGCTGATTTAGGAGACGTAATTGTGAATTATCACGTTACTGGTAATCTTGTGGTGCCATCATCCAGATCATTAATGCCTGTCAATCTGCCTATGGAATTCGACGTTGAAGAATTTTACGTCCCATCTAAGGCCGCTGAGTCTCGGTACCCTAAAGATGCAGTTGTCTTCGTTCTTGATGAGGATGCAAAAGTTGAAATCACTGATTCAGTAATTGATAACGTCATATTAAATATTCCAATGCAGGTTCTTGCTGAATCTGAAATCGACGGAGAAGACGATATGCCCAGCGGAAACGACTGGGAAGTTATGACCGCCGATGATTTCGACAAGAACAAGGCAGAGTTAGAAACTGTTGATCCACGTTTAGCTAAACTAAAGGATTTATTCCCTGAGGATAATCAAGAAGATTAGTTAGGCATTAATAATTTCACTAGTGGATATTTTAAAGTAGAGGAGGGATTTTTAATGGCTACACCAGCACGTAGAACCTCTAAGGCGAAAAAAGGTATGCGCCGTGGTCACATCAAGTTACAAACACCAAATCTTAGTTTTGATCCTAAGACTGGCGAGTACAGAATGCCACACCACGTGTCACCATCAGGCTACTACAATGGCCGTAAGGTTATCGACAAGTAATTGTCTTTAAACTATTAAGAACGCCATGGATTCTTAACGGTTTGTTAAAACGCTCTAAGCAAATGCTTAGGGCGTTTTATTATGGAGTGGAGTAATCTGAGAGATTAGATAAAAAAGAACTAACGAATAGTTATGCTATTCGTTAGTTCGATTATTAAAGGATTAAACTGTAAGATTATTTAGTAAAGTCAACAACCATACGACCAACAATTTTTCCGGCTTTCATTTCGTCAATGATATCATTGATTTCTTCAAGCTTTCTAGTGTGAACGATAGGTTTAACTTTACCTTCAGCACCGAATTGGAAAGTTTCAGCTAAGTCTTGACGAGTACCAACAAGTGAACCAGCAACTTGGATACCATCTAAAACAGTCTTGTCGATGTTAAGAGCCATGTCACCTTTAGGAAGGGCAACGGCAACTAATTTACCATCTGGACGAAGAGCGTTAACTGAAGTAGTGAAAGCAGCAGCGTTAACGGCAGTAACTTGGGCGTTGTGAACACCACCAACTTTTGCTTGAATTTGTTCAGCAACATCTGGATCATGACGGTCAATACCAATTTCAGCACCATTGTCTTTAGCAGCTTGTAACTTTTGTTCGTTACCATCAACTGCAACAACGTGAGCACCAAAAACATTGTGAGCAAATTGTACGGCAAGGTTACCAAGACCACCGGCACCAACAACTTCAACCCATTGACCTGGGCGAGTGTCACCAACTTTTAATGCTTTGTACATAGTAACGCCGGCACAAGTTAATGATGTTGCTTCGATGGGGTCAAGTTCTTCAGGAACCTTAACGGCATAGTTAGCATCAACGATTACTTCTTCTGCCATGGCACCATCAACAGTGAAACCAGAGTTTTTAACGTTACGGCAAAGAGTTTCACGACCAGTGTTACAGAATTCACAATGACCACAGCCCTTGAAGAACCAAGCGATTGATACTCGGTCACCAATCTTTAAGTTGTCAACATCGTCAGCAACTTGAATGACTCTACCAACACCTTCGTGACCGATGATTCTTCCTGGAACTGCACCAAAGTCTCCGGCAGCAACGTGGAGGTCTGTGTGACAAAGACCACAATATTCCACTTTAACTAAAGCTTCACCATGTTCGATTGGGCGAAGAGTAACATCTTTAATGTCAACGTATCCGTCAACAGAATCGCGTACAACAGCTGCTTTCATATAATACCATCCTTTTGAAATTTATTTTCTTAAACAAAGTTAATTATAAATCAAACAAGTCTTTTATCAAGTGAAAAAAGACACAAATTGATGAAAAATGAAAATTATTTCCATATATACCTTAAATGAGAAAATATCTCTTATTTCACTTAAGTATGTTAGAATTAGAATAATATTTAAAAAGAACCTTAATTAGGATTACGTAGGAGAATTGTAAAATGAGTCGAGTTTTAATAATTGAAGATGAAAAAAATCTTTCCCGGTTTGTCGAGCTTGAGCTACAGCATGAGGGTTATGAAACCCAAGTAGAGCTAGACGGTCGCAAGGGATTAGATGCTGCATTAAATGATAATTTTGACGTAATTTTACTAGATTTGATGCTTCCTGAACTTAATGGTATGGAAGTTGCTCGTAGATTACGAGAAAAGAAAAATACGCCAATTATAATGATGACCGCAAGGGATTCTGTGATCGATCGAGTATCAGGATTTGATCATGGAGCAGATGACTATATTGTTAAACCATTTGCAATCGAAGAATTATTGGCAAGAATTCGGGCATTGTTGAGACGAATTCAAATCGAAAACGATCAACAAAAGGGCAACAAGAAGACAGTTGTCTTTAAGGATTTGACTATCGAAAAAGAGAGCCGAATCGTTCGTCGTGGCGATGAAGTTATCAACTTAACCAAGCGTGAGTATGAATTGTTGTTGGCATTGATGGAAAATGTTGACGTTGTTTTAGCTAGAGATGTGTTATTAACCAAAGTCTGGGGTTATGATTCTGAAGTTGAAACTAACGTCGTTGATGTCTACATCAGATACTTACGAAACAAGATTGACCGTCCTGGTGAGAATAGTTACATTCAAACTGTTAGAGGTACGGGTTACGTGATGCGCTCATGAGCGAAGAAATTAGTCCCAAAAAAAGAAGGATCTCTTTAACATTTAAGTGGTCCTTTTTTACATCTATTGGTGTATTTGTGATTGTCTTAGTATTTTCAATGTTGATTTTTAATCGGTTCACTAATGTTTTAGTCCAACAAGAAAGAGGCTATATTAATGACACCTTGATGACTGTCTCGGGTCGGCTGGCCAATTTTGATTCACCGATTACTAAAAACAACGTTAATTCAGTTTTGAGACCAGACATCGATAATGAAAATAATAACAATGTACCAATTGATAAACAGACGCACCAAAGCATTTACTCTGATTCTCTGATTATTAATCTATCAAGAGACAGTATGGTCGTGAATGTTTACAACAATGATAAGCAATTATTGTTTGAATCTAGAGAATCTAACTTTAAGTTAAGGCCAGCTAATTCCAAAAAAATCTCCATTTCCAGTGTCGATGGCAAAGAAATGTTGATTGGTAGAATGCCAGTCTTATCCAAAAGAAATGGCTCCTTGGTTGGTTACATTCAGGTGGTCGACACCTTGGCTAATTACCATCAAACCGTCAGAAAATTATTGGCGATCATGGGTATCTTATTAATTTTGGCAGTGTTGATTTCGGTAGTGGTTGCATATGTTCTTGCTACAGAACTCTTAAAGCCCATGAAGGAAATCCAAAAGACCATATCTGAAATCAAAGAAAATCCTGATTCAGATGAACGGGTTCCTGAATTACAGACTAATGATGAAATCTCTGATTTAGGTAACTTATTTAATGGTATGTTAGATCAAACGCAACGCTATATGAACCAACAAAGTCAATTCGTTGAGGATGTTTCTCATGAGTTAAGAACTCCAGTAGCTGTCATTCAAGGCCACATGGAAATGCTGCTTAGATGGGGTAAGGATGATCCTCAAGTCCTAGATGAGTCCTTGAAGGCGTCCTTACAAGAAACCAAGCGGATGCAGAGTTTGGTTGCAGAAATGCTCGATCTTTCCAGAGCCGAGCAAATTGAAATCAATTACGGTGATGAAATCACCAACGCCAATGAGGTCTTTGACCAAGTTAATAATGACTTCAAGATGATTCATCCAGAATTTAACTTCATTGTTGATAATGATACGTACAATGATGTGTACGTGAAAATTTATCGAAACCATTTGGAGCAGATTTTAGTTATCTTAATCGACAATGCCATTAAGTACTCCAAGGATCGTAAGGAAATTCATACTTCTATTTCTAGTACAGATTCTACCGTTAATATTGCGGTCCAAGACTTTGGTGAGGGAATTGCTAGTGAAGATGTAGATAAAGTCTTTAACAGATTCTACCGAGTCGATAAGGCTCGTTCTCGAGATAAAGGTGGGAATGGTTTAGGATTGTCCATTGCTCAGCGATTAGTTGAGGCTTACCATGGTGATATTTCAATTGAAAGTTCATTAGGATATGGTTCAATTTTTCAAATAAAATTTCCGATTTTAAGAAATGGTAGCAATGACGATTCAACACAACCAGATGAAGAACCTAATGCAGAAGAGCACAGTGATGCTGATGAATAAAATGTGCTTAACAGAATAATTTATAAAAATAACCTCATGAGTGTGGATGTAATATCGCACTCATGGGGTTATTTTTGATTAGATAAAAAAACCACCCAAATAAAATTTGAGTGGTCTAAAGATTAATCTTTATGGTTTCGGTTTTGCTTACCGGCATTGCGTTGTCTATTATTACCGCTACTTGGGCGTTTGTTGGTATTTGAATCGTTAGAATTAGTATCTTCATTAGAAGGTGCGGGTTGCTTTGGAATGAGATCGTCAACGTTTACTGTTTTGACATTCTTCATTTCAGCTGCAACATCTTTTCTGATTCTTGGACGATACAAGTTAATGATCAAGGTTTGCAAACAAGCGAACAATCCACCGATGAAGAAGTAGATTCCTAAACCGGCTGGTGAGTTAATTGTGAATAACAGAATCATAATTGGACTCATCAATAACATGGCACCAGTTTGCTTCTTTTGATCCTTAGGAATACCTATTAGTGAAAGGTAGCTTTGTAATAGGTAAGTTAGGAATGAAAGAACAGCTAGAACCCAACTTGCTTGACCAAGCTTAATGCCCATGAACACTTCATGAGATAACTCAGGAGAGTAACGAATGGCGGCGTATAAAGCAGCAAAGATCGGCATTTGAATCAAAAGTGGTAAACAGCCGATTCCACCTGTCATCGAGATATTGTTTTCCTTGTAGACTGCCATCATTGCTTGGCTGACTGCTGCTTGTTCTTCAGGAGTCTTCGCTTCTTTTTGACGTTTTTGAATTTCGCTTAGTTGTGGGCGAATAAGTTGCATTTTTTCCTGTTGAATAGTGGAGCTCTTCATCTGTCTAACCATCATTGGTAGTAAGAACATTCTGACAATAACGGTCAAAACGATAATGGCCCAGCCGTATGAACCTGTGAAACCAGCTATCCATTCCATAACCGCCTGAGCGGGTCTAGCAAGATAGTCATAGACAAACCCATATGGGTGTCCTGATTTGGTAGTTCGGACACAACCACTCAGCAAAATTGCCATCATGGAAATGAGTCCAAACACCGTCAGTGATTTAGTTTTTTTCATTAATTGAGACCCTTTCTGATCTTTAATAACATAACAGGTTAAATATTACTAGATTTATTTGATGTTTTCAATTTAATATTTAACATAAAACCCATTCGCTTCCTTTAAGGTTGTATAATTGAGTTTGATATTAGTAACTTTGCCATATGGGCTAGGAGATGTTTTAACTTTTTGAATGAATTTATCAAGTTGTGATACCTCTCCGGTAGCAACGATATGAACGGTGTTGTCTGGTAAATTCTCAACGAATCCACGGATATTCAGTGTTTTAGCTAAATTAGTGGTGCTATAACGGAAGCCAACACCTTGAACTAAACCTGATACTACTATGTCGACAGTTTTTTGCATTAAAATAACCCCAAATCATATTTAAGATATTTGAAAGGAAACCAAAATGGAATTCTTAACTTCAAACCAAAATCAACGAGTCAAAGACTGGAAAAAATTACAAACTAAAAAACAACGTATTCGTGCCAATTCTTACATTATTGAAGGCTGGCATCTAATCGATGAAGCCATCAAAAGTGGTAAGCAATTTAAGGAACTTATGGTGGTTGACCCAGAGGATTTAGATGGTCTTAATCTTAATTCAGAAACCGAGTTGTTTCAAATTACTCCTGAAATTGCTGCTCATATTTCAGATACTAAGACTCCTCAAGGAATTTTTGCTGTCTTGCCACTGGATTCTTATCATGAAGAAATTCCGGAAGAATTATCAGGTCATTGGTTATTATTAGATAACGTTCAAGATCCTGGTAATCTTGGTACCATTGTTCGAACAGCGGATGCTGCCGGCCTTAATGGAGTTGTTTTAGGCGGTAGTAGTGTCGATATTTACAATCCGAAGTTAATTCGTTCTATGCAAGGCAGTCATTTTCATATTTCACTGTATTCAGGTGACCTTAATGATTGGATAACTTCATTCAAGCAACAACAAATCCCTGTATTTGGTACCGAATTAAATGAAGACGCTAAGTCTTATAAAGAAGTTGGGCAACCTGAAAACTTCGCTTTAGTTATGGGTAACGAAGGCAATGGGATGAGCGAAGACACTCTTGAACAAACTGATCAGAATCTTTATATTCCAATGCGTGGCAATGCTGAGTCATTAAATGTTGCGGTTGCTGCTGGAATTGTAATGTTTCAACTTATAAAAAGTTAGTCATTTTAATTGATTATTTGGTATAATGCTAGTATTCTCTGAATAGAAACTAAGAAAAGGGGTATTGCATGCAAAGAGATGAGTGGAAGAATGACGAGTTATATGTTTCCATTGTTAAGGATTTATTAGATACCGATTTGGTCCAGAGTTTGGCTAATTACACTCAACATCATAATTCTACCCGCTTAGAGCATTCTTTATCTGTTTCTTACGATAGCTATAAGATTGCTAAACGGGCGGACTTAGATTATCGTTCTGTTGCCAGAGCTGGATTGCTTCATGATCTGTTTTTCTACGATTGGCGGACTACTAAGTTTGACCTTGGGTCTCATGCATACATTCATCCTCGAGTTGCATTGAGAAATGCCGAAAAAATTACTGATTTAAATGATATGGAAAAAGACATTATTCTAAAACATATGTGGGGAGTTACACTTGCGAGACCCAAATATCGTGAGAGTGTCATTGTTTCTTTAGTCGATGACTATGAAGCAGTTAATGAATTCATTCAACCATTTAAAAAACGAATTACCGCAAGACTAAAAGTATAGAAAGGAGCATCCGATATGAGAACTAGTTTTTCTGTAAAAGAACCAATCAATTATTATCTTTGTCCCCGATTTGAAAAAACTTTTTCATTCTTAGGCAAAAAATGGAACGGTCTAATTATCGACGTTTTGTTGCAAGAAGGTAAACTTCGATTCCGCGAAATCGCCAGACAAATTCCTAAGTGCTCCGATAGAGTACTTGTAGAACGTTTACGAGAATTGGAAAATGATGGTGTGATCGTTAGAAATGATTATGCTGATTCTTCATTGATCGAATATTGCTTGACTGATCAAGGACGTGAATTAGCTCCAATTATGACTCAATTGCATGATTGGTCTGAAAAATGGTATCCAGTTGACGAAGGTTAACTTGACCATTTTTTTGTTTTAGCTTATTATTTTAGAGTAAATGCGTTGTAAAAAGAAGTAGTAGGTTAATCTAATTGGCCAGAGACTTTTGGGATAGTGGGACCAAAGGAATTAGATTAATTGAATTCATCTTTTGAGCTGAAATTGGGAGTTTTAATAAACGAAAAATTTTCCGGTTATCGCCGTTATCGATTTGAGTGTTCATCTGACCCAATGCTTGGGTAGATGTAAACTAGGGTGGTACCGCGAGAAACCTCGTCCCTTTTATGGGATGGGGCTTTTTTTGTGCCTAAAATATTGGAGGGATTCTATGTCTTTAAGAGAAGACTTAACTAACATTAGAACCAAGAACTTAGAGATTATCCAGCAAACAGATAATCTGAAAGAATTAAATGATATTCGTGTCAACTTGCTTGGTAAAAAAGGCCCAATTACCACAGCTTTAAGATCTATCAAGGATTTGCCAGTTGAACAACGTCCCGAGGTTGGTAGTTATGCCAATGAGATCAGGGATGACCTAACAACTGCTATCGCGGCTCAAAAAGAGAATTTGGAGACCGCTCAAATGAATGCGCGTCTTGCTAATGAATCGATCGATGTTACCTTACCAGGTACTGATTTACCTCAAGGCCAACCGCATGTTATCCAACAAATTATCGATCAAATCGAGGATCTGTTTTTAGGAATGGGATACGAAGTTTTAACTGGTCCAGAAGTTGAAGAAGAAAAATATAATTTCGAAATGATGAACCTTCCTAAGGATCATCCTGCACGTGATATGCAAGATACGTTCTATTTGACGAACGACATTCTTATGAGAACTCAAACTTCACCAATGCAAGCTAGAACTCTAGAAAAGCATGACTTTAGTCAAGGACCATTAAAAATGATTTCACCAGGTATCGTTTATCGTCGTGATACTGATGATCCTACTCACTCTCACCAATTCCACCAAGTTGAAGGATTAGTCATTGATGAACATATTACAATGGCTGATTTGAAGGGTACTTTAATCACCATGACTCATGAAATTTTTGGTGACAAATTTGATATTCGACTCAGACCAAGTTACTTCCCATTTACTGAACCTTCAGTTGAAGTGGATGTTACTTGTTTTAACTGTATGGGTAAAGGCTGTGATGTCTGCAAACATACAGGTTGGATCGAAGTTCTTGGTGCTGGAATGGTTCATCCAAATGTCTTAAAAATGGCTGGTGTTGACCCTGATGTTTACGGTGGTTTCGCCTTTGGTCTTGGACCAGATAGATTCGCAATGCTTCAATATGGGGTAACTGATATTCGTGATTTCTATTTAAACGATGTTAGATTCCTAAATCAATTCGACAAGAGGAGTAATTAAATTGAAACTTTCATACAAATGGGTAAAAGAATATTTAGATTTAAACATTCCAGCCAAAGAGCTTGCCGAAAAAATTGAAAGAACTGCTGTGGAAGTAGATTCAGTTAGCCGGTTAGATGATGGCTTGAAAAAAATCGTCACTGGAAAAGTATTAAGTATGGAGAATCACCCAGATTCTGACCACTTGCATATTTGCCAGGTTGATGTTGGTGAGGAAGAACCATTACAAATCGTCTGTGGAGCACCGAATGTTGCTGCCGGACAAACTGTTATCGTGGCTCTTCCTGGTTCAAGAATCGGTGGCAACGTCAAAATTAAGAAATCAAAGATGCGTGGTGTTCAATCGAACGGAATGATCTGTGCGCTTGACGAAATTGGTTTTTCAAGAGATGTTGTTCCTAAGGAATGGGAAGACGGAATTTACGTATTTGATGATTCGGTTCCAGTTGGCGAAGATGTCTACAGTTATTTAGGCATGGATGACGACGTCATCGACTTAGACGTGACTCCTAATCGTGGTGACATGTTAAGCGTTTTGGGAACAGTTCATGAATTAGCTGCTATTTATAATCAAAATCCAGAAATCAAAGAACCTGAAATTACTGAAAATGCTGATGTTAAGGCCAATGATGAAGTAACTGCAGAAGCTGATCCTGAACTCGCACCAACTTATAAGTTGAGATTAGTTAAGGGTGTTAAAATCGCTCCAAGTCCAACTTGGTTACAGATTAGATTATGGACTGCTGGTATTCGACCAATTAACAACGTAGTCGATGTGACCAATTACATCCTAGTTAAATATGGTCAACCATTGCATGCTTTTGATAGTAACCAAATTGACGGTGGTATTCATGTACGAGCTGCCAAAGATGGTGAATTATTCACTACTTTGGATGGCGAAGAAAGAGAACTAGTATCTACTGATACTTTGATCGCTGACGATTCTAAACCAGTTGCTTTGGCCGGAATCATGGGCGGATTGAACTCTGAAATTACTGATAAGACAACTGATGTCTTAATTGAATCAGCTATCTTTAATCCAAGTCGGATTAGAAAAACAGCTCGCAGATTGGTATTACATTCTGAAGCTTCACAACGTTTTGAACGAGGAATCAACTATGATACAGTAGAAACTGCTTTGAATGAAGCAGCTCAGATGATTGCTGAATTAGCAAATGGACAAGTTGCCCAAGGAATAATTTCAGCAACTGATACTCCACGAGAATTGCCAACCATTCATGTTTCAGAACAAAGTGTTAACAAGGTATTAGGTACTGATTTAAGCACTGAAACTATTAAAGATATTTTTGATCGTCTTGGATTTACTACTGTCAATATTAATGACGGCTTAGATGTAACCATCCCCGCACGTCGTTGGGATATTGAAATTCCTGCTGACTTGAATGAAGAAGTTGCTAGAATTTACGGTTACGACAATTTGCCAGTTTCATTACCAACCGGTCGAATGGGTGTCGGAGCCTTAACTGCTAATCAAAAAAATGAACGCGCAATTCGCCAAGTCCTTGAAGGATTAGGATTAACACAAGCTATTTCATATTCGTTAACAACGGATGAAAAAGCCAAAATGTTCTTAACTAGGGAATCTGTGGAGACTAAACTTAGTTTCCCAATGACTAAAGATCATTCAGTTCTAAGAATGAATTTATTATCTGGGTTACTCGATGATGTTGCTTATAATCAAGCTCGTCGAGTATCAGACATTGCTTTGTATGAATATGGCCGTGTGTTCTTCAAGGATAATGCAGAACAAGTTCGTCCAACTGAGGTCAGTCACGTTGCTGGAGTTGTCACTGGCAACTTTGTTAACAAGAGCTGGAGTCATGGTGCAGTCAAGGCTGATTTCTTCCTTGTAAAGGGAATGGTTGAACAAGTTATTCGTAACTTTGCTACTAATGGTGAAGTTGAATTTGTTGCTGATGATAGCATCAAAGAAATGCATCCCGGTCGAACAGCCAAAGTTTTAGTTCATGGCAAAGAGGTTGGTTTTGTCGGTCAGATTCATCCTGCAATTGAAAAACAATTTAAGATCAAGGATACTTACGCATTTGAATTAGATTTTGCTCTTCTTGACTCAATGCCAAAGAATGCTGATCAATTTACTCCAATTTCTAAGTTCCCAAGTGTTCAAAGAGATATTGCCTTACTAGTTGACGAAAACGTTTCAAATGACGATGTTGTCAACATCATTGCTAAACGTGGTGGTGCATACTTAGTTAAGACCGAGCTTTTCGATCTTTATACAGGTGAAAATGTTGTCGATGGCAAGAAGTCACTTGCTTATTCACTGACATTTGCTAACCAACACGACACATTGAAAGATGATGAAGTCAATGCGATAATGGAAAAAATTAAAAAACACTTAACAGATGAGTTAAATGCAGAAATTAGGTAGTTTCATCTCTATAATGAACTTTAAGAAATAATAGGAGGAGCTGCTGATGAATAACGAGCCAACCACCCCGACACCAAAACCAAATAAGGGGTTAGGTAAAAAAATAATTATTACTGTGGTTACTATCTTAGTGATCTTACTTGCAACGCTTGGTCTGCTAGGATATAACTACTTTCAAAAATCTCTAAAGCCACTTGATCCAAATAATGAAAAGGTCAGTCAAGTTCATATTCCTCTTGGGGTGTCTAATAAACAAATTGGTTCGATCTTACAAAACCAAAAAATCGTTCGAAGTGGAATGGTATTTGATTATTATGTAAAATCTAATAACTTAACTAACTTTCGGGCTGGTTACTATCAATTAAAGCCTTCAATGAGTCTTAAAACGATTGCTAAAGAACTGCAAAAAGGTGGAAGTGCTGAACCTATTCAAAGTTCTCAAAGTAAGATTTTAGTCATGGAAGGGGCCAACATTAAGGACGTTTCTTATCGAATTGGCTCAACAACTGACTTTTCAAGTAAGGATTTCCTTAATTTGATGAAAGATAAGAAGTTTATCAATTCACTTTACGCGAAATACCCTCAATTACTTGGTTCAGCCATGAAGGCAAAGGATGTCAGATATCGTCTTGAAGGTTATCTATATCCAGCCACTTACCCAGTGAAGAAGAAGATGTCACTTGAAGATTTAGTTACTCAAATGGTGGCTAAAACTAATCAAGTTTTGACGCCATACTATTCATCGATTAAAAAAGAAAAGCTAACTGTTCAACAATTCTTAACGTTGGCTTCACTTGCTGAAAAAGAAGGCGTGAGTCAATCGGATCGTCGTAAGATTGCTGGTGTATTTATGAACCGGATTAAGATCAATATGCCAATTCAGTCAGATATTTCAGTGTTGTATTCACTGGGAGTTCGCGACAAGGAATTAACCACTAAAGATTTACAAAATGATTCGCCATATAACTTGTATGTAAATACTGGTTATGGACCGGGACCATTTGATAGTCCAAGTTTAAGCTCGATTCAAGCTGTGTTAAAACCACTTGATCGATCAAAGAATTATTTGTATTTTGTTGCTGACACTAAAACTGGAAAGGTGTATTATTCAAAGACGTATGCAGAACACCAAGCCAAGAGTGCCAAATACTTGCACAATAACTAGAATCTGAGGAGCATTAAGATGAGCGCAGAAAAAAGACCTGTAGTCATTGGGGTCACTGGTGGTTCAGGTAGTGGAAAAACCACTGTTAGTCGAAAAATATTTAACGAGCTTGCTGACAATTCAATTATGATTTTACAGCAGGATTCTTACTATAATGATCAAAGCGATATGTCCATGGAAGAGCGTAAGGCGGTCAATTATGATCACCCGTTAGCTTTTGATACTGATTTATTGATTGATCAATTAAAAGATTTGTTGGAATATAAGGCTATTGAAAAACCAGTTTATGATTATTCTCAATTTACTCGGAGTCAAGAAACCATTCATCAAGAACCACGCGAAGTAATCATCATTGAAGGTATTTTGATTTTAGATGATAAACGACTTCGTGATTTGATGGATATTAAAGTTTATGTGGATACTGATGACGATATTCGCATCATTCGTCGAATTGAACGTGATAACGGTGAGCGTGGTCGAGACCTTGAGGGTATCATCAAACAATATTTAAGTACCGTTAAACCCATGTACCATCAATTCGTGGAACCCACTAAACGATACGCGGACATCATTGTTCCCGAGGGTGGCGAAAACCAGGTTGCAATTGACTTATTGACAACTAAAATTCGTTCAATTCTGTTAAAACGTGGTAACGAACATGTTGCAAATAATCAAGATTCAACAATCTAATTAAGGAGACTTTTTAATGGCTGAAGATAGTTATCCAATGACGGCTGAAGGCCGCCAAAAATTACAAGAAGAACTTGAGGACTTGAAACTAGTTCAACGTCCTAAAGTGGTCGAAAGAATCAAAATTGCTCGTTCATATGGTGATTTATCAGAAAATTCTGAATATGAATCAGCTAAGGACGAACAAAGTATGTTGGAAGGCCGTATTCAAACTGTTGAACACATGCTTCAATATGCAGAAATCATTGATGCAAACGGTACAGATAAGAACGAAGTTACAGTTGGTAAGACTGTGACATTCCAAGAACTTCCGGATGAAGAACCAGAAAGTTATCAAATCGTCGGAGCCGCTGAAGCAGATCCGATGTCAGGTAAGATTTCTAACGAATCACCAATCGCTAAAGGACTTTTAGGTCACAAGCTTGATGAAGTAGTTACAATTGAAATTCCTGCCGGTAACATGGAAGTTAAGATTACTAAAATTGAATAATCAAATGATTTAACTGAGGCTCTCGTCATAATTTGATGGGAGCCTTTAGTTTACTTTGTGAAAAAAATTAATGATGTTATAATGATGTAAGCGAATACAATGATTTGGTGGTGGTAAATGTGAAAATTACAGTAACTGACGCTGCAAGTAAGTGGTTTGAGGACGAAATGGGCTTAAGTAGTGGTAACGGAGTTCGTTTCTATGGCAAGGTATATGGTAAGACACCGGTTCATGATGGCTTTTCATTGGCACTAACTCGAGATGATCATCCCAATAAAGTGTATTCTGAGACCGAAAAGGATGGCATCAAATTCTTTGTTGATCAGGGCGACGAATGGTTCTTTAAGGGTTATGATCTCACAGTCGATTTTGATCCTGAATTAGGTGACAATGTCACATATCGCTATGAAGAAAATGGCGAATTGGGATAAATCAATTCAATAAAAAATCCGATTCACACGTACCAACGTGTAAATCGGATTTTTTATTTGCGGCGACGTACGATTGCTGTGCTAGTTAGTGTGATAATTAATGTGATGCACGAAATCACGATTCCTAAAAGTAAACCTTGTGGACGATAACTGAATTTAACTGTCTTAGCACCACCAGGGTTATTAACATAGATAAATGTGTTTGCCCATTTATGAATTGGGACTGTCTTGTTTTTGATTTCAGCATGCCATCCTGAATCATAGGGGATGGAAGTGACGATAGTCTTATTATCTTGATGTTTAAAATTAGCGACAATGTGGGTACTGTTAGTTTGATTAATCTTAACGGAGTCTTGTTTGATTTTCGCTGCCCAATTGGCTAATTTTTGTTGATTTAATTGATAGAACTTAATTGATGAAAGCCAAATATTCTGTTTGGTAGTACTAATATTCATATCAAATATTTTGGTGTGATTACTAGAATTACCAATATTTACGATCACTGAGTGCTTAAACGGTGTGAATTGTTTGATTTTAACGCCGTTGGTAGTGATTGAAATGTCTCTCACAGGAGTCTGTTCGTTGATGGTCATATACAATGAACTATGAGCTTTAATTTTGATTTTGGCGCCGATATATGCCTTTTTTAATAGCAATTTTTTATTGATGATGGCATTGTTAAGACTATTTACGGGAGTGGCATTTTCAGCCGTGAAATCGTAAGGGCTGATTTCAGTCAATAAGTTACCAGTCATGCCAAAACTGTTGGCTAATTCATTTTGATAGGTGATTGGGTCATCATTTTGATATTTTGGATGTGTATTTTTTAGGTTGCTTCTAAAAACGAGCGGTAGTGCGTTTTGATTTTGATAGGTGTCGAGATAGGCATTTCGGTCAATTAAATTGTAAGCCGATAATTCAGGCCGGTTAGTATTTAAATTGGTAAGGGTATTAAAAATCGTATTAGAACTCTTAGTTGCAAATGGATTTTCAGTGATCAAATATTTGAACCCAAGTAATGAATCAGTGAAAAGTGTTGGATTAGTATAAACGACAAATGCATCACCATTTGGATTACCCATATCACCATAAAACTTTGAAACGTTATTTTCTAAAGTTGATGAAAAATTAGAACCGCCATTATAGCCGGCAGTCAAAGCATCATTTTTAGAACGTTGAAAAGTTTTACCAACTCGATAAAAATTGTGATCGCGTTGCTTAAGTATATCCGTGGACTGTTCAGTCATCTGAGCAAATTTTGTGTAATCGCTGGAACTTAAATACGATATGTTGTTCAGCGAATTGACTAGATTTAAACTCATTTCGCCACTAACTAAAATCAATAGTCCGAGCTGAAGAATTCGCACTGTGGGAATAATATCTTGAATTGAGATCAAAGCAATCGTGGCAACCACATAAATGACGCCAAAGGTAAATGCGTCAGTGCTGAGATACTCAAATTTGGATAGGTTAACTAAAATATAGAGCAATCCCAAAGCAATGATTCCACTGGAAATGATCAGAGCACGTCGATTCAATCCTTCGTGAACTATCGATAAATAGGCCTTATAAGCAATGACTATCATCCAGAAAGAGAAAATATATGCAAACCGGTATGAGTACCAGACTGGCAGTTGAAAAGCGTGCCAAAAAATATCTAATGGATTAAAGCACATTGATAAGATGAAAAATGCGGTTAATCC
This sequence comes from Lentilactobacillus sp. SPB1-3, assembly GCF_026913205.2. Taxonomy (NCBI): domain Bacteria; kingdom Bacillati; phylum Bacillota; class Bacilli; order Lactobacillales; family Lactobacillaceae; genus Lentilactobacillus; species Lentilactobacillus terminaliae. The sequence goes on from NZ_CP168151.1 coordinate 966,466, forward strand.
TAAACTCAAAATTTTATCGATTTTTGAAGTTCTTGGTGAGACGAAGAAATAAATAAATGCAAAAATAACTAAACTGGCTACGAATAAATTGGGTGTTCCATTTGGCATCTGTTTAAAATCGAATGATCCATTAATGAATTTACCAATCATTAATAGCGGGTTGTATTCAAACTTGAATTTTAATTCGTTACTGGAGTAAGCAACTTTACTATTTTGCAGTGCAATGAAGGTCGGCACTGTGATCCAAGCCGATAACAAAACAGCAATTAGAAAATTGCCAATATATCTCATCATGTGTTTTAAGTATTCAGTAAATGATTTAACCAACGGAATCGTGAATAAGAGCAAGTACAATGTGGTAAAGATAGCAATCATGTAAGCCATGTAATAATTGATCATTAACATTGCTGCCATGGAAATGATAAATAATGGTGACCATTTTTTATGCATCAATTTTTCTAGGCCTAAGAAAATTAGTGGCAATAAGATCACTGCATCTAACCACAATAGGTTTAATTGATTGGCGACCATCCAACCCATTAACGCGTATGAAACTGAAAATGTAATCACTGATAAAGATTTTTCCTTAAATCGATGAACTAAGAAAATACTGAAGGTCAATCCTGACAGTGAGTATTTTAAAATTGTGACGATGCCAATTGCTGCAGGTAACAGTTTCATTGGAAATAACAAGAATATTAAGTTGAGCGGGCTCATTAAGTAATAGCTCCAAGTTCCCAACATGTTGCCACCTAACGCCTTTTGAAAGCTGTAAAGAATAGACGAGGGGTCATTAAGCATTGCGTGCTTATAGAATGCAAAAAAATCAACATATTGCTGTCCCAAATCGACTGTTAATACGGACGAACTGCCAAATGGTGCAAAAGATCTGAAGATGAAATATCCAGAGACGATTAACAGTGGAATCAGGAAGCTGAGAAAATAAACTAGTTTTTTTGATTTCATAGGTGCCATCCTTTATTACTTATTAACATTTGCTAGAATAGCATAAATTAGTTAAAGATTGTGTAAGCATTCTAGTTTTTAAGCAGTAATTCTGATAGAATTAAGCCTATGCAAGGAGTTAAGAAAATTGAAATTATTTAATCGTAAGTCTTCAAAAAATAAGAGTTCCAAAACGGCTTCACTACCGTTTCGAATCAATGTGATTTTTGCGATAGTTGGAGTCTTGTTTATTGCTTTATTGACTCAATTAGCGTACTTACAGGTTGTAAGTGGAACTAAGTTTAAGGCAGAAGTAAATCGAAATGATTCCACAGTTGTTACAGGTAATGTTCAACGGGGGATGATTTACGATTCTACTGGTAAGGTTTTGGTTGGTAATTCAGCCCACCAAGCAATCACTTATACTAAGAGTGTGAACGAACTCTCTAGTGATATTTATCAAACGGCTTCCAATCTTGGAAAGTATGTCAAGGTTCCCACCGGAACTTTGACACCTCGTCAGTTAGCTGATTATTACTTGGCTAATAATGATAATTTGAAAGCTGTCTTAGCTAAAATTCCTAACAGCGAACAATACAGTGCCGATGCTAAATACAATAAGGCTTTGGATTATGTCCAAAATCATAATGTTAAATTCACAGCGGCTGAAAAAAATGCTGCTGAAATTTACGCCAAGATGAGCGGTGCATATCAATTATCTACTACTAATATCAAGAACAGTGGCGTTACCAGTGGTGAAATTGCTCAAGTTGGAGAACATTTGGGTGAACTTCAAGGTGTTAATATCGGAACCAGCTGGAGCCGAAATTATCCTGATGGTCAGTCAATTCAAGGACTAACAGGCACGGTTTCAAGTGAAAAAGCTGGTTTGCCTGCCGATGAGGTTAATCAATTACTTGCTGAAGGATACTCTAGAAATGACCAAGTTGGTCAAAGTTACCTGGAACAGAAGTATGAACCAGTTCTAAGTGGTTCTAAATCTCAAACACAAGTTTTCTTGAATAGTCAAAACAAGATTACTAAAGAGGTTACCAAGTATGGTGGTCAAAAGGGTGATAACCTTCAATTGACGATTAACGCCAACTTCCAGAAAAAATTATCTTCATTGGTCAAATCTGCTGAAGAAGGTGCTGGGGGATATTCGACTGGAACATATGCAGTTGTTATGAATCCTCATAATGGTGCAATTTATGGAATGGCCGGGGTTGATAGAGATCCTGCAACTCAAAAGATCAGAAGTAATGATTTGGGTAATATTAACAGTTCCATTGTTATGGGTTCTGTTGTTAAGGGAGCCATGGTTTCTGGAGCTCTTCAGGATGGAGTGATCACACCAAATAATAGTGTGTTAGTTGATAAACCTATTAACATTGGTGGAGTTACTAAGTCTTCATGGTTTAACAAGAAGGGTGCCGCTGATATCTCTGTTGATGCCGCAGGAGCACTAGAAGTTTCTTCTAACTCGTACATGATGCAGTTAGCCATGAAGGAAGCCAAATTTAATTATGTTCCTGGTGGTGCGCTTACCATGAACCCATCTATCTTTACTAAGATGAGAGATAACTTTGCACAATTTGGATTAGGTATTAAAACTGGGATTGATATTCCTGGTGAAACAACTGGTTTGAAAGGTAAAAGTGATTTTGCTCATATTGGTTCTGCCCTTGATTTATCATTTGGTAACTACGATGCTTATACTACAATGCAAGTTGCTCAGTATATGTCAACAATTGCCAATGGTGGTTATCGAATTCAACCACATATCGTAGCCGCAGTTAGAGGAACCCAAAAGAACGGAAAAATGGGTGCAATCAAGGATACAGTGACTCCTAATGTTATGAATTATGTCAGCATGACTCCTGCCCAACGTGCATTGGTTAAACGTGGATTGTATCAAGTGGTCCATGGTAGTAATCAATACAAAACAGGTGGTCAGTTGGATACTATCAAACCTGAAATTTCAGCTAAGACTGGTACTGCTCAAACATTTTATAATGGTACAGAAACAGTTACTTTGAGTTTGGCATCATTTGCTCCATCTAAGGATCCTCAAGTGGTAGTTGCATTGGCAATGCCTAACTTAGGAGTAAACGCTGAAAGTAACAATATGCAGTTAGCTAAGCAAATTTACTCAGCTTACTGGTCAACGGTACAGTCAAAATCAACTGTTAAGTAAATTTACTTAACATTTATCTAGATAATGCTAGTAATTTTTCTTCTTTGATGTTAGAATATCAAGAGTTAAGGTTATTATTAGCCATATTAAAAGTTTGGAGGTTATATTCCATGCGAGTACACATTACTATGGAATGTACTGAATGCCACGAACGCACATACTTATCAAGCAAGAACCGTCGTAACAACCCAGACCGTTTGGAGCTTAACAAGTATTGCCCTCGTGACCGTAAAGTTACATTACATCGCGAAACTAAGTAAGGTTTGGGTGGTTACCCAAACCTTTTTATTTTGCTCAATTATATTAATAAGTGGAATGAATACTAATTAGTTAGGGTAGGTGGTTAAATGAACAAGAAAGACATTCGCGCAGAAGTTATCCCGATCCTAACAGAGTATCTAAAAACTGATGATGGGCAGAAGAATGCACATAATCTATATCTGCAGTTGTTTTCTTCGCCTCTATTCAAAAGTAGTCAAACAATCGGAGTGACTTTAAGCATGGCGGGTGAACTTGACACTCAACCAATTATTGATCAAGGCAATGCCACGGGAAAACGGATGGTAATTCCAAGGACTCTGCCCAATTTTAAAATGGAATTTGTTGAACTTAATAGTGAAACAAGCCTTGAGAAGACCAAATTTGGCGTTTCTGAGCCAATAAATGGTTCTGTGATCAATGCAAGCGATATTGATTTAATCGTTGTTCCTGGACTTGCATTCGCTCCTGATGGAGCCCGTGTCGGGTTTGGTGCTGGATTTTATGATCGATATCTGAGAAATTATGTCGGTGAGACAGTTTCGTTAGCTTTAAAACCACAATATTTTCCGGTTGCAAAGTGGGACGTCACCGACTATGATGTTTTGATAAAAAATATATACCATTAAGGAGAACAATCTTGATTAGACAAAAACCGTTTGTGACTTATTCTTTATTAGCGATTATGGTTGTAGTATTCGGAATCATGACGCTTAGTGGTGGCACAGAAAACCCAGCTGTGTTAGTGGAGTTTGGTGCTAAATATAATCCGTTGATCGTGGAAGGCCAATATTGGCGATTTATTACCCCGATTTTTATTCACATCGGATTCATGCATATATTGATGAACGGAATCACATTGTACTTTATCGGTCAATATGTGGAAAATATTTTCGGACACGCCCGGTTTTTTGCGATTTTTATGATTTCTGGAATTATCGGGAACTTTGCTAGCTTCGCATTTAATGATGGCATATCAGCAGGTGCTAGTACCGCGATATTTGGGCTGTTTGGAGCGTTCTTAATGTTAGGTGAAAGCTTCCAAGATAATCCGATGATCGTGTCGTTAGCACGGACATTTTTGCTGTTTGTTGCGCTTAATATTGGTATGGATTTGTTCGTATCCGGCATCGATATTGCTGGACACATCGGAGGCTTAATTGCCGGCTTCTTAAGCGCATACATTGTTGGCGTGAATTTCGACAAAATTCCCAGAATTAAACGAATTATTTCGTCAATCATGTTATTATTTGTTGCGGGAGCAATTTTATACCTCGGTTTTCGAAAAAACATGTAAAAAATTTTCGAAATTGAAAGAAATTTTTATTAGGATGTGAGATAATGAAAACGCTATATGATGTTCAACAGCTTCTAAAAAAGTTCGATATTTACGTTTACGTTGGAAAAAGAATTTGGGATATTGAAGTTATGGCGTTAGAACTCGACCATCTGCATGAAGCCAAACTTATTTCTCAAAATGATTTTTTGCACGCCAAAATGGTTTTAACTCGAGAACATCGTGTGGAGGAGCAAAAACAAGATAAAGATATCTAGGAGGAAGTAAGCATGGCAAAGAAATTGATTGGAATCGATTTAGGGGGAACCACAACAAAATTTGCTTTTCTTGATGAACAGGGGAATGTTCTTTCTAAGTGGAGAATCATTACGGACATTACCGATGAAGGGTCACACATTGTTCCAAATATGATCAAATCCATTGAAGATCAAATGAGAAGAGAAGATTATAATTCTGATGATTTCATTGGAATCGGAATGGGTACTCCAGGGACGGTAAATCGTGACGAAGGAACTGTAGTTGGTGCTTACAACCTCAACTGGAAAGAAGTGCAACCGGTTCGTCAGCAAATTAGTGGAGCACTAAAATTGCCAATCTTTATCGACAACGATGCTAACTGTGCAGCTCTTGGTGAATTTTGGAAGGGTGCCGGAAACGACGCGGATGACGTGGTCTTCGTTACTCTTGGTACTGGTGTTGGTGGTGGTGTCGTTGTTGACGGTCACTTAGCCCACGGTATTAATGGTAGTGCCGGAGAAATCGGTCACATCTGTGTTGAGAAGAATGGTTTCTTATGTACTTGTGGTAAACGCGGTTGTTTGGAACAATACGCATCAGCTACTGGTGTTGTAAATGTTGCTAAGGATACTGCTGCTAACTTTACTGGTCATTCACGAATCAAGGAATTGATCGACAATGATGAAGACATTACATCGAAATTGATTTTCTTCTTAGCAGACAATGGTGATATCTTGGCTAACCAAATCGTTAACCGTGTATGTTCATACTTAGGTTTGGCACTTTCACATATTGGTAATATTTTGAACCCAGAAAACATTATCATCGGTGGTGGAGTTTCAGGTGCTGGTAACACTTTGTTACAACCAACGACAAGATCATTCCAAGAAAATGCCTTTCCATCTGTTAGAGATTCAACTAGACTTAAGTTAGCTCAATTAGGTAATGATGCTGGTGTTATTGGTGCCGCATCATTAGCCTTACAAACAAAATCAATGTAAGAATTTAAAGGAGTGAAGTAACAAGTGAATGTTGCTGCAATTAGTGGAAGTTTAATATCGTGGATTGTGTTGGTAATTTTATTATTAGCTTGGTTTGGTTATTATACTTTTCAAAATTATCAGGTTCGACAAGTAGCTACATATTTATCGAATGAAGAGTTCAGAAAGGGTATGCGTCGAGCTCAAGTTATTGATCTACGAGAAAAAAGCAACTTTAAAAGTGGCCATATTCTTGGGGCTAGAAGCCTACCATATTCAACACTTCGTAGTTTTTATGCTCAAATCAGAGCTGATTTACCAGTTTACTTATATGACCAAGGAAGAACGGTTAGTAAGCGAGCTGCAGTTCTCCTAGGTAAAAAAGGTTATAAGAACATTTACATCTTGAAGACTGGTTATCAAAACTGGGACGGTAAAGAGAAAAAAGACGAAATCTAAAAAAAGTTGGTATAAAACAATTGCATGTTTTATACCAACTTTTTTATTTCGAATTGCTGATTATCCTTGGTGAGAAGAACGACTTTTACGCATTGCTTTTCTGCGATTATCGTCGAAACGTTCCTCTTCTTCTTCGATTGGATCTACGACAGTCTTTTTAAAAGTAAACAGATCACTGAATAGTGCAGCTAATGTGGCAAGGATTCCTACGAATAAACCACCTGTGAATTTCTTCATATTAAATGCCCCCTTTTCTTAGTTTATAATTATATTATGCTTGATTTACAGTGAATTATCTAGTTAATTGTCCTAATTCTTATGATAGGATATAGAAAGCAATTATAGAAATGGAGAGAAAAAATGCACAAAGTTTTGGCAATCGTTGGACCAACTGCAGTTGGTAAAACTCAACTATCGATAGAGTTAGCAAAACAACTGAATGGTGAAATTATTTCAGGTGATTCAATGCAGGTTTATCGTGGCTTAGATATTGGAACTGCCAAAATAAAACCTGAAGAGATGCAGGGCATCCCTCATCATTTGATTGATATTTGCGATGTCAATGAACGCTATACCGTTGCTAGATTTGTAGAAGATGCAATTGAGGCTATCAAAGAAATCGAAGCTGCTGGTAAGTTGCCAATCATTGTTGGCGGTACTGGATTTTATTTGCAAGCACTTGAACAGGGATTGAACTTAGGTGGCAATCAAGATGTCAGTGAATCACCAGTTCGACAAGAATTACTTGCTAAAGCGACCGAGATGGGTTATCAAGCAATGCATGACTGGCTGCTTAAAGTCGATCCTAAAGCTGCCGAAAAAATACCGGCAACTAATCAAAGACGAGTTATTCGGGCTTTAGAAGTGTATTTGCAGACGGGTGAGAGGTTCTCAGAACAAATTAACAACGAATCCAATCTGGATTTTAAATACGTTACGCTAACTGCTGATAGAGAATTACTATATGACCGCATTAATCGTCGAGTAGATATTATGGTCGAAGAAGGTTTGTTTAAAGAAGCTCGGTGGCTATATGATCAAGGCGGTAGAAGTTTATCAGCTAGTCAGGGGATTGGCTATCACGAATTATTCGATTATTTTGATAACCAAACTTCTAAAGAAAATGCGATTGCCAAAGTTAAACAAGACTCTCGTCATTATGCTAAACGCCAATTAACATGGTTTAGACATAAGGTGAAATCAAATTGGTATAACTTGATTCAACACGAAAATACGGTTGATGAAATCATTGAAGATGCGCGTGAATGGCTGAAAAACTAGGATTTTATTAAATGTTATATTTTATGACATATGAAGTTGACTATTGACTGGTAAATGATATTATTAAATTATGTTTTGGTGGAGGTGAAAAATGTCTGAGAAGGAATTACGGCGTTCGCTATCGGTGCTGCCAATCGGAACAGTAATGAAGCTGACTGATTTATCAGCCAGGCAAATTCGTTACTATGAAGAGCAAGGGTTAGTGATGCCCGAGCGAAACGACGGTAACCGGCGAATGTATTCATTAAATGATATTGATCGGATCCTTGAAATTAAGGATTATCTTGACGATGGATTAAACATTTCTGGAATCAAGGAAGTTTACAAAAAGCAACAACAGCTTGAGGACGAAAAGAAAAATCATCAAGATACACAATTGACCGACAGCGATGTTCGGCGAATTTTGGAAGATGAATTTCTACATATTAGTGGACTAATGCCACCTTCTTCCACATTTAATAACCAAAAACTATAAATCATAGATAGGGGATTGATCAGGATGGCAACAAGGCATGATTATACTAAAGACGATATTCGACAAATGGTTGAGGATGAAAACGTTAAGTTTCTTCGACTAATGTTTACAGATTTATTCGGAACGATTAAGAACGTTGAAGTACCGATAACTCAATTGGAAAAACTTTTGGACAACAAATTAATGTTTGATGGTTCTTCAATTGAAGGATTTGTCCGCATTGAAGAAAGTGATATGTACCTATATCCTGATCTTTCAACTTGGATGATTTTCCCATGGAGTTCAGAACGAGGCAAAATTGCTCGTGTTATTTGTGAAGTTTATACTCCAGATGGCAAGCCATTCGCTGGTGATCCAAGAAATAACTTGATCCGAGTTCTTGAAGATATGAAGAAAGCTGGTTTTACAAGCTTCAATATTGGACCAGAACCAGAATTCTTCTTGTTCAAGATGAACGAAAACGGTGAACCAACCCTTAACTTGAATGATAAGGGTAGTTACTTCGATATGGCACCAATGGATCTTGGTGAAAATTGTCGTCGTGAAATTGTTTTAACTCTTGAAGAAATGGGCTTTGATGTCGAAGCTGCCCATCATGAAGTTGCCCCTGGTCAACACGAAATTGACTTTAAGTATGCTGATGCCTTAACAGCTGCTGATAACATTCAAACATTCAAATTGGTTGTTAAAACTATTGCTAGAAAATATGGTTTGTATGCAACCTTTATGCCAAAACCACTTAGCGGTATCAATGGTTCAGGTATGCATTTAAACATGTCATTATTCACTGATAAGGGTAATGCCTTCTACAATGAATCAGGAGATTTAGAGTTATCTAAAGATGCTTACAACTTCTTAGGTGGACTTTTGAAGCATGCTAGAGCATTTACAGCCATTTGTAACCCAATCGTTAACTCATACAAGCGTTTGGTTCCTGGTTACGAAGCTCCTGTATATGTTGCGTGGTCAGGTTCTAACCGTTCACCATTGATCAGAATTCCTAATGCCCGTGGTAATTCTACACGACTAGAAGTTAGGAGTGTGGATCCTGCTGCTAACCCATACTTAGCAATTGCTTGTGTTCTTGAAGCTGGCTTAGACGGTCTTAAGAATGAAATTGAACCTGAAGATAGTGTTGACCGTAACATTTATCGAATGGATGCTGAAGAACGCCAAGAAAGTCATATTAAGAACTTACCTGACACATTGCATAATGCACTTAAAGACTTAGCAACTGATGATGTCATGAAGAATGCTTTGGGGACTAAACTTTACCAAAGTTTCTACGAAGCTAAGAATTTGGAATATGATTCATATCGTACCCAAGTTTCTGAGTGGGAAAGAGATCAATATCTCGAATTATACTAAGCTTAAATGGCTAAGAAGGGGACCTGAATTAATAATTCAGGTCTTTTTTTATACTTTTTTACCAAAATTAGTAAATTTATGAAAAAAATCAAAGAAATGTCTTTATTTATAGTGATTAGTTAGATAACATTAATTAAGAATATAAATAAAAAAGTGATGAGGATACGTTATGGATATGAACGAACAAAATGATCAATTTAGTCAAAATGATTCAATTTTGTCTTCAGCAATTGACCATAAATTGGATTATTTAAATCAATTAAATGAATCAATCAAAAGTGGGGATGATTTAAAGTTATATGAATTGATTGATACTAACCGGTACAATCAAGAATTCAAGGGTGAAGAAGGCACAGAACAAGCCAACGATTTTAATTTAGTTGCTAATTTAGATTCTGAATTAAGTCATCATCTTAGTAATCAATTAATTAACTATCTTGGAAAGACGTATCCATTCTTTTATTATCATGAGTTTGATCTTGGAAGATTTAACATTTACTTTGGTAACTGGTGGGACCACCGTTTATTTGGGGAATTAGATGTGCTAAACGTCCAATTCCATTTTGCCGAAGATGAATATAATAAGTTATCTCAATCGTTTGAACTTGAATTACAAAACAAACGGGTCAACGATGACGAAATGAAGAGCTTGGCTGATGAAAATGAGCGCCTTGGCCAGTTAATGGATAGCCAAAGTGAACGTGATCAACAAAAGGATAGCTTGCGTGCCCAAATCAAGGAGAACGAAGAAAAATCGCCAATGCCTTGGGAAGCCGCAAAGGTTCGTGAAGAGCGTGAACAATTAAATCAATCAATGTTAGAGTTAACACAAATTGATGAGGAAGCAAACGGCGCTCGTCAAACAATCAAAGACAATGAAGCTAAAATTCTTTCACTTTCAAAAGACGAAACTATTTTAAATCTTGAAAAACAAAATATCAGAGCAACATTTGGTTCATTTGAAGAATTCAATCAAAATAACCAACAATTATATACAAAATATCTTACATTCTTATCAGATGGATTGAAGGTGAACGTAGATGAGTAACGATAACGATATGCAAGAAGCAGAAATTACCGTACAAGACACCTTCTCTTCATACACTGAATCAATCAAGACCGGCTTGGATAACGGTTTGAATTATGTTTTGCTATTCAATACCTTAGTTAACACTAATGATTTTGAAGAATTATTGAATGCTGCAGAACAACTTGCTGACTTTTCATTAGATTCTGAATACTTGGAATTTCCACATCAATTCACTGGTGAGGATGTCCAAAGTATCTTCTTATCCCGGGTCTTAGAATTAGGTGGTGTTAGCGACCAGTTCAAACTTAAAGATACTAGCCGAATTCAAAAATTATTGGGTAACTTTAATGGTCTAGATGATCAACCATTTACTTTCAAAAAATCACCTAAATCAGAAGCCGGTTATTACTTTGTGGCTACTAATGATGGTCAATCATTGATGTATCTTAATCTTAAGACCAAAGAATTAATGTTTAATGGTCGTGCACTGATTAACTTCTTTGTGGTAGTTCTTGAAGGCAAAGATATTGCAAGTATTAAGAACATGCTTAATACTTTGAAAAAATTTGGCAAGATTTTGAAGGAAACTTCTGGATTTACTGTTGAATTTAACGTTCTAGATAGTTTCAATAATCAATTCTTTGAATTTGCCGGTGGTAATGTTGCCGAAGAAATCATGGATGAGTTATTTGTTAAGTCAGCAGAGAATGAATACATCTTGATGGCAAACGAATCTGGTGACGCTATTTTGGACTTGAATGCCGACACAACTCTTGTCATTTCAAATAAGGGTACAGTTGATCATCCAAAATACGGTGCATACATTCAAGATAAGGATCAAGAAGAAAACTGGATCTACTTATTGTTAGATTACGACTTCTTGCAAAAGTGGTACTTGGATAACGAAAAGCAACTTGAGATTTTATCAAATCGAGTTGTGTTTGGTTAGAAACGGAGTTTAGTAATGGATCTACAACAGATGCTAAGTGCTTCAGTGTACTTAAATCGCTTGATCGATAATAAAAAGAAATTGCACTGGGCTCCTGAAGCCAGAGTTCAAAATGCTTTTGTTGCTTTGGATGTTGAATTGTCTGAAGTGGCTAATACTTCTGAATGGTTCAAGGTTTGGAAGACTCATCGGGGTAAACATGATGAGAATCAAACTCCGGAAGAAACTTTGCTGTTTGAGTACGTTGATGCAATGGATTTCTTCTTGTTGATCTCTAATTTAAAGAACTGGAATCACGTGATTTTAAATACGCAACCGGATTTGGCAAAGATTGCTACTTATAAGCGTGAACAAAATCTAGACAAACAGTATTTAATTATCAAAAAGATGTTATTTAATGCATTCTTTGATCGCAGCGAGTCGGCCTTTAGTCATTGCTTTAGACTATTCATTAAAATGGGATTGGTTGATTTTGGCTTTTCTGAAGATCAGATTGAAAAAGCATTTATGGAAAAGAATGAATTAAATCAACAGCGTCAAGCTGAAGATTACTAAAAAAGGAAGTCCATTATGGACTTCCTTTTTGTTTAGGATTACTAATTTTCAATGGAGATGTAGATTGCGTTGTTATCCCAGCAATCCCAGATACCAATTTGAATCGTATCATTGTCAGTGAAGCGCTTCTGAGAATCAATATCCTTAATTTGAGATTTAAAGCCGGACCATTGATCAATAAAGATATTTGCTGAACGGGTGGTGGCTTCAGAAGAGAGAAACTCTCGTTTTAGTTTTGAATCTGATTTTAAAGGAATACCAGACATCTCATCATTCAAAGTTTCAATAAAACTGGGTGCAGTGTATTCATCACCATCATCTGCAAAAGCTTTTAAATTACCAAAATCAGTTTCTGTAGTGGAACTAGGTAGCTGATCTTTAACCAAAGCAATTTCATAACCGTATTCAATTTGTTTTTCCTGACCAGCAAGTTTATTAATAATTGCAAGGATTGAATCAACTTCTTCCGCCATACGAAAACCTCCTAATATTAATCTTAAATCAAATATAAAATTACTGGTTTAAAAAGGCAAATGATTGGGTTGAAAAGAAGATGCAGACCAATATTTTATAATTTAATATCTAATATTAAACAAGTTACGCGCAATGTAATCTTCATTTTTGCAACTCACGTTCAGAATGTGAAAAAATGTAGTTAAAGAAATGTGAGGTGATCCAATGAACGATAGAGTAAAGATTAATTATTTAAAAATGATTGGCTTCATCATTGGCGTTGAAATATTAGGATTTTGTTCCTCTTTATTGTCTGGTAACATTCGCGAAATATACAATGGATTGGCTTTACCGCCATTTTCTCCGCCTGGTCCTTTGTTTGGCATCGTATGGCCAATACTATATGTGTTACTTGGAATTTCTGGGTACTTATTTTGGATACATCGAAATATCAGTCCCACTGATAATTGGTTGTTTTGGATTCAACTAGTATTGAACTTACTGTGGACTATCATATTCTTTAACTTCGCTTGGTTTTGGATAGGAGTATTAATAATTCTAACGATGGACGGTTTAACAATTAAAATAATCATCCAGTTAAACCGTGGTAAGTTAGTTTTAGCTAAATGGTTGATGGTGCCATACTTACTATGGATTTTGTTTGCGACATACTTAGCAATTGGAGTGGCAATATTAAACTAAAAAAGCAGCCATGTTGGCTGTTTTTTTATATTCAATTTAAATTTTCTAAACGTCTAATTATTAGACACGGGACACATAAATTTATGGCTGACTCCAACGATTTGGTTTAGAAGGTAATAAGGTCAAAATAAAGAACCAAAGATTTCCAATTAGTGGAACTATCGTAATTAAAATCCACCACCCAGAACGATCAGTATCGTGTAATCTGCGAACCTTCAAAGACAGAACACCAAGCCATACAATAAAAATGACAATGTCTGAGAAAATAGTAAAGTCAAAACCTGGAGAATTTTGAGTATCCATAAAGTGATGACCCGTGGACATTTCAATAATAGCAACAATGATACCACCCAAAATATAATTAATAATAATTGGCCACCAATAGTCGGGACGATCTGCTGTTCCAGAAAAATTGGTGATGTTATGCCAGAACTTCTTGTATGAATCAACCATTTATATCATCTCCTTGAGGTAGTTATACCATAGACACGGAGAAATGGGGCGGATTTAGTTGCTTAGATGATTATGTATAATTTAACCTATTAATTTAGTGAAATTCATTAAAAAAATGCCAGACAAGATTGTCGGCATTTTTGTTTTATATGAAATTATTATCTTAGATATGAGATCATCCAAACAATAAAACCAGCGATTGCAAAGAGTAGCCACCAGTAACGTGCGGCGAAATCCCAGAAGTTCATTTTGCCGTAGTAGGGATGTTCATCTTCTTTATTTCCTAAAACTAATTCATCGAGTGAGCAATTTAATAGTTTCGATAATTTAACAAGATTATCTAAGTCAGGCGTTGATTCTCCTGACTCCCAACGATTAACCGCATCACGAGGTACAAATAATTTTTGCGCAATATCATCTTGTGAGAGATTCTTAGCAATTCTCAGTTTATTCAATTGTTCCGAAAATAAAATATTCATGAGCGCACCTCCTAACTACCTTAATTATCAGGGAATAATGCGTTCGGGGTAAAGTATAATGCACGGGAATTTATAATTATTAATACTTTAATTATTTGGAATTTATGATTAATGTGTTAATTCTAATCATTAGAAACGATTTTTTTCATTGAGAACTTATGAAATAGAGCTGATTTAACTTTAAGAGTAATTCCATAAAAATTCTTAGAGCGGTTAATACGAGCTGTAAAATAGGCGACGTTACCTGACCCCTGATTATCTGATGATGAACTTATAGTAATTTTACTAGATTTACTCAAAAGCCTAAATATTTTTTGGTTTCCAGATATATTAGACAATGCCTTATAGTGTCCTGATTGAATTTGCTGATTTAAGTAGTTTTCGGTATACAAATCCATATCACGAGTTTCGTTCCACTGCCAATGAAAAATACATACTATCAAAATTATAAACATCGAGATTAATTGTTTGTAGATCGACAAGATAGTCATCTCCCAAGTGTTATCTAAGATCCAATCTATAGTGTAGAACAACTAGTTATAGCAGAAGATAATGCACAAAAAGTTAACCGTTTCTTTAAAGATCATGGTATACAATCAAATTGAAAATCCCTGTACAGATTAAATTACAGCATGCATCGTTCATATATGTAATGAACGATTCTAACTTGTCATGTTACCTAGATTGGTTATTCTTATTAATTTATATTGGTGTAGCAGAATTGACTTCATATTAATGTCTACGCCGATATTCCCTTTAAAACCACTCACTTTGGCAGGAAAATATGCAATTCTTCCTGCGCCTTGGTTATCCGCAGTGAACTTTAGTGTGATTTTCTTCTGTGTTTTTAACTTGTTATATACTTCCTTATCTCGGACTATATTTTTCAATCTGGAGTACTTTTTATCTGTTAGGGCAGTATTGATATAGTTTTGTGTATAGGTTTCCATACTTTTGTCAGACATTACCCATTGAAAAATTGTTATTAAGACTAATAATCCAATTAAAAATACAAGCATGACATTAAATCCATTTTTCAATGTAAAGTCCTCCTTTTGAAATTCCCTATGCTTGAATCGGACGGGCGTTGGCCACCACGTAGGGGAGGTGATTAATATGATATATAACCAATATTATTATAGTGAGTTAATTAATAATTACTTCAAGAAATTTGTGTAAGTTAATTTATTTACTTTTTGAAATGAAAATCCTTGGGTATATAGTCGATTGTTAACTTTCTTGAAAGTTGCAGCTTCAGTACCTTGATTTGAATAATAGATCGTAACATATGGTTTAACATAAGTTACTTTTTTAATATTAAATGTAGGTGCCTTATCAAGTGAATATTTCTTCATATAATTTGAAGAAATTGCAAATTTGATATGCTTCATACTAATTGCCATTGAGAGAGGCTTTTTCTTGTTTAAAGAAACGTAATAACCTCTAATGCTTTGCGGAACCGTCTTATACGTTGCAGCGTTGGCATTGACTGCACTGGACATTCCAGTGAATGACAGAGCAACTAAACCAGCTAGCACATAATGCTTTAAATTCATAATCTTGTATCCCCAGATATATTCAGCTTTTATTGTCATCAGTGTTTGGACAATTCTCCTGGTTCGAATCGAACGAACGCGAGCTCACCAGAGAGGAGACTTAAAAGCTATTTATTTGTTTTCCCAACGGTTTCTACGAGTTGGTAGAACCATCAGAACGAAGAACCAAATGGTACCAATAAGGGGAATTAAATCAATTAAAATCCACCAACCAACGTGATCAGAATCATGTAGTCGTCTAATTTTAACTGAAATTGTTCCAATCCAAACGATTAGTGAAACAATGCGAGCAACAGTGTTAACTGATAAATCGTTCAGATTATAGATATCATTGATGGGGTGACCTAGTAAAGTATTGATAATAGCAATAATTAATCCACCTAATACATAATTAATAATTACAGGCCACCAATAATCAGCTCTACCTGATGTTCCAGAAAAGTTTAAAATATTTTCCCAGAATCTTTTATAAGAATTTACCATTTCCTAATCCTCCCATACATATTCAGCTTTTAACGTCATCAGTGTTTGGACGTATACTCACCAGCGGAATCGAACCACTGCGAATACCATAGTGAGTTATTACATATCTAGAATCTGCTTCTTTTTGTTATTAAATTCTTTTTGAGTGATTGTGCCATCATCCAATAATGCTTTGAATTTCTTAAGTTCGTCAGCATCTGACAATTTGTTTTCAGAGTTGTGATTGAGTAGATAATCTTCAACGAAATTTTTTATTTGTTCAATCTCATCGTTATGAATTTCTCGGAATACTACGTTATTTGCTTTATTGAAAGCTCCGTTACTAAATCCGGGTAGGGCACCAAAACCATTAGTTTTTTGATTGCCTGCAGCAGTAACAAAATTTATTTGACCGGCGATTAATTTTGATCGTTTAAAATTAATTCCAATCACACTTGAAAGTGGGATGACCTGCTCACCATTTTGGCCACGATTAAGAAAACTTCTAACTCCTAATCGAGTAATGACAATTTTAGCATCATCAACATCAATGATTACATGTTCAGGTATTTTAACTTCTACGTGCATTTTATATCCCTCCTTATTAAAAATTAGTTGTATCTTGCTTTGAAAATGGCACATGTTTAATAACTATTGAGTTTAATACAACATTTTCTATTATTCATTTTTTATTTATCAATTCTGTTAGCTTTAATTTCAGTAGAATCAAGATAAATTTAATTTTTGAAAGGTTTTCGAAATAGAAAGGTTAATATGGGAACAACTTTAAAATAACTTCAGATAAACATTAACTTATTTTACTATATCATTATGTTATGCATAAGTTAATAAAGTACAGTCTATAATATATGATAAAATGAAATCAATAACAATTCTCAAAAGGCGCTCACTTCTTCGGAGGTGGGCGCTTTTTTTATTGACTTTGAAAATTCATCTTCTGTTTTTGTGGTACAATTTTTTATAGTTAAAAAATTGGGAGAGTTATTATGTCAAAAAATAAAATTAGAAATTTCTTGTATTCGTCGGTCATATCTCTTAGTGTTATTGGAGCGCTTTTCGTTAATGCAAATGCTTCCAAAATTGCTTATGCTGACTCTGAAACCGGTTCAACGTCCACGTCAACTATCCAAAATGATGGTATTGCAAATGTTATGTACACTTTTGGGACAGAAAACCCACATTCTACGTTTACCAGTATGTCAACTAACGATCCTGACGATCCAATAATCGTGCCAAAAAACGTTTCTGCAATCCAAGTCAAAAATCTTTATATCAAACCTAATCAGATTCCAGGATCGTGGAATGTTAGTGTTTCAAATCCTGACACTAAGGAACCTGGCGCTAACACAATTGACCCATCATACAAAGTATCAAATATACTAAGTGATGCAGATGGGACGATATTTCACTTTGTATTTACTCCACAGGATAATAACATTGCTCCTTATAATCTTTATTTCAAGTATGTAAACGTTAGGAATATCACTGCTACGGACGGAGAAATATCTTTGGGTGATAATTTGGACACTAGTATTTTCAATGCTAGTGCCACTTTACAAGATGGTTCTGTCAACGATCCAATTACTAGCTTTAATATTCCTAATTTGGATTCTTCAAAGGCTGGAACTTATGATGTCACGATAACTTCTAGATCCGGTCAAACTAAAACAGTTAAATTGACTGTTAACGGTACTAAAAAGTCATTTACCGCTAGTGATGCTACGATCACTGTTGGTGATAAATTTAATATAGACATCTTTAAAGCAAAGGCAACCAACTCGGACGGTAGTGACGATCCAATTACGAGCTATAGTCCTGATCCTGTCGATACCAGCAAACTAGGTGATCAACAAATCACACTCATTACTAAATCTGGTCAACAAAAGACAGTTAAGTTAACCGTTCAGGCGAAGCCAACTGCTGGTGGAGGATCAACGGGGAATAACAATCCTTCAACGGGTAGTGGAACAGTAACTACTCCATCACAACCAAGCACACCAGCGCAACCTGTTCAACCATCACAACCAGTATTACCAACACCGAGCGTACCTGGTAATGATTCAACGGGATTACCAAACTGGGCTGCTGTAAAGGGACAATCAATTTATGGTATAAAAGGGTTCTACTTGTATAGTGATACTAATTTCTATACAAACGAACGTATCAAGCATTATGCTAAGACTAGTCGTGTAAACAGACCTCAATTTATCGTTAAGGGTTACAATTACGACGATAATGGTAAGTTAAGATATAAAGTTCAACAATATAATCCATACAAAGGTAAATATGTCGCCGGAACTAAGGGTTACATTACCGCTAATGAGAAATATGTTGTTAAGGCTTACTACGCTACTACACCAAAGAATAAGCGAATTAAAGTTATTAACAAAAATGGTGTTAAGTCGTACCGTAATGTTAAATTATCTGATAAAGCAAAGCTCTATAAACAGGGTAGCACTTTAAAAGTTAAATCAATTAAGAAATACAAGTTGGCTACACGTTACCGATTGACTAATGGTCAATACGTAACAGGAAACAAGAAATTTATTATTTGGAAATAAATATAAAAAAGCCACTCATCTTATTGCGAGATGAGTGGCTTTTTGTGTTAGAATTTATTTGAGGAGATGATGATTAATGATGGGATTACATCGTTCAAGAACTAATCGTGTTTTTGCGGGTGTTCTTGGAGGAATAGCTGAAAAATTCGGCTGGAATGCAAATGTTTTACGTGCTCTTTGGAGTGTTCTTACATTGACACCTTTTCCGGGATTAATAATTTATTTAGTATTATGGTTAGTAGTTCCTGAAGAGGATTAATTAACTATTAAATAACAGGCGTAAAAAGGTGTCTTTTTAAATAAGACATCTTTTTATTAGTGTTTTTAACCAATCCTGAAGTTAAAATGAAATGAATGATATAATTATTTTACACGCTTAATCGTAATTTTTGGTAAATCTGCCCAATTGGGCTTTTATTTTTGAACACTAAAGAACATACGTTCGATTATTTTTCAACTATTGAAAAAGAAATATAGAGAAGAGAATGGCAAATATAGCAAAAACTCAGTTCACGAATACTAACAAGCAATTCCAAGTACAATTTTTATCACTGCAAAAACAAATCGTAGATTTGCAGAAGGTCATTTCACCTAGCAAACCAGAAGATAATGTAAAGGAAGGTGCTTAATTATGGAAAACACATTATTTACTTTACCAAACATTGAAGTTGCTAAAGTATATGCCTCATGGGGTATGGACATTTCTTTTATGGTTAATTGGTCAATCACACCAGAACAGTACAAGGAAATCACAGGAAAAGACTTCAAGCCAGCTGAATAGAATAATAAAAAGCCGCCTAGATAAAACAAAGCGGCTTTTTACATAAACTATTTTTGGCTTGATTATTTTACTTCGGTTAATTTAACGTTTCTAACTGCCATAGGAGTTTCGCTTGCGGGAGTTCCTTTACTACCGGTAACAAATCCTAGTTCTAAGACATTCCAACTACCGATGGCGTCATCTGCAGGAACAGAATACGATTGAGTATGTTTAACCCATTTTCCGGATTGGTTTGTAAGTTTGATAAAAGTGCCTTCACCTGGTAGGTCACCAATTGGGGTATGAACAATTGGTTCAAACAATAATTGGCTTGAGCTAGTACCTTTATACTCGAAACTCATTTGATATTTTTTTAATGGAGCAGTTGATATATCTTGTCCTAGAGCTGCACCGGAATCAGGTACAGGATTAGTAAGTTCCGCGTAATTACCATCTTCATCAGTTTTTACTGAAACGTCACCACCACCAAAGCCTCCTGATATCCATGAATCAAGGCCTTGACTAAAATCACCATTTTGCATCAAATTATCTTCTGATTCATTAGCAGTTGATGTTTTTATCTCATGCTTAACCACGGATGATATTTCGGTAGTTGCGGCATTTACTGGGATGGCATTTCCCAATGCAAGACCACCTAAAATAGCTGCTGTACCTAATACAATATTAAATGATTTTTTCATAAGTGAAGCCTCCTTGTGTAATTTGGAACAATATAAATTTATCATTCGCTTTTATAACGTTCAAATTTAACGCTTGACGAATCATGAATGTTGATTCATATGATTTTTTAATAATTTTCTGTACATTATGACACCATATTTTAGTTGTTCACCATTGAACTAGATGGATTTTAAAATATTTCATTTACTAAGACACAGAATTAAGTGAATTTGTTTTTACACAAAAATAATATAAAGGGGGTGGAATGACGTTGCTTTGTAGATTTAAAAAATACGCTGACCACCTCATTATTGGAACTGCCCTGATAGGTATTGGTATTTACTTAATTACTCATGATAATTACTTCCAGTGGCCACCAATGGCAACGCCGTTTGCTAATGATGATTTATTCGGCGGCTTGTACGTCATTTGTGGCTTAGCAATTTCCTGGTGGGTTATGTCTAAGCATCACTCGCCACATTTGAATTCAGTTTTATTAACTATTGCGACTTTGCTTATGGCATTCTTATCAATTTATCAATTCTTGAATTTTATTTTTGCGGGAACTGATTACATGCCATGGATTTCGAATTTAGCTCTAACTGCAATGATTTTCACGACCGCTGATCGGAGTGATTCGAGTGAGTAATAATCTTATCAAACAGCTTTTAACAATTATTCCGACAATTTTGGCCGGAGCATATACTTTCTATTTGTCTCGTAAAAAATCAATTCATCAAATTGAACAAGATGATGTTAACTCTCGGAGAACATTGTATTCAGAGATGAAGATTAGGGCCGAGAAAGCAGAAAATAGAGCGGATAAGTTACAGCTAGAACTAGATAAGATAAGAAAGAAGGAAAACTAAAATGGATTTAATTCAACAACTTAATCTTGGATCAACGGCCGAACTGATGATAACAGTTTTGGTCGTTTTTTGTATTACACAAGCTTTTAAGACCACTAGTTTGGGTAATCATTATTTGCCATGGATTGCTATGTTCGTTGGTGTGGTTGCAGGTATCGTTGCAGTTGCTGCTACTGGAGATAGTAATTATGTAGCAAGTGGAGTTATGGGACTATTGGTCGGTGGCTTTACCTGTGGCCTATTTGACGGATTTAAAGGTTTCAAACAAATTGGAGGTATCAAGTAATGGGATATTCAATCAATAAAACATTCGCTTTATCAAATAATGAAGGTGACGGACGTATTGCTGTTAAGCGATTTATTATTGCTCATGATACCGGTAACGACAATAATAAAGGCAAGGGTTCGGCTCATAACGAGGCTAGTTATATGAAGTCACACTTTGAAGTAGCTTACACACACTTTATCGTTGATGACCAAGCAATCTATCAAGTTGGCGAACCTGGTTACGTTGCTTGGGGAGCGCTTGATGCTAATCCATACGCACCAATGCAAGTTGAGTTAGCTCACGTTGACTCACAAACTCGTTTCAACGAATCTTATAAAAGATACATCTGGTTGTTAAGATACTATGCGAACAAATATAATATTCCTTTGACGCTAGATGCTGGAGGTCAAGGTACACCAGGGATTAAGTCACATAAGTGGGTTACTCAAAACTTTGGTGGCGATCACGTGGACCCTTATGGTTATTTATCAAAGTGGGGGATCACTAAGGCACAATTTGCTAAAGACTTGAAGAATGGTTTAGGTGATAGTGCCGCACTTGCTAAAGCAAAGCCAGAGTACTATAAGACAAAAGCTCTTTATGAGGTTATTGCTCCGAAAGTTTACGCATATAAGGATATCAAAGCACAACAAAAGCGTTCTGTCCGCCTTACTAAAGGTAGTCGCTTCTATGCAAAACCTAAGAAGTACGGCAAGATTTATCGTTTCAAAACTGTTGTTGGTTACATCACGGCCAATAAATCTTACGTAAAGTTGATCAAAAAAATAAAATAGTGATAAAATAATATCAACAACGATTCTCAAAAGGCGCTCATCTCATTACGAGGTGGGCGCTTTTTTACGTTGGTATCTAACAACTTACCTGTTTTTCTATGGTACAATTTTTATGGAATAGAAAAAGTTGGGGAGAACTTTTATGTCAAAAAAGAAAATGAAAATTTTATTTTATTCATCGTTGTTGGCCTTAAGCATCGGTGCTTCATTTGGAATGACAAAAGTATCGGCAAAGGCTGAAACTAGCACTGTGAATACAGCTACATCAGCTATCGTTCAAAATTCTAATTTGGATGTAATGAGATATCTAACCGGTGAACACAAAACGCCAGTAAATGTTGATAATGAATTTTCAGTAGAACTTTATTACACCTTTGATGGAAACGATGGTAAGACTTATAAAAGCAACTATGGTCAAAATTTAAATGATGTTATGTCAGGTACTACGGACAAATATGATGCATATTCACTTTTAATGAAAGATGAGTTTAAACCGGACAGTTTAAAGGTCAACTTGGTCATTAAAAATATCACGAGGGTTGATCAGAAATTGGAAGCCGGATTGGGGCTACCTTTGTATTACTTAAGTCAGGTTCCTAATAATTATCCTTCACTGAATAAGTTTCCAGATGTCGTATATGCGGGCAATGGATCGATTGATTATAATTCTACAGAAGGAAGTAAAATTACCAACTTTAATCAACGGTTTGATGGTCTTAGTTCTGATGAAGATCAATCAGGACTTGGTCGTAATCCAGAAGATTTACAGGCAATTGTTATTAAAGGAAATGTAACGCCAGGTGGAGAAGTTCAAACTAGTCTGCCGTTGAAATATAAGAATATCGAATCCTCGTTTAAATTTTCAAAGGATGAACTTGATAAACTTGGAGATTCGTTTTATATGCCAATTAATATTGGCTTCCCATCTCTGTTAGATATCCGGACTGGCATTACTGGGTCTCACAATATTTTATACGTGGCTCCATCAGTCGCTAATCCGGCTACTGTCAATGTTGGTCATGTAGATGAGTCAGGTAATCCGATTGGTACTAATGAGGAATTAAAAGCGTGGGTTGGTGATTCTCTGACTATTCCGCAAGCGAAAATTGATGGGTATGAACTGGATACGTCAAAGGACAATCCAACAAGTTATCAAACCACTCAGAATGATACTGAAACACCAGCAAACATTACTTTGCACTACAAGAAAATGACGAATTCTGGTGGGGGATCAACGGGTACTAATAATCCATCAACAGGTGGCGGTGCAATAACATCTCCAACACAACCATCACAGCCAAGTACACCTGTGCAACCATCACAACCAGTATTACCAACACCAAACGTACCTGGTAATGATTCAACGGGGCTACCAAATTGGGCAGCTGTAAAGGGACAATCAGTTTACGGTATTAAAGGCTTCTACCTATACAAGAATGCTAACTTTAATCGTGGCCAACATATTAAATACTATTCTAAAACTAGTCGAGTAAACCGTCCGCAGTTCATCGTTAAAGGCTATAAGCATGATAATAATGGCAATTTGAGATATAAAGTTCAACAATACAATCCATATAAAGGTAAATATGTCGCCGGAACTAAGGGTTACATTACCGCTAGTGAGAAATATGTTGTCAAAGCATATTACGCTACTACACCAAAGAATAAGCGAATTAAAGTTATTAACAAAAATGGTGTTAAATCATATCAGAATGTTAAATTATCCGGTAAAGCAAAACTCTATAAAAAAGGTAGTACTTTAAAAGTTAAATCAATTAAGAAATACAAATTGGCTACTCGTTATCAATTAACTAATGGTCAATACGTAACAGGAAACAAGAAATTTATTATTTGGAAATAATCATAATTAAAGACGCTCATCTCATTACGAGGTGAGTGCCTTTTTTCATTACGTAATAACTTTAGAAATGGTATTATGAAAATAGTATTCAATTACATAGGGGGAATTATTCAAGATGAAATCAACAATCAAAAAAGTGCTAGTATCACTTAGTTTGTCACTTTCGATATTATCAGTTGTAGCGATAAACACATTTGCCGATGATACGAATCCAGCAAATAATCTTGCTACTTCTGAAGATAAGGCGTTGCTTTTTAATAAGAACAAAGATGGTTATAACGATACTTCTAATTTCGATAATACGAAGTTTGCAATGCAGTTGCAGAGTAGTGCTAATCCACAAAATATCATTGATGACGGTGTCACAGAAAATGATTTTAATATTAATAAATATGATCCAATGGGTACGGCAAATCTTCTAAATATATCCCATACATTAGTCGATCCTAATCGATTCCATGATGGAAAAGGATATTTAAATATTATGTTGAAGAGCTATAGTGAAAAAGATGTTGACCGTATTTTAGATATTCAGTTTGGTGGTGATCTATCCTATCTTGTTCCTGGTATAAAAACAAATCCAAAGATGTTACTCACTAGTGAGTCTGTGGAATATCTACAAAATATAGAAAGAAATAATGATGGAAAAATTTCAATTTATATGACCTCCAAAGATCCATTTGATACACAAAATTTCAGTGAAAGTGACCTAAATGATAGTATCAATGTGAATAACATTACAGATTTAGGTGATGCTAGTAAGTTTTCTAATATCATAGTTGTCATGCGTGATATTCAAAAAGATGATCCCGTTCAATTGGTTTTACCGATTGATATTACGTTTGATCAAAGTAAGTACTCAAACACTGATTTGTTGAGCCTTTTGCCAGGAGAAAACCTAGAAGAATTTGAGAATTTAACGAATTATGATACATCGTCAATGGCATTTTTACAGGCCACACTGTTATATTTTAATAATGTAGGTTATGGTAGAAATCCTGCTGGTAATGACCAGTTTTTTTCAACATTCAACCCAAAAAAATTGTTAGTTAGTCAACCGAAAGTCACTATCAGTGAAGGACAATCAAATTTTGATCCTGACAAATCATTCGAAGTTGATCCAGATGATGCAGATTATGTAATCACAAATGATAAAAATGCAATTGTCTTCGATAGTACTAAACAAGATAAATCCGACCTGCAAAAACTAACTGGTGGTTCATATACGATAACTTTTTCAAAGCCAGGATATAGTGATGGCACTGGTAACTTGACAATTAAGACTAACCAAACAAGCAATCCTGGTAATGGCGGAAATAATAACTCTGGTGGCGGTTCAGCAACAAATCCGACCCAACCAAGTACACCATCACAACCTGTACAGCCAAGCACACCTGTTCAACCATCACGACCAGTATTACCAACGCCAAGCGTACCTGGTAATAATTCAACTGGTTTACCAAATTGGGCGGCTGTAAAAGGACAATCAGTTTACGGTATTAAAGGATTATACTTGTATAGTGATACTAATTTCTATACAAACGAACGTATCAAGCATTATGCCAAAACTAGTCGTGTCAACCGTCCTCAATTTATCGTTAAGGGTTACAATTACGACGATAATGGTAAGTTAAGATATAAAGTTCAACAATACAATCCTTATAAAGGTAAATATGTGGCTGGAACAAAAGGTTACATTACCGCTAATGATAAATATGTTGTTAAGGCTTACTACGCTACTACCCCAAAAAATAAGAGAATTAAAGTTATTAACAAAAATGGTGTTAAGTCGTACCGGAATGTTAAATTATCCGGTAAAGCAAAACTCTATAAAAAGGGTAGTACTTTAAAAGTTAAATCAATTAAGAAATACAAGTTGGCTACTCGTTACCAATTGACTAATGGCCAGTACGTAACAGGCAACAAGAAATTTATTATTTGGAAATAGCATTAATTAAAAGACGCTCATCTCATTACGAGGTGAGCGCTTTTTTTATTGTTCATTTAGATTTGTACTTTCTTTGATAAAAGGAGGCACGCCATGAGTGATCCAAAATACGAATCTAGATTAATTGCTGGTAAGATTAAGCCATTATTCACACTGATGAATGGTGATCACTACCAGTTACAAATAGTAAAAGACGACCAAGCACATCAGTATACTTTCTTTTTCATGCGCTAATCAAGAAGGAGTAGCATGCTTATCAAGCCAGTTTATCAAGTTGACGATTACAACTTAAAGTATTTGGAAGCTGTCCTCCATGAACTAAAACAATATTATCAGTTTACAAATGTCTTCCGTGGCTTTGTTTGCTACCTATGGCCCATCAAATGGCGATCCAATTCAAAAAAACTAAGTATTAGCTATAAACAAATTCTCATCTTTTTTTGACAACTCCGCTTCAATCATATGAAATAATGCGTAAATTTTTGGGAAACAAAAAAGCGCCGATATTAACGATAAATTCGCTAATATTGTCGCTTTTTAAATGATATGCAATTATATGCAACTTTAGGTATAAAACCTTCAAATGGTACCTTATGTCACAGGAGAGATTCGAACCCTCGACCTACGGTTTAGAAGACCGTTGCTCTATCCAGCTGAGCTACTGTGACAAAATCACAAATCAACGTTTATAAGTATATGTGATTTTTGAAGCTTCGTCAATCTAAAATTGGTCAAAAATCACAAATTATTGATTTTTATTCAGAATAGATAGTTTAGGGATGATTAATCGTGTAATTCATCTAAAGTTGTCGAAGTTATTTGATCATTTGACCTTACTTTGAAAGATATAGTGTCAAATTTTAAAATGACCGGATCATCATAATTTAGATGGTTTTGAAACTTATTTAAATACTGTTGAATGTCATCAGTTATTTCGTCAATTGGAAACACATGTAAATTACCTTTGAGACAGATAGAAGAGTAATCAACATCTGAGAAAGAAAATACTGATGCCTGAC
This sequence comes from Lentilactobacillus sp. SPB1-3, assembly GCF_026913205.2. Lineage (NCBI taxonomy): Bacteria > Bacillati > Bacillota > Bacilli > Lactobacillales > Lactobacillaceae > Lentilactobacillus > Lentilactobacillus terminaliae. Next base: position 993,384 of record NZ_CP168151.1, read on the forward strand.
TTTCTGATCTGATGTTCTTTGCGGTGGATGTGTCCCGATTTGTATAGAATAATATTGATCGGATTGATTTATTAATAGGAAGTGGAGTCAGTGCAACAGTATTCGGAAAATTACTCTTATCAATAGTCGTGACGGAAAAAACTGATACTGAGTTGATTAGTTTGCTAGCAAGTTTTATAGAATTTGTCATGAAAATCCTCCGATCAGGTTAAAGAAATAACTGCGTTCGTAATTTAAATTTAATTATAACAAATTTCTACTATAAAAGATAAATATACAAAAGAGATATTCATGTGAGTAGTTCAGAAGTATCAATACTTGATTGTTGAAACGCTGGACTTGCCCACTGAGTTGAGCTAGAAATTTTGATCCTTTCAATATTATGTTACATAGATTAAGCTATCAGTTTTCTACAGTCAGCGGGCAATAAAAAAACCAACTAAGGTTTTTCCTTAGATGGCTCATTTAATTCATAAGTATTAATTACCTGGTAACTGACCTCTCAAGACACACAATAAGCGTTCACCCTTGCTTGAAATCCAAGTAGAGTTGTCAGAATTTACGATATAGTGATCATCTTGAGTTGGTAAATAGGTGATTTTTAATAATTGATCGTGTTGATTATCCATGGATACTAGTTCCTTGAATAACTCTTTTGAATCATATCCCATGATTTGACCAGCTTTAATCATATCTTCGACCACATCTAAAGAAACATCATGGTTATATGGTAGTAGAAATTCCAGAATGAATTGACGTTTTTTATCAGTTGAGTTCATTGCGCACCTCCCGCATATTACTCAATACTCTCTATAAATTCATTATAAGGTCTGATTTTCTTACAATAAAATTTAAGGATTATCGGATGGAACATATAATTTGTTTTTCTGAATGTCCAAAAACTCTCAAAAAGCTCGGCGATATATTGTGATTTTCTTAAGATAGTTTAGATTTGGTTAAGTGACCTGCAAAATGGGAGCAAATATTTGGTTTACAAGCATATTAACTAGATAATGAAGATGCGTAAAAGAAAACGCACATTTTTAGGGGGTGGAAGTTGTGGAATTCGTTGTATTTATTGTACTTATATTTATTATTTGCGGTTTAATTCAATTATATTTGAATACTTCAACATCCATTAGAGAAAATGGCAAGCATCTTGCAAAGAAATAAATTTTGGGGAAAACCAATCGTTATCAGCGATTGGTTTTTATTTTATGTTAATACAGACCAATATTAATAATTATGTTGACGCAAGGGTGGATATTTTGTATACTAGTCACGTTGTAATTGTGGCTTCCACAGCTACAACCGCACGAAATGAGCTTCTAAGTCCGAAAGGCGCTTATTTTCGGCGAGTCTAAGCAAATTATAAGGAGGTGCACATATATGTACGCAGTTATTACTACAGGTGGTAAGCAATACAAAGTAACCGAAGGCGAAGCAATTTACGTTGAAAAATTAGACGCAAATGAAGGCGACAAGGTTACCTTTGATCAAGTTGTTATGGTCGGTGGCGATTCTACTAAGATTGGTTCTCCATTAGTTGATGGAGCATCAGTTGAAGGTACTGTTGAAAAACAGGGTCGTGAAAAGAAGGTTGTTATCTTCCGTTACAAGGCTAAAAAAGGCTCACGTTCAAAGAAGGGTCATCGTCAACCATACACCAAGGTTGTTATCAATTCTATCAAGGCCTAACTTAAATCGGGGGTGGCTAAATGATTCAAGCATCAATTGATCACTACTCAGGACACGTCAGCGGATTCCAACTAACTGGCCATGCAGATGCTGGAGAGTACGGACAAGACATCGTCTGTTCTGCTGTTTCGGTTTTAAGTATTACTACTGTTAATGGATTACAGGAAGTTGCCGGCGTTGATTTAACTGTCGATAGTGATGATGAGAATGGTGGTTATTTGTCGGTCTCGGTTCCAGTTTTAAATGATGCTAAGAAATCAGTTAAAGCTGATGCAATTTTAGATACTTTCGAGAATGGTATGAAAGACATTGCGGAAAGTTATTCTAAATATATTATTTTAAAAACTAACTAAATTAAATACGGAGGTGAATCCTATGTTGAAAATGAATTTACAATTCTTCTCTCACCATAAAGGTGGTGGATCAACTGCCAACGGTCGTAACTCTGCTGGTCGTCGTTTAGGTGCTAAGGCAGCTGATGGCTCAACTGTTACAAGTGGTTCAATTATCTACCGTCAACGTGGTACTCACATTTACCCAGGTAACAATGTTAAACGTGGTAACGATGACACATTGTTCGCATTGGTAGACGGTGTTGTTCGCTTTGAACGTAAAGGCCGCGATAAGCGCCAAGTATCAGTATATCCTCTTGAGGAAGCTGCTGCTAAATAAAGATTTACTAAAATTGGGCCCTTACCGGGTCCTTTTTTTATGCCAATATTTAAAAATTAACTATTTAAGGCAAAAGTATTATATAATCAAGTATGTTATAAAAATCGAGGAGGATTTAAAATGGCTATATCAACTGCTGATTTTAAAAACGGATTGACTATCGAAGTCGATAACGCAATCTGGAGAATTATTAGTTTCCAACACGTTAAACCAGGTAAGGGTGGCGCATTTGTTCGTTCAAAGCTAAAGAACTTAAGAACTGGTGCCGTTCAAGAAAAGACATTTAGAGCCGGTGCCAAAATGGAACAAGCTCAAATTGACACTCGTAAGATGCAATACTTGTATGCTGATGGCGATGATCACGTATTTATGGATCTTGATACTTACGATCAAATCAGCATCCCAGCTGCTCAAATCACACAAGAATTAAAATACCTACAAGAAAACATGGAAGTTAGTGTTATTCAATACGGTAACGAAACTCTTGGTGTTGAATTACCTAACACTGTAACTCTTGAAGTTGCTGAAACTGAACCAGGTATTAAAGGTGATACTGCATCAGGTGGATCAAAACCTGCTACAATGACAACTGGTTTAACTTTACAAGTACCATTCTTTGTTAACCAAGGCGACAAATTGGTTATTAACACTCAAGATGGTACTTACATTTCCAGAGGCTAATTTCTGAACTGAAACGGAGGCTATACAATGGCTGATGAAACTAACATTATTTTGCAAAGTGATGATCCTGAATTAGGTAACATTCAAATTGCACCTAATGTTCTTGAAATTATTGCTGGTGTTGCAACTACTGAAGTAGACGGAGTTAACCGGATGCGCAGTTCACTTGCCACCAGTTTAAACGAATTAATTGGTAGAAAAAAGGAACACGGTAAGGGAGTTAAGCTTTCTTACAACGCTGCTCATGAATTGGTAGTTGATATTGACGTTTTCTTGAACTATGGGGTTTCTGTTCCCAAGGTTGCCTTGGAAATTCAAGGCCAAGTTGAACAACAATTATACTTTATGACTGGACTTAAAGTCTCAGAAGTCAACGTTCATGTTCAAGGGGTTGTTCCTGAAAAGACTGAAAGTTCAGTTGACCCTAATAATCCGTTTGCTAACGATGACACAGAAAATGGTGAAACTAGTGGAAATTAATCGTCACAAGATTCGTGAAATTGCGTTTCAAACGCTGTTTGCGATGAATACCAACGCTAAAACTGATGTAAATGATTTTTACGCAGTGATTACCGATGGTAAATATGGTCAGGATGTTCCTGAATATTTAACTACAGTTGTTTCTGGCGTAGTTGAACATAAAGCTGAATTAGATGCTTTAATTGAAGATAACCTAACTAGTGGTTGGTCAATTTCTAGAATTGCTAAGACTGATTTGATTATTATTGAGGTGGCATTATTCGAAATGAAGTATGTCGATGATGTTCCTGCCAAAGTAGCAATTAATGAAGCCATTGAATTAGCTAAGAAGTTCAGTGATGATCGTTCAAGAAAATTTGTTAACGGGATTTTGTCACACGCCCATGAAGAACTGGTAAAATAGATTTACGAACTTGTAAATCTATTTTTTTATACATAAAATTATCTAAAGGAGTGGTTTGATTGGCAACATTAATTGACGGAAAGAATTTAGCGAAACGGTTAAACGAAATGACCGCTCAGCGAGTTGAAAAGTTGCGCACTAGTCATGATATTGTCCCTGGACTAGTGGTAATCATCGTTGGTGCTGATCAAGCTAGTCAACGATACGTCCGTAATAAACATAGAACTGCACAAAAGCTGGGTATTAATTCCACAATCAAGGAATTATCAAGTGATGTGTCTCAAGAAGAATTACTAACATTGATTCGTCAATTTAATGATGATAAGACTGTTAACGGCATTCTTGTACAAGATCCGTTGCCAAATCAAATTGATGAAAAATTAGTTACTAAAACTATTGCTCCAGAAAAAGACGTTGATGGTTTTCATCCTGAAAACGTTGGTAAACTATACTTAAACGACAATTCTAATTATCCAGTTGCATGTACGCCCAAGGGTATTATGACAATGTTTTCAGAATATAATATCGATTTGATGGGTAAAGATGTTGTGATGATTGGTCGGAGTGCAATCGTGGGTAAACCAATGGCTGCATTGATGTTGAATGCCGGAGCTAGTGTTACCATTGTCCACCGTCATTCTAAGGATGTAGCTAGTTACACTAAAAATGCCGATGTGATTGTTTCGGCCACTGGTCATTTGCACACTGTAACAGCTGACGATGTTAAGCCGGGAGCAGTAGTAATCGATGTCGGCCAAAATATGAACGAAGATGGTCACTTAGTGGGTGATGTTGATTTTGATGATGTCGAACCAAAGGCATCATTTATTACCCCAGTTCCTGGTGGCGTGGGTCCTATGACGATTGCTACTTTAATGCAACAAACTGTCGATTTGACTGAATGGAGTCTTTTGCGTGAATAACGAGTATTTAACAGTTACAGCACTAACTCAGTATCTTAAGAAAAAGTTTGATTACGATCCGTATCTAACTAAGGTATATTTAACAGGGGAAATATCTAATTTTCGTTTACGGGCTAATGCTCATCAATACTTTAGTTTGAAGGACAACAACGCTAAAATTAGTGCAATTATGTTTAAGTCAGCTTTTAATAAGTTAAAATTCACTCCTGAAGAAGGTATGAAAGTTCTAGTAGTTGGTCATATTTCATTGTATGAACCAACGGGAAGCTACCAAATATATATTGAACGAATGGAACCAGACGGCGTTGGCCAACTATATCAAGCGTATGAGCAATTAAAGAAACGCTTGGATGCTGAAGGCTTGTTTAGCCAACTTAAGCGACCATTAGTTAAATATCCGAAGAGAATTGCGGTCGTCACTTCACCAAGTGGTGCGGTTATTCGGGATATTATTACTACTGCCCGTCGCCGTTATCCCATTGCCCAAATAGTGTTATTCCCGGCGTTAGTTCAAGGAACTGAAGCTAGTAACGATATTGTTCGACAAATTAATCGGGTCAATCAATATGGTGATTTTGATACTTTGATTATTGGTCGTGGTGGTGGTTCAATCGAAGATTTGTGGCCATTTAATGAAGAAAACGTTGCACGAGCTATTGCGACTAGCGATATTCCCGTGATTTCTTCAGTGGGTCACGAAACTGATACCACGATTGCGGATTTAGTGGCCGATGTTCGAGCAGCCACACCAACTGCCGCTGCTGAATTAGCGGTTCCTAAATTAGACCAAGTATTATTGGATATTAATAACAATCAAAACCGTTTGATGAATGCTGCATATCAGTTAATCAAGCAAAACCGGTTAAGATTAGTCAAACTCCAAGAAGCGGCTGTTTTCAAATCTCCTCAGAGAATTTATGAAACTTATGCGCAACGAGTTGACTTATTGACACAACAGTTAATTGCCAACAACAATCAAAATCTTAACCGAGTCCAGACTCAATATAATGAATTGAATAATCGATTGAAAATCACTGCACCAACTAATCGAATTGATCAGCTGAAACAAACAGTTGAATCTATGAATTTGCGAATGGCGCAATCAGAAACATTGCGATTATCAGAAATCAAAAAACGATACCAAATTGCGGTATCATCATTGGATCATTTGAGTCCACTAAAAATCTTAGCTCGTGGGTATTCATTTACCACTGATAAAGATGAAAAATTGATTTCTTCTGTTGATCAAGTTCAAATGGGCGATGAACTAAACGTTCACATAAATGATGGAACATTCACAGCAGCTGTAACTAAAATTACTGAGGACAAGCGAGAGGAAAAAGATGGCAGATAGTAAAACTTTTGAAGAAAAGATGCAGGAATTAGAAGTTATTGTAAATGAATTAGAGCAAGGTAATGTACCCTTGGAAGAATCGATTACTAAGTTTAAGGATGGTATGCAACTAAGCGAAGATCTGTCCAAAACATTAACTACCGCAGAAAAGACCATGGCCAAGATTATTGATGATAGCGGTAAAGAATCAGCATTTGAAACTTCAGGAGACGACACGACAGACAATGATCAACATTAAACAATTTGAAGATGAATGGATACCTAAGATCAATCACTTATTAGAAGAGCAAGTTGCTGTTGATGGTACGCAGGTTCAACTAGTGTCCGCAATGCAATATTCCGTGGATGCTGGTGGTAAAAGACTGCGACCATTGTTAGCTTTGGCAACGTTGATTTCACTTGGCCAATCTGTAGAAAAAGACACATTAAAGGCAATATCAGCTGTTGAACTATTGCATACTTATTCATTGATTCATGATGATCTGCCAGCAATGGACGACGATGATCTTCGAAGAGGTAAACCTTCCAATCATGTGGTGTACGGTGATGCTTTGGCAACCTTAGCAGGAGATGCTCTTCAAGCGTTGGCTTTTCAATGGGTGAGTGACAATCAGCTTCTGCCAGAAATCAAAAGCGAGTTAGCTTTAAAATTAGCCATTGCTTCAGGTCCAGCTGGAATGGTAGCAGGCCAGGCTGATGATGTTTTAAACGAAAATCGTCAACTAAATGCTGATCAACTGCGAATTTTACACCAAAACAAAACGGGCGCTTTAATCCATTACTCTGTTGAATCTGGATTGATTGTTGGTGGTTTAAAGCCAAGTGAGCGTCAGCAATATCTCAGATTTGCGGATGATTATGGCTTAGCTTTTCAAATTTATGATGATATATTAGATGTAACCAGTAGCCAGGAAACACTTGGCAAGCCTGTTCATCAAGATGCCGGCAAGAATACATATCCTAATTTATTTGGTATGGAAGAATCAAAACGGCGCTTGAAAGCAACAATTAATGACGCTTTAGACGCTTTGAATCAGATTCAAAATGATCAGGGCTATGACACAGAAATTTTAAAAGCGTTATGTGGATACTTTAAGATTGAGGAAATATAATTAAATGGAAAAACAACGTGTAGATGTTTTATTAGTTGAACAAGGATTATTTGATACCCGAGAAAAGGCCAAACGAGCAGTGATGGCTGGTGAAGTCTTGGGCAAAAATGAAGAAAGACTCGATAAACCGGGTGTCAAAATTCCAGTTGATACGGAGTTGCATATTAAGGGCAAGCCAATGCCATACGTTAGTCGTGGTGGCTTAAAATTGGAAAAGGCTCTTAAAGTATTTAACGTAAGTGTTGCTGATAAAGTTGTTTTGGATATCGGTAGTTCAACTGGTGGTTTCACCGATGTGATGCTTCAAAATGGTGCTAAGTTAAGTTATGCCTTGGATGTTGGTAGTAATCAATTGGTTTGGAAGCTCCGCCAAGATCCTCGAGTAGTAGTAATGGAACATACTAACTTCCGTTACAGTAAAGTCGCCGACTTCACAGATGGCCAACCGGAATTCTCTTCAATTGATGTGTCATTTATTTCACTGAAATTAATTCTGCCAACTTTAAAAGATATTATTGTGCCTAATGGAGAAGTAGTTGCCCTGATCAAACCACAATTCGAGGCCGGTAAAGCCAAGGTTGGTAAGCATGGAATTGTCCGTGATCCAGCAGTTCACAAAGAAGTATTGAATACTATTTTATCGTTTGCAGTTGAAAGTGGTTTTGAAGTTGAAAACTTAGACTTTTCACCAATCAAGGGTGGCTCTGGTAACATAGAATTCTTAGTTTTACTAAAATCTGTTGAAGAACCATCAATTTCCGCAAATGTTTCAATTGAAAAAGTCATTGAAAACGCTTATTCTGAGTTAAAAAAGGACTAGGCCCAGGAGGTTATTATGAGAAAAAAGGATCGCCAAAGAATTATTCGTAGCTTGTTGTCAACAAATGACTTGGAAACTCAAGAGGACTTTGTGAAGGTTTTAGCGGATCAAAATGTTTGGGTGACTCAGGCCACGATTTCTCGTGATATTAAAGAAATGCAACTAGTTAAGGTTCCTTCTCCTAGTGGCGGTTATCGTTATAGCTTGCCAACGCAAAAGAACATCGATACCGAAAAAAAACTAGTTCAGTCTATTCAGGATTCTTTTGTCTCAATTGACACTCAGGATAAACTAGTCTTTATGAAGGTCTTACCTGGTAGTGGACCAATTATTTCAAGCTTGTTATATCAATTGAAGTTTGACGACGTTTTTGGCACGCTTGGTGACGACAACACAGTCTTAGTAATCTGTGTATCAGATCAAGCAGCAATTGAATTTAAAAATCGAGTAAACGAGATGCTTAAAGGCATCTAGTGAGAAGGTTGATTAATGTTATTAGAATTATCAATAACTGATTTTGCCATAATTGAACATTTGGATGTTGACTTTCAATCAGGGATGACAGTTCTAACTGGTGAAACTGGTGCAGGAAAGTCTATCATTATTGACGCAGTTTCGTTATTGGCAGGTTCCCGCGGTTCTAAGGATTTTATTCGAACTGGGGCTAAGAAAGCCATCATTGCCGGTAATTTTGTGCTGGATGAAAGTAACCCAACTTATGGTCTACTAGATGATTTGGAAATTGATCATGATGATGGTAGCGTGGTAATTGAACGTGAGTTATTTGAAAGTGGCAGAAACAGTTGTCGCGTCAATGGTCGTCTGGTTAACATTTCTACTCTTCGGCGAATTGGCGAAACTATCGTTGACATTCAAGGCCAAAATGACCACCAAGAGCTGATGAATCCCGAACGACATATTTCTTTGTTAGATGAATTTGGTGAAACTGAGCTAACTGATTTACTAACTGAATATCGATCTGAATACAGTAATTATTTAAAGCTCAAAACTGCTAGTGCTGAAAAAAGTCAAAACGAAAAAGCATGGGCTCAGAGATTGGACATGCTGAAATTTCAAATTAATGAAATCGATAGTGCCGAACTCTCTTCCGGTGAGGAAGAGGAGTTAATTGCTCAGCGAGATCGATTAAATAATTTCCAACGTATTCATGATGCCCTAGTCACTAGCTATGAAAGTTTGAATAGTGATGAGAGCAGTTCACTAGACGGTGTTGGTACGGCTATGAGTTCTATGCAGGCCATTGATGACCTTGATCCGGACTTTCATCAGATTTCTGAAGATATTTCTGGAGCATTTTACGCGCTACAAGACGCCGTTAATTCTTTATCAGATCAAATCAGCACACTTGAATTTAATCAAAACACACTGGATGAAGTGGAACAGCGGTTAAATTTAATTAATCAACTAGAGAAAAAATATGGTGATACTTTGAGCCAAGTACTTGAATATCGTAAGACGATTGGTGACGAGTTAGAACAAATGCAAGGTTCAGCTGCAGAAGATAGTGATCTAGCAGAACGTTTAGAGGCTTCTAGACAACAGTTGGTAGCGATGGCTAAGACAATTTCTAACAAGCGCCTGGCAGTAGCGGTCGAGCTGAAGAATGGTGTTCAACATCAATTAGCAGATCTATATATGGAAAAAGCAGTGTTTGAAGTCCACATTGAGCCAACTAAGGAATTAACTAGAAACGGGATGGATGCGGTTGAATTCTTCATCCAAACTAACCCCGGTGAAAAGTTATTACCATTGGTTAAGTCAGCTTCTGGTGGTGAATTATCGCGAATCATGCTTGCTTTGAAGACGATATTTGCTAAAGCCGTGGGCGTGACATCAATTATCTTTGATGAAGTTGATACAGGGGTGTCTGGGCGGGTTGCACAAGCAATCGCAAACAAAATCTATACAATTTCAGCTAAATCACAAGTGCTATGTATTACGCATTTGCCACAAGTTGCTGCAATGAGTGATCAACATTACTTTATTTCCAAACAAGTATCTGGTGATCGGACTATGACTCATTTACAAGAACTTGATAAAAATGACAGTATTAATGAATTGTCACGAATGTTAGCTGGTACTGAAGTAACTAAGATTACTAGAGAGCATGCTGAGGAATTATTAAAACTTGCTAGTCATGAAAAGGAAGTTATCAGAAAAAATCTAAAGTAATTTATATCAAAAAAGGCACCAATCATCTTGTAGAAACATTGATGATTGATGCCTTTAAAGTTATCGTGATGTTAAGCCAATTTACGAATAGCAGTCAATTCACTTAAAAAGAATAGTTTTGACAAATTAGTAGCCCGTTCTTGGATCAAGTAGCGGTCGTTACCTAAATGGAGTAGGTTGCCACTTAGAGCAATAGTATCATCATTAAAAGTTACTGTTACGGGAAAGTCTCTAGCGATTGCTTGATCAGCAAAGTATTGTAACTGTTGCCGTGGCATTTGTGCCATGTGTTGGTGAGAAGGTAGGACGTTCAATAATTTCTGATAATTCTGCTTAACGTTATTCGTGATATCGGTTAAATATGATTGATTGTTTTGCATTTTATAATCACTCCGAACATTTGTTTGTGTTTTCATTATACGAACTAATGTTCTGAATTGCAACCGGCAATTTGAAATGAAATTTTGCCCCCCTTGTCAAAACAGTCATTTAGAGAGATAATTATTGTTATTATTAAAAAGATGAAGGGATTTTTCAATGACAAAAAGAGGAATGTTAATCGTCCTATCTGGACCATCCGGAGTTGGTAAAGGGACTGTTCGTAAGGCACTATTTGATGAACCAGATATTGATTTTGAATATTCAACATCAATGACTACCAGAAAACCCAGAGATGGTGAAAAAGACGGGGTCGATTATTTCTTTGTTTCTAAAGAACAATTCGAAGACAATATTCAAAATGGTGAAATGCTTGAATACGCCAAATACGTTGACAATTATTATGGTACGCCATTAAAATATGTAAACGAAACATTGGAATCCGGTAAGGATGTCTTTTTGGAAATTGAAGTTAATGGTGCCATGCAAGTTCGGGCAAATTGTCCAGATGCAGTATTCGTATTCTTGACTCCGCCAGATTTAATGGAATTAAAACACCGTTTAATCGGTCGCGGAACTGACGATATGGACGTCATTAACAAACGGATCCAAACTGCTGTGTCAGAAATTCGCATGATGCGTAATTATGACTATGCAGTTTTAAATGATGAAGTTAATAAGGCGGTCGACCGTATTAAGTTGATTATTCGAAGCGAAAGACTTAAGGTTACTCGTGTGATGCCAGATTATGAATCTATGTTAGGAGATAATTAATATGTTACTATACCCATCTGTTGATAAATTATTGGACAAAATTGATTCTCGTTATTCATTGATTGCTTTAGCAAGCAAACGAGCTCATGAGCTTGATGCTGGAGCTAAACCATTGCTTAACGAATACAAATCACAAAAATCAGTTGGTAAAGCTTTGGAAGAAGTTGAAGCTGGCCTATTGAAGATTGACGAAAACGAAAAAGATTACGACTAAGCTTGATGGTAAACCGAGAATTTAAACGTTCTCGGTTTCTTTTATTTTGGTCACCTTTGTTACAATTGAATTGATAATAAATTAGGTGGTGAATGGGATGTTTTCAAATAAACGAGTAACATTGATCGTTACGGGTAGCATCGCAGTATATAAATCAGCAATTTTAGTAAGAGAGTTAATTAAGAATGACAACCAAGTTAGGGTAATTATGACCAAGGCGGCAGCAAAGTTCGTCACGCCCCTAACTTTTCAAACATTAAGTAAACAACAAGTCATCATTGATGAGTTTCAGGACTATGATGTCGATAAAGTTTTACATATTGATATTGCCGATCATACGGATGTGACAATTGTTGCTCCAGCGACGGCAAGCATCATTGGTAAAATGGCCAATGGTATTGGAGACGACGCTGCCAGCACTGTTTTATTGGCTAATCATGCACCGTTATTTGTCGTGCCGACGATGAATTCAAATATGTTAGCCAACCCTGCTAATCAACGAAATCTAGCTCAATTGCAAGCTGATGGTGTAAACATTATGAGTCCTGCTACTGGATTTTTAGCAGAGGGTTATAATGGTAAAGGTCGGATGCCAGAACCCACTGATATTTTAGAATGGGTAAATGGCGTTTTATTGCCGGAGCAAATTCTTAAGGGCAAACATATCATTGTGACTGCTGGTGGAACCAGGGAGGCAATCGATCCAGTTCGATACATTACCAATCATTCATCAGGTAAAATGGGCTTTGCCATTGCCCAAGCTGCTGCAAATGCTGGAGCTGAAGTAAGTTTAATTGCTGCCAACACGAGCATCCCTGTTCCCAATGGAGTTGATTTCATCCCCGTAGTCACTGCCAAAGAGTTAGAGGCTGCTGTTATGAAAAGATTTACTTCAGCCGATGGTTTGGTCATGTCCGCTGCAGTTGCTGACTTTCGGCCAGCCGTCGTCGCAGATCACAAAATTAAAAAGACTAAAGATAATGACAATTTGACGATATCAATGGTCAAGAATCCTGACATTGTCAAACAAGTCGGTGCCATCAAGCAGCCACAACAATTCGTCGTGGGCTTTGCTGCTGAGACCAATGATTTATTGGCCAACGCGACTAAAAAGATTCAGTCCAAAAATTTGGATTTGATTGTGGCCAATGATGTGGCTAATTCCCAAATTGGCTTTAACTCTGACCAAAACCAAGTCACCTTTATGTGGCCTGATGGTCAGACTAAAAAAACTGTAGTTGAATCCAAAGCAAAAGTGGCGGATGAATTAATTCAAATTATCGCTAAACTTTAGATTGGAGGGACGACCTTGCAAGTTGCGAAGGTTATCGTAGATGTACCTAGTCGACAAACGAATAAGCCATTTTCATATTTAATTCCAGATAACCTAAGTAGTGCCATTCTTGTGGGCATGCGCGTCCAGGTTCCATTTGGTCACCGGAAAATTACGGGGTTCGTGATAGAAGTCACTGACCATGTTGATTTTGACGGTAAACTAAAACCAATCGATTCAGTTATCGATTTGACACCCGTTATTAGTCCTGAATTAATGAGTTTGGCCATCAAGATGAGTGAAACAACCTATGCTTTTTTAATTAGTTGCTTACAAACTATGTTGCCAGGTGGCATGAAGGCTTCAATGACCAAAAAAATTGTTGCTACATCACCACAAGTAATTGCTGACAACGAAGAGTTGTTTCATGGTCAATCAGAAGTGCAACTAGCTTCAAATACTAATCCGCAGACAACTAGCCAAGTGCTGTCACTAATCAAGCAGGAACTAGTAACTGTCGACTACGATTTAAAACGGTCTGCGTCAGCTGTCGAATTATTAGGTGTCCAGGCGGCTATGTCCGTTGAACAACTGACATCTGAATTGACTACTGTCCGTGCTAATGCGACTGGCCAGCAACAATTATTAAAAAAGTTAATTGGCCATCCAGAGACCAATTTTGTCCAAGCTGATTTAGTCAAAGAAGGCATTTCTGCCAGCACGGTCAAAACCGCTGTTAATCGTGGGTGGGCACAAGCCACCAAGATACATCAAAACCGTGATCCATTTATGCAACCAGTTAAGCCTAGTCAACCACTTGAATTAAATAAGGACCAACAGGTAGCGGTCGATAAAGTTACTGACGCAATCAAGGCTAATCTAAATGAGTGCTTCTTACTTGAAGGTGTTACTGGTTCGGGTAAGACTGAAGTTTATTTACAAATTATGGACTTAGCATTGAAGCAAGGCAAAGCGGCTTTGATGTTGGTGCCAGAAATCACATTAACTCCACAAATCGTTAACCGAGTTCGTTCACGATTTGGTAATCAGGTGGCGATGCTTCATAGCGCGATGTCAAACGGTGAACGATATGATGAGTGGCAACGAATCAATCGTGGTGAAGCTAAAGTTGTCGTAGGTGTTCGTTCAGCTATTTTTGCACCCATTAACAACTTAGGTGTGATAATTGTCGATGAAGAGCACGATGCCAGTTATAAACAAACGGATAATCCGCGGTATCAAACTAGGGATGTTGCCAAGTTCAGAGCTGAGTATAACCATTGTCCAGTGGTTCTTGGTAGTGCCACACCTTCATTAGAATCACGAGCACGAGCCCAAAAGGGTGTTTACCAATTACTTAGGTTGCCACACCGGATCAATGATCAAGTTTTGCCCAAAGTTGACGTGGTTGATATGCGAGAAGCAATGAAGCATTCCAGTTCATTGCTAGCGCAAGCACTACAAACTAAAATCTCCGAAAAATTAACCCGCCATGAGCAGGTTATCCTTATGCTTAATCGTCGAGGTTACGCCTCATTTTTGATGTGTCGAAGTTGTGGGTATGTGCCTCAATGCCCTAATTGTGATATTTCATTAACTGTTCATAAGGGCAGTCATTCATTGAAGTGCCATTATTGTGGTCATGAAGAGCCCATTCCAGAAGCTTGTCCTCAATGCCAAAGTAAGAAGATTCGTAGTTTTGGTTATGGTAGTGAACAGCTAGAAGAACAAGTTCACAAGTTATTTCCTAGTGCTAAAACACTAAGAATGGATGTCGACACGACTAGAAAAAAAGGAGCTCATGAACGGATTATCAACGCCTTTGCCAATAAAGAAGCAGATATTTTGTTAGGAACCCAAATGATTGCTAAAGGACTAGATTTTCCGGATGTGACATTAGTTGGTGTACTGAATGCAGATTCAGCATTACAGTTCCCAGATTTCAGATCTAGTGAGCGGACTTTTGAACTACTAACTCAGGTGGCTGGACGAGCCGGTCGGGCCGATAAGACTGGTGAAGTGGTTATTCAAACATATAACCCTAATCACTATGCGATTCAGTTATCGCAACGCCAAGATTATGAAGCTTTCTATCAAAAAGAGATGGGTATTCGTCGAATCGGTAAGTACCCACCATTTTATTACACGATTAAAATCACTGGGAATTCCAAAAACGAGCGGACAGTGTTGAGTCAAATGCTGTCACTGACGAATTATCTTAAGGGTCAATTAAGTAACCAAGCAATTCTATTAGGACCAACTCCGAAGATGATTACTCGAATCAACAATCATTATTATTATCAAACCATCATTAAGTACCGGTTTGAGGATCAACTAAAGCCGGCATTAGATAAAATTTTGACTGAATCACAAAAATTAAAGGATGTTCAGTTATCGATAGATAATGAACCCTTAGACTTTATTTAGGAGGAAACTATTTTGACATCTGTTGTATTTATGGGAACCCCCAGTTTTGCAGTTCCAATTTTAAAAGGTCTAGTTGAACAGGACTACGACGTGTTATACGCAGTCACACAACCTGACCGCCCCGTTGGAAGAAAACACGAATTGAAAAAGACCCCGGTCAAACAAATTGCTGAAGAATTTGATATTCCGGTGTTAGCACCGGCCAAATTATCCGGTAGCGAAGAAATGGCCACAATCATTGATGCTAATCCTGATTTGATTATCACGGCGGCTTATGGACAATTTTTGCCAACCAAGTTACTGAATGCGGTAAATATCGCGGCAATCAATGTCCATGGTTCCTTACTACCTAAATATCGGGGAGGAGCCCCTGTTCAATATGCAATTATGAATGGGGATGAGCAAACCGGTATTACGATTATGTACATGGTAAAGAAGATGGACGCTGGAGATATTTTAGCTCAGGAAGCCATCGACATTGAAAACAACGACGATACTGCATCGATGTTTGACAAACTTAGTTTAGTGGGTCGAGATTTACTACTTGAGACACTACCAAAAGTAATTTCAGGTGAAATCAAACCCATCCCTCAAGTTGAAGATGAGGTAGTTTTTAGTCCCAATATCAAACCAGAAGAAGAGGAGCTAGATTTCTCTCAACCTGCCTTTTTAGTTGACGCCAAAATCAGAGCACTTAGACCTAATCCTGGTGCCTACACAGACATTAATGGCAAACGAGTTAAGATTTGGCAGTCTGCCGTCGAAGAACAGGTTACTGAACTTGCCCCTGGTACGGTAGTATCAAAGAGTAAACATGAATTACTGATTGCGGCTGGCGATGGCACTGTCTTATCACTATTAGTCGTTCAACCAGCAGGTAAACCCAAACAAAAAATAACTGACTACTTAAATGGTGCTGGACAAGCACTTCAAGAAGGTCAAAAGGTGATTAACTAAATGAAAATCGATTCAAATAATCCAAGAGAATTAGCAATGCAAACATTAGTCTTGACGGCTAAGGGAGCTTATTCAAATCTCCAAATCAATTCAGTTCTTGAAAAATCAACGATGAATGTTGAAGATCGGGCCTTGTATACAAATATCGTGTATGGTGTCTTACAACATATGCTAACTTTTGAATACCAATTAGCTCCATTCTTGAAAGACGCCAATGATACCGAAGACTGGGTCAAAGAACTCTTATACACTGCCATATATCAATTGGAATATCTTGATCGAGTTCCTAAACGGGCAATCTTTGATGAAACTATTAAAATTGCTAAGCGAAATGGGCATGACGGTATTCGTCGAATGGTAACTGGTGTTTTGCATGCCATTGACAGAAAAGGACTTTTAGACCCAAGCAAAATTAATAATCGTCCTGAAAGAATTTCCATTCAAACCAGTGTCCCCGTCTGGTTAGTTAAAACTCTTGACGAGCAATTAGGCAAAGACAAGACTGAAGCAATTTTGCGGTCTATCAACCATCCCGCTAAGCAATCAATCAGAATGAACCAACATGCTGATATGCCTAAAGATGAAATCGTTGCTACGTTAGAGGAAGAAGGCTTTAAGGTTTCTGAGAGCCCTGTCGCTACCAGCGGATTAATTCTTCAAGGTAAGTTAGCAATCAATAGTCAGTTGTACAAAGATGGCATTATTACTATTCAAGATGAAAGTGCTATGTTACCTGTTGAATCAATGACCATTTCAGGTGATGATAATATCTTAGATGCTTGTAGCGCCCCAGGAGGTAAGACTACTCAAATCGCTGAACAATTGAGTTCAGGGATGGTAACTGCTTTAGATATTCATGATAAGAAGTTGAGAGTAGTTAAGCGGAATGCCCAACGAATGGGTCTAGATGACAAAGTAACTACTTTAGCTTTAGATGCCCGAAAGGTCGACGAAAAGTTTGCTGATGAAACTTTTGATTCAATCTTAGTGGATGCTCCCTGTTCTGGCTTAGGGTTGATTCGCAGAAAACCTGAAATTCGTTATTCAAAGACTCTAGCTGATTCAGAAAAGCTAAGTAATATTCAACAAGAGATTTTGACTGCTGTTGCACCAAAGGTCAAAGTTGGTGGTACGATTACTTATAGTACTTGTACAATTTTGAACCAAGAAAATCAGGATGTGGTCGATAACTTCTTGGCTAGTCATCCAGACTTCTCTTTAGTCACTGTGGCAACTAATAGAGACTTATCTGCTAATATTGATAACAAATTATTAAAAATTTACCCTGACGACTATAAATCTGATGGCTTTTTCGTAAGTACTTTACGAAGAGATAAATAATGGAGTTGATTTAAGTGAAGATCGCCTATAATTCGGTAATTGGCAAAGTTCGTGATAAAAATGAAGATGCAGTTGGCACTTTTAAGAATCAGGCGGGGGTAACCTTAGCTTTACTTTCTGATGGTATCGGTGGCAATAAAGCTGGTGAAGTTGCCTCTCAATTAGTAGTTTCTAATTTAGGGAATAGTTTTGCCAAAACTGATCTGGCATCGATTGAAGATGCCCAGGCCTGGCTAGACCAAGAATTAAATAAAGTTAATGACGTGATCTTAGCCGAATCCAATACGGATACGAACCTTAAGGGAATGGGGACAACATTTGTTGCTGCGTTGATTTCTGGTGCCGACGGTTTTATTGCTAATATTGGTGATAGCCGGGGATACTTATTTTCTCATGGTCAACTTCAACAGGTTTCAGAAGACCATTCATACGTTAACGAACTGATTAAGACTGGTAATCTAACTCCTGATGAGGCCAAGAATAATCCATATAAGAACATTATTACTAAAAGTTTAGGGATCAATGATGCCTCGACCGCTGATTATATAGGTTTTCAACTTCAGGATAATGATCAAATTTTGCTATGTAGTGATGGATTGACCAACATGGTCGATGATGACACCATTGCTCGGGTATTAGGCGAATCAACTTCAGTTAAGGAAAAATGTGAAAAATTAATTACTTTGGCTAACGATAATGGCGGATTGGATAATATCACCGTTTTAATTATGAGCTATGAATCGGCAGGTGATACTGATGAATAGCGGTTATGTATTGAATGGGAGATATAAAATTATCTCCCGACTCGGCGAAGGTGGTATGGCAGATGTTTATCTGGCACAAGACCTGATATTAGACCGAAAAGTCGCTGTTAAGCTTTTACGCTTAGACTTTAGGGACAATCCTAAAGCCAAACGAAGATTTCAAAATGAAGCATTAGCTGTTACCCAACTAAATAATTCGCACATCGTCGGTGTGTATGACGTTGATGAAGTAGAAGGCATGCAGTACATCGTAATGGAGTGGGTCAATGGTGAAGATCTTAAGGACTATATCAAGGATTATTCACCCATCCCTTATGCGACAGTTGTCGATATTATGGAACAAATCTGTAGTGCCGTGGGAGAAGCTCACCGTCACGGTATTATCCATCGTGACCTGAAACCACAAAATATCTTAATTAATGGGGATGGCTACGTAAAGATTACTGACTTTGGTATTTCTCGAGTTACTAACGAAGATACTATGACGCAAACTAGGTCGATAATCGGTTCAATTCACTATTTGTCTCCTGAACAGATCAAGGGATTAATGGCAACTAAACGTTCAGACATTTATTCATTGGGAATCATTCTCTATGAATTGTTGACGGGTAATGTGCCATTCGATGGCGAAACGGCTGTTTCAATCGCCATCAAGCACTCTCAGGAGTCGATTCCATCAGTGAGAGACATTGACCCTAAAATTCCGCAACCGCTTGAGAACGTCGTTTTAAAGGCCACTGCTAAGGACCCTAATGATCGGTACGATTCAGTTGATGAATTAGCTGATGATTTAAAGACATCACTTTCTCTGGATCGTCTTTTAGAACCTAGATTCGAACCGAATCCTAAAGACAACAGCAATGATAAAACTCGGGTGATGCCATTCTCACCTCTTCAATCCACTGGTTTAAATTCAGATAAGCTAGCAGCTAAGGCGGCTCCTGAAGATAGTCAGGATCATGAAGAAAAGTCTGATGATACACCAAAACAAAAGTCTAAAGACAAAAAGCCCAAAAAGCGCCGTCATCATCGCCGTCGATGGCTTATCTTGGGTGGCTTATTAATCATTTTAATAATCTTTGGTGTGTTGATTGCTACGGCTAATGGTCGAACAAGAGTACCTCAGGTAACTGGATTAACTGAAAGTGATGCTAAGCAGAGTTTATTAGATGCTCATCTAAAAGTCGGTAAGATAACTTATAAGAATAGTTATTCTATTGATAAAAACCGAGTGATCAGTTCTACTCCGGATGAAGGTGTGCAACTGCATAAACGTGATAAAGTTAACTTGTTACTTAGTTCCGGTGTCAGGACGGTTAAGTTAGATAATTACGTTGGCCAATCATACAATAAAGTAGCTGTCCGGCTTAAAAACCAGGGATTTAAAGTTAAGCGACGAAGTGCTCCTTCAAGTTCATTTGCAGCCGGTAAGATTCTTCAACAAAATTTCAATCCTAACAGGCATTACGATCCTAATAAAAAGACATTAACCTTTGTCGTGTCTACTGGAATCAAAGAAATCACGTTAAAAGACCTTACTGGGATGACTAAAGATCAGGTGGTTGATTACACTAACAAGGTGAAATTGAATCCGACATTTGATTATGCTTATTCAGACGATGTCCCTAATGGTGAAGTTATTAGTCAAACACCAGCCGCTGACGAACAAGTCCAGCAGGGTAGCAGTATCATGGTTTACATTTCTCGAGGTAAGAAAACTTCTAATGATTTAAAGAGTTTTAGTACTAAGGTAACGATTCCATATCGAGATGATTCTAAGTCGATTACTCAATCAAACAATGACAGTTCCATCAGTTCAGATAGTACTTCTGGATTAACAGGAGATCCTGTTGGAAATAGTTCTTCGTCATTAGATGATCAGAGTTCATCTCAATCTAAAACAGAAAACGTTATTTTGATATATCTTAAAGATCATGATCATGATTTATCTAAAGTTTATAAACAGATGGTAATTTCCCGTGATACTACGGTCTCATTACCGTTTGAACTTACTAAAGACGAAATTGGTAAGTATAAAATCGTTCGGGATGGCAAGACGATATTACGGGATAACAACATTACTTATCAAATGCACTAACAGAAGTTAATGCAAAATCGAATCACTTCTCTTATAATAAAAGGGAAGTGATTTTTTATCGAGGTGATCAATTGGCAAAAGGCAAGATTTACCAATCCTTAAGTGGATTTTATGATGTGTTGTCAGATGATGATAATGAGATTTACCGGACTAGAGCTAGAGGTAATTTTAGGAAGCGGGGATTGACGCCGATAGTTGGGGATGAAGTTGAGTTTGAAGACGGGTACATATTAAAGCTGCTACCCAGAACTAATTCCTTAGTTAGACCGCCAATCGCCAATATCGATCAGGCAATTGTGACCACGGCTGTTAAACAGCCGGATTTTTCTAGTAATTTACTTGATCGAGAATTGTTGGCCTTAGAGGTTGCTGGTATTCAACCAGTGCTGTACTTTACTAAGACCGATCTGTTAAGTGAAGCTGAGTTAAAGCGATTTGAAGTGATCGCTGCAGGATATCGTCAGATTGGCTACGACGTTGTACTTCCTAAAACAGCTTTTTCAAAAGAATCACTAGCTGAAATCGAGAAGTTACTTTCCAGCAAGGAAAACGTGATTATGGGGCAGACTGGTGCTGGTAAATCAACTTTACTGAACCATATCACTCCACAACTTAACTTGGAAACAGGAGAGATTTCTGCAGCTTTAAATCGTGGTAAACATACCACCAGAAAAGTGGCATTACTAAAAGTTGGTGACGGACTGGTTGCTGACACTCCTGGATTTTCTTCTTATGATCCCATTCAGTTAGACGCTAGAGATTTGGGACAGTATTTCCCAGAATTCAAGCGAGCATCCGCTAAATGTCGTTTTAGAGGTTGCGTTCACGTTAATGAGCCTGACTGTGAAGTTAAGCGAGAAGTCGAGACAGGCGAAATTATGCAATCCCGGTATGACAATTATCTCCAAATCTACACTGAAATCAAAAATCGCAAACCAAATTATAAAACAAAGTGAGGAATTATTATGATTAAAGTAGCACCTTCAATTCTATCAGCAGATTATTTGAATCTTCAAAAAGACATTGAGACCGTTGAAAAGGGTGGGGCAGAATACTTGCACATCGACGTGATGGATGGAGCATTTGTTCCTTCAATCTCATACGGTCCCGGTTGGGTAAAAGCGATTCGTAAAGTTTCAAATATGGTTCTTGACGTGCATATGATGGTTGAAAACCCAGAAAGATACGTTGACGAATTCGCCGATGCTGGTGCTGATATTATCGGTGTTCAAGTTGAAGCTACTCAACACATTCACAGAGCACTTCAAATGATCAACAACAAAAACGTTGGCGCAGAAGTAGTTATTAACCCAGGTACTCCAGTTTCAGCAATCGAGCCAGTTCTTCACATGGTTAAGCAAGTATTAGTAATGACTGTTAACCCTGGTTTCGGTGGTCAAAAATTCCTTCCAGAAACTGTTGCTAAAATTTCTGAATTAAACGAAATTAAAAAGGCTCGTGGCTTGGATTTCGATATTGAAATTGATGGTGGAGTTAATAACGAGACTGTTGTTGCTGCCGCCAATGCTGGTGCAACAGTTGCTGTTGCTGGTTCATATGTATTTGGTTCAGATGATCCTGTAGCAAAGGTTAACGCAATTAAGGATGCCACAAAATGAAACGCCTAAATCTGCTAGTTGGGGGACCAACTGACTTATGGCCTGACAGTTTATCCAAGGGTCAAGTAGCGGGTAATTTTATTGGCATTGATCGCGGTAATTTACATTTGATCAATTTAGGTATTGATCCAATAGTGGCAATTGGTGACTTTGATTCTTTGAAGCCCAATGAATTAAAGCTCGTCAAAGACCATGTAGCTGACATTCGTCAGTCGATTCCTGAAAAAGATGACACGGATACTCAATTGGGGTTGAAGGTGGCTTTTGAAGAACTTGGGGCGGATGAATTAGTCGTTTATGGTGCCACAGGCGGTAGAATAGATCATTTTCTAGCCAATTTATGGATGGTTTTAGAACCTCGATTTAATAAGTATGCGGATAGAATTAAAATGATTGATCGCCAAAATAGTATTTCTTTTTTCTTACCAGGAAAATATACTATTGAAAAAGAAAATGATAAAAAATATTTGGCATTTGTTTGTTTAACACCGATGAACTCGTTGACTTTATATGATGAGAAATATCAATTAAATGATTATCACGTAACACAACCCACATCGTGGGCTAGCAACGAATTTGTTGGCCCACATGCTTCATTTGAATTTGATAGTGGGGTAATGTGTGTCATTCAAAGTGCTGATTTAAAGTAATAAAAAGATCGTGAAAAGGCAAATTATGCCCGTTCACGATCTTTTTAGTGTACAATCAGTCCTGTTAATTATGATTGAAATAAAATGAATTCAAAAAAAGTGCTAATAACATTATGTTATTAGCACTTAACTTTAGTAGGTCAACAGGCGATTAAACGCGAGTAACTTTACCAGATTTAAGAGTTCTTGCAGAAATCCAAACCTTCTTAGGCTTGCCGTCAACAAGGATACGAACTTTTTGCAAGTTTGGCTTCCAGCTACGACGACTAGAATTCAAAGCGTGTGAACGCTTGTTACCAAAACGAGTACGTTTGCCGTTAATAAAATCTTTTGCCATGGTTAACAAATCCCCTTTCTCATCGGTTTAATATTAACATTCTGATTTGTTCCACCCTAGTAATTTATCATAGTTACCCCTGCATTGCAATACTTTTCTTTCAAGTGATTTTACTTGACACTCAATTTTAAGATTACTAGTTTGCTTTGGTTTTTTGGTTGATTGTGGTAACATTAACTATCGTTAATGGTGTTACACATTATTTTTTCAAGGAGGCTGTATATTCATGGCCGTTAAAATTAAGACAAAATTCGGTACAGTAGATATTGATAATGACGTTATTGCTAACGTTGTAGGTGGAACAGCAACTGATAACTATGGTGTTGTCGGTATGGCTAGTAGAAACCAATTTCGGGATAATGTCAACGACATTTTAAAAAGAGAGAACTTCTTTAAAGGTGTCGAGGTTAAACAGAATGATAACCAGATTACCATCGATGTATATATTGTGGTAAGCTATGGTACTAAAATCTCAGAAGTTTCAAAGAGCGTTCAATCTAAGGTCAAGTATAATTTACAACACATGCTTGGCGTTTCTGCAAACTCGGTTAACGTTATCGTTCAAGGCGTTCAAGTGTTGAACTAATAATCGAACTTGCATAGGGAGGAAAATTAATTGAAAGTCACCAAGATAACCAATACCGAATTTACGGCAATGGTTTTAGCCGCATCACAAAAATTAGATAAAAATGCGGAATTTATTAACTCTTTAAACGTTTTTCCAGTTCCAGATGGCGATACTGGTACAAACATGAACTTATCACTTAGAAGTGGTTATAAATACGTTAATGAAAGTGTCAGTACTAGCGTGTCTGATTTAGCTAATGCATTAGCTAAGGGATTATTAATGGGAGCACGAGGAAACTCTGGCGTGATCCTTTCACAAATTTTCAGAGGATTTTCTAAATCAACTGAAGGTAAAACTGAGTTAAGTGCTCAAGACTTAGCTGATGGATTTATTGCTGCCACCGAGACAGCTTATAAGGCAGTTATGAAGCCAACTGAAGGAACTGTCCTTACAGTTGTTAGACTTGCTGCTCAAGCTGGTAAAAAGGCCGCAGGCACCACAGACGACGCCACAGTCGTAATGGATGCCATCTATGAAAACGCCAAGGACGCACTGGCTAAGACACCTGATTTATTACCTGTTTTAAAGCAGGTTGGGGTAGTTGATTCCGGTGGCCAAGGATTGACCTTCGTTCTTGAGGCTTTCGATGATGTATTAAACGGCAAAACAATTGATGATGAAGCTTATCAACCTGATTCATCTGAAATGGATGAAATGATTGATGCAACTCATCATCAAAGTGTTCAAAGCCAGTTAGATCCTGATGATATCGTTTATGGTTACTGTACAGAAATCATGGTCAGAATTGGCCGTGGTAAACAAGTTGATCATAAATTTGATTATCAAGAATTCTATGACTATTTAGCTAAACTCGGCGATTCATTATTAGTAGTTAACGATGATGAAATCGTTAAAGTCCATGTTCATACTGAACATCCAGGTAAAGTAATGGCTTGGGGACAAGAATTTGGTGATTTGGCCAAAGTTAAAGTTGATAACATGCGGATGCAACAAGAAACGATTATCGAAAACGATGACCAACCTGCTGCACCAGCTGTTGCTACAGAAGAAATCCCTGATACAGCAGTGATTTCAATTGCTAGTGGTAAAGGAATCGCTGAATTGTTCAAAAGCTTAGGTGTTACAAATATCTTAAGTGGTGGACAAACCATGAATCCAAGTACTGAAGATATTGTCAAAGCAATTGAAGCCACCAAGGCCAAACGAGCAATTGTATTACCTAACAACAAGAACATTTTCTTGGCTGCTGAACAAGCTGCTAAAGTTGCTAAGGTACCAGTTGAAATCGTTCATAGCCAAACTATTTCTCAAGGAATTACTTCAATGCTTGGCTTTAATCCAGATGCTTCACTTGCCGATAACAAGTCAGAAATGGAAGCTAATTTGGATACAGTTGTTTCAGGCCAAGTTACCAATGCCATTCGTGATACTGAAATTAATGATGTTCAGATCAAAAAAGGCCAATTCATGGGAATTATCGATGGCAAAATAAAATTAGTTAATGACGATTTACTTGAAACAACAGTCAGCATGATCAAAGACATGCTTGACGATGACAGTGAAGCCATCACAATCATTTGGGGAGAAGGCGCCAGCGCTGACTCAGCTCAAAAAGTTGCAGATGCAATCGAAGAGTTCGACGATGAATTAGAAGTAGAAGTTCATGAAGGTGACCAACCGGTTTATCCGTTCTTGGTTTCTGTTGAATAATATTTAATTTTAAGTTTGGCAATTGCCAAACTTTTTATTTGGATTGAAAGTAGGTGATTTCTTTGGAATTGAATGATCCCGTAAGTGTCTTAACTGGCGTTGGTGAAAAGAAAAGTGTTGCCTTAAATAAGTTGGGGATTAACACTGTCAACGACTTGTTAACGTATTTTCCTAGACGTTATGATGATTTATCAGTTAAGGATCCGCAGAGTGCCGAAAGTGGCCAAAAGGTAACTATTAGGGGCATTGTAGTTACAGAACCAACAGTTTCTTTTTTTGGTCGCAAAAAAAGTCGACTAAAATTCGCTTTAAAAATTAACGATTTAACGTATCCGGTAACTTTTTTTAATCAACCTTGGCTAAAAAAACAATTGACGGTTGGTAACGAAATCTCTGTATACGGAACTCTCGATGTTGCTCGTCAACAAATCAATGGCATGAAGGTCATTCAACAAGATCTCGGTGCCAACTTTGATTCTGTTTATCCTGCCACCAAAGAAGTCAAACAGTCGACCATTAAAAAGTTGATCAAAACTGCTTTTGATGAATATGAAACAGTGATTCCAGAAGTGTTACCTCAGGATTTAC
Organism: Lentilactobacillus sp. SPB1-3; assembly: GCF_026913205.2. Taxonomy (NCBI): domain Bacteria; kingdom Bacillati; phylum Bacillota; class Bacilli; order Lactobacillales; family Lactobacillaceae; genus Lentilactobacillus; species Lentilactobacillus terminaliae. The sequence goes on from NZ_CP168151.1 coordinate 1,019,439, forward strand.
TGAATAAATACCGTTTAGAATCTTTTCATAACATGATTCAAAACGTTCACTTTCCTAAATCACCCAAAGATGCAGATAAGGCGTATCGAACTGCTAAATTCATGGAATTCTTTTTATTTTCAATGAGAGTTCAACAATTGAAACAGTCACAACGTAAAATTAATAAGAATAGTGAAATTAAATATCACGATAGTCTAGTCAAACAATTTATTGATAGACTGCCATTTGATTTGACTGATTCTCAATTAAAAGTTGCTGACGAGATTTTGAAAGATTTAAATAGTCCATACGCTATGAATCGGTTACTTCAAGGTGATGTGGGTAGTGGTAAAACAGTTGTAGCTGCTATTGCAATTTTGGCTACTATTTCTGCAGGCAAACAAGCGGTAATTATGGCACCAACAGAAATTTTGGCAGAGCAACATGCAGAAAATTTAGCAAATCTTTTTGCTGATTTTGATGTTAATATTGCCCTATTAACTGGTGCAACTTCAGCTTCTGCTCGGAGAAGCATGCTACCGAATATTGAAAATGGTGAAATCGACTTAGTGGTCGGAACGCATGCATTATTTCAGGATTCAGTTAATTATCATAATTTAGCCTTAGCGGTTATCGATGAACAACATCGTTTCGGCGTTAATCAGCGACAAGCTATGCGTCAAAAGGGTGTTGGTACTAATGTACTCGCTATGACAGCCACTCCAATTCCCAGAACATTAGCTATTACTATGTATGGTGATATGGACGTTTCAATCATCGATCAAATGCCAAACGGGCGAAAACCAGTCAAAACGACTTGGATTTCCTCGGCTAAAACTAACAGTGCACTTGCATTCTTGAAGAAACAATTATTGGCTGGCAAGCAAGCTTACGTGGTGACTCCGCTGATTGAAGAATCCGAAGCAGTTGATATGAAAAATGCAGTGGCCATTTTTGAACGATTTCAATCAATTTTTGAGCCAGAATTTAAAGTTGGGCTGCTTCATGGCCGAATGTCTAACGACGAGAAAAATCAGGCAATGGCCGATTTTTCTAACAAAAAATTTGCTGTTTTAGTTGCAACTACTGTTATTGAAGTTGGAGTGGACGTGAAGAATGCGAATACAATGGTTATTTTTGATGCTGATCATTTTGGTATTTCTCAACTTCATCAGCTTCGAGGACGAGTCGGTAGATCAAGTGATCAAGCATATTGTATTTTGATTGCTGATCCGAAAAACGAAAATGGTAAAAAAAGAATGAAAATCGTATCTGAAAGTTCTGATGGTTTTTATTTATCACAAAAAGATTTAGAATTACGTGGTCAAGGTGATATTACTGGCAAGCAACAATCTGGGGCCCCTGATTTCAAGGTGGCTGATCCAGTTGAAGATTTAAACATTCTAACCGTTGCTAATCAAGAAGCACAGAGAATTACTTCAGAAAGTGATTGGCAAAGAAAACCTGAAAATGTACAATTAGCTAAGTATTTAAAAATGAACCAACCCATCTTTGCGGATTAAGTGAGAGGATGACAACAATTGAAAATTGCTATTGATGCAATGGGTGGCGATTACGCACCCAAAGAAATCGTTGCGGGAGTTGAATTAAGCCGTGACGAAAATCCAGACATCCAATATGAATTGTTTGGAATAACAGATGAAATCAAGAAATATTTAAAAAATGACCAAAATATTGTGATTACTCAGGCAGACGAAGTTATCGAAATGGGTGAAGAACCCGTTCGAGCAATTCGTAAAAAGAAACAATCTAGTTTAGTTTTAGCCGCTCAATCAGTTAGTGACGGAAAAAACGACGCCTTCTTTTCTGCTGGAAATACTGGGGCCGTTTTAGCCGCTGGCTTATTTATCATTGGTCGGATCAAGGGAATTGATCGTCCAGGCTTAACTACCACTTTGCCAATAGTTAATGGGAAACCAGGCATGTCTGATAAGTTCTTAATGTTAGATGTTGGGGCGAACGCTGATTCAAAACCACTTAACTTGTATCAATTTGCTTTTATGGGAAAATACTACGCTCAAAATGTTTTGAACATTGAAAATCCTAGAGTTGGATTATTAAATAATGGAACAGAGCCTGACAAGGGCGACATGCTTCATAAGGAAGTTCACGAATTACTAGCTGCCAATAAAGACTTGAACTTTATTGGTAACGTAGAATCTAGAGAACTTTTGAATGGGGCCGCTGATGTGGTCGTTACCGATGGTTTCACTGGTAATGCTGCTCTTAAGAGTATTGAAGGTACAGCTTTAAGCATGCTTAGACTTATCAAACATGGCATCACTGATGGTGGTTTGAGAGATAAGATGGGCGCTCTACTATTGAAAAATGTGTTTGGTTCAATCGCTGATCAAATGGACTATTCAAAGTACGGTGGTGCAATGTTTCTTGGCCTAAAAGCACCAGTTATTAAGTCACATGGTGCAAGTAAAGCAGAAATCGTTAAAAATTCGTTAGCTCAGATTAAGACGATTCACGAATCGGGAATGATTTCCGATTTGGTAGATTATGTAAATGATCATCAGGCTGAATTAGACGCAATCAAAGAGAGCGTTAAAAATCGCAAATAATTTGATATAATGACTAAAGTACGTAAATAAAAAATAAATAGGTGTATTTAATGAATAAAGAAGAAGCTTTTAATAAGATTGCTGACATGGTCGCTGATCAATTTAATATTGATCGTTCAAAGATTACTGGTGATTTGAACTTTAAGAATGATTTAGATGCTGATTCAATTGATTTTGTTGAATTCGTTCTTGATTTAGAAGATACTTTCAACGCAGAAATCTCAGATGAAGATGCGGAAAAATTAAATACAATTAACGAAGCAGTAGATTTCGTTATAAAACATCAGTAATTCACAAATCAATCAGATAACTGGTTGATTTAATTATTTTGGAGGAAACAAATGATAACAGGCTTGAATGAAATGCTAAAACGGGATTTCGATATCACCATTAGCAATAAAGATCTTTTAGATGAGGCGTTTACGCAAGCATCATATGTTAATGAACATAAAGATCAAAATCTAAAATTTTATGAACGAATTGAATTTTTAGGTGACGCTGTATTGCAATTGGTAGTATCAGAATACATTTTCAAACGTTATGAGCGCTTACCACAGGGTAGATTGACTCGATTACGGGCCGCAATGGTTAATGAAAAAAGTTTTAGTACATTCGCTAGAGAATGTCATTTCAATGAATACATTCGGTTAGGTAAGGGTGAAGAACGGGCCAATGCACGTGACCGAGATTCTTTATTATGTGATATCTTTGAATCATTTGTTGGAGCACTCTATCTGGATCAGGGAAAAGAATCAGTTGAGAGATTTTGTCATCAAGTGATTTTTCCTAAACTTGACTCAGGTATGTTTGACGAATTCTTTGATCATAAAACCGAACTTCAAGAAGTGGCCCAAGAAGATGGACCAGTCGACATTGATTATGAGTTGATGGAAGAATTTGGCCCAGCTAATGATCGTATGTTCCGGGTTAAGGTTCTCATTGCCGATAAGGAATTTGGTATCGGTGAAGGACATTCAAAGAAGGAAGCCGAACAAAAAGCAGCGCAACAAGCTCTGAAGCACTTCGATACAAGTAATATGAATTTATTGTAGATTGGGGTTTGAATGGTCCTGTGCAATTAAAATCAATTGAAATCGTTGGATTTAAATCCTTCGCGGAAAAAACAAAAATAGATTTTCCAACTGGTTTAACTGGAATTGTCGGTCCTAACGGAAGCGGTAAGAGTAATATCGCAGAGTCCATTCGTTGGGTCCTTGGTGAGCAATCAGCTAAAACATTGCGTGGAACCAAAATGTTTGATGTGATTTTTTCAGGTTCTGCGGATCGTAAATCTCAAAATATGGCTTCAGTAACGTTGACTTTAGATAATGCTGATAATTATATTCAATCTGCATTACCAGAAATCAAAGTTGCTCGGAAGTTGTTTAGAAATGGTGACAGTTCATACTTTTTGAACGAAAAAGAATGTCGCTTAAAAGACATCGTTAATTTATTTATGGACTCTGGCATTGGTCAGGGTTCTTTGTCGATTATTTCGCAAGGAAATATCGATGCGATTTTGAACAGTACTTCTGAGGAACGACGAACGATTATCGAAAGTGTTGCTGGAATTTACAAGTACAAACAACAAAAAATGACAGCACAAAAAGAATTGACCACCACTAGTGACAACTTAGATAGAGTCAATGACATTATTAATGAGCTAGAGCAACGGATAGTTCCTTTAGAGGAACAGTCCAACTTGGCAAATGATTATCTTGATCAAAAAAAGCAATTAACTAAAATCGAAAAGACTAAGTTAATCGTAGATACTCAGAGGTTAATTAATACTGTGGATTCCCTGACTGCGAAACTGAAGCAGTTGTCATCTACTAAGGTAAATTTAACTCAAGAAATAAAAAGTCAGACTAGCAAGAAAATTGAGCTACAATCTGAATTAGAGAGTAACAATTCTCGAGCTGAAGAATTAGAAACTAAGTTAGTGGAAATTTCTAAAAAAATCGAACAGCTAAGAAGCCATAAACAATTAAGTTCGCAACAAGCCTCATTTACCAATGAAAATTTGAAACAAATCGTTGCAACGTTATCTGAGGCGGAAGAAACCAAGAAACAGTTGAGCCAGCAATTTAAAGACTTAGTTGCAAATCAAAATGATGTGAAACAAAAGCTAACACAAGTGCAATCTCAAATCGATGACCTTCAGTCAAAGTTACCGGAAAAATCTTCAAAGGAGCTTGCTGAAGAAATTCAAACTAATCGAGATAAATACATCGATTTGCTACAAAGACAAACTGAATTAAAGAATCAACTGTCTTTGCAAGAGAAAGATAATCAACAATTCAATCAACAAATTAACTCCCAATCTGAGAGAATCAATAATTTAACTGCTCAAGTGAATAGTCAAAAGGATGATTTTCAAGCTGAGAGTAGTAAGCTTGAAGAACTAAAAACTTCTCTTGATCAACAAGAGAAACAATTGACACAAGATAATCAAAATTACACTGCTGCCAAAAATGATTTAAATCAGGCAAATGATGAATGGCTGTCAGCTTTAAGAATTGCTGAGGAGGCCAAGGCCAAGTTAAAATCTTTACAAAATATCCATGATTCATATCGTGGTTATTATTTTGGTGTGTCTAATTTATTAAAACATCGTAACGAATTACCGGGAATTTATGGAACGGTGTCTGAATTCGTTAAAATTCAAAAAGAATATGTGTTAGCAATCGACATCGCTATGGGCGGTAGATCACAAAATATCATAGTGGAAACAAACGATGATGCATCACAAGCAATTCGTTTTTTAACTCAACATAAGTTGGGCCGAGTCACATTGTTACCTCTTAAAACGATTCGTGCTAAGTACATACCTGAATCAATCATCAGCGTGGCAAATAAAAATTCAGGATTTATCGGCATTGCCAGTGATTTAATATCGATTGATGATAAATTCCAACACATCTTTAAATTTTTACTTGGGACCACTATCGTTGCTGATAATTTAAAATCAGCGATTTCAATTAGTGGAGTAATCAATCATGCTTATCGGGTAGTTACTTTGGATGGTCAGGTCGTTAATCCAGGAGGGTCGCTAACTGGTGGTGCGACTAAGAAAAATACTCAAAGTGTTTTAAGCCAGCAAACAGAATTAGATGATTTGAGTCAAGTCGTTGCCGACATGAATCAGAAACTAGTTGTAAAAGAACAACGATTAGCAGAACTCAAAGAGCATGTCGATCAACTTGCCGAACAAGTGTCTGTTACACAAGAACATGAACGACAAGCCCGTCAAAGTGTTGCGATGCAAGAAAATCTGATTCAACAAAAACAAGTAGAACTCAATCAACTAACAAGACAGTTAAAGACCGTAAAACTTGGTTATCAAAACATAATAGCTGATAATGAGACTAACCAAGACCAAGATGTACAAACTAAATTATCTGATACGCAGCAACAATTGCAGTCAATAAATGCGTTGATTGATCAGTTGAGCACTAAGCAAAGTGACGTGCAGAATCTGGAATCAGAACAACAAGCTCAACGACAACAGTTGCATGAACAACAACTACTGTTAGAGCAATCGCAGCGGCAGTTAACCAATGAGTTAATTACTTTGCAAGAGCGCATTGACACAAACGACCGTTTGATAGATGAAAGCACTAGTAAAAAGAAAATCTTGGAAAATCAACTTACTGACCAGCCAACAAAGCAAGAGTTAGATGAGCAAATTAGTAAGGGTATGGTCACAGAACAAGATGTTAAACAAAATCTAGCGAAGATTAAACAAGAGGTCGCAAATACGAATCAAGAAATTGATTCTTTAAACGATACCCTGTCAAATCAACGGGTTAACTTGAGTAATGTTGATAATGAAATTGAAGTAAAAAATAATCAATTGGATAAAGATAAGCAGAGCGTTTCCTACAATTTTGATAAGCTTTTGGAAACATATGCAATGAAAAAAGCAGACGTTGAGAACTTCGACGTCAGTGGTGTCAATATTAGTGAATTAATCAGTCGAATCAACATGCTTCAAAGAGGAATTGAGGAGCTTGGTCCTGTGAACATTGGCTCGATTCAAGAATTTAATGATGTTTCGGCCAGATATAAATTCCTTGATAATCAACGTAAAGATTTAATTACTGCAGAAAACAAATTGCAAAAGACAATGTCATCTATGGATAACACCATCAGCACTAAGTTTGGAAATGCTTTTGAAAAGATTTCGGCAGCATTTTCGAAAGTGTTTGTCGATATGTTTGGTGGTGGCGAAGCAAAATTGGTTTTAACTGATCCTGACGATTTGTTGAACACAGGTATGGATATTATGGTTCAGCCACCTGGAAAAAATTATCGTGCACTAAATTTGTTATCTGGTGGTGAAAAGGCTTTGACGGCAATCACACTATTGTTTGCCATTATAAAAGTCAGTCCAGTTCCATTTTGTATTTTGGATGAAGCAGAAGCTGCTTTGGATCCGTTCAATGCAGATCGCTTCGCACAATATTTGAAGCAATACGGCAGTGACACTCAATTCATTGTTATTACTCATCGAAAAGAAACAATGATCTATGCTGATCAATTGTATGGAATTACTATGCAAGATTCCGGAGTTTCCAAAGTGATAACAGTTAATTTAGATAACATTCAAGAAGAGGTAAAATAATGGGACTTTTTGATATTTTTAGACGACGCTCTAAAGAATCTAAGGAAGAAAAACAGCCTGAAGAAACTGTTAAATCTTCCGAACAATCAGAACAAGAAACAAAGTTGGAGTCAGTGACTGATGCGCAAACGACTGCTGCAGACGCTAATGAAACTGAAGCTGAGAACACGGCTACAGAAGCAACAACAGACAGTACTTCAACTGATGATCAATCTGATGTCAAAGAAAATGAAGAGGCAGAAAAGCCTGTCATGAATGATTCTGAAGAATCAGATTCCTCATTTGATAGTAGTGAAGAAACCAATGAATCATCAACAGAAGAATCAGACAATTCACAAGCCACTGAGACTGTGAGTGAAGGCGATAATTTAGAAGATGTGAGTGATGATTCTGCAGTTGAAGACACTCGAGAAAAAACTACCACTAGACAAGATACTCAAAGTGAGACAATTGCTAACACTGATAGCGAAACAATCACAAACAATTTGGAAACCGAGACTGCTGCTAGTCAAGAAGATACAAATGAATCTGAAGAATCACCTGTTGAGGAGCCAACCAGTGTTGATAATCAGTCCACTGAACCGGACGATACTCAGAAGTTTGATGATACTAAACAGCCCACAGAAGACGGTGCCACGCAATATGAACATGGTCTAGCCAAAAGTCGTTCAACCTTTGGTCAAAGGCTGAACGCATTATTTGCTAACTTCCGAAGCGTTGATGAAGAATTTTTCGAACGTCTAGAAGACATGTTGATAGAATCAGATGTCGGTTTTGAAACTGCTATGAAGTTAACTGATGAATTAAGAGATGAGGTTAAACTTCAAAACGCCAAGAAACCTAAAGACGTCCAAAATGTTATCGTTCAAAAAATGATTGAATTATATGATTCTGAAGGCAACGGTGAAGATAATACTCTTCATTTAGCAAGCAGTGGTCCAACCGTTCTTTTATTTGTTGGGGTTAACGGTGTTGGTAAAACTACTACCATCGGTAAACTAGCAAAACGATTCAAAGATGAAGGCAAAAAGGTTCTTCTAGTTGCCGCTGACACGTTTAGAGCTGGTGCTATTGAACAATTAAATGTTTGGGCACAACGAGACGGTGTCGATATTGTAAAAAAAGAGGCCGGATCTGATCCAGCTGCCTCAGTCTTTGACGGTGTTAAAAAAGCCAAAGCAGAAAATTATGATATTTTGATGGTTGATACTGCTGGTAGACTTCAAAATAAAGTCAATTTAATGAATGAGTTGGCTAAAATGAAGAAAATACTGACTAGAGAAATTCCTGACGCTCCGCATGAAGTGTTGCTAGTCCTAGATGCTACAACTGGTCAGAATGCTATGACGCAGGCCAAAACGTTTAAGGATACAACTGATGTGACTGGTATCGTGTTAACTAAGCTTGACGGTACTGCCAAAGGTGGTATTGTGTTAGCAATTAGGAATGAATTACATTTACCAGTTAAACTTGTCGGTTTAGGTGAAAAGGTTACTGATTTGGCAGACTTTGATGCAAATAACTTTATCTATGGATTGTTCAAAGGGTTATTTAAGGATTAATAGCTGTAAACGATCTTGATGACTGGTGAGAATTAGTTGATGTTAGTTAGCTAATTCTCACTTTTTTGCTTTAATTGACTTGCTCAATAAAAATCAGTACTGTAAACTAATGTGGAACCGGAAAGGAAGCAATTATGGAACTAGAAAAAAACAACTATATAAATTCCTTGTTTGCTTTTTATGAACCGCTTTTAACCGGTAAGCAAGCTAGTTATCTGGAACTATACTATGCTAATGATTATTCTCTGGGAGAAATTGCTGAAGAGTTTAGTGTCAGTCGGCAAGCCGTCTACGATAATATCAAACGGTCAGAAAAAATCTTAATTAGCTATGAACAAAAACTAAACCTATATAAGAATTACACAGACCGTAATTCAAAATTAGATCAAATTCAGGCATATGTTCAATTGAACTATCCTAATGATGCAGAACTAAATAAATTAATCAGTTCGTTAGAAACAACTGAAGAAGAATGAGAGTGGTGTAAATATGGCATTTGAAGGCTTAACAGAGCGTCTTCAAAACGCAATGAAGAAGCTTCGTGGTAAGGGTAAGATCAGCGAAGCCGACTTAAGAGAAACGATGCGTGAAATCAGATTGGCTTTATTAGAAGCCGATGTTAATTTTACGGTCGTTAGAAATTTTGTTAAAACTGTCCAGGATCGTGCTAAAGGGGCAGACGTTCTTGAAGGGTTAAATCCTTCCCAACAAATCATCAAGATCGTTGACGAAGAGTTAACTAAGATGATGGGTGAGGAAGCTGTACCGCTAAACAAGGCTCCTAAGATTCCAACCATCATTATGATGTCCGGTCTTCAAGGGGCTGGTAAAACCACTACTGCAGGTAAATTAGCCCTTAAATTAAAGGATGAACAGAACGCTCGACCTTTATTAGTTGCCGATGACGTTTATCGTCCTGCCGCAATTGATCAATTGCAAACAGTTGGGGAACAAATTGATGTTCCTGTATTTCAATTAGGAACAGATGTTGATCCCGTAGAAATTGCTAAACGTGGTGTTGCTCATGCCATTGAGAACCACAATGATTATGTAATTATTGATACTGCTGGTAGATTGCAAATTGATGAAGCCTTGATGGGTGAACTTAAAAACATTGAATCAGAAGTTAAACCAAACGAAATTTTGTTGGTTATCGATTCAATGACCGGACAAAATGCAGTTGCTACTGCCGAAGGATTTAACGATGCTTTGGATATCACTGGTGTTGTTTTAACCAAATTAGATGGTGATACTCGTGGTGGTGCTGCTTTATCAATTAGAGCAGTTACTGACAGGCCAATCAAATTTGTTGGTCAAGGTGAAAAGATGACTGATCTGGATGTCTTTTATCCAGATCGAATGGCTTCCAGAATTTTGGGTATGGGAGACATGCTTTCCCTTATCGAAAAAACTCAAAAAGATTACGACGAGAAAAAGGCTCAAGAGTTAACTGAAAAGATTCAAGAAAATAGTTTTGATTTTAACGATTTTCTCGATCAAATCAGTCAGATTCAAAAAATGGGACCATTAGAAGATATCATGAAGATGATTCCAGGAATGGCCAATAATCCTGCTCTTCAAAACGTAAATATGGATCCTAAGGATATGGAACATATCAAGGCCATTGTTTACTCAATGACTGAACAAGAACGTGAAGATCCAGATGTATTAAATCCTTCACGCCGTCGCAGAATTGCTGCTGGTTCTGGTAGACCGATCCAAGAGGTTAATCGGATGATCAAGCAATTTAATCAAATGAAGAAAATGATGAACCAAGTCTCTAAAGGTAACATGTCTGGTATGGAAAACATGATGAATGCCACGGGCATGGGTGGCGGAAGTGGACTTGGATCTAAGATGTCTAACTTAGCAATGAAACAAATGAGCCGTAAACTACGCAAAAACAAGAAAAAGCGATTAAAGTCTAAAAAGAAACGCAAGTAATTATCAATATTTATCAAGGGTTTGGTGGTGTAAAGAAAAAAACCTTTACAACCGTTCAAATTGTTGGTATATTATAATACGTTAAAAGATTATAGGAGGAATAAACATGTCTGTTAAAATTCGTTTAAAGCGCATGGGTTCAAAGAAGCGTCCATTCTACCGTATCGTAGTTGCTGATTCACGTAGCCCTCGTGACGGACGTTTCATCGAAAACGTCGGAACATACAATCCATTAGTTGAACCATCAAAGGTAACTTTGGAAGAAGATTCAATTCTTAACTGGTTAAACAATGGTGCACAACCATCAGATACTGTTCGTAATATCTTATCTGATGCTGGCATCATGAAGAAGTATCACGAAGCTAAATACTCAAAATAGTAAAGTGAGTGATTCTACGACATGGTTAATGTTGATGAATTAATAAAAACTATAATTGAACCACTGGTTGATGATAAAGATGATATTAGAATTAGTCATCAGGAAACTGATCGGTTTAATGAATATCATCTTCATTTAAGCGATGATGATGTCGGTCGAGTAATCGGCAAGCATGGTCACGTAATTCAAACAATCAGAACACTGGTTTACAGTGTCCCTGTTTCAGGTTCAAAAAAAGTGCGTCTTGTTGTTGATGACGGCAAGAAATAAAAAGTTCTTATTCGAAACGGTGGTTTTGTTTAAGAGCTTTTTTATTATCTATCGATATAAATATAGGAGATATAATTTGAATTATTTTAACGTTGGTAAACTAGTTAACACTCAAGGCATCAAAGGTGAAGTTCGGGTCATTTCAACCACGGATTTCCCGGACCAAAGATTTAAAAAGGGAAACCACGTTTTTGTGGATGATGAACAAACTCATTCAATGATTCAGTTAGAAATTGATGGGGTTAGAAGCCAAAAGAACTTTATCATTCTACATTTTAAAGGCTATGATTCAATTAACGATGTTCTCAAATTTAAGCCTGCTATTTTAAAAGTTGATGAGGATAGCTTGTCAGACAACGATTTAGCAGACGGAGAATACTACTATCACCAAATTATCGGTTTAGATGTTGTCGAAAACGGCACTGTCATTGGTACAGTCAAGGAGATTCTTGCGCCTGGTGCTAACGATGTCTGGGTAGTTAAACGAGACCATAAATCAGATTTACTATTGCCTAAAATTGATTCCGTTGTAAAAGATGTGGATCTTGATAAAGGCATTATAAGCGTTGAAGTTCCGGAGGGGTTAGACGATGAAGATTGATGTTTTAAGCCTATTCCCAGAAATGTTTGCGGGACCTATGCATGATTCTATAATTGGTAAGGCTATCGAAAATAATATTATTGATTTCAACGTCACTAATTTCCGCGAATTTACCACAGATAAGCATAACCACGTTGATGATTATCCATTTGGCGGTGGGGCAGGTATGTTGCTACAAGCTCAACCCATTCTCGATGCATTCGAACATACTCAACAAGAAGCGCAGGCCAAAGGAATTCCTGATGGTAAAGTCATTTTAATGGATCCAGCCGGAAAACAATTCAAGCAGTCTGATGCAGAATCACTTGCTAAGTCTGAACATCTAACATTTATTTGTGGGCATTATGAAGGTTATGACGAACGTATTAGATCTATCGTCACTGATGAGTACTCATTAGGTGATTACGTGCTAACTGGTGGGGAATTACCAGCAATGGTCATGATCGATGCCATTTCTAGACTTATCGATGGTGTATTAGGTAACAACGAATCAGCTGTTACTGAATCATTTTCAACTGGTCTTTTAGAAGGGCCTCAATATACACGTCCTGCCGAATTTAGAGGTATGAAAGTCCCAGATGTTCTCATAAGTGGTGACCATAAGAAGATATTCGAGTGGAATCAAAAGGAATCGTTGAGAAGAACATATACTAGACGACCTGATCTAATCGACCACCAAAAACTTACTGCTATTCAAAAAAGATTGTTGTCTGATGTTAGAATTGAAGAGGAAGAGAAGGGAAATAAATAAAAATTTCCCTGACAAGAAAATTCTCTTTACAGACAATCGCGAATTATGATACACTAACATCTGGTGTAAACCGTAAATCAACATTCCGCTGTCGAGTAGATAATGAATGCTATCGAAAGGAAGATTTTAGTCATGAGACAAAATCAATTAATCGAAAAGCTTAACAACGACCAATTGCGTAGCGACATTCCAGAATTCCGTACTGGTGACTCTGTTAAAGTTTACGTTAAGGTTGTTGAAGGTACACGTGAACGTATCCAATTGTTCGAAGGTGTTGTAATCAAACGTAAGGGTTCAGGTATCCAAGAAACTTATACTGTTCGTAAGATCAGTAACGGTGTTGGTATCGAACGTATCTTCCCATTACATTCACCACGTGTCGACAAAATCGAAGTAGTTCGTCATGGTCGTGTTCGTCGTGCCAAACTTTACTACTTACGTGCATTACAAGGAAAAGCTGCTCGTATTCCTGCATCACGTCGTGCAAGATAAGCTTTACCGAAAAGAGGTCAAACCCAATTTACTTGGGTTTCGGCCTTTTTTGTTTATATTTATTAATTTTTTGAAAACGGAACCAATCCATGATTGATAATCTGGTATGATTAATAAGGATAAGGGGGTGTGGACTTGATTAGTGCAGCAGATAAAAATTTAAATTGGTTTTTAAAGTATTTAAAAAATGAACGAAAGTATTCTGATGAAACTGTTTCATCTTATCAAAGAGATATCCAAGCTTTTATCAGTTTTTTAAATCAAACTAACCAAGAAGACGCTTCAATTCTTAAGGTAGACGCGTATGACGTCGAGGCATATTTAACTAACCTTCACGATCATGAGTATTCAAAAAATTCAGTTGCACAGAAGGTTTCGGCCCTTAGAACGTTTTATAACTACCTAATTAAAAATGATTTAGTTTCGGTAAATCCATTTGAATATGTGCATTTAAAAACAGAGAATAAAAAATTGCCAAGGTTTTTCTATCAATCAGAAATGCAGGCGTTATTTGATAGCGTTGAAAAAGATGATGAGAATCCATTAAGCTCAAGAAACCTCGCGTTGCTGGAGGTATTTTATGCCACTGGAATTCGAGTTAGTGAATGTGCAGGAATTACCCTTGACAGAATCGATTTTACTAATAAAATGATGTTAATCTTCGGAAAGGGAAACAAACAACGGTACGTCCCTTTTGGTGAACACGCCAAGAATGCCCTCAATAATTATCTACCTGTGAGGGAAAAAATTATGGTGGATCACAATGAAGATCATCAGTATTTATTTATTAATCATTACGGCAAACCAATTAGTGCTCGTGGGATTGAATATGTATTGAACGACATCATTAAGAAAAGTAGTCTAAGTTCCGATATTCATCCCCATATGCTGCGCCATACCTTTGCTACAGCGATGTTAAATAATGGTGCTGATATGCGGACGGTTCAAGAATTATTAGGGCATGCTAGTTTGTCATCGACCCAAATTTATACTCATGTAACGAAGTCTCATCTAATGCATGACTATAATCAATTCTTTCCCCGCTCAAATAAAAATCAAGAATAGGAGTTCATTTAATTTATGCCAGTAAAATTTGAAGCAACTACAATTTGTGCCGTTCGACACAATGGTCACCTAGCAATGGCCGGAGACGGTCAAGTCACTATGGGTGAAAAAGTAATTATGAAGGGAACTGCCCACAAGGTTCGTCGGATTTTTGACGGTAAAGTCGTCGTTGGATTCGCCGGCAGTGTTGCAGATGCCTTTAATCTAGAAGAGCGATTTGAAGCTAAGTTAGGTCAATATGATGGTGATTTAAAACGTGCTTCTGTTGAATTAGCTCAAGACTGGCGCAAGGACCAAGCATTACAAAAACTAGAAGCGCTTTTAATCGTTATGAACGATAAAGATTTACTTCTTGTTTCTGGTTCCGGTGAAGTCATTGAACCAGACGACGACATTTTAGCTATCGGTTCAGGTGGTAACTTTGCTTTAGCAGCTGCAACTGCCATGAAACACCATGCTGAAAATATGAGTGCCAAAGAGATTGCTGAGGCTGCTATCCATATTGCAGGTTCTATTGATATCTTTACTAACCAAAATGTTATTTCAGAAGAGTTGTAGGAGGAATAAATAGTGGACGAATCACAAATCACCCCAAAACAAATTGTTGAAACATTAGATCAATACATCATTGGCCAAAATGATGCTAAAAAAGCCGTTGCGGTCGCTTTAAGAAATCGCTTCAGAAGAATGCAGTTGTCTAGTGATATGCAAGATGAAATTTCTCCTAAGAACCTGTTGATGATCGGACCTACAGGAGTTGGTAAGACTGAAATTGCTAGACGTTTAGCTAAAATTGTCAAAGCACCATTTGTTAAGGTTGAAGCTACTAAATTTACGGAAGTTGGTTACGTTGGATCAGATGTTGAATCAATGGTCCGTGATTTAGTTGAAAATGCGGTCAATCTTCAACGGGAAGAAGCATATAAAAACGTCCGTGTGGATGCTGAAATAGAAGCTAATAACCAACTAGTGAAACTATTGGTTCCTGCCAAGAAGAAAGAAAATAACAAGAATGACATGCAAAATCTGATGAGCATGTTCTCTGCAATGCAAAAAGGTGAAATGCCAACAGACAGCGCCCCTGAAGAAGACATCACAGATGATGTGCGCGAACAACGTATGTCTACTTCAGAAAAACTTCGTGCCGGATTACTAGAAGACAATGAAGTTAAAATCAAGGTTGATGACCCTTCAAGCAATCCTGCTGGCCAAAATAGTATGATGAACCAAATGGGAATCGACTTGAATGATACTTTATCTGGCCTAATGCCTAAGAAGCAAATCGAAAGAACTGTGACTGTTAGAGAAGCGCGTGATATTTTGGCTCATCAAGCAGCTGAAACTTTAATCAATCAAGCCGATCTTTATCATGATGCCATCACTAGAGCAGAAAACACTGGAATCATCTTCATTGATGAAATTGATAAGATTACTGGTGGTAATTCTAATAACTCTGGTGAAGTATCACGAGAAGGTGTTCAAAGGGATATTTTACCAATTGTTGAAGGTTCTCAGATCAATACTAAGTATGGATCAGTTAACACCGATCATATCTTATTTATTGGTTCAGGAGCGTTTGCGACAAGTAAACCGTCTGATTTAATTCCAGAGCTTCAAGGTCGTTTCCCAATTCGAGTGGAACTTGATGACTTAAGCAAGGATGATTTTGTTCGCATTCTAACGGAACCAACTAACGCTTTGACTAAGCAATATGTTGCCTTGATTGGTACTGACAACATCAATATCACATTCACCATTGAAGCTGTGAACAAAATTGCAGAAATTGCATCAGATGTTAACCATAATACAGACAATATTGGTGCCAGAAGATTACACACCATCCTTGAAAAATTATTGGAAGATATTCTTTACGAAGGCCCTGATATGCAAATGGGTGACATTACTATTACCGAACAATATGTCGAAGACAAGGTTGGCAAATTAGCTGGTAATAAGGATCTTTCAAGATATATCCTATAAAATTAGAACTAGGGGTGCGGGGAAACGATGATTAGACTTACAAACGACTATTTAACGGTGTTAATTAACCCATTTGGTGCCGAATTAACTAGTGTTAAGTCAAGTGATACAGAATACATTTGGACGGCTGATAAGCAATACTGGGGGCGTCATGCACCCATCTTATTTCCAATTGTCGGCCGGCTTAAAGACAACCAGTATCAGTATCAGGGTGAAACATATCAAATGACTCAGCACGGATTTGCTAGAGATAACGAATTTCAAGTAGACTCACAGACTGATGATCAAGTCACCCTGAGTTTGACTCAGAATTCTGAAACACTAGCTAAATACCCATTTAAATTCAAATTAACGGTTAAATATGAGCTTAGAGATCATGAACTCAGTGTTTCAATGACGGTCACAAATATCGATGAAAAAGAAATGATTTTTCAACTAGGAGCTCATCCTGGATTTAATGTGCCATTTAATCCTTTCGAGGGGGGCTTCGATGATTACCATATTCGCTTTGCGCCGCAAAAAGATTACACTAGGGTGCCATTAAAACCTCCTTACAGTGATCCTGACGATACCTCAACGGTTGATCTAAGAAAGCCGGTGGAGTTGAACCACGAGCTATTTAACCAAGATGCGCAGGTATTTGAACTCGATGGGGAACAAGTAACTTTACTCTTGGGTAATAATTTGAGTGAAACAGGAGTTTCAGTTCATATTGATAATGCTAAATATGTTGGTGTCTGGTCACCATATCCCAAGGAATCACCATTCGTTTGTATTGAACCATGGTGGGGCCTAGCTGATACGATCAATGCAGATGGAAACTTGGAACATAAATTTGCTACCAATCGTTTAGCACCACAGGATAAATTTACTGGAAAATACGAAGTAACATTTTTTTAACATTTACAGAGATAAAAAATAACCGGTCTAGTTATCAGAGAAAACTCTGAAGGCTAGATCGGTTATTTTGATCGACTCAACAAAACATATGTTCACAATAGAATTAATTGTGTTATGATTAGTTGTCGTTATTAGGAGTTCAGTAGCATCATGCTACATGAACAATAAAAAATCAGTGGAATTATATCCACTGATTTTTTGTGACTCGAAGTTAATTTAAATTATTTTTTTGATTTATGAAGCCAGTAGTATAGTCCAAACGATACGTTATTTTCAGTTCCGTGCAACATTCTAATAACATTTTCCCAATGGCGATAGATAATGAAAATTGTGAGGACAGAAGCCAAGATACTCAGCAAGATATCATGAGTGAAAAAGATAATGATCGTAATTAGTATAAAGGCCACAATGCTGGCAAAACTAACGGTACTTGAGATAAAAATCAGGAATAACCACATTGAGATGGCAATGATAAACAAGACAGGTTGGTATGCTAGCAGCATTCCGGCACTCACGGCCACTGCTTTGCCACCTTTGAATTTATCAAAGATCGAGAAGGTATGGCCTAAAATGGCCATCAAACCAAAAACCAACGGTGTTATGGTATGATTCCCAAAGAATGTTGGAAGTAAGGTGGCGACGACACCCTTTGAAATATCCATAATCATTACGATAGTTCCTGCAATTGGACCTAAAACTCGATAAGTGTTTGTCGTACCAATGTTTCCAGAGCCGTGTCTGCGAATATCGATTCTAAAAAAAAGCTTACCGATCCAAACTCCACTAGGGATAGAACCTAATAAATATGCCAAAATCAACATTATTATAATTTCGTATGTACTATTATTCACTTTAGAACCTCGTTAATTATCAATTTTTAGTTTTCACAAGCAAGAGTTATTTTAGCATTTTTCTAAAGTTTAGCCAATAAAATTCGTTTTCAAAGCCGTTGTTTTAAGGTATTATGAAATAGATTGCAAGTAAAGGAGTCAGAATAAATGTCAAAGCAAAGCCAAAGTTACGATGATTCCTCAATACAAATTTTAGAGGGACTGGATGCTGTTCGTAAACGTCCAGGAATGTATATTGGATCAACTGATGCAAGGGGATTGCACCATTTGGTCTATGAAATCGTTGATAACGCTGTTGACGAAGTGTTATCAGGTTTCGGTAAAGAAATTAACGTAACCATTCACGAAGATAACAGTATTACTGTTGTTGACCACGGTCGTGGTATGCCAGTAGGTATGCATAGTTCCGGTAAGCCAACGGTGGAAGTTATCTTCACTCAATTGCATGCAGGTGGTAAATTCGGCCAGGGTGGTTATAAAACCTCAGGTGGTTTGCATGGAGTAGGTGCGAGTGTTGTTAATGCTTTATCATCTTACGTAAAAGTAGATATTATTCGTGATGGCTATCGATATGAAGAAGTATTCGAAAATGGCGGTCACGTAGCTAAACCATTTAAAAAAATTGGTAAAACTAAAGAATCTTCCGGTACAACGGTAACGTTTAAGCCAGATCCAAAAGTTTTTACCAGTACCGTATATAATTTTGGAACAATCGCAGAAAGAATGCGCGAAGCAGCCTTTCTGTTAAAAGATACTAAAATAACTCTAACTGACGAAAGAACGAACCCAATCACTGAAGAAGAATATCACTTCAAAGATGGAATCAAAGAATTTGTCGGTTACTTGAACGAAGACAAGCATACATTGGGAAACGTGATGTACTTTGACGGCTCTAAACAAGGCGTCGAAGTTGAAGTCGCGGCCCAATATAACGACGGTTATTCTGAAACCCTACTTTCGTTCGTTAATAACGTTCGGACTAAAGATGGTGGAACTCATGAAGCCGGACTTAAAAATGCTTGGACTAAAGCTTTCAATGAATATGCCCGCAAGGTCAATTTGCTGAAGGATAAAGATAAAAATCTTGATGGTGCAGATGTTCGAGAAGGATTATCTGCAGTTATTTCATTGCGCGTTCCTGAAGAATTGCTTCAGTTTGAAGGCCAAACGAAGGAAAAATTAGGAACACCAGAAGCAAGAGCCATAGTAGATAGCGTTGTTTCGGAACAACTCGGCTATTACCTAATGGAAAATGGGGAGTTTGCCCAAACATTGGTACATAAGGCACTTAGAGCTCGCCAAGCTCGCCAAGCTGCCCGCAAAGCCCGTGACGAAAGTCGAAACGGCAAGCATAAGAAAAAGCAGGAACGGTTACTATCAGGTAAACTAACTCCTGCTCAATCAAAAGATTCTAGCAAAAACGAATTGTTCTTAGTCGAAGGTGATTCGGCTGGTGGTTCTGCCAAACAAGGTCGTAATCGTCGTTATCAAGCCATCCTGCCTCTTCGAGGAAAGGTTCTTAACACAGAACGTGCTAAGCTTGAAGATATTATGAAGAACGAAGAAATCAACACCATGATTTATACGATTGGTGCTGGAGTTGGTGCAGACTTTGAAATTAAGGATGCTAACTACGACAAAATCATCATCATGACCGATGCCGATGATGATGGAGCCCACATTCAAATCTTATTATTAACCTTCTTCTACAAGTACATGCGTCCAATGATCGAAAGTGGGCGAGTATTTATTGCCTTACCACCTCTATATCGTCTACAAAAGGGATCTGGCAAGAAAACGCGTACTCAATATGCTTGGACAAATGAAGAACTTGATAAACTCTCCAAAGAATTTGGTAAGGGCTACAGTCTTCAACGGTACAAAGGTCTTGGAGAAATGAATGCTGATCAGCTTTGGGAAACCACTATGGATCCTGATACTCGAACTTTAATTCGCGTTAGAATCGATGATGCAGCTTTAGCAGAGCGTCGTGTCACCACGCTAATGGGAGATAAAGTTGAGCCTCGCCGTCGTTGGATAGAGAACAATATTAAATTTACCCTTGAAGAAGATGGGAGTATTTTAGACAATACTTCAGATCAGTAGGAGGCACAATTAATTGAGTAAAATTGAAGATTTAACACTTGAAGAGGTTATGGGCGACCGCTTCGCAAGATATTCAAAATCAATTATTCAAGAACGGGCCCTTCCAGATATCAGAGATGGTTTAAAACCCGTTCAACGAAGAATACTTTATGCCATGAATAAGGATGGCAACACGTATGACAAGGGCTTTCGTAAATCTGCTAAATCTGTTGGTAACGTCATGGGTAACTTTCACCCCCATGGTGATAGTTCAATCTATGAAGCCATCGTTAGACTTAGCCAAGATTGGAAGTTGCGGGAACCATTAATCGAAATGCATGGTAACAATGGTTCAATGGATGGAGATTCAGCTGCCGCAATGCGTTACACGGAAGCTCGACTTAGCAAAATCTCAACAGAAATGTTGCGCGACATTGACAAGGATACAGTTGATTGGGTATTGAATTTTGATGATACTGAATATGAACCAACCGTATTACCTTCTAGGTTTCCCAATCTGTTAGTTAATGGTTCCACAGGGATTTCAGCCGGTTATGCCACGGATATTCCACCTCACAATTTAGGTGAAGTCATCGACGCAATTTTATATTTACAAAAGCATCCGGATGCTAGCCTCGATGAATTGATGCAATTTATCAAAGGACCTGATTTTCCAACTGGTGGAATTGTTCAGGGAATTGATGGTATTAAAAAAGCCTATGAAACTGGCCATGGTAAAATTGTGATTCGATCAAAGACCACTATCGAGAATCTTCGTGGTAACAAATCACAAATTGTGATTACCGAAATTCCATACGAAGTAAATAAAGCTCAATTAGTCAAAAGAATTGATGAAATTAGACTAAATAAGAAAATCGATGGAATTGCTGAAGTTCGTGATCAAAGTGATCGAGAAGGTCTCTCAATTGTTGTCGAATTAAAACGTGATGTTGATAGTCAGGGTGTCTTAAATTATTTATTGAAGAATACTGACCTACAAGTTTCTTATACGTTTAATGTGGTCGCTATTAATCATATGCGTCCCGAAAGATTGTCATTACGGACTGTTTTGACTTCCTACTTAACATTCCAACAAGAGATTGTTAAGAAGCGAACTCAGTATAGTTTGAACAAAGCATCTAGTCGCCAACACATTGTTGAAGGGTTGATCAAAGCTTTATCCATCCTGGATCAAGTAATTAAAACAATTAGAGCTAGTAAAAACCGAAAAGACGCTCGTGATAATTTAGTTCACGAATATGAATTTTCTGAAAATCAAGCTGATGCAATTGTTGCATTACAACTTTACCGATTAACTAATACTGATGTAACTGATCTTGAAAATGAGTCTAAAAAACTTTCTGAAGAGATTGCCGAATATACCAAGATCCTAAACGACGACAAGGAGCTTAATCGCGTTCTTGCCAAGGAGCTTAAAGCTATCGGTAAAGAATATCGAAATGATCGAAAGACTGAAATTCAAGATAAGGTCGCTGACATTAAGATCAATACTGATGTTATTGTTCCCGATGAAGACGTTATGGTATTAGTATCACACGACGGTTATATCAAGCGAAGTAGTCTTCGATCATTCACCGCTTCAGCTGATGAATCAGGGTTGAAAGATGATGATTACGCAATCTTCACTAAAAAGGTAAACGCGCGTGATCACTTGTTCATGTTTACAAGTCAAGGTAACTTGATTTATCGACCAGTCTTTGAAATTACTGATGTGAAATGGAAGGATACTGGTGAGCATATATCTCAATCAATCGGTTTAGATATCAACGAAGAAATTATCGCTACTTACAGCTTTACTGATCTTAAAGCTGCTGGCTGCTTCTTGATAGCTACTAGTGATGGATATATTAAACGGGTTAACTTTAGTGACTTAATTCCAGGAAGAACATATAAGAAACATGCATACACATATGTTAAGATGAAGACAGATGATGCCAGTGTGGTTTCAGTTAATTTCATTGATGATGCTCAGAAAGATCAAGAAATTTTGCTTGCTTCCAAACGTGGTTTAGCACTTAGATTCTCAATCAACGAAGTATCAATGTATGGCCCTAGAACTAGTGGGGTTAAATCTATGTCCTTAGCAGACGATGATAACGTAACCGACTTGGCAATCGTCAGTGAGTCTGACACGTTAGGATTTATCACTCAGCGTGGTTCGTTTAAGAAGATGGCGGTATCAGATGTGCCTGTTACGTCAAGAGCACGTAAGGGAATCAATATCCTTCGTGCATTGAAGGCAGAACCACATGAAATCGTTGATTTCACTGTATTACCATCAGCAAATGATCCATTAGAAGTGATCACATCGAGAAGAAAGTTCCACGATATCATTCCTAGTGACTACTCATTAGGTGGTAGGTACTCTAATGGCTCTTTCGTTGTTGACGTTCAGACAGAAGGAACTCCAGTAGTAATCAGACCTAAAACACAAGAAATTTCTATCGTTTAATTAAGAAAGATTAAATTTAAGGATAATGTTTGATAATCCATTATTTTGGCATTATAGTAGTTATAACAAATATTTATGATGTTAATTTTATTTTTAAGGAGAGTCAATGTGAAAACTACACAAGAGAATATATTTTCATCCAAAACCCTGACTTACTTTTTACAACTATCAGAAACTATGAACTACACGCAAGCTGCCCAAATCCTTGGAATTACTCAGCCAGCGTTAACACAACAAATTAAGAAACTTGAACGGACTGTGGGAACCAACTTATTTTATTCAGTAGGTAAGAAATTAAAAATGTCTGATGCTGGTTACATTATGCTTAAAGCAACCCACCAGATTTATGACATTTTGAACCAAGCCACTGATGAGATTCAGACGACTACAAGTTCAACCAATGGTGAAATCAATTTAGGAATCTTAGCTTCAATTGAAACTAAGGTCTTCGAAAAATTCGCTCTACAACTTTACAAAGAAAATCCTGACTTGGTCATTAACTTTCATATGTTGACCAGAAAAGAAATTTGGGAAAGTTTAGAAAACAACAAAATTGATTTAGCAATTATGTACTTGCCTGATGAATCAATTAAAAACTGGAAACCTTACAGTTCTCAAAAGATCATTTCAGATGATTTATGGTTGATCCATCATAACGAGAAAAATGCCGGTAAGAAGAAGATTAAGCTTAAAGATGCTAATGATCGTGGTTGGGTCGTTTATCCAGCTGAGTATTACTTAAGCATCGCTATCAAGGAAATCTTTAAGAACAACATGGTTGATGCTCCTAAAGTTCAAGCAAGATTTACTATGCCAGAACAAATTCTAAACTTTGCTGTTCACGCTGGTTTAAACACTGCTTTGCCAAAGTCTTACTTGCTCAATGTTGATTTAGACAAGTTAAGAGAAAAGGGACTTTACACTGCTGAATTAGAGCCAAACGTTGATTTCGATTTAGAATTTGTGTATCGTAAAAACAAGAACGAAATTCCTCGAATTGGTCGTTTCCTCGATAAGTTCAATGCATACCTTGAAGAAAAAGACTATATTTCGAGATTAACTGAAAAAGACGAATAGGGAGATTTTTATAATGAGTAAAGAATTAATTTTTGGTCATTCAAATCCTGATACTGATGCGATTGTGGCCGCAAAAGCATATTCATATCTACAAAACAAGCTTGGTTACGACACTGAAGCAGTTGCTTTAGGCGAACCAAATCCTGAAACTCAATTCGTGTTGAATTATTTTGACGAATCAACCCCTAGAGTTATCAAAGAAGCTTCTTCAGAAGTTGATGAAGTAATGTTAGTTGACCACAACGAAAATCAACAAAGTGTGAGTGACATTGATAAAGTAACTGTTACTCATGTTGTTGACCATCACCGTATCGCTAACTTCAGTACTACATTGCCTTTGTACTATCGTGCTGAACCAGTTGGATGTACCAGCACTATTTTGACTAAAATGTTTGATGAAAACAAAGTTGAAATTCCTGCTCAACTTGCTGGTTTGATGCTTTCAGCAATTATCTCAGATACTTTATTGTTGAAGTCACCAACTACTACTGATGATGACAAAATTGCTTTAAAGACTCTTGCAGAAATTGCTGATATCGATGTTGATAAGTATGGTATTGAAATGCTTAAGGCTGGTACTAATACCGATGCTAAGAGTGATAAAGAGTTAATCGATTCAGATGCTAAATCATTTGATTTAGGTGGTAAGAGTGTTCGCATCGATCAAATCAACGTTGTTGATTTTGATGATATTTTAAAGCGTAAGTCAGACATTCTAAAAGCTATGTCCGATGAAGCTAGTGCTGAAAATTATGATTTATTCTTAGTATTAGTTACCAACGTGTTGAACAGTGATTCTAAGCTTATCGTGCTTGGAGAACCTAAAGATGCTGTTGAATCTGCCTTTAATGAAAAAATTAATGACGACATTATGGAACTTCCAGGAGTTGTTTCTCGTAAGAAACAAGTCGTTCCACAATTAACTGATGCAATGGTTAAGTAATTGTAAAGGAGACTGCTAATGGCAGTCTCTTTTATTTACTATTCATCTACTTTCATTATAATGATAATTAGTTGTGTACAATTTAATCGTTTTTTGCATGGAGGTAAGATAATGGATAAATCAGATTTAAAAAAGAAATTAACTGATGAACAGTATCGAGTAACTCAAGAAGCCGCTACTGAAGCTCCGTTTACTGGCCAGTATGATGATTTCTATGAAGATGGTATATATGTTGATGTTGTATCTGGTGAGCCACTATTTTCATCCACGAATAAATACGATGCCGGCTGTGGTTGGCCATCATTTACAAAACCAATTGATAAAGATAAGATAAATAACAACATGGACTTATCTCATGGCATGATTCGTGAAGAAGTTAGAAGTAAGGAAGCCAATTCTCATTTAGGACATGTCTTTCCAGATGGTCCTAAAGATCAAGGCGGCAATCGTTTTTGCATTAATTCAGCCGCTTTGAAGTTCATTCCAGTTTCTGAATTACGCGATGCAGGCTACGAGAAGTACCTACAATTATTTACAAAATAGACATAAATACAAAGGAGGTTGATTGATTTGACTGAAACAGCAATTTTTGCCGGTGGATGTTTTTGGTGCATGGTCAAGCCTTTCGACGAAATGCCCGGAATTGAAAAAGTTGTGTCTGGCTACACAGGTGGCCACGTTGCTAACCCCACGTATGAACAGGTTAGCAGTCACACCACTGGACACACAGAGGCAGTTAAAATTACCTTTGATCCTGAAGTTATTAGCTATAGAGATTTAGTGCAGATTTACTGGCAACAAACTGATCCAACAGATGCGATGGGACAGTTCCAAGATCGCGGCGATAATTATCGACCAGTCATCTTTGTCAAAGATGATGAGCAAAGAAAGATTGCCGAAGAATCTAAACAAGCGCTTCAAGAAAGCGAAATGTTTGATAAACCAATCGTTACTAAGATTGAAAAAGTTCAACCTTTCTATGATGCCGAAGAAGAACATCAAGAGTTCTATAAGAAGGATCCACTACGTTTTGAACTCGAAGAACGTGGTGGCCGTGAACAATTTAAACAGCAACATTGGAATAATTAAGCAAAAAACACAGATGAAGTGATCTATAAATCACTTCATCTGTGTTTTTATTTAGTCATTATTTTCATCATGTAGGTTGTCCAATGCGGCTCGTTGCTTAGTATCAACAATATGAGTGTATAGACTAGTTGCCTTGGTCGAAGATTGACCCAATTGAGTGGCCACAAGACGTTCGTTATTAGTTTGTAAGTAAAGCTTCGAAGCTAATGTATGACGTAACTTATGAGGCGTTATACGAACACTATTAAATGCTTGAGAGTATTTACCAACTAATAGTTCCACTGTTGCTGTAGAAATTCTTCTGGGTCCCTCAGTCCCCTTTGTTAAAAAAAGGGCAGGGGTGTTTGTGGTAGCCATGTATCTTTGATTCCTGATCAATAGGTAAGGTTCTATATACTTAATAACCCAGCTTGCAATGGGAACAGCGTCCCATTTACCACCTTTACGACGAACAGAAATGGTGTTTTTTGTTAAATTCAGGTCTTTAAAATTAGCATTGGTAAGTTCAGACACACGAATTCCAGTACCAAGTAATAAAGCATTAATGGCAACATCACGTTCTTTATCACGCTCATACATCTTTAAGATACGTTTACCAGTTATTTGCTGTGAATACTCAGATTGAATAAAGTCTAGATAATGGACATCAGTGTCACCAAGCATTAACTTATCTTTGATATTATTGGCTCTAGTTTGATAAGTTTCACTATCTTGTACAAGATTGATTTTCTTCATCACGTTACGGTAAAAATAAGGCTCACCATCGTCGTTTTCTGATTCCACAGTTAAGTACCTAAAAAGTGCGGATAAAGCGTTTAAAGAGCGATTTACGGTACTGTGTGCCAGTGTACTTCGTTTATCAGAAGAATTTTCTTTAGATCTATTTAACAGATAGGACTTGTACAATTCCATATCTTGTTTTTTCAAGTGCTCAAGATCGGTTAAAGAAACATCAGCAATCTTATTAGCAGAGGTGATACCAGTATCGATTAACCAATTAAAGAAGCGATTAAATTCATTCAAGTATTGGTAAAGCGTGGCTGGAGAGAGTGGAATCGTTGATTTTTCAATATAATAATCATTAACATACGCCGGTAATGAAGAAATTAATTGTTCATTGTGTTTAATATAATCATTTTTACGCATTTTAAAAACTCCTAAAAATTGAAGATTTTTGGTGGGGCTTCTTTTCTTTTTAATTATAACTTGATAAAACTTATATTTTACTAATTTAATTGTATCATACAAAATGCGTAAAACCAATGTATTTACTAGGATTGATAGGCTCAGTTTTATAAGAGCTAGGACATTTTTAAACGATGTTAATTTCTGCAACTAAATGGCTTTATCTCAATATCATAATTGGTACCGCGGACTTAGGTTTCAAATATATGTCTGATCCTGGTTCGTCCGGAGCCATCTGTTCCTATAGTTTTATATAGTATTGAAGAATTGTTAATTGAGACTATCTTAAGGACATAAGTTAGCAAAGATCCTCAATTAATACCCAAATTGCTGATTCATCGGTGCTTCATGGGAATAGCAAATCTATCTGCATTTGAGACGTTATATAAACGCGTTTTGACGACATGTTTAATCAGTAGACCATCACTTTATCCAGATAATGAATCACTTCATTAGACGATTATTTAAAACAATGTTCATTTGTGAGAATATGATATGAAGTCTAACCAAAGAATATTTACGTTAGCAAGCAACAGTTACATTTTTAAATAGTATTCAGCATATGTAGCGATCAATACAGGCCAGATCGTTAATGATTCATCAAAATGAATTTGAAATCAAAGTCGATAATAGAATTTGGATTTAACATTTAAGCAATATTTATTAAAAGTCGATTTGTTTTGTTGATGATACTATTTAAGTCATAAAAAGTATAAGAGTAAATATTCATTCAAAACAAAGAATCCGCCTTGAACCACATTAATTTTTGCTAACTATATACTTCGTATAATATATATTATGTAAAGTAGAAAATGTAAAACTAAATATATCTGTTTTCTTGCTGTCCCCTTACAAAAAAATCCCTAAATCCTATTCTATAGAATTCAGAGATTAATTGTCTATGAAATTAATTATTCAATTACATCATCACAACTGGTCGACCAGACGCTGTCCAAGCTGTAGAAATATCAGCCAAACTAAACTTATTAACGTTTAACTGCAAGTTACCTTCAGCAGCATAAGCATATAATTTTGGTAGTTCGTTTTGTAGATACTTCATAAAGTCCTCTCCTGAGAAACTACCAATTCCAGAACCAACTATAGTTAAATCACGACCACGAAGTAGCTGTGACGCCAAATTAATTTCGGCACCAGCCATTTGACCGATTGTCACGTAGGTCAACGGCGTAACCAATTTAATACGACTAAGTGCATTAAGAATAATTTCGGCTGGATGTCCCCATAAATAATCAACAATGACACTAAATGAAGAATTAGCATACAAATCTTTGATCTGTTTTTCAATCTCCTTATCATCATCGGTCAATTTGATAACTTCATCAGCACCCATTTTTTTAAGTTCTGCTAACTTGGATTCACTTCTACCAGTGGCAATAACTTTACTTGCACCACGATATTTTGCCATTTGAACGGCCATCATACCAGTAGAACCAGTTGCACCGTTAACTAAAACGACGTCGCCAGGCTTAACTTTACCACGAAGAGTTAATGCAATGTCTGATCCCATTAACACATTGGGCATTGCCGCGGCGAGTGCTGGATCTAAGTTGTCAGGTATTGGAACTAACTGGTTCTTATTCACAATTGCCTTTTCTGCCATCATTCCAGACAATCCCATAGCAAATACTAGTTTACCGTCATCTGTTCTGACCACACCATCCATACCCATAACTGCAGGCAAAGGATCAAAATTGGTGTAATGCTTACCAGCTGCCTTACCAATATCCAATCTCTTGATCGATGACGCCACTGGAGTAACAATAATTTGATCCTCGTTGTGAGTTGTAGGATCTTCAATATCTTGATATACAGGAACTTGCCCATATTCATTTAATACTGCTGCCTTCACTAAATTCACCCCATCATTCACCCTTGAATTGTCATTATTCAAGCGGAAAATTTTATTACAAGTATATTATGTTACTGAATGAATGACATTGCAAAGCATTTAGAACTTAGCACCATGATCAATTAAGGGAGCTAATAACTATCGATAGTTGTATAATACAATTATTCAAATTGCATTATACAATAAGCCTATAAATCAGTACTTATCACTTATGCAAAAGAACACCATTAATACTGTCGTATTAATGGTGTTCTGACATAATTATTTAACTATTTTATCTTTAATACGGGCAAATTGTGATGATTTTAAAATCGTATATACGATACCCATTTGAATTGGTGTCATAATTAATTCCTTGAGTCCCCGAGTCGCTATCAAGGCTATAAAAGGTGTTTGATACATTAATGAAATCCATAGTGTATTTAAAAGTAGATTTACAAATATGCCAATTAATAATTGTGCAACGACTACTCTAGTTAATTTAACTGGTCTATCGTACAATAACCAGCCATAAATTAGCGCGCCTAGAATTGCTGATATCGTGAAGCCAACGTTATACACTTGACCAGATATCAAAGTACCAATAATATCAGTTAAACCGGCAACTGTCGCTGACCATATTGGCCCGTACAAATAACTAGCCATGACAACAACAATGAACCCAGCGCCAATCTGTATCGACTTGGTACTAAATGTTAATCGATCGGCAATCAACCCCAATGCCATGATGATTCCTAGCATTGCTACATCAAACGTGTGAAGCTTAGAAAACCTAAAAACTGAAGCCATAATAATGCATCTCCTCAACGGAGCTCACCAATATTGGGAATTTAAAGATAAATAAATTCGAACGGTGAATGCGGGTATAGCACCGCAAGTAAAGAATTACTTTTCGTTCAGAGTTCACATTCCGTTCCTCTGACACTTAACGCGCTATATCCTACCCCAAAATTTTAATTCGAAGATAAGTATATCACAGTAAACAAAAACAACCATAAATTAATTATGGTTGCTAAATACATTTTTTATAATTCGTCTTTTTCAAAATCTCTAAGCCAGGCAAGAGCCAGAGCTTTTTCACCCAAATGAGTACCAATGACCGGTCCAAAGTAACTTCTTTCAATCGGAATATCAGGGTACTGCTCATGAATGGTTTTAGCCCATTCTTCACCAGATTTAGGGTCATTAGCATCTAAAATTAATGCTCTTAAGGGATAATCAAGTGTTTTTTGAGCTTCAGCAAACTTTTCTTCGACTCGTCTAAGGGCTTTTTTGCGTGATCTAATTTTTTCAATAGCAATAATTTCATGACTATCGTTATCAAACGTCAATAATGGCTTAATCTTTAACAAACCACCGATAAATGCTGAAGCGTTCGAAAGTCGGCCACCACGAACCAAGTTTTGTAAGTCATCAACAACAAAAAGTTCGTCATATGTGGAACGTAAGTCATTCAAATAAGCAATAATTTGTTCAGGAGTTCGGCCTAATTTTGCCATTTTACTAGCTTGAATAGCTAAGTAGCCCATCAATTTAACAGTGATTTGTGAATCATAGGGAATCACTTTGATTTTTTCTATGGTTGGGGCAATCGTTACTAGCGAGCTATACATACCAGAAATGGTACTAGCTAAATGGATACTAATTACGGCGTCATAACCTTCGTCTGCAAGTGAATTATAAACATCGATCATTTCACCGACTGGAGGTTGTGAAGTGCTAGGAAATGATTTTGAAGTTGCCAATTTTTCATAAAACTCTTCATTAGTAATATCAATTCCTTCTTTGTATTCTCTACCATCAATAATTAATGGTATTGGTACGACCGTAATATTATATTTTTCAACTTCCTCTTCAGAGAGGTAAGCTGTACTATCAGTTACAATTGCAGTTTTCATTTTTCACCCATCCAATATTGTTTTAGCTTCGGTTAATGCTATTATCTAACCGATTAATTAATATTTTTAATAATCTGGTTTCTTCTTCTGTCCAACGATTAAATACCGCTGTTTTTTGCTCTTCAAGCTGTTCACTGACACTATGACTAACGTTGACGCCATTTTCAGTAACAGAATAAATCAGTTGCCGTTTATCATCACCAATTGGTACTTTGATAATCATCTGCTTGGCTAACAATCTTTTTAATTGTCTTGATAAAGTAGAAGTATCAAGTTTGGTTACTGCCGAAAGTTTCTCTTGGGTATTCTCACCGCTAATAATATTTTGAAGCAGACGCCATTCAGCAAGAGTCAAATTACCCTGTTTAATAATTCTAACAGATTTTTCAGTATATGCATTAGCAGAATCAATTAATCCATCCAGAATTTCTTTCATTACGTGCCTCCTGAGACAATGAATTACTTAAAACAAGCATTATTCCTTCGCAGTCACTTAAATTTAGGATATACTAGAGGTTGCAGTTTTTATGCATAGAAAGGAAGTGGAACTATGTCATTTGATGGTTCATTCACTCATTCGATGGAAAAGGAGCTAACTTCGCTATTGGTAACAGGCAGAGTTAGCAAGATCAATCAACCCTATCCTAACGAACTTTTACTTACAATCAGAGCTCATAGTAAAAATCACACTGTTTTATTATCAGCAAATCCTAGTTATGCTCGGGTACAAATTACTAAAATTCCAGCCGCTAATCCTGCGGTTCCAAATAATTTTACCATGGTCCTCAGAAAACATCTGAGCGGTTCTATTTTAACTTCAGTTAATCAACTGGATAATGATCGAGTATTACAATTTCACTTCTCAGGCCGCAACGAAATTGGTGACCAAACTTCATTAATGCTGGTCGTTGAGATCATGGCTAGACATAGTAACGTTATTTTAGTTGATGAAACTACCAACAAGGTAATCGATGCTATTAAACGAGTTGGTTCAGATGTTAACCGTTATCGAACTTTACTTCCAGGATCAACTTATGTTAATCCACCTAAGCAAGATCTATTAAATCCTTTCACATTAACCAATTTTGAAATGATTCAAAAATTGATTATTCAATATCCAAATGTCGATGTCCTAGCTGAACAGCTTAGAAGCACTTTACAAGGTCTTGGTAACGATACTTCACTAGCTCTTGCTCATGAGCTTCATCAAGAGGGAAATTTAGCAGATAACTTTAAGAACTTTTTTAAGAAATTTGATGAACCCACCCCTGTTCTTAGTGAACTTGATAATAACAAAATCAATTTTACCGCATTTCCATATCCTGATACAGTTGAAAATAAAACTTTTTCAACCTTAAGTGAATTGTTAGACGCATTTTACGCTTCAAAAGCGCAACGAGACCGTGTTCGCGAACAAGGTGCAGTCTTAATTGCAGTTGTGCGCAAACAGCTTAAAAAGAATCGAAATAAGCTAAAGAATCTCGATAAGGACTTGAAACAAACCGAACACGCCGATTCATTTAGAATTCAGGGAGAAATTCTCACTACCTATCTAAATCAAATCGAACGTGGTTCTAACAATATAGAATTACCAAACTTCTACGACGATAATAAACCTATTACTATTCAGTTAGATAATAGTATTTCGCCATCTGAAAACGCACAAAAATACTTCAAAAAATATCAAAAGCTAAAGAATGCCGTTAAGTATTTGCATGAGCAAATCGAAATCACTCAGTCTGAAGTTGATTACTTTGAAAGTATTCAAAGTCAAATTGAATTGGCCAATCCTGAGGACTTGGTTGATATCCGCCTGGAACTTGAACAAGAAGGATATCTGAGAAACCACGATCAACACAAAAAAGCCAAAAAGAACCGCCAAAAAATCAGCAAGCCAGAAAAGTATGTTTCTAGTGATGGCACAGAGATTTTAGTCGGTAAAAATAATCTACAAAATGAAAAATTGACGATGCATACTGCTGATAAACGTGAGACTTGGTTGCATACTAAAGATATTCCAGGTTCCCATGTGATTATCCGAAGCTTTGATCCTAGTGAAGAAACTATTACTGAAGCTGCTAACTTGGCCGCGTACTTCTCTAAAGCTCAAAACTCAACTAAAGTTCCGGTAGACTACACCAAGGTTAAAAACATCAGAAAACCTAATGGAACCAAACCTGGTTATGTGATTTATGATAATCAAACGACCTTGTTAATTGATCCAGATGCTAATTTGGTTGCCAAACTTCGTCAATAGTCTATCTGAATTATATAGAAACAATTATTTTGAATCATTTGAAAAAATTGATAAATAAAAATCCGTGATTATTTAAATCACGGATTTTTTTATTTAGTCTAGTTGATAATTTTCAAAATTTTGGTAACTTATCTTCGCACCGATTTCCTGAGCAATCGTGCCATCAGTCAAACTAGACTGCAGAGCTTCGAATGGAAAAACTGCATTCAAATATGCAAATCGCTTATGCGTAAATGAACGTAATTCTTCTTCAATTAATACAGTACTATCTATGTTGAGGTACTTCTTAACTAACAATGAGATCCAATCAATTCCAGTGACTTTACTTAAAAATGTTGTTTCAGTTATAGTCATTGGCCGAATTCCGATACACTCAAACTCATCATCATGCTTGTTATAAAGCACCTGAACTAATCCTTGCCAATCGTTAGGATTGATTTCATTGATGGCTAGATTAACCAGTCTAGAAGCATCTTGCTTCCAATTAGTCATCGGAATCTGTATTTGTGTTAGAAATTTCAATTTATTCTTACCCTGAGGATTAGAAAAACTAACAGTCGTGATTGGAATGACATTTTCCCCATCAATAAAGAAATCCACCGCGTTAGAAACTGTTCTTTCATTGAATTCAGAAGTCTTTTGATCAGGTGGTAAGATAACTACATTTAAATCATCGAATTTTTTCAATTGGTTAGATAAGAAATGTCGGTTACCTGGAAGAAAAATAACATCAGGATGTTCTAGGTTCACGATACTTAAAATATTACCAAGTTGAATTGGTTCGATGTACTGTTTATCACTAATGCTTGGAGCCAAAGAGACCGCATTAGGATTGGTATTCATGATAATTGTTTTGTAACCAGTCTTCCTGAGCTGTATCAATATTTGCGCAGTATAGTAATCAGCACCTGTGTTAGGCCCAAGTTGGTTGCCGCCTCGGCCAATAACCAAGGCGACTTTACTGTTCTCAAATGGATGACTCTCGTTCTCGTTTTCATAACTTGAATAAAATACATTCGTATTGTTGATCAGCTCACCGCCAGTGGGTTCGATGCCCTTAAAGGTGATCTTATGACTGACATTGCTATTCATTCTGATGATAGTCGAGATGCTGACTTGCCATAGTTCCGCCAGCATTCCATCACCAAATCCATATCGATGTCCGACTTCAATTGAATGCTCAGATAAAGGATGGTCAATAACATAATCCTGCGCTTTGAGGAGTTGATTCAACTTATAAAAATAGAATTTATCTACTTTTGTTAGCTCAGATAACTCATCAATTGAAAATCCTCTTCGTAAAGCTTCCATAAGAATTAGCATCCGACTCGCCAACGGATGAATCAATTGGTTGATCAGTTCATCATCGTTCACCTTAGAAACACTTGGTAAAATATCTC
This sequence comes from Lentilactobacillus sp. SPB1-3, assembly GCF_026913205.2. NCBI lineage: Bacteria > Bacillati > Bacillota > Bacilli > Lactobacillales > Lactobacillaceae > Lentilactobacillus > Lentilactobacillus terminaliae. The sequence goes on from NZ_CP168151.1 coordinate 1,053,708, forward strand.
TGGGAGATAATTGAGAACTATGCAGAGCCTTAATGATAGCCTCTTCAACAGTTCTACCAACTCCAATTGTCGAACCAACTGATTTCATAATGGTATTAAGGTGCTGATCAACATCTTCAATGTCTTCAAACGGCCATATTGGAACTCTAACCACGATATGATCGGTGGTTGGTTCCATAATACCCATAAACTTATTGTAACGACTAGGGAGCTTAATTTCGGTCAATGAATAACCCAGTTCAAGAAATGTGGCTACATACGACAGAGGATAACCAGTTGCCTTAGCTGCTAGAGCAGTATTTCTGGTGAAGTAAGGACTAACTTTAGTAACAAAGTGACTGTTTTCCATTCTGTGTTGAGCAAACTGCACGTGACAAGTGCCTGTAATACCTAGAGCATCCATAATTCGAAACGTTGCAGTTCGTAAACGTTGATACTCTTCGTTTAATAACGTTTGAGTAGGAGCAAATATAATCGAATCACCAGAGTGAATTCCGATGGGATCCATATCTTCCAATCCAGATACTAAAACTTTGTTTCCTTGTGCGTCACGAATACCAACCATTTCGATTTCTTTGTATCCCACAATACTTTGCTCAATAGAGCAGCGTTTAATATAAGTTCTCTTAAAACTCACCTCAAGCGCTTCTTCTAGTTCCTCTGTATTATTACAAATGAACCGACTTGTATCGTGGTTAGGAGAAATCGGCTTAACGATGACTGGGAAATCAACTTTGCGAACAAAATCGATGGCTTCGTCTTCATTGGCAACAATCACAGATTCAATTGTTCGTTCATTGATTTGAGTTAATGTCCGTTTTAATTCGACGTTTTCTACGACCTTAGACAAGTTGGTATCTCGGACCCCGACCAAAGAAACATTATTTTCAGCCAAAACACCACTTTCAGATAACTGCCAAGCGATTTGCATCGCTTTTAGGCCACCATTGGTGGGCATGATTGCATCTGGATGTTCCCGCTCAATAATATTTACCACGTTGGTGAAATTAACTTCTAGTACGAATACGTCAGCTGCCTGAATCTCTTCAGCCATGACTGAAAACGGATTGTTATCGATCAGTAAAATTTTGGCACCTGTTTTACGCAATGCCGATAGTCGTTCTAGTCCAGACGCATCAAATTCATTTTCGATGCCAACATTGGTTGGTCCACTGCCGATAATCAAAACTTTTTTAATATCTAGAGGCATTGTTTTCCCTTCTTCTGGCCATGATTTCTATAAAGTCATCGAATAAGTCAACACTATCTTTAGGTCCTGGCGCTCCATCAGGTGAAAATTGAACTGAAAACGCAGGATAATCTCGATGTCTTAATCCTTGAACCGTGCCATTAATTAAATCAATGTGCGTAATATAGAGGTTGTCATGATCGATGGATTGCGAATCGACAACATATCCTTGTTCTTGACCTGAATAAAAAATTTCATTAGTAATAATTTCTCTAATTGGATGGTTACTACCGTGATGCTCAATCGGTAACTTTTCGACATTAGCACCATTCGCCATGGCAAAGAGTTCATGACCCAAACCAATCGCAAACATAGGAACAGTTTGTTGAACTTCACGAATCATATCCAAAACAGAATCCGGTAAACTAGCAGGATTACCAGGCCCAGTGGATAAAACAACTCCGTCTGGATCTAGGTCTAGAATTCGCTCACTTGAAAAATCTGCTGGAACAACCGTAATGTTACAATTTCTCTTCGATAATTCTCGAAGAATACCACTTTTCAATCCAAAGTCGACAACGATGACATTGTCACCATCACCAGGATTTGCATATGGTCTGGCGGTAGCAACTTGAGATACCTGTTGATTAGTTAAGACGGTTGCATGTAACTGATCAAAAGCATGTTCGTCATCAACGTCGACAATACTGGCCTTCATATTTCCAAACCTATGTAGATGATGAACTAATTCACGGGTATCAATATCATAGAGGCCCGGAATCTTATGCAATTTTAAATAACGATCAAGCGAAATACGCTTGAATTGATCTGTTGTTAAGTTTTCATATTCCCGTACTATCACACCTTTAGCAGTTGGTAATACGGATTCATATGCGTTTTGAGCCAAACCAGTATTTCCAATCGACGGCTGGGTAAATACAATAATTTGGTTATGATAAATTTGATTAGAAATTATTTCCTGGTAGCCATTCATCGTTGAATTAACAACAATTTCACCGGTCGTTGTAGAAGCCGCACCGAATGCTTTGCCACGGTATGACGTGCCATCTTCAAGAATCAAATATCTATCTGCCATACCACACCTCGTTTGTAATAATTATTTAGTAAGTTCAACCGCATCACGATCATCAACTTCTTCAACCATCACACGAATCTTTTCTTTTTGTGAACTTGGAATGTTTTTACCAACAAAATCAGCTCGAATAGGTAATTCCCGATGACCACGATCAACTAATACTGCCAAGTTGATAGATTTGGGGCGACCTAGATCCATCACTGCGCTAAGTGCCGCTCTCACAGTTCTGCCAGTGTATAAAACGTCGTCAACTAAGATCACACGTTTATTTTCAACTGAAAAATTAACCCCATTATTAGCAATGCGAACTTCAGTACTCATAGAATCATGTTCTATGTCATCGCGATAATTAGTAATATCAAGTTCCCCAACTGGAATCGTAACATTTTCCAACTGTTGTAGGCGATTGGCAATTCTGGTCGCTAGAAAAATTCCTCGTGTCTTAATGCCAATCAAAACAAGGTCATCAACACCCTTGTTACGTTCAACGATTTCATAAGTGATTCTAGTTAATGCTCTTTGCATCGCCATTTTATCTAATATAATTTTCCCCATCGTATCTGCTCCTTAAAAAGTAAGTTCTAATTCAGAATAATTTATATTAAAGATTTATGTCACATCGGGATTTCGGTTGCGGCCAATTTTTTGAGTTGTTTCTCAAAAAAATCAGGAAGAGGTGCTGAAAAAATCATCAACTCGCCAGTTTTCGGATGCTCAAATCCTAACTCCTGTGCATGTAAAAATTGCCCATGATCACCGACAACTTTCTTCGGCCCATACAGTGGGTCACCTAATAATGGATGTCCAATATACTTCAAGTGTACCCTAATTTGATGAGTTCGTCCCGTCTCTAATCGACATTCGATCAAAGTGTATTTTTCAAATCGTTTAATCACTGAAAAATGAGTAATCGCTGGTCGACCATCATCCACTATAGCTTGCTTTTTCCGATCACTCTTTGATCGACCGATTGGGGCATTGATGACACCCTGGTCCTCTTTAATTGTTCCATAGACTAATGCAACATATTTTCGTAAATTCTTTTGCTCTTTCAGTTGAGCTGACAGTTCAGCATGAGCTTGATCATTTTTAGCTACCATTAACAGTCCTGAAGTATCTTTATCGATTCTATGAACAATTCCTGGTCTAAATTCGCCATTGATCGTCGACAATGGGCTGTGAGCTAATAAGCCATTAACCAGAGTGTGATTTTCATGTCCAGCTGATGGATGCACTACCATTCCAGAAGGTTTGTTGACCACAATAACGTCACTATCTTCATATACGATATCCAGGTCCATTTTCTCTGGTATTAGATCAATTTCTTGAGGTTCTTCGTTAACGATAGTTATTTTATCGCCAGCAGACACTTTATATTTAGGTTTCACCACCGCTTCATTAACCGAAACGCTACCTTCATCACTCAATTTTTTTGCTCGTGACCTAGAAATACTTGGTTCTATCTCAGCGATGACTTTATCAATTCGCCCAGTTTGATCAGTTACTTGTAATTTTATCATTAATTAATCCCTTACAATCTTAATCGCAAGAATAATAATTCCAACGGTTAAAAACATATCTGCACAGTTAAAAATCGGAAAGTTGATAAAATCCAATTGGAACATATCAACTACATATCCATTTAAAATTCTGTCTATTAAATTACCTAAAGTTCCAGCTAATAGCAAAGTTAAACTAATCTGGTAGACCGTCTGTCCTTTAAATTTGAACAAATAATAAATTATGAATGCGGCAGCAACAAGAGCAATTACCACAAACAGCCATCTCTGACCTGTCAACATACTCCATGCAGCACCGTCATTGTTTAATCGTGTGATAGAAAAAACACCACTGATTACGGAGTTGACCTGACCAAGTTGCAAGTGACTTACGACCTGACTTTTTACTATCTGATCAATTCCGATTAGTAAAGCACTAATCAATACATATATAAATGGCATAATATTCCTCTCTAGAACAATCCTGTAATTTTGCCATTTTCATCAATATCCATATTCAAAGCAGCTGGATGAGTTGGCAAACCAGGCATAGTCAATACTTTTCCAGTCAAGGCAACAATAAAGCCCGCTCCTGAACGAATCAATAAGTCAGAAACATGAATGGTAAAGTCTGTGGGAGCGCCCAACACTTTAGGATCATCAGTGAATGAATATTGAGTTTTAGCCATACATACAGGTAATTTGTCATAACCCATTTTCTTGATTTTCTTTAGCTGAGTTTTAGCCTTGCTAGACAATTCTACATGGGCCCCACCATAAATCTTGGTGACAATTTTATCCATTTTAGATTCGATACTGTCGTCCGCTTCGTAAACTGGAGTAAAATCTTTTGATTCGTTGACTGCAGAAAGAACTCCCTTGGCTAAATCGATAGCGCCTTTACCACCCTTGGCAAAGTTTTCAGAAATATAGGTCGATAATCCCAAATTATCTTTAATTAACTTGGTCAATAATTCAACTTCAGCGTCGGTATCCGTATTAAATTTATTGATAGTAACAACAACTGGTACATTAAATCTACACATTGATCTAACATGACGGTATAAATTAGCAGCTCCCTCTTCAAGAGCTTGTAGATTCTCTGTAGTTAACTCGTTTTTGTCCATGCCACCATTTAGCTTTAAAGCTCTAATCGTAGCTACAACTACAACACAATCTGGTGTCTTACCCAGTTTAGGAGTAACGATATCCATGAATTTTTCAGCACCTAAATCAGAACCAAAACCGGCTTCGGTCAATGCAATATCTCCATAATGCATTGCGGCTTTGGTTGCTAAAATACTGTTACAACCATGGGCGATGTTAGCAAATGGTCCTCCATGAATAAAAGCTGGAGTATGTTCAATTGTTTGAACCAAATTTGGTTTGATTGCGTCTTTTAGTAGTAATGTTAGTGCCCCTTGAACCTTTAAATCGCGAACATAAATTGGTTCACGATCATATGTATAACCAATTAAAATATTAGCAATTCTTTCTTTTAAATCGATGAGGTCCGTTGATAAACAAAGAATGGCCATCAACTCACTAGCAACTGTGATATCAAAACCATCTTGGCGAGGAACTCCTGAAGTACGTCCGCCTAGTCCAACAACAGTTTGTCTTAATTCACGGTCATTAACGTCTAGTACCCGTTTCCACTCGATTTGTCTAGGATCGATATTTAATTCATTACCATGATGAATATGGTTATCGATCAATGCAGCTAGTGTATTATGCGCCTCAGTAAGTGCGTGAAAATCACCAGTAAAGTGAAGATTGATATCCTCCATAGGAACGACTTGAGAATATCCACCACCAGTGGCTCCACCCTTCATACCCATGACTGGTCCAAGAGAAGGCTCTCTTAGAGCCAACACAGGATTTGCACCAAGTTCAGTCAATGCATCACCTAGACCGACGGTTAAAGTTGTTTTTCCTTCTCCGGCAGCTGTCGGATTGATTGAAGTAACAAGCACCAATTTACCTTGATTATCATCAACGTTTTTTAAAGAAACTTTGGCTTTATAATGGCCGTATGGTTCTAAATCTTGGTTTTCAATACCGATTTTCTTTGCAATTTCACTAATTGGTTGTAATTCTGCATTTTGGGAAATCTCTACATCACTTTTCAAATTAATTCCTCCTCTTGTTTTGCGCCTCAGCAATTAAACTGCTGATTTCAATTACTGAATTAGAAGGTAAAATAAAACTATATATTTTACCCTGGGCAACAAATCCTAACTGGTATTTATTTGTTTGCACATTGGTAATTTCATCTAAATCAGCGACTAACCACTTGGGATTAATGATTCGTCCCACGACTAAGGTGCCATCTTCAATGGAAATCTTGCGAAAATGAATTTCTGACCAACTAATGAAGGCAAACATAACGAAACAGGCTAATGTAATCCATTGAAAATGAGTGATCTCTAACCAAATAATTACTCCGATAAAAAATACTGCTAACGTCCAACTCCAACAGATAATACTGCTTAATGGGTTGGGCTGATATAAAAATCGTCTTTTTTGCGTTATCATGTTTTTAAAACTCCTTAGGAAGTGAGACCTTATTAATGATTAAACTATATACTGATGCTGCAGTAAACAGAAAATACCAAAAAAGTGCTGCAGGAATCTTAATTATTAAAAATTCTAAACAAATTCAACTATCGAAGCCGTTGTCTACAACTGATAATCACGAAGCAGAATTTCAGGCAGCTTTACTTGGATTCCAACAAATTAGTCAAACTAATGAATCAGAAATTATCTTTTTTTATACGGATAGCAAAATAGTCGCTGAGGCCATTGATAAACAATATGCTAAACATTATCAAACATATGTTGATCAAATAATTGAGATTCAATCAACCATTGGCACCGTAATTACTGAATGGATTCCAGATAAAGAAAATAAAGGAGCCCATAATTTAGCATTACAGGCTCTTCATCATTTGGAACGAATATAGGTATCGACTGGTTTTGTAAATAATTCTAAAGCTTGTGGCGCCGTTTGGAAAATAATCCAATCGGCAATTTTTTTGCCAATGATCGGTCCAGTTGTAAGTCCTGATGAACCTAACCCACCAGCCACAAAGACATTTAGCTTTGGCGTTAATTTGCCAAAGAATGGGGCAAAATCAGATGTATACCCTCTTGTTCCAACCCGAATTGCAACCTGAGTTGCTGAATTCAATTCTGGAATGAACTTACTGCCACTCTCAGTTAGTTCCTCAATTTCGTTTTCAGTTGGCTCTAAATCAAATCCTTGATCATTTTCATGAGTGGCACCAATAGTAACAATACCATCTTTGAATGGAATAATATCATTTTCAGATTCCGGCATCATAACTGGTAAACGATCAGTATTTTTATCAGTAAGTCGAAAATCGACTAATTGTCCCTTTTGAGGTCGGATATCAACTTCATATCCCAGAGGTGTCAACAATTCTTTCAAAAATGCTCCAGGAGCCAACACCAAATAATCAAATTTTGATCTCTCATCGCCAAGAATGACTTCGTTATTATTTGAAATTTTCACTCGGTGCTTAACTGTGGTCATTCCGTTACCTTCAGCTGCCGAAATCAAGTGATTTACTAGCTTTTGACCATTAATTTTAGCGCCACCAGATACGTAAATTCCTGATTCGTCACAATTTACGATTGGCATGATCGCTTCAATTTCGTCTGCAGTTAATTTTTTGACAGTGCCGATGGCTTTGGTATCTTGCAATCGACTCATCGCCAAATTGTATAAATCGTCGACGGCCGCATCATCTTTTCGAGTAACAATGGTTCCCGTTTGCTCGTAAATATTTTCATCCAAATTAGCATCGTCAACTAATTGTTCATAGAACTCGGCACCAGCAGAAGCTAAATTATACCACCGTTTATTTCTTCTTTTTGACAACCATGGTGAAATAATTCCAGATGCCGCCTTGGTTGCTTGGCCATGTGAATCATCAAATAGTGTGACCTGCAAATCAGAATCTTGTGCTAAATAGTATGCAGCGGTGGCACCAATAATTCCACCACCAATAACAGCAACTGTTCTCATAGCGGCCTCCTATTTACGATTGTGGTTTCTTTGTGCCCAAAATTGGAAATAATCCGTTCTTAAGGCACCGTTGTATAATTTACGTTTTTTGGTAGCCTTTTGACCATAATACTTTTCAAAGTCCAAATCAGAAGTGATGATATATTTTGACCAATCGGTTAATGGGGCAAATGCTTGGCCCATTTGACGGTAAAGCTGGTGAACTTGTTCTTGTTCACTCATACGTTCACCATAAGGTGGGTTGGCAACCATTACTCCACCAGTTAAATCAGTTTTAAAATCAGCAATGGCAACTTGTTTAAATTGAATGTCTTGGGTCAAACCAACTTCACGAGCATTAGTTTTAGCGATTTCGATCATTGAGCCATCAATATCAGAAGCATGAATTTCTAACGGTGTGTCATAATCAGCTAAATCATCAGCTCGATCACGTTCATTTTCAATGATACTCTTATCCATAAAACCAAATTGTTCAAATGCAAAATCTCGATTGAAGCCAGGAGCAAGATTTCTACCAATTAGTGCGGCTTCAATTGGTAATGTACCTGAACCACAGAATGGATCCCAAAAGGGCATGTCTTTGTGCCAATTAGTTAAGAGAATCAATGCGGCAGCCAAATTTTCTTTTAATGGCGCAGTTCCTTTTTCAACTCTGTATCCACGTTTAAACAAGGATGATCCAGTAGTATCCAATGTCAAAATGACATGATCTTTGTTAATTGCGACTTCTAATGGATACTTGGCGCCAGTTTCTGGCAATCTCGTAGTTCGATGATACACATTAGAAAGTGAGGTTACGATGGCTTTCTTAGTGATAGCTTGGACATCTGGCACACTGTGTAACGTTGACTTTTGAGATTTTCCTTCAACAGGAAATGCTGCGTCCATTGGTAAATAGTTTTCCCAAGGAATAGTAGCAGTTTGATCAAATAGTTCAGTAAAAGATTTTGCTTCAAACTCATCCACGATGATTTTGACACGATCTGCCACTCTCAACCAAAGATTAGTTCTGACGATATCAGTTTCATCTCCACTGAACCTTACTCGACCATTTTCGGTCTGAACAGTATAGCCCATATCCTTAAGCTCATTCGCCACAAGTGATTCAACACCGGCAGCACACGTTGCAATTAAATTAAATTTCATATATATCTATCCCGATTCTTTTTTTAATTATTTTTAGGTAATAAAAAAGTGGGAGCAAGCTCCCACAAATTCCTGAATGGTGTAAATCCCTGTAAGCCATGTTTTGTGCTTATCAATTCCCCAGGACAGGAACGACAAGTAGTAATCATCTATCTCGAAAGCAATAAAGCTTTCCCCCCACACTTGGTTTGTTTTCCGTGTGTGAAGCTCCCCTACCAAAGTTTGGGTTTCCCGCTCGAGGGGTTTACCGCGTTCCAACAATTAAGTTTCCCTAATTACTCGTCTCTGTGGCACCTTAAGGATCGCTAGCATAGTCTGACGACCTTAGCCTTAAATCCGCCGTAACTCGTTAGAGTCCCCCGGCTTATTTTTTCACCGAGCACGAACACTACAGGCATTGCAGCCTGTGCGAGCATGGACTTTCCTCAGCTATCATAAAGATAGCCGCAATTACTCAGGATTTACACCATATTATATTAGAGTCTATGAGACTCGTTTGTATTGTTACCACTATCAAGTTGTGAACCAAAAACTCTTCTTTCAAGATTTGAAAGACGTTTTAAAATGTCCATGTTTGTTGCACTAGACATTGCTTGGGTTGCAGCAGGTCTTGTAACCTGACTAGCACCGGCAGAAATTCCACCTTGATTAGCAGAAAGTGATACTTGTTTATTTAATTCATCTACTTGAATCCGCAATTTCTCATTCTGATCTGTTAAATCAGAAATCTGCTTGCTATATGATTCATAATCTTTGATGATGTTATCTAAAAAAGCATCAACATCGTTAGGATCATATCCACGCATCTTTTGGCGAAATTCTTTTTGTAAAATATCCTTTGGAGTATAGTTAATATTTTCCATCTTTTCGGAACACCTCATCAATACTTTGCAACAAACTATAGATAATGATACCACACGTCATTCGTCTTGAAAACCATTATTTAAACTTTCAAAGTATTCGTCCGCCGAATTTTGAAGGTCATCAAAGCTAATCATTTTTAATGGGTATGGATGTTTGTCTGCAAATTCTTTTATCCTATTATAATCGTACTGCGTTTTTCCAGGATTGTCTAAATCATAAACCAATAAAGCACTATCTGTGTGGCTAATCATGAATTCTTGGTAATTTTTTAATTGTTTGGGTGATTGATACGGCAAATTACTTACTTCGGCAGTAAAGTCAGCCATGAGCTTGGTTTGATTATACATTGCTTGATTTACCTCATTCCAATTACTACCAAACTCTTTAAATGGCAAAATCATTGCCGTTCTAAACTCTCCTGGATATTCTTCTTTCAATTCATTTGCTGCTTGGATGGTCCATTGTTCAATACCCATTTGACCACCAGTGATGATCCAGTCCACTCCAGATTCAATGGCAGTAATGATCTCCTGTTTTAAAACATAGTCGATCACTTCTTTTTTCTTGTCTTTATTATCAAAGATTCCTAATTCGTAGCCTCGATAACCGGTTACCCATAATCTGCTCAAGTTATCACCTAAATCTATAATTATTTCAAAAATTTTTTCTCTATTGGTATAATATCATTATTAATGTGATATTTTCAGATATATCATATAATGATGTATTATTGGAAGGGATGCTTTATCAATGACGGTTAATTATCCAAGTGGCAAACCATTTGCTGCTTACAATTTAAACAAAAACGCTTTGAAACATCGACCTACTGACTTCTCAAATCGTGGAATGACGCTTGAAGATGAGCTTAATAAAAGCAACCAATATTACTTACGAAATAATATTGCTGTAATCCACAAAAAGCCGACTCCTATCCAGATTGTTTCAGTTGACTATCCCAAACGAAGTGCAGCCAAGATTAAAGAAGCTTATTTTCGTAAAGCATCCACCACTGATTACAACGGTGTTTATCGTGGAAAATATATTGACTTTGATGCAAAAGAGACTCAAAATAAAACATCATTTCCATTAAAGAACTTCCATGAACACCAAATAGAACATCTCAGGATGTGCCTTAAACAAGATGGAATTTGTTTCGCTATTATTAAATTTGTGTATAATCAATCCGTTTTCGTTTTAAAGGCCTCCGATTTAATCCATTTTTGGGATTTACAAGCATCCGGCGGAAGAAAATCAATTCCAAAGGAAACAATCGACCAAATTGGTTATGAAGTTAAGTACGGCATTAATCCTTTAATTCCTTACTTAGATGCTGTAAATCAAATAATGGAATAACTTTTTTATTAAGGAGAAACTTATGTCACAGAACAATCCGCAACACAAAAGTCCTAGCAGAAGATCCCAGCCGAAGAAAAAACGGTCATGGCTTCGTCGGACAATCAAGATAGTTATCTGGGCTATCGTAATTTTATTTGTTTTGGGCGCTGGGTTATTCACCTACTACGCTGCAACTGCACCAAAATTAACTGGCGCAGAATTATCTAGTGATAATTCAACAAAAATATATGATGCTAACAATCAAGTTATTTCCCGATTAGGTAGTCAAAATCGTGATTACGTAACCGCGAAAAACATTCCCAATACATTAAAACGGGCTGTTGTTTCAATTGAAGATCGTCGCTTCTATAAGCATCACGGAGTCGATCCCATCCGAATCATGGGAGCAGCTTTCGCCAATGTCACTGGCTCATCATTGGGCCTTCAAGGCGGAAGTACTTTAACTCAACAACTTGTTAAATTATCAGTATTTTCAACTGCTGCATCCGATCGAACAATGAAGCGTAAGGCACAAGAAGCTTGGCTAGCCATTCAAGTTGAAAATAAATACTCAAAAGATAAAATTCTAGAATTCTATATTAATAAAGTTTATATGGGTAATGGTGTTTATGGTATGCAAACTGCTGCCGAATACTATTTCAATAAACCACTATCAAGATTGACGCTTCCTCAACTGGCAATGCTTGCTGGAATGCCCCAATCACCTACCCTATATAATCCTTACAAATACCCTAAGTACGCTACTGAAAGAAGAAATGAAGTTCTAACTGCGATGGTTAAGAACAAGGCCATCACAAGTGCTCAGGGACAACAAGCTGAAGCAACCAGCGTCAAAACCGGACTTGCTACAACTCATAATAAGACTTCTACCAGTGAACGATTAAGTAAATATACAGACGCTTATTTAAAGCAAACATTGCTTGAACTTAATAAACTAGGATACAAAACTAACAGTGGTTTGAAAGTTTATACTAACTTAGATTTGAACGCCCAAAAGAAGCTTTACAACGTGTCAAACAATGATCCTTCTATCATTTATCCAAGCAAGAGATTTCAAGTTGGTGCAACTTTAGTAGATTCAAATAACGGTAAGGTTGTCGCCATGCAAGGAGCCCGGAAAACTAATGTCTCATTTGGATTAAACCGAGCCGTTCAAACTGATCGTTCATCTGGTTCAACGGCCAAGCCAATAATGGATTATGGTCCAGCTATTCAATATCTTAAGTACCCTACCTACCAACCAGTAAAAGATACACCGTATGTTTACCCAGGTAGTGATAAATCAGTAATGGACTTTGATAATAAATATCAAGGAACCATCACCATGCGAAAAGCATTGGTAGAATCTAGAAATATTCCGGCACTAAGAACTCTAGAAAATGTTGGTGTTCCAAAAGCTCAAGGATTTTTGAAGAATCTTGGTATGTCATTTGATAAGGAACTTGAACTACAAAACGGAATTGGTTTATATGTATCATCAGAGCAACTTGCCGCTGCATATGCTGCATTTGCTAACGGTGGTGTTTACCACAAGCCATACCTAATTAATAAAATCGTTCAATCTGATGGCCAAACTAAGACATTTAAATCTAAAGGTAAGCGAGCAATGTCTCCGGCAACTGCCTTCATGATTACAGATATGCTGAAAGGTGTTATGGATTCAGAAAGTGGTTCTGGTACCGCAGCTAAAGTTGACGGTCTTTATGAAGCCGGTAAAACAGGTACTACTCAGTACCCTGACGACTTCATCAACAAAGTCCCTGCAGATTCGTCAATGGATTCATGGTTCTCTGGTTACACTAAGAACTACTCACTAGCTATTTGGACGGGTTATGATAGGCAATTCTCGGCTAATTCATACATTACCGAGCCCGAGACGACAATAGCTCAACAAATCTATAAGAACGTTATGGGATACGTTTCTGAAGACAAGCCAAACACAGACTGGACTCAACCTTCAGACGTTGGTTCAAATGGAAGTGACAATTATTATGTTGCCGGTTATCCTGGTACGCAACCGGATAACAGTTCTAACCAGACAACCAGTGGCTTTACGATTGACAAGAGTGCTAGCTCTGAAACCGATTCTGTCAACGGAACCGTGACATCACCAAGAAACGATGGCGAAACATCTACTTCAGGTACTACATCTGGTTCTGACAGCGGTGCATCTCAATCAGGAACTACCACTCAGCAACCTTCAGGTGGTTCTGGAAATGGTGACGATGATAATTCAGATTCTTCTTCAGATAACACTTCTAGTGATACTAATAAAGATTCATCAACTGGAACTACTAGCGATTCTTCAAATGGTAATAGTTCTAATGATAATCAAGATAATAACAACAATGACAATCCGGACACGACTAATCAAAACAATGCTAAAGCCAATAACGCAACAGCAGATAGTGTTCAATAATTAAACAATAAAAAGAGAGCTAGGATTAAAAATCCTAGCTCTCTTTTTATTTATTTAAATCAATAAACGGAATTTCAGGCCCATTATAATCTTGATCATTATGGCGGTTATCATTACCAGTCTCGCGATTATTCAAATAATTCTGAATTTGCGTCACTGATTTGAGATTCAGCTTATCCCAATTCAACATGATCCGATCCATATACTTTAAATTATAAACTTGGTTTAAAACCGCTTCTTTTAATGCCAAAGTGATTATCTCAACGGGATAACGATCAATATCTAACCAACCACTGATTGTCTCCATTTCAATTGGTGATAGAGTTCTGCCGAACTCCTTTTCAATGGTGGTAAACAATTCAGATCGACCATTATCATCGGCAACTGGACGAGAAGATTCAACAGCAACTTCATCGTCTATGCTGACTTGCTGGTTAATTAGACTTAATAGCTTTTGATACATCGGTGAAAAATCATAAGCATCAACTCGATCATTGCCACGAGTGACAGTGGTTATCAGCGCATTTTTATGTTCAATCAGGCTATGAAACAATTGATAGATTTTATCTTTAGAAAAACCGGTCTGTGCTGCTAATTTATCAGCATCAGGCATCGGAATCACTAATTCATTATCTCGCTTAATCAAAACATAAATCAGCAACTCGTCATTAGAGACACCCAGCTTAGGATAATTGATGAGCAACAAATTATTGACGCTCGTGGCGCCCTTGAACAGATTGTTTGGATTATTATCAGTCAAAGAAATCACCTCAATTCATCTATTAAGCACCAAATTAATGATTTATGGGTAAATACGGTTTAACAATCTTGGGAATGGAATTGCCTCACGAACGTGGTCCTCACCTGTAATCCAAGTGATAGCTCGTTCAAGTCCCAATCCAAATCCTGAATGAGGAACACTACCATATTTTCTTAAATCTAAGTACCATGAGTATTCTTCTGGATCAAGCCCAGCCTGTTTAACTTGGTCTAGTAAGTAATCATAATCGACGGCACGTTCTGAACCACCGATAATTTCACCATAACCTTCTGGGGCTAACAAGTCAGCACAAATGACAACATCATCACGAGTTGGATGTGGCTTCATGTAGAATGGCTTAATTGCCTTTGGATAATTCATTACGAAAACAGGTTGTTCAAATTGGTCAGCCAAGAAAGTCTCTTCAGGAGAACCAAAATCCACGCCCCATTTAACATCAAAATCATTTTTTTGCAAAATTTCGATGGCTTCATCGTAACTGATTCGTGGGTAAGGTAATTTAGTATATTTTTTAAGTTGGTCAATATCACGTCCAAGTGTTTCTAAATCAGTTGCACAATGGTCGATAACATTTTGAACTAAGAACGCAATGTATTGTTCTTGAATTTCCAAACTTTCATCTTGATGCATGAATGCCATTTCTGGTTCAATCATCCAGAATTCAATCAAATGACGTCTAGTCTTTGATTTTTCGGCTCTAAAAGTTGGTCCGAATGTAAATACCTTACCAAAGGCCATAGCCCCTGCTTCAGCGTATAATTGGCCACTTTGAGATAAGTAAGCATCTCGATCAAAATATTCAGTATGGAATAAATCAGTAGTTCCTTCTGGGGCACTACCAGTCAAGATTGGTGAATCAACTTTAGTAAATCCTTCACGGTTAAAGAATTCGTATGTGGCACGAATTACTTCATTTCTAACTCTCATAATTGCATGAGGTCTACTTGAACGTAACCACAAGTGACGATGATCCATTAAGAAATCAATTCCGTGTTCCTTAGGAGTAATTGGGTAGTCATTTGATTCAGACACAACTTCAATATCTTCAACTTCCAGTTCATAACCGAATTTTGAACGTGCGTCTTCATGAACAACTCCAGTAACCCATAAGCTAGATTCTTGACGAATCTCCTTAGCTAATTCAAAAATTTCTGGAGCAACCTTGCTCTTAACAACTACTCCTTGAAAAAATGCCGTTCCATCACGCAATTGTAAAAACGCAATTTTCCCGCTTGATCGTTTATTAGTCAACCACACGCCAATTTTGACTCTTTCGTCAACGTACTTGGGTGCGTCAATCATATTGATTTCTTTCACGATTTTTCCTCCAACAATTATTTAGTAAAACTTTGCATGTACTCGTTAATTCGAGATACCGCCTCAATAAGATTATCAAGACTTGCGGCATAACTCAACCTAAGATATCCAGGCAACCCAAATGCAGCTCCGTCCACAGTGGCAACATGAGCTTCATCAAGTAACTTTTCGACCAGTTCGCTAGAGGAACTTAAGCCAGCGATTCTAACTGCTTCCTCAACATTTGGGAACATATAAAAGGCACCCTGTGGTTTAACTGCCATATTGAATCCAGGCACATCTTGCAGTAATGGATAAATTTTATTCAAACGGTCTTCAAAAGCTAATCTCATCTGTTCAACGACACTTTGGTCACCAGTTAGGGCTGCAATAGATGCGTATTGACTAACAGCTGCAGGATTACTAGTAGAATGTGACAAAATCGCATTAACTTTACTGATAATTTCTGGGGCAGCTGCGATATATCCAATTCGCCAGCCAGTCATAGAATAAGACTTGGAAAGACCATTCACCAAAATTGTTTGAGCAACGATATTATCATCTAGTTGAATCAATGATGTAAACTCAGCTCCGTTATAAACAAGGCTGCCATATATATCATCTGCAATGATCATGATGTTATGCATGATTGCCCAGTTACCAATGGCTGTTAATTCTTCCTTGGTATATATCGTACCCGTTGGATTTTGTGGTGAATTAATAATCAATAATCTGGTGTTCTTAGTAACTGCTTCATTCAAAGTTTCTTCAGTGATTTTGAACTCATCATTTGTCGAAACCATGACAGGATTTGCTCCTGCTAGAACAATTTGTTGTTCGTAACTGACCCATCCCGGTTTGGGGATCAATACTTCATCCCCTTCATCCACTAATACCTGCATCAATGTGTACAGTGCCATTTTGGCACCATTAGTCACACTAATGTTATCAGGAGAATAGAAGACATCAAAGTCTGCCTTGATTCGTTGAGAAATGGCATCCTTCAGTGCAGATAAGCCACTGGCTGGAGTGTAAAAGCTAGCTTTACCAGAATTTATGGCCTCTATCGCTGCCTGATCAATTGAATCAGGTGTTTGAAAATCTGGTTCCCCGATACCTAAATTAATGACATCGATTCCATCCGCAATCATCTGCTTAGCTTTATTGGAAACTTTCACAGTTGCTGATGGCTTAACTGCCAGTGAACGTTTAGAGAATTTCATATCAAATGCCCCCTTTAAATGTTTTGAATTAGTTGTTTAATTGTGCCTGTTTTGTAGTTTAGCGTGGCAAAACATAGTTTATTTTGCTTGTTCATATAACTGACGATCCAATAAGGTTTTGATTGAATCAACGTAATTGCAACACTGTTGATTTTCTTAGGATGTTGACGCTGCTGAATAAGTGTTTTAATTTGATTGGCACTCATCCCCGCCTTTTGGTCAACTACCGTTACCTTGCCACCTTTTTTGGCAATCACGGCATAAATAGCTTTACCACGATTATCATTTCCAGCAACCGTATAGTAAGTTTGTTTACCGAGATTTTCGCTATAAAATCCAGTAACCTTCCCCATCTTGGCTGAATTTTGCGCAATTTCAATCGCTTCAGTTTTAGCATTAGCAATTGGTGATTCTGCCTGATGAAAAACAATAAAGCCGCTGAATAGTATAACTACCACAACGATTGCAGTAATAATCCAGATTCTGCGGTTAGACTTCTTCATTCTTCGTTGACGTTGCATAATCTTACTCCCATCACTTTTTGGATATTCTCATAGTATATCAAATATTTACCAACCGATTTTTTCCAACTAACGTTTTTCATAAAAACTTAGCATTCTTAAAATCGATTCATCTAAACTACCAGTTTCCACAGGAATGGTGCTATCCATATTAGCCATCATGATGGTCCCGTAGTGTTTAGAAACAATACGAGAATCCAAGACGAATACTGTCCCAACATCATCCTTAGTCCGCAATAGTCTGCCAATTCCTTGTCTCATCTTTAACGTCGCGTTTGGCAAACTGATGGAATAAAAAGGATTTTGCTTGTTTGCACGTGCCCGTTGGTACAATGCACTATTGTATGGGTCAGTTGGCACATCGAATGGTAACTGAGCGATTATTAGGGTTTCCAATAAATCTCCTGGGAAATCAACTCCTGACCAAAAAGTCCCTGTACCCAGCAATATCGCTGGCTCTTGTTGGCCAAAGGTCCGACTGATTTTGTTAGCAGTTCCGTTGACTCCTTGCGCCAAAACATTATGGTTCTCAGTAAAACCATCTTCGGCCATAAAATGATAAGTTTTTCTAATTGCCTCTAGCGAATTAAACAACACCATCGTTTGTCTAGGAGAGTTTTTATATATTCTCTGAATTGAATTTCCTAAGTATTTAAAATACTCATCACTATTTACTTGTTTGTCATCAGCAAAGTTATTTACTAAGAACATTTTCGCGTTAGTCGTATCTTTAAAATCATTTTTCAAACGTTTTGATACTGTTTCACTCCGGTCTAAACCTAGAGTATCAAAAATATACTTAGCTTTTCTGGAAGAAAATATGGTGGCACCGGTAAATGTCGGCTGAATAAAGTGGTCATAAACCGTATTTTGTAAATAACGATTAGTTTCAAATAGTGCCCAATTAAAAGCTAAACTCTCGTAATTTGAAATGTCTTTTACTGTGATCCAGAAGACTTGCTCGTCAAAATGATTGATATATAAATTGATCATCACAGCCAAATCACTGAGTCCTGTAATCAATTTGGTTAACTGATTTAGCCAATTGTCTATCATTTGCTTATCCGACTCTGCTGTGGTTTGGCTATTTACCTTTAATTCTCTTTGGAGTTTTTTACTGAGCTTACCAAGTTTTTTTATCTGTGGTTCGATCTCATTTTTTAAATTGGTCAATAAGTCTAAGTACCCGGTGCGATTATGAGCATCAATATTAACACTTAGCTCAGTATTAGCGCGTTTATAACTTGCGTTAGCAATGACTTGACTAAAAATCGTCGAAAATGTTTCATTAACGCTAGCTCTAGTTGAACTTAAGAGCCAGACGATTTTTTGTTTTAAATTATTTAGTGTCTGGTTATTATTAAATAACTCGTCAGTCAAAGAATATCTCAATCCCATGGATGAGCGATCAAAATCAGCTAATAAGTTACCTAACACGATTCTCTGTTTATTCTCGGTACGGACAACATCGAGAAATTGATGAGTTTCATCAATACATAGATATGGCTTTTCCGTCATCTTAGCAAATGACTGCCAATTAGATAACAAGTAATTATGATTCACAATTAAGAAATTAGCGCGCTTGGAATTTTGAATGTTAAATCTAAGAAAATCATCTTCATAGAATGGATTGCTTTTACTCAATTCATGAATGCTGCGATGATTGATTGACTCTAACAATGAATTTTGTTCGCCATTTAGATGTAGTTCATCCAAATCGCCGGTCTTAGTCATCGTTAACCAAATCAAAATTTGGGCCTTTAAAAACACATTATGCGGATGAGCTTCAGCGTTATATAGTAATTGCTTAAATCTACTAAGGTCAATATAGTGACTGCTTCCCTTCATAATGACCGTTGAAGTTTTAAACGGCAGACTTTCATTGATCATTGGAATTGTCTGATCTTTTAACTGCTGTTGTAAATAATTCGTCGCTGTACTAATAACCACTTGACGATCCCCAGCCAGATATGCAAAAGGCAGACAGTAACCTAAACTTTTTCCAATACCGGTTGGAGCCTCAATAATCAGATTCTTAGGCTCTCTGTGACTACTTTCAGCATAATTGTTGTAGATCATGTTCATCATCGTGTTTTGCTGAGGACGAGATTCCATGTTATCTGGCAAAAGTTTCTTTTTTTGTCGCTTATTTTTAGGAAATTCAAATTCAGAATGTTGAACGCTCTTCTCAATTAATTCTTTATTTCTAAGAACTAGTCCATCAACGATGTGTAAATAATCCGCCAATTTGGGAGCAGTTGCTTGAGAACGATTTTTACTATCTCTCTGTTGTAAGACCATTAACGTATCTAGAGGCAGTTTCGGATTTAGACGAACAATCTGTGACAAAGTCATCGCTGGTAATGCTTGCAGTTGTTTAAATAGCACGATCAACAATCTGGCTGTTGCATAAGCATCCCCATTTGCTGAATGCGGATGATCATGAAAAATATTAAAATATTTACTCATATCTGATAGTCGGTAGCTAGTTAGTGTGGGTAATAACAACTGGCTTAACGTAACGGTATCAATTGCAGTTAAGTCTAACTCGGGATAGCCCACCCGTTGAAATTCACTATTTAAAAACGGAAAATCAAAATTAACGTTATGCGCCACAAAAATAGTACCGCTAAGTAGCTTATAGATTGTCCCCGCTAAAGAATCAAAAGACTGTGCCGTGTTGACCCTAGTTTGATCAATTCCAGTTAACTGAGTAATTCTGGGCGACAGAGTTTGCTGCGGATTGACGTCCGTTGTAAATTCATTGATTATTTGATTGTCTTGAACCTGGTAACAACTAAACTGAATAATCCTGTCGTCACTATTCGGGTCCGTCCCAGTCGTCTCAATATCGACGACCGAATATATCGAATGATTGTCCATTAAATTCACCGTTACTTTTATTTTCGCTTATTTACTAAAGTCTATAATACTACATTCTTAGCTTCATTAGCTAGTCTACATAAGTTGTTACGAAACATTAAAGTCTCCTGTGATTCACAAAAACTGCTGCGTTTTATGCTAGAATTATACTGTTTGAAAGTGAGCGATTATATTGAAAACAACAGTCTCAGCAAATAGTTTTGCTAAAATAATTTTATTTGGTGAGCATAGCGTAGTCTATGGTCACCCTGCTATTGCGCTCCCGCTTTATTCTGTCAATGTCACGGCTACCATAATTCCAGCCGAATCTGGTCAGTGGATTCGTAGTCGTTATTTTGACGGCCAAATTGCCCAACTTGGCGAAAATTTGCTAGGGATTAAGCGATTAATAGCTTGGATCTTAACCGATCTAAACCAAACTAGTTCTTCATTTACGATTCAAATTGAGAGTAAGATTCCTGCCGAACGAGGGATGGGATCGTCAGCAGCTACCGCGGTCGCAATTACTAGAGCATTATATAAATATTTTGATAAGACCATCACTAGGGACACTCTATTACAGATTGCCAACGTCGAAGAACAGGTAACTCATGGCAATCCTAGTGGTATTGATACTGCTACAGTCAGTTCTGAATATCCTATCTGGTTTGTTAAACATCAAGAAAATGAACAAATCGCATTTAATCTAACTTCTGACTATCTAGTAATAGCCGATAGTGGCATCAAAGGAAAAACGTCTGAAGCGGTCAACTTGATTGCGGATAATTTGATTACCGATGCCAACGAAATGCAACCATTGATCGATGATCTTGGTAAAATTGCTCTACAAGGTAAAACCGCATTACAACAGGCTGATTCTAAACTAGTTGGCCATCTTATGACTACTAGCCACCATCATTTACAACAATTGGGTGTTAGTACACCAACTCTAGACAAATTTGTTGACCTAGCAATTGCCAATGGCGCCTATGGTGCTAAATTAACTGGCAGTGGCATGGGCGGCTGTATGATTGCCCTGGTCGATTCTAATAAACAAGCGCATGAACTAGCTTCTGTTTTACAAGATGCTGGGGCAACTTCTACTTGGATTCAATCTTTTAAAAATTACGGTCACACTACGGGGGATTCAGATGACAACATCAGTTGATAATACCGCCAGTGCAATTGCACATACTAACATTGCACTTATCAAATATTGGGGAAAAGCTAACGAAAAGTTAACCATCCCCTATACCGGTAGCATTTCATTAACTCTAGATAAATTCTATACTAAGACTAAGGTCACATTTGATTCCCAACTACATGCCGATAAATTATTTGTTAATGGTACCGAGCAAACTAACCTGAAAAAAGCTGCCAGAGTGTTAAACCGAGTTAGGCAGCTTGCTGATACTAACAGTTTTGCAAAAATTGAATCTGAAAATTTTGTACCGACATCAGCCGGGTTTGCTTCATCTGCCTCTGCATTTGCGGCATTAGCTGGTGCTAGCGCAGCAGCAGCTGGATTAGAATTGGATAAACCGGCTTTATCCAGATTAGCTCGTTTAGGCTCTGGATCGGCTAGTCGATCAATCTTTGGTGATTTTGTCGAATGGTTACCCGGTGATAACGATGAGAATTCATTTGCTCAACCTTTAGAGAACGTGACGCTGACCGATATCGCCGTGGTTGCTGTGAAAGTTAACGCTCATCAAAAGACTATTTCCAGTAGTGAAGGCATGAAATCATCAGCACAGACTTCCCCTTACTACGCTGAATGGCAAAACGTGGTCAACCGCGATATAGTTAATTTGAAACATGCTTTAACTACGAATAATTTTTCTTTATTCGGTCAAATTAGTGAAGCAAACGCCATGCGGATGCACGCCTTAACGTTAAGCTCATTACCTCCATTCACCTACTTTGAACCTGGAACCTTAGAAGTGATAAATGAAGTCCAAGATTTACGAGCTCAAGGCATCGAATGCTACTACACGATTGATGCCGGTCCTAATGTTAAGATATTAACTCAAACAGCTAACATCCCTTTGATCAAAGACCAATTATCTAAGCAATTCAGTCCCACTAAAATCTCCGTGGCCCATCCTGGACCTGGAATCGAAGTAATAAAACATTGAAAGGAATTGATGGTTTGATTACAGCAAAAGCTCCAGGAAAACTATACATCGCCGGTGAATACGCCATTGTGGAACCCGGTTACCCATCGATTATTGTCGCACTTGATCAGTTTGTAACCATTCAAATTGAACGCAGTGAAGGATTTGGTAAGATCGTTTCTCACCAATATCAGGATGGTGCTATTAGATGGCGTAGAAATGGTTCCCAAATGGTAATCGATAATCGAGATAACACATTTAGTTATATTCTCTCAGCTATTTCTTTAACTGAGGAGTATGCCCAACTTTTAGGAAAAAATATGGCTGTTTATGATTTATTCGTAAATAGCCAACTGGACAGTCCAAGCGGTCGCAAATATGGTCTCGGTTCTTCTGCAGCAGTCACTGTTGCGACTATCAAGGCACTTTGCCAATTCTATGGTCTACCACTCACCAAAACCAAACTATTTAAATTAGCAGCTATCGCCCACTTAGAAGTTCAAGGTAACGGTTCATTGGGAGACATCGCCGCCAGTGTGTATGGTGGTTGGATCGAATACCGTTCATTTAATCGAGACTGGCTCTTAGCCATGCGTAATACATCAGACTTAGATGCAATTATTAATCAACCATGGCCTGAATTAAAAATTACCGAACTTACCCCGCCCGATGATCTGAAACTAATTATCGGCTGGACCGGAACACCAGCTTCAACTTCACACTTAGTCGACAAGGTAACCATTAAAAAGAGTCGTAACTACAAAGCTTACTCAGAATTCTTAAATGCTAGTAAACAATGTATTGAAGATCTGCTGATTGGATTTAATAATGGTGACGTTCAACAAATTGCGGCTGGTATCAAAGAAAACCGCCGAATTCTCAATTCACTTGCTGAATTTACTGAGGTGCAAATTGAAACCCCAATGTTAAAGCAAATGTGCGATATTGCCGTTGAAAATGGTGCCGCTGCCAAATCTTCTGGTGCAGGTGGTGGTGATTGCGGTATCGTAATCATTGATCGAAATTTACCAACCGATAATCTAATTAATGAGTGGCGAAACATTGATATTACTCCGTTACCATTAACGGTACATGAAATTACTGATCTTAGTTTTTAGGAGGAGATATAATGGTTTCACAACAATCACATCGTAAAGATGAACATTTATCACTCGCAGAACATTTTTACTCAGACAACACAAATAATTTCTCAGGTGTCCGCCTAATTCCAACATCATTACCTAAATATGGAATAAAAGACATTGATATTAGTACCAAGCTTGAGCAAATCAATTTTAAAGTACCTTTTTATATCAATGCCATCACTGGTGGTAGTGAACAATCTCAAAAGATCAATGCTCGAATAGCCAATATTGCTAAGCAAACTGGCTTAGCAATGTCAGTTGGTTCGCAAAGCATCGCAATTAATGATCCTGATCAAGTACCATCTTTCACCGTTGTTAGAGACATTAATCCTGAAGGTATCGTCATGGCTAACATTGGTGCCAACCACAACGCTGCTGATGCTCAAAAAGCGGTTGACATGTTGCACGCTGATATTCTTGAGGTGCATATTAACCCTACCCAAGAATTAGTTATGCCTGAAGGCGATCGTGAATTTCACTTCATCGAAAACATCAAAGACATGATTGTCAATGTCTCCGTACCAGTCATCGTTAAAGAAGTCGGTTTTGGCATGAGTCAGCAAACTATGACTGAGTTGGCAAATTTAGGTGTCAAAACCGTTGATGTCAGTGGTTCTGGTGGCACTAACTTTGCTAAAATCGAGAATTTCCGCCGGCCAAACAAAGATATGGACTATTTGTCCGCATGGGGACTTTCAACTATTGAATCATTAATTGAGGCCGCCCCCATCAATTTAGAAATGAACGTGATCGCATCTGGTGGCGTCAAAACGCCGCTAGACATCGCCAAGTGTTTTGCTCTGGGGGCCGATCTTGTTGGAATGTCTGGTCAAGTGCTTCACTTACTACTCAGTAATCACGATGATCAAGATGTAATCGATCAAATCAATGATTGGATTTATGGTTTAAAGGCCATTATGGTGTTAACCAATTCCAAAACGATCAGTGATCTTAAAAAAGCTGATAAGATTTTTGATTCTGAATTACTTAATTTTCAAAATCAAAGAAATAGTGGTTTGTATTAATCATTTTAAAAATAAAAAAGCGTTACGACAATTGTCGTAACGCTTTTAATTTACTCAGCCTTAAATCTTAATCCTTTAGGATAGAAGTTTTTAACTGTCTGACCAACTAACTTACCAAATCCAACTGGTAAACCAGCAAAGACTAGTTGGTACCAGCCCTTACTTAATTGTTGATCAATAGAAAATACATCCCCATGCACGTAGTCAGCCCACTGTTGGTGAGTAATTGGTAATTGCTGAGAGTTTTCTTCAGCAGTCAACGCCAATCCCAGGGCAAAACTTGGTTCAAAACGGCCTTTTTTAAACTCTCCAAGTGGCATTCCAATTCTGACAACTTTAACTTTACTCAAGTCAGGTAAATCATAATTACTAGCGAATAACAGATTTTTATAAACAACTAAACCGTCAAAATTTGCAGTAATGTGATTATCGGATAGGAATGTATTATATAAGTTTAATTCATCTTTACTAGGACGAACCAAATTCTTATTCTTCCAGAAAGACTTGACCTTAGAGGTGGTATCGCCGTTGCCTTTTACCAGCTTAGCAATAAAATGACCTTCTCCAGCGAAATGAAATGGGAACAAGCGGACACAATCCTTAAGACTTGGATCACCATTTCCCCACTCAGGACGACCATCATCCATTCCTGAGAACTTTTTGATTGGCTCGATGGTCAAATCAAAGTTTTCAAGCAGCCAGGAAATAATTTCTTCGTCTTCTTCTGGAGCGAATGTACAAGTTGAATAGATTAACTGACCACCTGGTTTAATAACCTTGTATGCCTCAGTTAGTATGTCTCGTTGGCGCTTGGTACATTGTTCAGGATAGTCCAAACTCCAATAATCCATTGCAGCAGGATCTTTTCTAAACATTCCTTCTCCTGAGCATGGTGCATCAACTAAGACCTTGTCGAAATATTCAGGAAAAGTTTGAGCAATCTTCTCTGGCGTCGTATTAGTAATGACCGCATTTCTCAAAGAAAAACGCTCGACGTTTTCAGCCAATACGCTGGCACGCTTGCTATTAATTTCATTGGCAACTAATATACCCTGATTGCGCATAAAACTTCCCAAATGGGTTGTTTTGCCCCCTGGAGCGGCACATAGATCCAATACCCGTTCTCCTGGGTTTGGATGTGCTACTTCGCCAACAAACATGGCGCTGGGTTCTTGACTGTATACCAAACCTGCTTGATGGGAGACTGACTTACCGTCAACTTTGCCAAAGTAACCAAATTCGCTGTGTTCAGCTGGACTATCTGTGTCGACAATTTCTGAGTAATCGACGTTTTCTTTTAATGGATTGATACGAAAACCATGACGGGACTCGCGGTCAAACCCATCAAAAAATTGTTTGGCTTCGGTTTCCCCTAATAGTGTCGTGTATTTTTGTTTAAAATCTGCTGGTAATTCCAATGTGTACGGCTCCTTTAAAAATTTAAATATCGTTCAGACCAATTGACCCGTACCATAATTTACGTTAGTATTAACGCCATATGGACTAAGGAGTGATACTTATCGCAAAAAAATTAATCGCCCTTGACTTAGACGGGACGACCCTAAACGACAAGCCAGAAATATCAGAAATGACCAAACAAGCAATTAAAGCCGCTCAACAAGACGGCTATATCGTCAGCATTGTGACTGGCCGGCCAAATCGAATTTCTGAAAATTTTTATGATGACTTATCATTGAATACCCCAATGATCAACTTTAATGGTAACTTGGGTATTTTACCACATAATCGTTGGGAACTGGAATATCAGTATACCATTGAAAAAGATATTGTCATGGATCTTTTGGAACAAAGTAAACAATTGGGAATCAATTTGTTGGCCGTTGAAGGCCGCAACATGTTCCTTGCCAACCACGGGGCTAAAAGTAACCTTGGCTTCTTCCCTAGCGTAATCAAATCAGATGAAATCTTGAATCAACATACACTGACTGATAATCCCATCAGTATCACGGTCGAATTACAACCGGATGCTAAACAAGCTTTTATTGACTATACCGAAACAAAATTTGGGGATGCCGTTGATGTTGCCCCTTGGGGTGGACCGCATCCAATCGTGGAAGTGACAACTAAAGGAATCAAGAAGTCTACGGGATTAAAAGTACTTGCTGATTATTTTGGTGTCAGTCAAAAGGACATCTACGCATTTGGTGACGAGGCTAACGATTTATCGATGATCAGTTACGCCGGCCATGGAATCGCTATGAAAAATGCCATTCCAAGTATCAAAGATATTGCTACTGATGTGACTGATTACACCAATGATCAAAACGGAGTCGCTAAATATCTTCGTGACCATATGGACATTGCCGTTGGGTTATAATTTTAAACACTATTAAAAAGCCAAGATAAAGTTACCTTTATCTTGGCTTTTTGTATATTAATCTTCCGGATGAAACATTCTGGTAGCAGCGACCGCTTGCCGCCATCCTGAATATAATTTTTCCTGTTTTTCAACAGACATCTTAGGATCAAATTCATCACCGATTTTAACATTGCGACGAATTTCATCAACATTATTCCAAAAACCAACTGCAAGTCCAGCCAAGTAAGCTGCTCCTAAAGCAGTAGTCTCTGAAATTAGTGCCCGTTTAATTGGTGTGTTTAAAATATCTGCTTGAAATTGCATCAAATAATTGTTGTTAGCTGCGCCACCATCAACTGCCAAAGCTTTGATATCGATCCCAGTTTCCTTAGCCATAGTGTCCACAACATCTCGGGTTTGATATGCTAATGAATCAAGTGTCGCACGCACAAACTGTGCTTTATTGGTGCCTCGAGTTAATCCAAGAACGGCACCTCTAGCATCTTGATCCCAGAATGGCGCACCTAAACCTGTGAATGCAGGAACCACATACACGCCATCGGTAGTTTCAGCCTCAATTGCCAGGTCTTCTGACTCTGATGACTTATTAACCATTTGCATTCCATCACGTAACCACTGGACAGCAGACCCAGCCACAAAAATGCTTCCTTCTAAAGCATAGTTAACTTTTCCATCCAAGCCATAGGCGATGGTAGTTAGTAACCCATTGTTTGAAAGAGTTGGTTCTTCACCCGTATTCATCACAATGAAGGCACCCGTTCCATACGTGTTTTTAACCATCCCTCTGTCCAAGGCCATTTGTCCAAATAATGCCGCCTGTTGGTCACCAGCGATACCGGCGACAGGAACTTGAACTCCTGAAAAGGTATACCCTGCAGTATATCCATACACTTCAGATGATTGTTTGACCTCAGGTAATAATGATTCTGGAATATTTAATTCTTGTAAGATGTCCTTATCCCATGCCAAATCATGAATATTAAATAGCATAGTTCGACTGGCATTAGTGTAGTCAGTCGCATGCACCTTACCACCTGTTAGTTTCCATAAGATCCAAGTATCGATCGTACCAAACAATAATTCTCCTCGTTCAGCGCGTTCCCTGACACCAGGAACGTTATCTAAAATCCACATAATTTTAGTTGCCGAGAAATATGAATCAATTACTAATCCAGTTTTTTCATGGATCATTGACTCTAGTCCCGAAGATTTTAATTTATCGGCAATTTCAGCAGTTTGCTTTGATTGCCAAACAATTGCATGATACACGGGTTCACCAGTCGTTTTATCCCAAATGATCGTGGTTTCACGTTGATTAGTAACGCCAATTCCCCGAACTTTGTATGGTGGGATATCTGCACCGATCAATGATTCGGAGATAACCGATTGAACTGCGTTCCAAATCTCGTTAGCATCATGCTCAACCCAGCCAGATTTAGGAAAATATTGATGGAATTCTCGCTGTGATTTAGAGACAATCTCCCCTGCATTATTGAACAAAATTGCTCGTGTGCTTGTGGTTCCCTCATCCACAGCCATTATGTATTGTTCATCACTCATTGTTTATCTCCGTTTCAATCATTTATTTACTCGAGTTACACTCCCACCATTATACAATATGGTGACCGGTTAGACCATTTCTATACAAAAAAAGACCCGTTTCCGGGTCAAATTTTATTACTTTTCATCACTTTTTAAAACGCCACCGACACTGTAACGGTTAGGTTGCATTTCATTTAAAATAATGTGAACGTGTTCTGCAGGTGCTCCAGTGTTCTTAACAACTGCACTGGTAACATCTTCGATAAGTCCCTTTAATTGATCCTGACTTCTTCCTGCAATTAAATCAATATTTACGATTGGCATATGCGCGAATCCTCCATTTGTGAATTTAAAAAGATTATACTGTAATTGTGGGAGCTTAACAACCTAGCCTGTCAAAAACGCCCAATAATCCGAAATTGATGTTACAATACCTGTATTAAAAAATTGGAGGTTCTCATGAAACCAATTAGAAATTATTCAGCATGTACCAGCATGATAGTTGGTAAAAAAGCCAGCATGGACGGTTCGATCATGATTGCTAGAAATGAAGACAGTAAGACTTCATGGCCTAAGAATTATGTAGTCCATCCGGAACAAACATTTACTGAAGCACCCGTTTTTAAATCAAATGACAATGGTTTTGAATTAACACTAGAGACCAGTCAAGCAAAATACACTGCTACTCCAGAATGGACAACGAAATATGGTCTATTTGAAGAAAATGGCTTTAATCAATATGGTGTGGCCATGAGTGCCACTGAAAGTACGTATACAAATGACCGCATCCTTTCAGTTGATCCACTTATTAAAGAAGGTATCGGTGAAGAAGCGATGATTACGGTAACTTTGCCATATGTTAAAACTGCCCGTGAAGGTATCCAAAGATTAGGCAAAATTATCGAAGAATTTGGTACTGATGAATCAAATGGTATTCTATTTGCTGACCACGATGAAGCTTGGTATATGGAAACTGGTGGCGGACATAATTGGGTTGCCATGAGAATTCCTGACGACGCTTATGTGGTGATATCTAACCAAATGGCTGTTCAAGATATTGATTTTAATGATTCAGACAACTTTATGTGGTCAGAAAACATCCAATCATTCGTGGCTGACAATCACTTAAATCCAGATTTAGAAGGAAAAACTTTTAATTTCAGAAAAATTTTTGGGACTGCTGATCTATCAGACACTTATTACAACACTCCAAGAGTTTGGTATGGTGTCAAAATGTTTTCACCAGATGAACATCACGAACCAACTGACCAAGATATTCCATTCATTCACCATGCTAACCGTAAATTAAGTGCCTATGACGTGCAGGACTTTCTTAGTTCTCACTACCAAGGAACTGAATTTGATCCCATTGGTGAAGGTGATGATGCCAGCAAGCATCGATTCCGACCAGTTAGTGTAGCCAAGACTCAAGAAGCACATATTTTACAAATTCGACCCGACATGCCAGTTGAAGCTAATATTCAGTGGTTATTAATGGGTGTCGGCGCACAAAGCGTATTCGTGCCGTTCTACGCTGGTGCCAATGACACACCGGTCACTTATAAGGACACTCCTGGAGAATTTGATCCAAGCAAAGCTTACTGGGTTTACAAGCAAGCTGGTGTTTTAGTTGATCCACACTACCTTGAATTAGGTGGCTTCTTAAGCGAAACACAACAAAACTTACGGATTGAATTCAATCAAAACATCATGGCGGCCGATAAAAAAATCAGGTCGTTGTCCGGAAAAGAGCTAACTGACTTTGTTACTGAAATTAACGCCAAGAATGCTCAAGCTGGTATTGATGGTTACAACAAATTAATTAGCAAGTTGATTACTAACTCAACCAACTTTTCACCAATCAACTACAAGCAAGATCTTAACTTATAATCTTGTCAAATCAAAAAGCGCTGAAGAATTAAATTCTTCGGCGCTTTTTTTGTAAGTAATAATTTATTTTTGAGCTTCCTCTTCGTAATCACCATTAGGACATACTACTTGAACTCCGCCCTTAACCTTCTTTTCAACTAAGAAGTGGCCATCCTTTGGACAGTCACGACCAATTGGCTTATCCCATGAGACAAAGTCACAATCTGGGAATCGTGAACAACCATAGAAAATTCGGTTCTTCTTTGATTTACGTTCAATAACTTGACCTTGATGACATTTAGGACAAATTACACCGATTTCTTTAACGATTGGTTTAGTGTTTCGACAATCTGGGAATCGTGAACAGGCGTAGAACTTACCATAACGTCCCATCTTGATAACCATCGGCGCACCACAGATATCACAATCGAATCCTGCAGGTTCATCTTTGATTTGAATTTTTTCCATTTTCTCAGTAGCTGAGTCAACTTCTTCAGAAAATGGCTTGTAGAATGAATCAACGACTTTGACCCAATCTTCAATTCCATCTTCGACCTTATCCAAATCTCCTTCAAGATTAGCCGTGAAATCAACGTTAACCACATCAGGGAAATACTTCACGATAATGTCATTAACGATTTCACCAAGCTCGGTTGGCTCAAATCTTCTACCAACTAACTTAACGTAATAACGTTTTTGAATAGTTTCAAGGGTTGGTGAATAAGTTGATGGTCGGCCAACACCATTTTCTTCAAGTGTCTTGATCAAAGTAGCTTCACTGTATCTTGCAGGTGGCTGAGTGAAATGTTGGTCTGGGTTAGTATTAGCTAACTTAACCTCATCTCCTTCATCTAGGTCAGGTAAGATATTGTCTTTTTCTTTACCGTCACCATAGACCTTCAAGAAACCATCAAACTTCATTTTTGAACCATTGGCTTTGAAAATAACGTCATTTTGTTCAATAGTGACAGCCATAGTATCCATTACAGCAGGTGTCATTTGACTGGCCATAAATCGTGACCAAATTAATTGATACAACTTGAATTGATCATTGTTCAAATATTCTTTCAAACTTTGAGGAGTTCTGAATACTGAAGTTGGTCGAATAGCTTCATGGGCATCTTGAGCCCCTTCAGGCATTTTACCCTTAATTGGTTTAGTAGCCGCATATTCAGCTCCGTACTTTTCATGAATAAAAGTAGACGCTTCATGCTTAGCAATAGCGGAAATTCTAGTTGAATCAGTACGCATGTACGTAATCAAACCTTGACTTCCTTCTTTACCAATGTTGATTCCTTCATATAATTGCTGAGCTGCCATCATTGTCCGTCTAGTTCTGAAGTTCAACTTACGGTTAGCTTCCTGTTGTAGCGTACTGGTGGTGAATGGTGCTTGTGGTTGGCGCTTACGCTCTTTACGGGTAACTTTAGTGATGTCAAAGGGTGCGTCCTTATCAATTTGTCCCAGAATCTTCTCTACGGCTTCATTGTTAGGTAATTCTTTCTTCTTACCTTTCACACCATAAAAACTGGCAGCAAATTGTGCACGGCCTTTTTTAAACTTAGAATCGATAGTCCAATATTCTTGTGGTTCAAAGTTTTCAATTTCTCGTTCTCGCTGAATGATCAACCAAAGAGCGATAGACTGAACTCGGCCAGCACTAAGGCCCTTCTTAACTTTTTGCCATAATAAAGGCGAAATCGAATAACCCACTAATCGGTCAAGAATTCTTCGAGCCTGTTGTGCGTCAACCAAATTCATATCGATGCCACGAGGATTCTTAAATGATTCCTTAACGGCATCTTTAGTGATTTCATTGAAGACTACTCGGTTTTTATCATCAGGATCTAAATCAAGAACATGAGATAGATGCCAAGCAATTGATTCACCTTCACGATCCGGATCGGCTGCCAGATAGACTTTTTTAGCTTTCTTAGCGGCTGATTTTAGTTCTTTGATCGTATCACCCTTACCACGAATCGAAATGTAATGGGGATCATAGTCATTTTCGATATCGACCCCCATTTTACTTTTTGGTAAGTCACGAACGTGTCCTTTACTTGCGACTACTTTATAAGAACGACCTAAGTACTTTTCAATGGTCTTAGCTTTCGCAGGTGATTCGACAATCACCAAGTTTTTCTGAGGAGCTTTTCGTTTGGTTTTAGACTTTGTTTTTGTCTTTGTTGCCATAATTTCTCCTTTCAAATATTTGATATTATTTTTAAATTATTATTGGGTTTTATTATTCACAAATCTTCAATATCATATTGCACTTGGATATATGTGTCAATATAATAACTCTTCTATAATATGATTTGCGTTTAGAACAGGTTTTGCTCCAGCCAATATCAGTTCATTGGTGCCAACGGATAATGGCGAAGTGATTGGCCCAGGAACGGCAAAAACATCACGGTTATTTTGCAGTGCCAAATTAGCAGTAATCAAACTGCCAGAATGGTTTTTAGCCTCGGTAACTAACACTCCTTGGCAAAGTCCAGCGATGATCCGATTACGTTCCGGAAAATGATGCTTTCTGGGACCAACATTGCTCATATATTCACTTAAAATCAGATGATGCGCCCCAATATATTTCTGGAGCGGTAGGTTTTCACTTGGATAGAATTTTGCAAGTCCTGTACCAATTACCGCAATCGTTTTGCCACCATTAGCGATTGTTAGCCGATGAATTACTGTATCGACACCCTTGGCAAGGCCTGACACCATCGTGACGTCTTTTAAAACTAATTCCGGAACTAATTGGTTAAGGACGACTTGCGAATAATTAGTCGGCAATCTACTACCAACAACTCCTAACATCCTACTTTGTAATAATTGTAAGTTACCTTGATAGAATAGTCCAATCGGTGGCAAATATGATTCTCTTAGTTGTTCAGGATAACGTTCATCATTTATAGCTAACCAATAATTTTCTGTCAGCTCTGGTGAAAAATTCTTTTTTTGAATTTCAAATGAATCAATAAATTTATCCTTACTTTTGCCAGTTATGCCAACCAACTTAGCAATAGAATCACCATTTAAAGCCGATAATTCAGACTTACTAAATTGTTTAACTAATTGATAAAGTTCCACCTGCTTCTTTAAACTAATGCCTTCACTAGTTTTAATCAAAAATAAAAAATCATTTAATCGCATATTATCACCTTTTTAGATAATAGATACGAAAATGATTTAAAACATCTCCGAAACTGGTGAAAAACTTCGCCGGTGAATAGGTGTCGCACCATACTTTCTTAATGCATCCAAGTGGACTTTCGTACCGTAGCCGGCATTATGTTCAAAATCATACTCTGGATATTGCTTGGCATAATCCAACATTAATTCGTCACGATACACCTTAGCTATGATACTAGCAGCAGAAACACTAATACTTTGAGCATCCGCCTTAACCATGTCTAACTGTGGCGTATTTACTGGCACATTCATCGCATCAACAATTAACTGATCAGGCTGGGGAGATAAATCTTGAACAGCTAACTTCATGGCCTGCCTTGCTGATTCATAAATGTTGATCCGATCAATCGTCTGACTATCCACCACACCAAAGCCAAATGCGACGGCTTCCTGCTTAATTAGTGGGGCTAACATCTCGCGCTTTTTTTGACTTAACTGCTTAGAATCGTTGACTTCAACTAAATCAAAATCACTCGGCAAGATAACAGCTGCTGCCACTACTGGGCCTGCCAATGGTCCCCGGCCAACTTCATCCACTCCGGCCACAAACTCTATGCCTTGTTGCCAGAGTTGTCTTTCAAATTTAAATCGCTTCTCGAATGCCACTAATTGTTGTTCGGATTTTTCAATCCGACTCTGAGTGCGCTTGATCAACTGGATAACACCTTTACGTTCATCATGACTCAACTGTGCAAACACTGGATCATCCAGGGCGGTAACTTCTGCCAATTGTTTAGAAATCTCTTTAATCGTTAGTGTCATCATTAGCCTCTAAATCAGCTACGCTATCTAATGTAAACCCGCCTAATTTACCCGCACGAGCATCTAAAATAATGCGATCACTTGCTCTTAAATAATCGTCTCTCATTCCAACATTCTGGGTAATTTTTAGCAGCATATCAACATCTGATAACTCAAAATCATCTTTAGTTAGTCGATAACGGTTCATTAAGCCTTCAGGCATAGTTTCTCTGAATCTATTAATGGCATACAACGCGATATCATCAGATGAAAAGGCATTTTCTTTGATAGCTCCCGTCAGTGCAAGTTTATTAGCCACCTCTTGAGTGTCAAATTTAGGCCATAAAATTCCGGGAGTATCTAGTAATTCAAGCTTATCGCTAGACTTTAGCCACTGTTGTCCCTTAGTAACCCCTGGACGATTACCGACTTGAGCTGCCCGACGATTAACCAATCTATTAAGAACCGTTGATTTTCCAACGTTAGGCACACCAACGCTAATGGCACGAATTGGTCGACTCTTCATTCCCTTAGCTTCTTCTCGAGCTAATTTATCTTTTAAGATAGGATTTACTTTATCCAAGACAGCGTTAGGACCAAACTTCGTCTTGGCATCGACAGCCATTGCTGGTTGATTAATTGATGCAAAGTATTGTAGCCATTCCCTAACTCTAGTCTCGTCCGCCAAATCCCGCTTTGTCATGATATATAGATGTGGCTTATCACCACTAATTCTCTTAACCTCAGGGTTCATTGACGTTAATGGAATTCGAGCGTCTAAAATTTCAAACACCACGTCCACTAAGGTGATATTTTCTTCAAATTGTCTGATGGCCTTAGCCATATGTCCTGGAAACCATTGTATGTTAACAGCCATTGTTAACCTCCGTATTATTGTTCATTATATTCGTTAAATGCTTTATCAAAGATTTCCATACTAGGTAAATAGCCAGCATTTTCCTCTAAATACTTTGATATTTCTTCAAAATCCTTAGACTGCTTGGGAAATGATTGATCATAAAAAGCATTGTTTGCGAATTCGGCAACTTCGTCATTGCTACCTGGATGACGCTTTGTCATTAAGAATTCATAGAATGTTCTTCTCATTTGTTAACTGCCCCATTTCATTACTGTGCTGGTAACAAGATTTTAAATTTAAACTTACCAGCACCAGCCATATCAACTTTCGTTGCTTTAAAGTTCAGCCCATTTTTACCATTTAAGTTGGTAGTATTCAAATATACTTGCTCAGTAGCGGGATTGATAGTGACCCAACTTGGAAAGTGATAACTTTGCTTAACATATAGCAAGACTAGCCTCAATGGCAAAGATTGTCTACCAATCGATAATTTTTTAGCTTTCAATTCAACGTTACCATTGTTGGTAACACTTGGTGTGAATTCTAAAGCATATGGGACGTCAGAACCTAATAATTTGAATTTCCCATAAACGATTCCACTATCTTTTTGAAGTTGAAACCGGTATTTAACGTTGCTAGCCTGTTGTTTTTGTAAATCGCCAAGATACACATCCGCTAATTCATTTATCTGGTTCTTATTCAGGGTCAAATCTATTCCTTGTCTGCTGGAATACTGGTTCGTGGGCTCTTTAGTATTGCCCGAAAACATCATCACTACCACGACAATCATACCAGCAACTATCAATCCAATTAAAGTAAAGAATGCCACCTTATAAGGTTTACGTGTTTTTTGAGTTCTTTTCATGTTATCTCCTTAATTCCGCAATCTGAGTGCTCATAACTTTATACAATTTATCAGTCATAATTTCATAACCATGTTTGTTAGGATGGAAATGATCCGTTGTTGAAATCAAATCATTTTGATTTGATCCATTACCGCCAAACAAGGCCAATATTTCTGCATCACTCAATTTGCCGGAAAAATCCATTTTGCTGCCAGCCTGTTTTTCGAGGCGATTCTGTTGTGATCTGCTTTGATACTGACCGTCAGAAATCTCTTTGTCGATTGACACAAAATAAGCATTATTTTGATTTTTAATAACATTTTGAGTAACTTTATTCGTATCACTCACGGCTTGTCCGATTAATTTAACTTGTGGCAAATATACGTAAACCGGATTATATATGCCAAAAACAAAAATTTTTGCATCAGGATTTTGTCGGCGAACATCACCAATTAACTTTTGCACTCTACTAGAATAATCAGTTTCAAAAGTTTTTAGACGCGATTTCATGGTCACATTGTTACTGAGCATGGCATTTTTTCTTAAGAATTGCATCAAATCATTGCCACCAAAAGTCATAACAATGACGTTTGACTGTTTTAGATTCTTTTGTAATCGCTGCTTTTTGTTAACTCTGGCATCAATCTGGGTGCTGGTCTCACCAGCAATTCCGAAATTAGCCGTCGTTACTTTAATGTCTGGATGATTCGATTTAATTTTTTTATTGATCATATATACATACCCGCCCCGATTATTCGGGTCACCAACTCCTTGAGTTAATGAATCACCAACGGCAGTTATGTTCACAGGTTGGGGCCGTCGTTTAGCCACATGTTTCGTTGTTGAAAGATGCTGGTACCCAAACCAACCACCAAAACCAATAATCACAATTAAAATCAGTGCTATCACTGAATATTTAGCTTTATTTTTCATGAGCGTCCCTTAATTTACAAAAAACTTTAACTTTACCAATAACAAAACAAAGACTGGTACAAAACATCCGTTTTGTATCAGTCTCACAACCATTTTCTAGTAGTCTTCTAGATAGAATAATGCAAAAGCACCTTCGCCAGCATGAGTAGTAATTACTGGTGAAGTAACCCGATAAAGAAACGGAACATCAGCAAATGTTTGTTTTACCTTATCAGCAACTTCTGAAATAAAATCTGTTGAGTTGACGTATGAAATGTTAACAGCCTGAATTGGACCGTTTTCCTTAATTTCGTCAATTGCATTGTTAAAGTATTTCTTCATGGATTTCATACCACGAAGTTTAGAAACAACTTTTAAGTCGCCATCATAGACTGAGAGGACGATTTTAATATTCAACAAGTTTGAAATGGCACCAACAAATGGATGTAGACGGCCACCCTTAACAATGTTATCAAGGTTCATCACACCCATATACATCTTAGTGTGAATTCGAACCTTTTCTAACTCAGTTAAGATTTCATCGACAGTGTTTCCAGCCTTGGCCATTTCCCCGGCTTTGACAACTTGGAAACCAAGTCCGCGATCGGTATTACCACTGTCAATAACAGTAACATCAGCAGACGATAATGTGGCTGCTTGGCGAGCTGCGTTAACGGTCCCACTTAAGCCTTCCATCATGTTGATACTAAGCACTTTACTGCCGTCTTTACCTAATTCATTAAAAGCGTCAACAAATCGACCAACTGGTGGCTGACTAGTCTTTGGCAAGTTATCAGCCGTAATCATTTGTTTAACGAATTCTTCTCTAGTAATCGTTTCACCATCAACATAGACAGTTTCATCGATCATAACTGTTAGTGGAATTACTGTGATTCCTAAATCATTAATTTCTTCTTCGCTTAATTGTGCAGATGAATCTGTAACAATTTTAACGTTTGCCATATTTAGCCACTCGTTTCCTTTTAAAAATAAAATACCAATTGTTATTATAGCAAAAAACCACCGATGACGCATGATGATTTCTTGACTTAATCGACACGATCATAGATTTCAAAAGTATGCGGATACTTATTTTTTTCATCAACTATTCCTGGAGTTTCAGCAACTAATTTAAAATGTGAATAGTCAACTGCAGGCATACTTGTATCACCTGAAAATTCCGCATCGATTTTAGTTCGATATAACCTATCAACTTGATCCATTAATTGTTTAAAAACATTCGCGCCGCCCAGCACAAAATAATTTGTTTCTGGATTGTCTGAAACTATTGATAAAAAACTGGTGATATCCGGTAAAACTTGCACGCCATCAGGAAAATCACTTTTAGATGAAATGACGTAGTTCGTCCGACCCGGTAATGGCCGATTAAAGCTGTGAAAGGTTCTTGATCCGGCAACGATTGGATGTCCCATTGTGGTCTGTTTAAAGAAATGCATGTCGTCAGGTAGATGCCAAGGCAACTTTCCCTGATTGCCGATAATACCATGACTGTCTTCAGCCCAAATAAATGATATCATTCTACTTCTTCCCTTCTACACCGCAACTGGAGCTTTAATTGCTGGATATGGGTCATAATTTTCAACTTTAATATCTTTCAACTCAAAATCATCGATATTCGTCTTATCAGGATTTAACCACAATTGAGGTGCCTGACGAGGAGTTCTTGTCAATAATTCTTTAGCTTGTTCAATATGGTTAGAGTAGATATGTGCATCCCCTAAAGTATGCACAAACTCACCAGGTTCCAAACCAGTTTCACGCGCAATTAACATAGTTAATAAAGCATAACTTGCGATATTAAATGGAACTCCAAGGAAAATATCTCCAGACCGTTGATACAACTGGCAACTAAGCTTGCCATCGGCAACATAAAATTGAAACATTGTGTGACAAGGAGGCAATGCCATTGATGGAACATCCTCAGGATTCCATGCTGAAACAATCATCCTTCTAGAATCAGGATGAGTTTTAATTTGATTGATGACATTTTGGATCTGATCGATTGTCTCACCAGTAGAAGTTTGCCAAGCCCGCCATTGACTACCGTAAATCAAACCAAGGTCACCGTATTTTTTAGCAAAATCGTCATCATTAATGATCTGCTCACAAAACTTGTTTTTTTCGTCTTGATAGATGTCATTGAATTCAGCATCTTTCAAAGCCCGATGCGCAAAATCAGTCATGTCTGGACCATTGTAATCATCGGAAGCTACATATTTTTCGAATGCCCACTCGTCCCAGATGTGGTTTTTGTGTTTTAACAAATATTGAATATTAGTATCACCCTTTAAAAACCACAACAATTCACTCTTAATTAAACCAAATGGGACTTTCTTAGTTGTTAATAATGGAAACCCTTTGGATAGATCAAAACGCATTTGATAACCAAAGGTACTGAGTGTTCCAGTATTAGTCCGATCAGTTTTTTTATTTCCGTAGTCTAAAACGTAGCGAACTAAATCTAAATAAGCATCTTCAAGCATAAAACAGCCTCCAATAATTAATTGTCAAATTGAGAAAGATATTCCCAACGTTCCATCTTGTCGTTTATTTTACCATCAAGTTCATCATTTTGTTTCTGAAGATCTGATAATTTACCATAATCACTACCATCAACAGTGGTCATTTCCTCTTCTACCGCAGCCTTTTGGGATTCCAACTTGTCAATATCCTGCTCAATAGTAGCATATTCCTTTTTCTCCATATAAGTTAACTTGGTTTTTTCTTTAGACTCAGTTACTTTTTCTGGAGTATCTTCGAAACGTTTGGCCTTATTACGCTTTTTGTCATCAACCCTAGTTTGTGCCAACGAGGCTAAATACTCACTAAATTGTCCTCTGTGTTCGGATACCTTACCGTTACCTTCAAATATCAATAAGCGATCGGCAACTTTGTCCAAAAAGTATCTATCATGAGAAACCGTGATAACTGTTCCCTGAAAATGATTAATATAATTTTCGAGAACAGTTAATGTGGAAATATCTAAATCGTTAGACGGTTCATCCAACAAAAGAACGTTTGGTTGTTCCATTAACAATTTAAGTAAATACAGTCTTCTTTTTTCACCACCGGAAAGCTTACGAATCAATGTACCATGCATGAACTTCGGAAACAGAAATTCTTCAAGTAATTCAGTGACACTGATTTTTTCACCATTGTTGTTAGTCACTTGTTGACCAACATCACTAAGATATGAAATTACTCGTTTGTCTTCATCAATAGGTTCCGTAATCTGACGATAATAAGCTAATTTAACTGTCTCTCCAATTTTGATAGTCCCAGAATCAAGTGGTAAATCACCGGCAATGGCATTCAAAAGAGAGGTTTTACCAGCTCCGTTTTCTCCAGAAATCCCAATTCGCTCGT
The DNA here is from genome assembly GCF_026913205.2 of Lentilactobacillus sp. SPB1-3. NCBI lineage: Bacteria > Bacillati > Bacillota > Bacilli > Lactobacillales > Lactobacillaceae > Lentilactobacillus > Lentilactobacillus terminaliae. Next base: position 1,093,992 of record NZ_CP168151.1, read on the forward strand.
TTCCTTGAATCAGAATGCTGAAATCTTTTAATATCGGCTTGTTATCAATATTAAGATTAGCATCCTTGATATTGATAACTTCTTTTCCTAGCCTTGACTGTCCCAAAGATACTGTGACATCTTCATCAACTTGTAAGTTACCCACATTATCTTTAAGTTCGTTGAAGCGATTGATTCTAGCTTGTTGCTTAGTTGAACGGGCCTTTGCCCCAGCCTTCATCCACGCCAACTCTGATTTATAAAGTTGTTGTGCTTTGTGCTCAGCTTCAATTTCTGTCTGAACCCTAGTAGCTTTTTGTTCTACATAATCTTGATAATTACCCGTGTATTCAAAAAGCTTACCAAAAGATAATTCAAAGATTTTGGTTGCCACTTGGTCCAAGAAGTAACGATCATGAGTAACCAACATGATGGCACCCTTATAGCCGCTTAAATACTTCTCTAACCAGTCAATTGAGTCAAAGTCCAAATGGTTAGTCGGCTCATCGAGAAGGAGCAAATCAGGTGATTCAACGAGGACTTGGGCTAAAGCCACCCGACGCTTTTGGCCACCTGATAATTCACCGACTTTTTTATCGTAATCATTTATTTTTAACTGCGTCAAAATTGTTTTAACATCACTTTGCACATTCCAAGCGTCATCTTCATTCATTCGCGCTTCGGCTTTTTCATAGCGATTGATAATCGCTTCATCATTGGGATGAGCAGAATATGCATCAACTGCTTGTTCATAGTTTTTAATTGTTTGATATATTTTTTGTGATCCACTAAAAACAGCTTCCATGATTGGTAAGCTATCATCTAAATCTGGATTCTGTGTCAAATAAGCGATCGAATACGCTTTGGAAGTGATGATATCTCCAGTAGAATCATTATCACGACCAGATATGGCATTTAATAATGAAGTTTTTCCTGTTCCATTAGTACCAATTAGTCCTATTCGGTCATGTTCATTGATAATGAATCCAAGATTATCAAATAAAGTTTTTTCACCATACGTTTTTGTTAAATTCTCTACCCGCATCGTTTCCATTTAATTGCTTCCTTCACCTTTAATTGATTTAGCCGCTGTTAATAATTCAACATAATTATTATTAAGCTTATTTTCGACCACTGACTGCTCCAAATTATTTAAAACCTGTCCCAGTTGTGGACCTGGCGTTAAGACTTTGTTAGTTATCAAGTCTTTAGCAGAAATCGCTAAATCACGTTTTGTTTTAATTTGTAATTGTTTATATTTACTTGCCAGTTTGTCCGGTTCAATTGGCAAACTTAAAATCTGCGCCAAATGATCTGCAGCAACGACCGCTGTTTCACCAGCTTTGTATAATTCTAGATTTCCTGCTTGACCTTCTGCGACCTCGTTTAATAAGAGTGCTGTCTTACTGACTTCTTCTGTTAATTGATTTGAACTTTTCCAGTTCCGCATAAATTTATTTATTCTTGCTTGATCGTACTTAAAGCCAAAGGCAAACAAGGCCCAAATTTGAATCTCGTCCAATCCCGTTAATGGCAATTGACTTAATTGCTTTAGGGCAGTTTCTTGATCTTTAAAATCGGGAACATGTTTGGCCAAGCCCATCTCAATCATTTTGTTCAATCCAAGGTTAGGACGAACGCCCATCATCATTTTGACAAACTCTTCATGGATTCGTTCGATTGCAATTTTTTCTAACAAATGTGCGTGTCGATCAATTGCTCCTTCTGTTTCAGGCTCAATATCAAAATCAAGTTGACTTGAAAATCGAATCGCTCTCATCATTCGTAAAGCATCTTCATTAAATCGTTCATCAGGGACGCCTACTGCGCGAATCAAATGATTTTTCATATCATCTAATCCGGAGAATAAATCTGTTATCTCACCATTCTCGCTAAGTGCCAAGGCATTGATCGTAAAATCTCTTCGCTTTAGATCTTCCTCTAATGATCTGACAAATGTGACTTCATCTGGTCTCCGATAATCTTGATAAGTAGATTCAGTTCTAAACGTAGTTACTTCATAACCATTTCCATGGTCTAAAACCATTACTGTTCCATGTTGAATTCCGGTATCAACAGTTCTATCAAAAATTTGCTTAACTTCTTCTGGATACGCACTAGTTGCGATATCAACATCATGAATTTCTCGGCCAAGGATGGTATCTCTGACCGAACCGCCAACAAAATAAGCCTCAAAACCGGCGGCTTCAATTTTTCTAAGAATTGGTAATGCTTCTTCAAATTCAATTGGAAATTTATTTATCTTCACAATAATCGCCATCCGTACATTAATTTACTCACTAAACCATACTAACAGAATGCTGTGCGATAAAAAAGATAGACAACTATATCTTTCTGCTGTTAATATAGAACGGCTATCGAAATTTTAAGGGGGGTCTACGATGAGTAAAGTTAAAAAATTATTTCTAAACCGGGTTTCGTTCGCCGACTTGTTGGTGATTGCGTTAGGAACTGCTTTATATTCTTTTGGAATCATCTACTTTAACCTTGCTAATAAATTAGCTGACGGCGGTGTAACTGGTATTACATTGATTTTAAAAGCGCTATTTAACTTTAATCCAGCCTATTCGACAATTATTGTCAATATTCCGCTGTTTTTAATTGGAATGAGATTTTTAGGAAAACGGGATATGTTTTACACTTTGTATGGAATTCTTGCCCTATCATTCTTCTTGTGGGTCTGGCAACAAATTCCCATTCATATCAATTTGCAGCATGATTTATTGCTTGCCTCTTTGGGAGCTGGGCTCTTTGGTGGATTCGGTTCCGGACTAGTTTACCGCTTCGGTGGAACTACTGGAGGTATCGATATCATTGCCAGATTGTTTGAACGATTCCGTGGTATTCAAATGGGGCAATCCCTATTAGTGATCGATGTTTTGGTTCTGCTATCTTCATTGATTTACTTAGACATTCGTCAAATGGCTTATACATTGATTTATATCTATATTTTTTCACAAATCGTTAATTTCACGCAACAAGGTGCTTATACCGCTCGAGGAATTATTATTATTAGTAACCACTCCGAAGCAATCGCAGCTTCATTAATGGAGGAACTATCTCGAGGCGTAACTTACTTGAATGCCGAGGGTGGCTATTCTCGTGATGAGAAACAAGTTATTTATACAGTTGTTTCTCCTAGCGAATTGCATGGCCTAAAGCAAATTGTCGAAGGCATTGATAAACAAGCATTTATTTCAATTATTAATGTCCATGAGGCAATTGGTGAAGGGTTCACTTACAAACGGCCCAAAAAATTCAATCTATTTAATTAAAAACATGACAAAAAAGGTAATTAGATTTTCTAAACAGAAATCTAATTACCTTTTTTCGTATTTAATCTAGTAGTCTAACTCTTCATCTAACATCGATTGCATTTCAAAGTCTTCAGGGTCTACCTTAAGATACTGTTTCAATAACTCAATTTCTTTATCACGATCACCGTTTTCTCGATAGAAGAAAATAGCATCCTTCAAGAATTTAGTATCAGTATCTAACTCACGTTCAGCAATTTGAAAATTAGTTGTGGCTCCTTTAATATCACCTTTATGACTCAATGACATTGCCAGATTGTACGACAAATGGGCATCAAACATCTCTTGATCAGCCACTGGCTTCAACAATTCGATATTCTCATCGTCTTTACCGTTATCCACATACCAGTCTGACAAACGACTCAAAATCGAAATATCATCCGGTGCAGTCTCACGGGCCTTAGTGAGGTATTCCCCAACTAGTTCCATTTGACCCGCCTGCTTGGCGATTTCACTAGCTTTGACCCATAGCTGTTCATTATATTGGTCATTTGCCAGTCCTTCTTGAACCGTGATTAATGCCTTATCTACTTGATTTTGTTCGACGTAGGCATCAGCCAAGTATGGATATAAAGAACTGTATTGAGGCTCATCTTCTCTAATCTCTTCGAAAACGTCAATTGCTTGTTGATATTCTTTCAAATTAAAGTATGTGAATCCTAATTCAAATTTGACGTCGGAATTCATATTAATAGTCTTGATTTGCTCAAGATAACCAACGGCTTGTTCAAACTTACCTGTCTGGGCGTAGGCAACACCTAATCGTTCAACTAGGTTTATTGCGGACATCTCAGTCACACCTGACTTGATTAAATCAATGTAATATTTGATTGCCTTTTGAAATTGGCGAGTGGAAAAATAGAATTCGGCAAGAGCCAACCATATTGCTGGCTCCTCAGGAGCTAATAATTGGGCTTCTAACAACTTTTGCTCGCTATTCTCAATAAGTCCCTGGGTTTGATACAAATCAGCTGAAACCATCAAAGAACTTACATATTCGTCAGAGTCTGGGCTAACAAATGATAAATACTCCAAAGCCTTATCATCATCGTCGGCATCGATTGCCAATTCTGCCAAATTAACTTTTAAAGTATCATCATCAGGATACTTTTTTAATAATTGTTCATAAATTTCTTTTGAGTGATCAGAAAAACCATATGAATACAGTTCTTCTGCTAATGAAAATAAATATTCATCAGTATCGTTTTTTAAGGCTAGTTTATAATTCTTTTCAAAATCATCTAATTGACCCTTCTCTAAAAAATCAAGGGCAGTTTGTGAATAATTCATAATGACCTCCTTAAATAAAAAAAGCCAGTTCGACAATTGCCGATCTGACTTACCAGATGAACACTATTTTACAGCATCCTTAAGCGCTTTACCAGGTTTGAATGCTGGTACTTTGCTTGCTGGAATTTGGATTTCTTGACCTGTTTGAGGGTTACGTCCTTTACGGGCAGCACGTTCACGTACTTCAAAGTTACCGAAACCGATCAATTGAACCTTGTCTCCCTTTGCTAAGCTAGCTTGGATAGAATCAAATACTGCATCTACAGCTGCTGTAGCGTCTTTCTTAGTTAAACCAGTTGCAGTTGCAACTGAGCTTACTAATTCTGCTTTGTTTGCCATAAGTGTATTCACCTCCCTCGAAGATAGGTATGTAAAACATCACAAACTTGATTCATCAAAGAATCAGAATTGCTAAAATAACGCTGTTTCCAACATCATTTCTTGTTCAAAGATAGCATAAGAATACTGTCATTGCAATGTTTTACGCCAAAATTATCATAAAATAACGATTTTTTGATAAATATACCTTCGATTTCACAAATTACTTCCGGCTGCGTTTTATAAGGTGAATTGGTGTTCCAGTAAAATCAAAATGATCTCTAATTTGGTTCTCTAAGAATCTAGAATAAGAGAAATGCATCAATTCAGGATCGTTTACGAAGATAACAAATGTTGGTGGGCCAACCGCAACTTGAGTTGCGTAATAGATTCGTAAACGCTTAGTATTAACCGTTGGTGTGGGATGAATAGCAATAGCATCCATAATGACATCGTTCAATGCTGAAGATTGAATACGACGTTCATGGTTGTCATATACTCGCTTGATCAATGTTGGTAATTGTTCAATTCGTTGTTTAGTTTTTGCTGACACGAAAATTATGGGAGCATATGCCATGTATTGGAATTCATCTCGAATAATCTTTTCAAAGTCAGTCTGTGTATGATTATTCTTTTTCAATGTATCCCATTTGTTAACAACAACGACAATTGCCTTACCAGCTTCATGAGCATACCCAGCAACTCGTTTATCTTGTTCACGAATTCCTTCTTCAGCATTAATAACGAAGAGAGCAACATCACTTTGGTCAATTGCACTCATTGCCCGCATGACAGAATAACGTTCAGTATTTTCATATACCTTACCACGCTTACGAATTCCGGCAGTATCAACCATAGTGAATTCAGTGCCATCAGCTTCAAAATGAGTGTCAATGGCGTCACGAGTGGTTCCAGCAATGTCAGAAACAATTACTCGATCCTCACCCAGCAATGCATTAACGATAGAAGACTTTCCAACATTAGGTCGGCCAATCAAACTAAAGCGAATATCACCGTTATCAGCTTCTCCTGACAAGTCTGGGAAGTTTTTAACGATTTCATCAAGTAAATCACCAATTCCTAATCCGTGGACTCCAGAAATTGGTAATGGATCGCCAACCCCCAAAGCATAAAAGTCGTAGATATCTTCCCGAGTTTCGGGATTGTCAGCCTTATTGACCGCTAGAACAATCGGCTTATCACTTTGATAAAGAATTCTAGCAACCTGTTCATCATCATCAGTTAATCCGGCTTTAGCGTCCACAATAAACACAATGACGTCTGCTTCTTCAATGGCGATTTCAGCTTGACTTCTAATCTGAGCTGAGAATGGTTGATCATCAATCTGAATACCACCAGTATCAATCATTGCGAATTTAGTAGTTAGCCATTCACCATGGGCGTAAATTCTATCACGAGTTACTCCTGGAGTATCTTCGACGATTGAAATTCTTTCACCCGCAATTCGGTTAAATATTGTTGATTTTCCAACATTTGGACGACCAACAAATGCAACAGTAGGCATTTTCATAAAAATTCCTCCTTTCCTCTTACGAAAGAAAAAGATTATCCCGCAAAACGAGGATAATCTTTTTTACTCGTACTTGTTTATTTGTTTTCTGAATCGTTAAGTTCGTTACCGATAATATCACCTAAAGTGAAACCTGATTCTTCTTCAGGAGCATTACTTGTTGAATTGTCGCTAACGGATCTATTGTTCTTTCTGTTGTTTGAACGGTTATCATTTTCTTCACTCTTAGGAGCTTCAGTCAAAGCTTTAATTGACAATGCCAAACGTTTTCTATCAGGATCTACATCAAGAACTTTAACCTTAACATTTTCACCTTCGCTCAAAACATCGCCTGGAGTAGCAATGTGTTCATGAGCAATTTGTGAAATATGAACTAATCCTTCAACACCTGGGAATACTTCAACGAAAGCACCAAAGTCAGTCAAACGCTTAACAGTACCATCAAGTACTTCACCAGCAGATGCCTTTTCTTCAATGTTATCCCATGGTTCTGGCAATGTTTGCTTAATTGAAAGAGAAATTCTGTTCTTGTCAAAATCAACTGAAAGAACCTTAACTTTAACTTCTTGACCCACTTTAAGTACATCAGAAGGTTTGTTAACTCTTTCGTATGCAATTTGAGAAACATGAACTAATCCATCAATACCACCAAGATCTACAAAGGCACCAAAGTCAGTTAAACGAGCAACTTTACCTTCCACGATGTCGCCTTCATGAAGAGTAGACATTAATTTTTCACGGTTAGCAGCATTCTTAGCTTCAAGAACTGCACGATGTGAAAGAATCAAACGGTTAGTTGCAGGATCAATTTCAATAATTTCTAATTCTAATTCTTGATCCTTGTATTCGTTCAAGTTGTCGACAAAATGATCTGAGATCATTGATGCTGGGATAAATCCACGCACACCAGTATCAACAACTAAACCACCCTTAACAACTTGTGTCACTTTGGCGGTGATAGTTTCTTTGTTATTTGATTTTTCTACTAACTCATCCCAAACTTTACGAGCTTGTAGACGACGTGATGAAAGAAGGTAACTTCCGCCTTCCTTGTCACTACCGATTCTTGAAGTGACAACTAATTGTAATTTGTCACCAATTTTAATATCTTTAACATCTTGATCAGAAGCTAGTTCACGTTGTGGAACTACTCCTTCAACACCGGCACCTTCAATGCCGACGATAAGTTGTTGGTTGTCGTCAATTGCTAAAACTTCAGCAGTAACAACATCTCCAACATTAACTTCACTCACACTATTTAAAGCATCTAATAAATCATTATTTTCGTTATTGGCGTTTTCACTCATCAAACATTTCCTCCTTGAAACAACTCTAACCCTAAGTTTATCTTATATTGGTTATAAATGCTAGTTTAATCATCAATTAGTTAGAATTGAGTTCATCTTTTATTACAGAAGCAATCTTTTCAACTACTTCTTCAATGGAAAGTGATGTGGTATCAATCTCCACTGCATCATCCGCTTTAGTTAAAGGCGAAATTTTTCTATGAGAATCTTTGTAATCACGTGCCTCTATCTCTAATTGCAATTCATCTAGAGGCGTATCGATTCCCTTTTCTATGTTTTCTTTATATCTTCGTTGAGCACGTTCTTCAACACTGGCAATCAAAAAGATCTTAACTTCAGCATCTGGAAGAACAGTAGAACCGATATCTCTACCATCCATAACAACACCGCCATTAATAGCGATTCGTTGTTGGTCAGCACTTAGTTCTTCTCTAACTGTACTAATTGCCGAAACAGCAGAAACGGAGTTGGTGACGTCTTCTTGACGAATGGCTTCGGTGATATCTTCACCATCAATGTATACGAGTTGTCCTTTGTCGCTTGGTGCAAAACTAATTTCTGAAGATCTTACGATATCAGAAATAGCAGTTTCGTTATCAAGTGAAAGACCACTTTTCAATACTTTATACGTAATTGCCCGATACATTGCTCCAGTATCTACATAAATATAACCAAATTGTTTAGCAACTAACTTAGCTACAGTACTTTTACCAGCAGATGCTGGACCATCGATTGCGACTTGTATTCCATTCTTGTGCATATTTTAAATTTCCAATCCTTAATTATTTTACCCGTAGTTTTTGACCGGGGTGTAATTGAGAGCTTGAACTCAAACCATTCATCTTCATCAACTGGTCAACAGTCAAGCCATTGTTGACGGCCACACGATATACCCCCTGCCCTGCTTGAACAGTTGCGTAGTCGCCACCAGATCCACTTGTACTGCTTGAATTAGTTCCTGAACCACTTTGTGAATCAGTAGTTGTTTGGGAATTATTTGAGTTAGTAGCAGATGCGGTACTTGAACCCGACTGACTATTTTGAGACGTTTGACCGGTGTTGTCAACATTATTGTTTGTCTGTCTAGAAGATTGGTTATTACTTGGAGAAGATGATCCACTAGTAGAATCATTGTTAGTCATCGACTGATTATCATTTGCATTTGATGATTCTTTTGGAGCAGTCGATTTTTTGGCTACACGAGGAGTGGATTCTTTAGCTGAAGTTGATTTTTTTTTTGAATCAGATTGAGAAACCATGGACACAGAAGAAGAATTATTACTAGTCCCATCTTCTCTGCCCATCGCATTTTGTTTAACCATTCCATAAGTCAATGCAATCAATGAAATGATAACTATTAATGCGACGACAACAATCGTAATTACATTATGGTTGCTGTTTTCCTTCCGGAGTTTCACTCTTGAAAGATTGCCATCTTCATCACGATCTTCAGAAAAGGTTTGATTCCAAGGTTCCTTTTCTTCAGATGGCTTTTCGTTTTTAAGCGCCATACTTTCTCCTCCTTTAGATATCTATACTAAATTTTAGCATTAAATATGCAAAAGCTGTAATTAATTTTTTGATAAAAATAGTTGATTCACAACACTAAGCCAATCTTCTGACTGTTCATCAGCTGATACTTTTTGACTATTAATTGAATGTTCATCCATAAATGTCTGAACATCTATCCAAAATTCATCATCGATATCACAACAAAAGCCTGGCTCAGATTCATATGTGGATTGAAAAGGTGTTAATAGTTTCTCTCTTCGACACGTTGTACTCATTATATAATCAATCATTTGAGCAAGTTCGACTTGGCGTTGAATTTTTCTTTTTTCAAATATTTGTTGAACTTCATTAAGTGGAACTTGATGACCAATATAATACTTGATGACTCGATATGACTCATCGTTAAATTCAACATCCGGATGCGCATAAGCATATTCTATCTCATTGCTTGTAGGAATAGTTTTATCCAATAGTCCTAAATGAATGAATCGGTCATCATCACTAAACAATGCCAAAGCGACTCCTTTTTCCCCGTCTCGCCCACACCGACCAATTTCTTGCATATAACTTTGCAAATTGGCAGGGATATGAAAATGAATCACGAATCGAATGTCTTGCTTATCGATGCCCATACCGAATGCACTAGTAGCACATATCACATCAATCTGGTCATTCATGAATTGCTGTTGGACTGAATAACGATCTTCACTAGTCATACCACCATGGTAGGCTAACACCTTCAAATTAGCGGAAGCAGCAAGCTGTTCAGCAATTTTTTCAGCCTTTACCCGACTGGAAAAATAAATGATTCCCTTACCTGATATCGTTGATAAAAATTGCTTTACAACAGCTAATTTTTCCTTTTCATCTGCCACAACTTTTGCGGCTAAAAATATATTCGGTCTATTAACCGGTTGCGATTCGATATCAACCTCGCCATTCTCAAAACCAAGCTTGCTGATTACATCTTGTTGCACTTTATCAGTTGCTGTCGCGGTAATCATTAAGGTCAGTGGCGAATTAAGTCGTGTCCTAATCCATCCTAAATCTTGATACTCAGGCCGAAAATCTGGTCCCCATTCTGAAACACAATGCGCTTCATCGACCACGAACAACGAAATCTCCAATTGCTTAAAATGCTCCAGAACGTTTTGATTGGACAACATTTCTGGCGAAATATAAATATATTTATATTGAGAAATATTATTTAAAACGATTTGTTTTTCAGAAAAAGAAAGATTAGATGTTAATGCCACCACTCTTTTTTCACCAAGATATTGCATCCGTTGGACCTGATCTTGCATTAAGGATATTAACGGTGAAACAACCACCACCGTACCAGAGTTAACTCTGCCAAATAACTGATAGATCAAAGTTTTTCCGCCACCGGTGGGAAGGATAGCAAAAACATCGTCGCCCTGTTGCAACTTGGTTAAAACCTCTAATTGACCCGGACGAAAATCGGTAAAACCAAATTCTTCATTTAAGGTTTTTAAAAGATCAACTGGCATTTTCACGACTCCTCATTATTTGATACATTCTGAACTCAAAAAAATCGATTTGTAATTTCTGAGATAGTGACTTGTCAAACTTCCATTCAAGAATTGAATCTGGAGCGAATTCATCTAATTTATTGATTAAAGATTTATTCAAAACACGGTCAAATAATGGCTGTGGATCTGGTAACAAAATGGCGCATTCTAATAAATGTTCTCGAATAGTTGTGACTTTGACCCTTCTCTTATCTGCAATGGCAATTAATGATGAGTTGGATCTAGAAAACATGTCCCACGTTACCAGCGCACTGTGAGAGATTCGGTCTCTTTTAACACCTCGGAACAGCAAATCCATACTTGAATTTTTCAAATCAATAAAGCCCTTAACAGCCAAACAATCTCCCATATAAAGCCATAATCTTACTTCACTTTCACTCATCGATACTTTATTTGCAATCTGCTTAGGTGTCTGACCGAATCTTTCATGACCAATCAATGTTTGAGCATAAAAATCCGCCAATTCTTTTGACATAGTGGAAAGTACTTTTATCCAACCATCCCTCATAAGTTCAATTAAATCGGTGGCCTTGTTTTTAATGAACCACAATTTGACTAAACTATCATTCAACATGTCAATGGATTGCGGATAATAACGATTATTTTGATAACTATATTCAGAAACTACCTGCGTTGCTAATATAATTCTTTTCTTGAATAATTCCACGTCGTACTGACCAGCTGTCTTTAAAATATCGACTTGGCCAACCGTCTGTAACAAGTCGTCTCGAGCTTGATCGCCAAGTTCAGTTAATTGGATGAAATTGTTCTCAGGCTCAATAATTAAACCCCGTTGCTTTAAATCATTGATACTTTTATTTAAATCATCTAGCGACAATCCATGAAAAGAATCCAGATAATCTAATAGTCCGTAATTAAATCCCCAAAATAAGTTAGAAACCGTTCTTTTACCGATTAAGACGTTGAAAACAGCCTTAATTCTCCGCGGTTCAGATGACGAACAAAACAACAAAATTAGCATATCAGTTTGCATGATTCTCCTAAACTAACTACCTGCCATTAAAGACAAAGTAGTTCCGGCTAAATATTTAATAAGGATTAGCCTTCCTTCAATAACTTAACTATCAACCGTATTCATACTAAAAATAGGATAACATCATTCATACATGTTCATGAAGAATATTTGCATGTAATTTCCATGAGGGCAAAATAAAAGGCAATTCATCACGCCTAAAACGTGTTTCCTTGCCAAAAATTCAATGAGACTTAATTTTGTAACTAATTTTTATTTACCGACTATGCTTGAATACCGGTAACAAATAATCCTTGAGCAGCAAAAATACAATTGATACCGTGATTCCTTTAATTATATTAAATGGCGCAACGCCATATAAAAGAATCGCATTCAATGGCATTGATAACTTTAATCCTACCAACTGCATATACATTGGTAACACGAACAGCCAGTTTAATAATGTCATCACAACTGTGATTGATAACACCATCGAGATTACTAAAGTAAGATTCTGAACCCATTTTTTTGAATTACGGGTTAAGCTAGCAACCAATTCATAACCAATAATTAAAGTGATAGAAGACACAAAAGCGGCTGCAACACCAATTAAATTAATAACCGACGCTCCGGTTGTTACCCAATATAAAGCGGCCTTTAAACCGGCAACCACAATTCCGGAAGCAGGTCCAAAAACAACGGCAGCAATCAAAATTGGAATATCACTTAAATCAATTTTCATCCACGGAACAAACGGGATAATTGGAACCGCAATAAACATTAGAACATAAGACATTGCCGATAATACCGACAACTGAACCGTCCTTGAAACAATCATTTGGTGCTTTGAACTATTTTCCATTGTAAAAACTCCCCTTAACAATGGCAATCTTCAAAAAAATCCCGACACGAGTGCCAGGACAATTGTATTAATACAATCTTCTGCATACCAGACTATACTGTCGGCACTGGAATTACACCAGTTCAACCACATTACTGTGGGTCGCGGACTATCACCGCCGGTCGGGAATTTAACCCTGCCCTGAAGACTAACCAAATTATTTAATTAATTAAAATATATCAAATTCACAGCTAAAGTCAATTTAAGTTACTTATCATTTGTAAGTTTTTTCAATTGTTCTACTTCATGCGGCTTCAAACGGCGATATTCACCAGGAGTAAGGCCATTTAAGTTCAAAAATCCGTAATCAGTTCTACTCAATTTTTGAACCGGATGACTAATGGCATCAAACATTTTCTTAACTTGATGATTTCTACCTTCATGAATAGTTAATGAAACAATTGATGACTTACCATCATCTCCTGGTTTAACCAAGCTTGCAGATGCTTTAGCGGTTTTCTTTCCATCAATCATGACACCATCACGCAATTGTTTAAGCTCTGGAATGGTAACAGTTCCCTTAACCTTAGCAACATAAGTCTTGTCAACTTCGTACTTAGGGTGGGTCAACTTATTGTCTAAATCACCATCGTTAGTTAACAATAATATTCCTGAAGTATCATAATCAAGACGACCAACGGGATAAATTCGATATTCGACATCATCAAAGAAGTCTAAAACCGTCTTTCTACCTTTGTCATCTGAAACCGTCGTAATAACACCACGAGGTTTGTAGAACAAATAATAAACTGGTTCTTCTTTTTGAATTTCAATGCCCTTGACCACAACAGTATCACTGGCCGATACCTTAGTACCAAGTTCTTTCACTACTACTCCATTGACCTTAACTTCGCCATTTGTAATGTACATCTCAGCTCTTCTTCTTGATGCAATACCGGCTTGAGCAATTGCTTTTTGTAATCTTTCCATTTATTAGTTTCCTACCTTTACTTACTATCAATTTCTCGATTAAAACGTGTCATCAATGCGTCACTTGTATCTTCAGTCAAAACTTCATCTTTCGGTAATTCTGGCAGTTCATCTTTAGACTTTAGACCAAAATAATCTAAACAATAGTTAGTAGTCCTGTATGTTTTAGGATTACCAACTTCTTTTTTTATCCCTGCCACTTCGATCAATCCTTGGTTCAATAATCGATGAATAATAGCGGAGCTGTTTACTCCCCGTATTTCATCGACTTCGATTCTAGTGATTGGTTCATTATACATAATAATAGCGATAGTTTCTAATGCGGCTTGTGATAGAACCCTAGGCTTGGCATCAACGATAAAATCAGCCACAAATTCTTCAAAATCAGTCTTGGTTTGCAAACGATAGACTTCATCACTCACAGTGATCATTAATCCTGAATTTTCATCTTTTAGTAAACTATCTTCCAATTCGGATAGAAGTTGCCGACAAGCTGGTTTTGAAAGAGAGACACTATGAGCTATTTGAGAAAGTGAAATTCCTTCGTCACCCGAAGCGTAAATCAATGCCTGCATTTTTGCAAAATCAGTTGGCACACTAAGCATCTCCTTTAGTTATGATTATCGGATCATTTTTCTGAATTTGAGTTAATTTAATTTCTTGATATTTCGCCATTTCTAAAATCGCCAAGAAGTCAGTAATGACTTCTTCAGGAGCAGCTGCTTGCTCTGTCAGGTCGTTAAAAGTTATCTGCTCAGAATTAGTCATTATTTGTCGAATAGCTTCTGTTTGACTCTCAATAGTGTAACTCCATTCATGAATCACCGTCGACATTGGCTGATTATATCGCAACCGCTTCAACGCATCGACAAAGGCAGCCATCAAATCCAATTTGTTAAACGGAGATGGTTCTTGTAACGTCTCAGGCTTAGTTCCAACAATCATTGGGGATCGAGTGTAACTCTTTCGGCGTTTAACTTCTCCTTGTCGAAAGAAATCAGCAACGTGCTTATATCTTTGATAATTCAGCAATTGATTAACCAAATCTTCTCGAGGATCTTCCTCTTCTTCATCAACATTGTCAGTAGGTGTTGGCAAAAGCATCTTCGATTTGATCATCATTAACTTAGCGGCCATCACTAAATACTCACCAACAACATTTAAATCTAACCGCTTAGCATCATAAATATATTCCATATACTGATCAGTAATTTCGGCAATTTGAATATCATAAATATCCATCTTTGTTTGCTGAATTAAATGCAACAAGACTTCCAATGGTCCATCAAAATCTGTTAAGTGCAGTTCAGGTAAACCATTTTCCGTCATGATTTAGTTTGCTCCCAACTCTTTAAAATATTGTGAGTACTAAGACTACCGACAATTTGTTTTTCATTATAATAAGCGGCTAACTCATCTAACATCTGGTTGCAACTTGACTGGGTTTGGTTTTGCGGTGTCAAAATAAATTGGTGAATCACTACTTGATCATCGTGCTCTTCAACACCTAAAAGTCCTGCCCAGTTATGAGCATCATTTTGCCAAAGTAATATTTGACGTTGATCTGACTGATCATACCATTCCATTTCCTGAGTCACTAGATCCATATTGGAAAATTCAGTTATTAAAGAGAGTAAGCCCATCGTAATTTTTTCATAGTCCTTACGATATTGATAAAGCATTTTTAAACCTCCTAGCTTCTTGGATGATATTGTTCATAAACTTTAGCCAAATGTTTTTTAGAAACATGCGTGTAAATTTGAGTGGTGGAGATATCTGAATGGCCCAACAATTCCTGAACGATTCTTAAATCTGCACCATTTTCTAATAAATGCGTCGCAAATGAGTGCCGCAACGTATGCACAGTAACATGGTGCTCAATTCCAGCCAGTTTGGCATATTTTTTGATCATTTGCCAAATAGCCTGCCTGGTCAATTGATGACCGTGCGCATTCAGGAATATTGACGAGGTATTAGTCTTATCCCGTAATAAATCAGGACGAACATCATTTAAATAACGCTCCAACCATTCTTTAGCGATATCTGAAATTGGAATAATTCTTTCTTTGTTACCCTTTCCCAACGTCTGGATCAAATTCATGGGTAAATGCAGATCAACTAATTTTAAATTGATCAACTCAGATACTCGCAGACCTGTCGCGTAGAGAACCTCTAATATTGCTCGATCTCGTAAACCTAACTTTTTAGTGACATCCGGTGTCTCTAAAAGTGAATTAACTTCATCGACTGAAAGAACGTCGGGCAAAGTTTTGGCCTGCTTTGGTGCATCAATCTTAGCCATTGGATCACTGGTAATTTGATTAAATTGGTATAAATAAACAAAGAACTTCCGCAAACTAGAAACCATATGAATAATAGTATTGCGGGATTTTTTCTGTTTTTGTAATTCTTCGAGAAGATTCAAAACATCATACTGGTCTATCTCAGCAATCTGATTCTTATTCAATGCAAAAAAATTAACAGCTTCAGTTAAATCTTGCCGATAACTGTTAATTGTATTATCAGATAGTCCTCGCTCAACTTGTAAGTAATGCAAATAGTCTTGAACTAACTCAAGCATCTTAATCCCTGTCTTTTAAAATAATTTTGCCATCTTCTTGGCTGATCAATCTTTCTTTTAATAAATGGCCTAATGCCCGCTTAAAGGCACCCTTACTGATACCAAAGAATGTTTTGATAGCTTCTGGATCACTTTTATCAGAATATGGTAACTCACCATCAGCGCTGTGTTGTAGAACAGCTAAAACCATAGCCGCGTCATCGCCAATTGCTTTATAGGCTTTAGGCTTAGTTGACATATTAATTGTTTGATCACGTAATTGGCCAATAACTCGGCCTTCAATTACTTCACCTAATCTTGGTTCTTGAACCCGTTCGTCTGGATGCAAAAATACCAATTCATAATTATCAGTTATTAATCTAGTTCCAGCCATTTTCAACCTGTAAGCAGTTGCTTTAATTGGCTTATTATTCACAACTTTTTTAGGTTGTTGGGAAATAGCTTGGAAGATTTCTTCGTCTGCTAAGTGACCCCAAATTCTGCCCTTATTATCAACACCTAAATCGATCATCAACTTATCGCCTTCTTTAGGCCATAAATTAGTCATTGTTGGTAGTTCATCCAAAGAAACTACGACGTCTTTGTTAGGTAAACCAACGTTAACAAACACTCCTAGTCCGTGATGTTGTTTAACTACTGTGGCGAATCCATAATGATCTCGTCTAATATCTGGAATTTGACGAGTGACTTGTAATTTATGTTGTTCATTCTCATAAGTAAAGCCAGTGAACATTGATCCTAATTTCAAAGGCTTTTGGATTTCTTCTTTTGATAACATGAAGGTTGTTCCTTCAATTTGGACAAAGTAACTTTCATCATTTTCATCAGTTACCTTACCGGTTAAAACATTTGCTAATAATTCGTTCATATAAATCTCCATTCAAGATGTTATTCCATTTCATTTTACACGCTTTTTCATGTGAGTGCTAATTCCTTTACTCTAAAGCAATTTAGTCAAATAGGCAAACAAAAAAAGTGGAATGGAGAAATCTCCATTCCACTTTCAAGTTTAATTAGTAGTGATTAGATTGAGCTTGAGGCACCATGGTAAATTACACCACGACGTGAGTCAACTGTAATCAATTCACCATCAGAAATCTTGCTAGTAGCGTTAGCTGCGCCAACGATAACAGGAATTCCCATTGAAATACCAACAACGGCTGCGTGTGATGTTAAACCACCATTTTCAACAACAACTGCTGAAGCTTTTTCAATAGCTGGTAAGTAATCTTTATCAGTTGAGCTAGTTACTAAAATGCTTCCTTCAGTAACTTTGTTGTTAGCATCTGAAGCACTCTTAGCTAAAACAGCTTTTCCGATAACAGTCTTGTCACCAACACCTTGGCCTTGAACTAACTTTGAGCCGATCAATTGAACTCTCATCAAGTTAGTAGTACCACTTTCACCAACTGGAACACCGGCAGTAACGATAATTAAATCGCCTTCCTTGGCTAAACCAGTTTCAACGGCTTTCTTTGATGCAAGATCAAAGATTTCGTCTGTGCTCTTAACTTCATCAACAAGTACTGGATGAACACCCCAGTTAACCATCAAACCACGACGAGTTCTCTCATCGAAAGTGATTGCTAAGATGTCTGCATCTGGATGGTACTTAGAAATCATACGAGCAGTGTAACCTGAACGAGTAGCAGCAACGATAGTGTGGATGCCAAGTTCCTTAGCAACACGAGCAACTGAGTCACCGATTGATTCAGTAACATCACTAGCATCGAACTTAGGACGTGGAGTACCGAAGTCAGCAAAAGCATTTTCAGCCTTAACATCGATTCTTGCCATAGTAGCAACAGATTCAACTGGGTAGTCACCGTTAGCACTTTCACCAGAAAGCATAGTTGCATCAGTACCATCAAAGACAGCGTTAGCAACATCAGATGCTTCGGCACGTGTAGGACGTGGGTTTTCTTGCATTGAGTCAAGCATTTGTGTAGCAGTAATAACTGGCTTGCCTAATGCGTTACATTTTTTAATTAAAGTTTTTTGTACCAAAGGTACATTTTCAGCTGGAATTTCAACACCCATGTCTCCACGAGCAACCATCAAACCATCTGAAACCTTGATGATTTCATCAAAGTTGTTGATACCTTCTTGTGATTCGATCTTAGGGAAGATTTGAACATGTTCCATGTGCTTTTCTTCAAGTAATTCACGGATATCCATAACATCTTGAGGTTTACGCACGAATGAAGCAGCGATAAAGTCAATATCGTGATCCAAACCAAAACGAATATCACTTGAATCTTTTTCAGTGATACCAGGTAAGTTAATTGAAACACCTGGAGCGTTAACACCCTTACGTGATCCAAGAAGACCATCGTTTTGAGCAGTAACAACTAACTCACGGTTAGCTTCGTCTTTTTCTTCAATCAATGTGTCCAACAAACCGTCATCGAATAAAACGTGACCGCCAACATGAACATCATCAAACAATCCTGGGTAAGTAACAGCGATTTTTTCTTTAGTACCTTCAAGACTGTCATCCATTGAAATACGGAAAGTATCACCAGTATGGAATTCAAGCTTGCCGCCCTTTTCCACAGTGGTACGGATTTCAGCACCCTTGGTATCAAGCATAATTCCAACTGTCTTACCAGTCTTCTTTTCTGCTTCATGGACATTGTTCATGCGGCCTTCATGTTCTTCATGATCACCGTGTGAAAAGTTAAATCGGAAAACGTTTGCGCCTGCTTCGATTAGTTGAGTAATTGTGTCAACGTCAGTACTTGCTGGTCCAAGCGTACTTACGATCTTAGTTTTCTTCATAAGAAATATCTCTCCTTGTTTGATGGACACCCAGTCAAGTGATTATTAAAATCACCGTCGACTAGGTTCCCAAATTGATTTCACAGATTATTTTATCACTTTTAAACCGCAATGTCTGCCCATTTTTGAGGCCTCACATTCGTTAAAAAAGATAAATCTACAACTACCAACAAAGAAAAGGCTTACATGGATGAAATTGAATTATAAATTCACTTATAAACCACATTATCGCTACCTAAAATATCGACTAATTTTTCCTTTATTGTATCATCACTTGGCAACCACAGTTTCGATTCTAACTTAGTTACTTTTTCAGTTTTGGCATCGTACACCACAACTGGTGACGTGTTGGCTTGGTTAGCCAACTCTTTAATAATTGCAAATACCGCGCGCTTATCTACTCCGTCATTTAAACGTAGGTACCATATTTTGGGTTGTTTGCGCTGAAATGATGATAGTGCATTAGACGCTGGAACGACGCTGTTGGCAATTAGTTCCAGTGCGTCTCGTTCTTCAACGTTACCGTTGATCAATAAGACTAAATCCTTTTTTAGCCAAGACTGAATCTGACTGAACAACTGCGGGAAAACAGTGACAGACAAATCTCCAACCGTGTCATTACCTGATATAAACGCCATCTGCTTGCCGGTTTTGGTTCTAATCGTCTTAACCCTAGTGACATATAGCAAGACAGAAACATTTTTCATAGACTTCGTCAGATCAGCTATAGAAGTTATAGTCACAAATTGATTTAACTTCTGAAATCTTTCTGTTGGATGGCCTGAAAGATATGCGCCCAGCAACTCGTTTTCCTTAGTTAACTTAGTAGTTAGTGGTAAATCATCTAAATGTGGCATCTTGGGTTCTAGTGCCTTAAATAAACTAAGCGAATTTCCTGAAAGATTAATAGAATCAATAAACTCTGGAGCCGCAGCAATTAACTCCGCACGATTATTAGCGAACTCATCAAAACATCCAGAATAGATCAACGCTTCTATACTATCTATCTTTCTGAATTTTTCATCGATACGGCTAATGAAATTTTGAAACGATGTGAACTTTCCGTTGACTTGCCGTTCATCCATAATAGCTCTAACAAAATCACTACGGATACCTTTGATACTACTTAATCCAAACCTGATTTGTTGATCAGTGATCACAAAGTTTCCCTGACTATCATTGATGCTAGGCGGTAATATTGTGATTTGCCGTTTTTTAGCATCAGCTATATATTGTTTGACCTTCACATCATTATTTTGAACAGATCTTAACAAGGCAGCGAAAAATTCTCCAGGGTAATGAACCTTCAAGTAGGCTAATTCCATTGCCATCTTACTATAGGCGAATGCATGTGACTTGTTGAATCCATAGTTCGCAAATTTCTCGATGTACTCAAATGTTCTATTGGCCACAGATTCGGAATATCCTCGCTGTTTGGCACCATCAATGAAGGTAACCTTCATTTTTTCCATCTCAGCGATTTTTTTCTTACTCATAGCTCGTCGTAAGATGTCGGCCTGACCTAGTGAAAATCCTGCCAATGTACTAGCAACCAACATAACCTGCTCTTGATAAACAATGACCCCATACGTTGGCATCAAGATGTTTTTCAAAGAATCATCAATATAATCAATAGGTTGTTGAGAATGCTTGCGGTTGACCACCTCATCAATATTATCCATTGGACCAGGACGGTACAAAGCATTAACTAAAGCAACGTCTTCAAATGAAGTTGGAGCGATTTTTCTCAATACATTACGAATTCCATTGGATTCAAATTGAAAGATTCCGGTGGTATCTGCATCAGCGAATAACTTGATGGTATCCGAATCATCTAATGGTATTTGTGAAGGATCGATCTTGACTCCTGAATTATCGCTAACCAAATCAAGAATGTCAGCTAAAATTGATAGATTTCTTAATCCCAGAAAATCCATCTTTAATAAACCGGAAGTTTCTACATATTCCTTGGGATACTGAGACATCAATAAACCTTCATTACCATCCTGCAACGGAACATGGTTTACCAACGGATCATCACTTAAAACTACCCCAGCTGCATGAGTTGAATAATGTCTTGGCAAACCTTCCAATTGGCTTGCGACTTTAAATAGTTCAGCGTTGATTGATGAATCGCTAATCAAATTTTGCAATCGTTGAGAATTAGTTTGCGCATCCCTTAACGAAATGTGTAACGCATTGGGAATTGCCTGACTCCACTGATTCTGTTGGGTCACTGACAAGCCAAACGTCCTTCCAACATCTCTAATTGCTTGTTTCGCAGCCAAAGTCCCAAATGTTATGATTTGGCCGACCCGCTCATGACCATACTTATTACCGACATATTGAATTACCTCATCCCGCTTAGTATCCGGAATATCC
Source organism: Lentilactobacillus sp. SPB1-3 (assembly GCF_026913205.2). Lineage (NCBI taxonomy): Bacteria > Bacillati > Bacillota > Bacilli > Lactobacillales > Lactobacillaceae > Lentilactobacillus > Lentilactobacillus terminaliae. The sequence goes on from NZ_CP168151.1 coordinate 1,115,365, forward strand.
AAGTCAATATCTGGCATTTGTGCCCGCTCAGGGTTTAAAAATCGTTCAAACAATAAGTCATATCGAATTGGGTCAACATCCGTAATTCTTAGTACATAAGCGACTAGAGAACCAGCAGCCGATCCTCTTCCGGGTCCGGTAATAATATTGGTTCGATGAGCAAAATTGATAACATCTTCAACGATTAAAAAGTAATCATCAAACCCCATCGAATGAATGACTTCTAATTCATGTTGTAAACGAGCGTAGTATGGTCTTGAATCCTCAATTTTGTCAGAATCGATTCTGTCTTGTAAACCTTGTTCACAAATCATTTTAAGATAGTCTTGTGAAGATTGATTATTAGGGGTGACAAATTTAGGTAGCTTTGCATCCTGCACATCAATCGTGACATTAGCATTATTTACTAATTGCTCAAGTTCCTGTAGAGAACTCTGCAAATTCTTTTGGATAAATTGTTGTTCAACTTCTTCAGCAGGTCTTAGGAAATACTCACCACGCTTGCGACTTGCTTCAAAAACATTTTCAATTTTAGTGCCATCATCGATTGTATTTAAAACTCGACTCAAAAATAAATCTTCTGGTTTTAAATAGTCGACTTTAACATCAGCAATCATTTTGATGCCATTGTCTGCAGCCAATTTGCTCAAAGTGTCAACCACCGTTGTCGATTGGTGAAAATCAACTCCCAGCTTGATGTCATTGGCATTAACACCCATATCCCTGAAACTGGCAATCAATTTCGAAACTTGTTGTTGCTGACCTTGAACTATCAGATCACTGACTTCACCTAAAGCGGGCAATACAATGACCACACCAGATAACATATCAACTAACTGAGAGGCATTGGCATCTTCAGTTGTGTTTGCTAGCGTTGAAATCCGCAATAGATTTTGATACCCTTCATTATTAACTGCCACCAGACTTAAAGGATAAGTCTGCTCTGTTAAGATCACTCCTGGCATTTCGAGCGTCAAGCCAATGATTGGTTTCAATCCATTTTGTAAACATAAGTTATAAAAAGATGGAACAGCATACATAACATTCAAATCACTGATACCCAAACTTTGATAACCAAGATTCTTGGCCTGGGTAATTAGGTCAGTAAGTCGAATCGGACTTTTTAACAAGCTAAATGCTGTTTTAATTCGAATTGGGACAAAACTCAAAGGTGACGCCTCCTTTATATTAGTTATAATTATAACAGAGGATTAATTTGCATCCCCATAGAATCTATTTATTTTCTTAGTTAATTGTGCTATTATACTTTTGATAGCGAGGTGGGCATGATGTCAAAACTTATTATTAGCAACATTGTAGCAATTTTTTGGGCGTTCATCTTCGGTGAAGTAATTGGATATATTGCTTCTGCCCTTGAATTAATGCCATATAGTAGCCTAGAAATCGGAATTACCGCAGCAATCACTGTATTTATTGCTGTTAACGGAATTTACCTGATCAGCAAGGTTTCCGAATCCTAATAACAAAAAGAGTGAGTCGATTGCGACTCACTCTTTTTTTATGCATTTTTAGTAACTTTAAAAGTTAGATTATCATTATCTAAATCAATTAGTACAGAACTGTCTGGGGCAATCTCATCACCAATAATCATTTTAGCAATTGGTGTCTCAACCCGACTAGTAACAAATCTTTGCATTGGTCGAGCCCCATATTGAGGATCATAACCGTTATCTGCGATCCACTGCTTAGCAGCATCAGAAATCTTCAATGTAATTAATTGAGCACGCGTCCTTTCAGATAAGTGATCAATAATCTTTTGAACAATTTGCTTAATGTTGTCTTTGGTCAACGGAGCAAATGTAATTACGTCATCAATTCGATTTAGAAATTCTGGTTTGAAACTTGCTTGGAGCAAAGTATTAACTTGTTCTTTAGCCTGTTCACTAACTTTACCGTCCTCGTCAGTTCCAGACAGAAGAATATCAGATCCTAAATTAGAAGTCATAATCAAAATAGTGTTTTTAAAGTTAATGGTTCTACCTTGACTATCAGTCAATCGGCCATCATCTAAGACCTGAAGTAAGATATTAAAGACATCGGGATGAGCTTTTTCAATTTCATCAAATAAAACAATCGTATATGGATTTCTTCTAACTGCTTCAGTTAGCTGCCCACCTTCTTCGTAACCTACATAACCAGGGGCTGCACCAACCAATCTTGAAACTGACTCTTTTTCCATATATTCAGACATATCGATTCGGACCATGTGATCTTCGGAATCAAACAAGTCTTCTGCCAATGCCTTTGCCAATTCCGTCTTACCGACACCAGTTGGTCCAAGAAATAGGAATGAACCTAATGGCTTAGATGGATCAGACAATCCGGCCCGAGAACGCAAAACTGCATCTGAGACAGCCGTAACGGCTTCGTCTTGACCAATGACTCGCTGATGCAAGTTATCGGCTAATTTCAGTAATTTTTGCCTCTCACCTTCAACCAATTTATTGACTGGAATACCAGTTTGCCGACTTACTACACCCGCAATCTCTTCGCTTGTAACAGATTCAGAAACCAGCCAATCATCGTGCTGATCATTGCTTTCCAATTCATTGATTTCTTTTTCTAGATCCGGAATCGTTCCGTGTTGTAAAACAGCTGCTTCATTTAAATCGTAATTATTTTCAGCATTGATCAAATCATTTTTGGCCTGATCTAATTTCCGTTTCACATCACTAAGGTGTTGAATAGACTTCTTTTCAGAACCCCATCTGGCGTTTAGTTCATTGACTCGTTCTTTGATTGACGCTAAATCTTTTTGAACATTGGCCAATCGTTTCTTAGAAGCGTCATCAGTTTCCTGCTTCAAGGCTGCTTCTTCGACCTCTAAACGAATCAATTGCCGATTAGCAGAATCTAATTCAGCCGGTTGCGAGTTCATCTCAACCCTAATCTCAGCCGATGCCTCATCGACCAAATCAATTGCTTTATCAGGCAAATTACGATCAGTAATATAACGATCAGATAGTTGGGCCGCTGCAACTAAAGCATTATCATGAATTTTAACGCCATGATGAATTTCTAAACTTTCTCTCAGCCCTCGTAAGATTGTAATTGTGTCTAAGACGGTTGGTTCTTCAACCAGTACCCGTTGGAATCTTCGTTCAAGCGCTTTGTCTTTTTCCATGTACTGACGGTATTCATCTATTGTAGTTGCACCAATTAGATGTAACTCTCCCCGAGCCAGCATTGGCTTTAAGATATTACCCGCATCCATACTACCTTCAGCTTTACCTGCGCCAACAATGTTATGAATTTCATCAATGAACATAATGATTTGACCGTCAGACTTACGAACTTCCTTCAACACAGCTTGGAGCCGTTCTTCAAACTCGCCACGGTACTTGGCACCGGCAATCAATGACCCCATATCTAGCTGGTAAATGGTCTTATCTTTAAGATTTTCAGGAACATCATTAGACGCAATTCGTTTGGCTAGTCCTTCAACCACTGCAGTTTTCCCTACACCAGGAGCACCGATCAGCACTGGATTGTTTTTCGTCTTTCTTGAAAGAATAGTGATTACTTCAAGAATCTCTTTATCTCGTCCTACGATTGGACCTAGTTTATTTTCTCTAGCAGCTTTTACTAAGTCAGTACCATATTTCTCAAGAGATTGGTAAGAATCTTCTTGGTTTTTGTTAACTACCTTTTGTCCGCCACGAATTTTATCAACGACATTTTGAACTTTTTGTTCAGTAATATCTTGATTAGCAAGGTAATCCTTAAACTTGTCACCATGAATACGCATTAACGCAATCGTTAAAGTATCCACTGCGATATATTTGTCATCAAGCTTATTTTTTACTTGTTCAGCATCTTGTAATAATTCATACAGATTTGAAGACATTGATTGACCATAAGAGACATTCGCCCCTTCTACGACAGCAATCGCGTCAATTTCGTCATCAAGTTCTTTTTCAACAGCGTTGATGTCTAAACCCAATTCAGAATAAATCTGGCGAGCAAGTTCTCCTGGTTGAACTAATGCTTTAAATAAATGTGCAACACTAATATTTTGTTGTTTTCTAGTAACTGCAATTTGTTGAGCAGATGATATCGCAGTTGCCACTGCTTCAGTTAAATTATCTGGATTCATTTTATTATCACCTTTTTTACTGTAATTAAAAAAGTTTGAAATAACTTTGTATTCCAAACTTGATTGCATATATTCTAACAAATTATCTGTTGTTTGACCAATCCTGACGTTTATTTTTTTGCGTAAAGTTTGGAAATTTCAATAATAACATCGACAGCTCGTTCCATAGTTTTAATTGAGACATATTCAAACCGACCGTGCATATTTTCACCACCGGCGAAGATGTTAGGGGTTGGTAATCCCATGTAAGAGATTTTAGAACCATCTGTACCACCACGAACCGGAAAGACGTTTGGCTTAACACCAACATTTTCCATTGCTTGCTCAGCAATCTTCACAACTTCAGGATTCTTAGCAACAATTTCTCCCATGTTGTAGTATTGATCTTTTAGTTCTACCTTGATTCGATCAACGCCGAAGTCATGATTCATTTCATCGGCAATACCGGCAAATAAACGTTTTCTAGCTTCGAATCGATCACGATCATGATCTCTGATAATATAGCTCATTTCAGCATGGTCAACTGTCCCTTGAAAATCGTCAACGTGGAAAAATCCTTGCCGATCAGATGTTTTTTCAGGACGATCATATACTGGTAATTGGCTATGAAAATCCATGGCGACTTGAATAGCGTTGACCATAATTCCCTTAGCTTCGGCTGGATGCACATCAGTACCAGTAACTGTTACTTTAGCGGCTGCCGCGTTGAAAGTTTCATAGTTAAGATCGCCTAATGGGCCACCATCAACAGTATAAGCAACGTCAGCACCAAAATCATCAACATCAAAATGATCTGCACCAGTCCCAATTTCCTCATCAGGGCCAAATGCCACCTTAATAGTTCCGTGTTTTTCTTCTGGATTATTTTGAAAATAAGTAAGCATAGAAATAATTTCTGCCACACCCGACTTATCATCTGCTCCTAACAAAGTTGAGCCATCGGTTGTGATCAAAGTGTCTCCTTCATATTTCTTTAAACTGGGAAATACTTTAGGGTTAAGTTGATATTGTCCCGCTTGGTCTAAATTGATTACTGAATGGCCGTCATAATTCTCGTGAATTTGTGGCTCAATATTAACTGAATTAAATGCCGCCGTATCAACATGTGAAATAAAGCCAATTGCTGGAACTTTATCCGAGACATTGGCTGGGAGAGTTGCAAAGACATACCCACTTTGTTGATTAATATGAACATCGGTCAAATTTAAATCTTCTAGCATCTTCTTTAATTTGTTAATGAACTCAACCTGATTTTCAGAAGAAGGAATGGTAGTAGAGTCAGGATTTGACCGCGTATTTTCCTTCACAAAATTCAAAAAATTAGGAATTAATTCTGTATATTTTGCCATAATGATTCCTCCAATATTATCTAAATGTAAATGGATCAGTATTTAGTTGCGAGGCACTAATTTGAATGTCCCAGTTCAATTCACGTTTCCAATTATTAAATAATTCAACCAACTTTGGTTTACAAATACTTTCGATATGATGACCTGGATCGATAACCGGCATATCTGCAGCGAGCATATCATGACCAGTATGGTAATAAACATCACCAGTAACGTAAACATCAGCGCCCATCTTTTGAGCAAGTTGATAAAATTTACCACCATCCCCACCAAGCACTGCGACTTTTTTAACTTGCCGTTGCTCATTGTTAGCAATCACTCTTAATCCAGCCACTTGATATTTATCCTTAACCATTTGAGTAAAATCAGCGAGTGTCATTTCGGATTCGAGTTCACCCACTCTACCCATTGTGTATTGATGAAATTTATCTTCTACCTTGATCAGACTGTAAAAGGGCTTTTGTAGTGGATGGACATCGTTAAGAGCTTTAATAACTTGGTCTACTTTACTTTTGAACACTTCGAATTCAAGTCTGACATTACCTCTTTCGGTTGGTTCACCAACATTTCCCAAATCCGGATCAGAAAATGATTTAGGTACGTAATAGGCAGTTCCGTCAACTTCGTAAGTATAACCAGTATATTCGCTGTTATTAACTTCGGCGCCAGAATCAACTAGTGACATTCTCACGGCCGCCGAATAAACCTTGGGCACTTGAACGGTTAGTCGATAAACAGGATCGATATAACCTGGCACCATACCAGATAAATTCTTAAGGCCTAATTTTTCGGCTAGCCAATCATTCATTCCATTATCTGCAAAATCCAAATTGGTATGGGCTGAATACACTGTAATATTATTTTGAATCAACTTAGCGTACATTGCATTTTGTGGATCAGATAAATCCAAATTTTTAGCTGGCCGAAACATCATTGGATGATGTGAAAAAATAAAATCAACTCCGTTCTCAATTGCTTCGTCAACAACTTGAGGGCGAACATCTAGTGTAACCATTAATTTTGAAGTTTCAGCATCCAATGAACCTAATTGCAATCCGACTGGATCTTTTTCCATCGCCAAATACTTAGGAGCAAACTTTTCGAAACGGTCGATAACTTGCTTAACTTTCACTGTTAAGGATCTCCTTTATCATTTCAATTTCGTTTGTGAACTGACTAACTTTTGTTTGATCAGCGTGATGTGACTGAACAATATTGTCTAAGATGCCCTGCTTTTGGGTTAATTCCCGTTGCCACTTTTTAATGAACGTTTGATTTTGTTCAATTCTCAATTTCGGTCCAAAGAATAAATCTTCAGCAGCATATTGAGGAACTTGGCCGATTTGTTGGCCAACAATGATTTCGTAGATATGACCATCTTCTTCTAAGATGTCTTCAGCAGTAATGGTGTAACCATTGTCCATCAGCCACCGCCTAACATTTTCTTCACCAACGTTTGGTTGTAAAATAAGGGTTTCTTCACCGGTCAAACGCTCTTTATCGGATTCAAGAATATGGGTAATTAAAGCTCCCCCCATTCCGGCAATGGTGATGTGGTCAACATTATCTCCTGGTTCAATGGCTGCTAAACCATCAGCTAACCTTGGCTGCAACATTTCGTTCAAACCGGCTTTAGCAATCTCATGCTTGGCATTATCAAGTGGTCCTTCACGAACCTCTCCGACTACTCCATACTTAATAATACCGTTTAAAGCTAAATTAATCGGTAAATATGCATGATCTGAACCAATATCTGCTAATCGACTGTTAGGTTTTACGTATTTTCCCACCGTTGCAAGGCGGACTGATAAATGTGTACTATTCATTATTAACTCCTCAATGTGCTTGGTAATTCAATTATAATTTATCCACATACAAAAAAACAGGGACAGCTCAACATTTAGTTAAGCTGTCCCTGTTTTTATTTTTACTCTAAGAAATCTTTAAGTTGTTTACTACGTGAAGGATGGCGTAATTTACGTAACGCCTTAGCTTCGATTTGACGAATTCGTTCACGGGTAACACCAAACACTTTACCAACTTCTTCAAGGGTTCTTGTCCGACCATCATCAAGACCGAATCTCAAACGAAGAACGTTTTCTTCACGATCTGTCAAAGTATCCAAGACACCTTCAAGTTGTTCTTTTAACAATTCATATGCAGCATGATCAGCTGGGGATGTAGCATCTTGATCTTCAATGAAGTCACCAAGATGAGAATCATCCTCTTCACCAATTGGTGTTTCCAATGAAACTGGTTCTTGAGCAATCTTCAAGATTTCTCTAACCTTTTCAGTTGGCATAACCATTTCTGCACCAATTTCAAATGGTAATGGTTCACGACCAAGATCTTGCAAGAATAATCTTTGAATTCTGATTAACTTGTTGATAGTTTCAACCATGTGAACCGGAATCCGGATAGTTCTGGCTTGGTCAGCAATGGCACGAGTAATCGCCTGTCTGATCCACCAGGTTGCATAAGTTGAGAACTTGAATCCTTTGCGATAATCAAACTTCTCAACGGCCTTCATCAAGCCCATGTTACCTTCTTGAATCAAATCAAGGAATTGCATTCCACGACCAACGTAACGCTTAGCGATGGAAACAACCAAACGTAAGTTAGCTTCAGCAAGTTCTTGCTTAGCTTCTTCATCACCATCTTCAATTCGTTTAGCCAAATTGATTTCTTCATCCGCGCTTAATAATGAAACTCGACCAATTTCCTTAAGGTACATTCTAACTGGATCATTAATTTTAACTCCAGTAGGAGCAGAAACATCAGAAAGTTCCTTCTTAGTTACTTTCTTAGCGGCCCCAATAGCCCGTGGATCTGGATCGCCGTTTTCATCAACAACACTGATTCCGTTATCTTCAACATTTTCCAATAACTCTTCAATGCCCTTTTCATCAAGTGCATATTGTTCAATGATTTTTTCGCTTAATTCATCATAAGTAACATGGCCAATTGGCTTATCATGTTTGATGATCTCGTTAAGTTCTGTTTGGTAAGGTAATTTCTTTTCAGCGGTTTTTGCGCTTTTCTTTGTTTCATCTTTTTTTGCCATTCAAAGTGCCTCCCAGTATGCTAAACATGTTTACCAGCCTGTTTTTTTTGTTCCAATTGAACAATCTCAATTGTTAATTGTCGTTGCCTTTGTACGTCCCCAATCGTCACAGCTTCCTGTAATTCTTGACGTTTACTTGCGATTTTATCAATAACTGGCGCACGATTTATAATCAAGTTTACATAATCGTCGATTTCACTATCAGTAGATTCACCAGCTAAATCTAGTGAATCGATTTCCACTAATAACGATTGCAAAGCATTTTCAGTAATGAAGCTACTCATTGTGGCCACATTATACTCGTCGAACTTAGTGAAATAACCTTCCGACAAAAGATACAGCATTTGAAACTCTTCGTCAACAAATGCGAAATTTTCAATTCCCTGAACTTTCAGCCAAATGTCATGATCGTGCAACATCCGATTAAGTAACCTAGCTTCTGCAAATTGAACCAGATTCCATTTCTGACTAACTTGTGCAGGCTGATTTATCGGTGCAACCGCCACATTAGGTTGATAAGAACTATCATTGTGCGATTGCTGCCGTTGATTAGAAGCGGCTAAAGTTTCTAACCGACTACTAAGTAATTCCTTTGAAACATTAAATTCACTAGCAACTTTATTTAGATACAAGTCACGAGTGATTGGAGATGACTCCTTAGCAATTACGGTTAATGCTTCAGAAATATAATTACCAGAATCAACCTCCGACTCTAAATTATACTGCTTTTTTAGATAATTGAGTTCAAAATCGATTGGTGAAGCTGCATGTTTTACCAACTCCATAAATTGATCAGTTCCTCGTTGCCTGATAAATTCATCCGGATCCAAATTGTCAGGAACCGTCACGATTTTTACGGCGACTTTAGAGTTATTAGCAAAACTGTCGATTGCTCGCTTGATTGCTTTTTGACCGGGTGTATCCCCATCATAAGAAATCACGACTTCGTTGGTAATACGAGAAATGTCGTACACTTGCTCATCAGTTAAGCTAGTACCCATTGAAGCGATTCCCGAATGGATTCCGGCCTGATCAGCTGAAATAACATCCATGAAACCTTCAAGTAAGATTGCTGGATCATTTTTTCGAATACTTAGTCTAGCTGAATCGAGGTTAAATAACACCTTACGCTTATTAAAAATTTCTGTTTCCGGACTATTTAAATACTTAGGTAAGTCCGGTTGCTTATTAAGCAGTCTTCCAGAAAACGCCACAGTTTTACCATTCTCGTTTCTGATGGGAAACATCACCCGATCGACAAACCGATCATACAAATCACCACTGTCATTTTCTGAGAACAATCCTGATTTTCTAAGTAACTGAAAATCAGTTTTCTTTTCATCAAAGAATGGCTTTAATAATCGTTGACCTGGAGCGAATCCCAAATGATACTTCTCAATGGTGTCATCGGTTAAGCCGCGCTTCTTCAAATAATCTAAAGCAGGTCGGCCTAACTCAGTATTAACTAGAATATGATGGTACAAAGTTACTGCTTGTTCGTGGATATCCATTAATTGAAATGCAACTGAGTTTTCACGTTTTGCTTGCTGATTACCATCACTAGCATATTTTTCATCTAAATGAATATTTTGAAGGTCAGCAACCTTACGTACAGCCTCTGGAAACGTTAAATTTTCGAGTTCCATCAAAAATTTAAATACGTTACCACCACGACCACAGCTAAAGCAATGAAAAATTTGTTTGTCTTCGGATACCGAAAAAGATGGGGTCCGTTCCTCATGAAAAGGACACAGGCCAAACAGATTTTTCCCAGATTGAGTAAGTTGAACATACTGTGACACAACGTCAACAATATTAACTTGTGAACGAACTTGCTCGATCACTTCTTCAGGGATCATTGCCATTTACCTCGCCTCCCATCTTTAAAGCTCTCTAATCCATGAAGAAGTCGCACTTAAAAAGTGCGACTTCCTCTTAGCGACACATATTAGATGTTACCATACTAATACACGTTCCACAATCAAAATGACTTAGCCTTTAACCACTAATTCATCCAGATTTCCGACGTGCATAATCAAGTTAGCAATGATCGTTAATTGTTTCAAACGATTATTCTTGACTGCTTCATCTTTAGCCATGATCATTGTCTCATCAAAGTAATTGTTAATGTCTTCTCTTAATGATGCTAATCGTTCGAAAGCATCGTTGGCACTAACTGCCATAAAGTCGTTGGCAATGTTGTTGACCGCAGCATTTAACTTAGTTTCTGAATCATTTTCAAATAATGTATTATCAACTGTTAGATCACTAGTATCGAAATCACCCTTTTGAGAAATTCTCAATACTCGAGTTAAAGCCTCAACACTCTCTTTGAAATGATCATCATCAGAATGCTCTGTAAGCACCTTACCACTCTCAATGTTAAACAAAATGTTAGTTGCTGAACCACTGGTAACTGCAGCACTGATATCATATCTAGTTCCCAAATCGTTAAGGTATTGACGAATACGATCCTTAAAGAAATCAGTGATGGTTGCCACTTGAGCATCCATATCTAATTTTGGAGCAACATTCTTATCACCCATTAACTTAATGACTTCGTGAAGTGTTGCTTCTAAATCAAAGTTCCATTGCTTATCGGCAACGATTCTAACGATTCCTGAAGCCTGACGACGAAGCGCATAAGGATCATTTGATCCGCTAGGAATCATACCAGCAGCAAAGAAGGTAATGATTGAGTCAAGTTTGTCAGCGATGGCTAACACTGAGCCAACTTCACTTTCAGGTAGATCTGAACTAGCAGAAATTGGCATATAGTGTTCACGAATGGCGGCTGCCACTTCAGCATCCTCACCGTTTAGCAAGGCATATTTTTCACCCATAATACCTTGAAGTTCGGCAAATTCGCCAACCATGCCAGTTACCAAGTCAAACTTGTAGATTTCACTAGCGCGCTTAAGATGTTCTAATTGACTAGATGTTAAACCTAACTTTTGACCATAGTAGTCAGCAATGACAGCAACTCGTTGCATCTTTTCATACATAGTAGAAATCTTGTCATGGAAGCTAACCGTCTTCAAACGATCTACGAATTGGTCGATGGTTTGTTTTTGATCTTCTTCATAGAAGAACATCGCATCTTCTAGTCTGGCAGTAAGAACCTTTTCATTACCTGCAGACACATTTTGAATATCCTTGTCATTTCCATTTCTAACAGAAACAAAGTATGGCAATAATTTGTCATCGTCACCTGTGACATAGAAGAAACGTTGATGATCTCTCATTGATGTAATCAATACTTCATCAGGAATCGCTAAGTATTTTTTATCGAAGTTACCAAAGAAAGCGGTTGGCCACTCAACTAAGTTGTTAACTTCTTCCAATAGATCTTCATCAATATTAATTGTCCACTTGTTATCAGAAGCAATTTTGGCAATTTGCTTACGAATTAAAGCTTTTCGACGATCTGCATCTGCGATAACAAATTGAGCAGTTAATTGTTCTTCATAATCGTCACAATTGTCAAGTTCAATCGCTTCACCTAAGAATCTGTGACCACGAGTAACTCGATCAGACGTTACGTCTAGAATCGACATTGGGATCACTTTATCATTGAGTAATGCAACTAACCATTTAATTGGTCGAACGAACTCAAATGAGTATTCGCCCCACTTCATCATTGTAGGGAAAGTCATTGCCATAATGACGTCTTTTAAACCAGCCAAAATTTCTTCAACTGTCTTACCGGCAATGTGCTTTTCAACATAAACGTATTCAACACCCTTCAATTCTTTAAAGGTAATGTCATCTACGCTGGCACCTTGACCCTTAGTAAAACCGATAGCAGCTTTAGTCCAGTTACCTTCAGCATCCAAAGCGATTTTTTTAGCAGGTCCCTTAACAGTTTCATCAATGTCAGGTTGTTTATCACTTAAACCATTGATTTTTAAAGCCAATCTTCTAGGAGTACTAAAAGTTTGCATTTCTGCGAATTCGATTCGTTGTTCCTTTAGATAATCTTTGGCGCGTTTTGCCAACTGATTAATACTAGGAGTCACAACGTGAGCTGGCATTTCTTCCAAACCAACTTCTAATAAGAAATTCTTAGCCATTATTTTTCCTCCTCATCTTTTAATAAAGCTTGGCGTTTCTTTTCATCTTTAATTAGAGGGAAACCAAGTTTTCGTCGTTCTTCAACAAATTCTTTGGCAACCATCCGCGCCATATTACGAATGCGTGATAAGAATCCGGCTCTTTCAGTAACTGAAACGGCTCCACGGGCATCCAACAAATTAAATGTGTGACTACATTTTAGAATATAGTCATAAGCTGGATGAACAAGGTTCATATCTAATAGTCGGTGAGCTTCTTTTTCATATTCATTAAAGAAGTTCATCAACATCTCTTGGTTGCTTTCTTCAAAACTATACTTTGAATGTTCAAATTCAGGTTCTTTGAAGATATCACCATACTTAACGTTGTCAGACCATTCAAGATCAAATACTGAGTTAACATCTTGAATATATGATGATAGTCTTTCCAAACCGTATGTAATTTCAGAAGCAACTGGATTCATTTCTAGACCACCGACGATTTGGAAATAAGTGAATTGAGTGATTTCCATTCCATCGAGCCAAACTTCCCAACCAACACCGGCACAACCCATTGAAGGGTTTTCCCAGTTATCTTCCACAAATCGAATATCATGTTCCAAAGGATCGATACCTAATTCGCGAAGACTGCCAAGATATAGTTCTTGAATGTTTTCAGGAGATGGCTTCATCAAAACTTGAAATTGATGATGTTGGTAAAGACGGTTAGGATTTTCACCATAACGACCATCAGCTGGTCTTCTAGATGGTTCAATGTATGCGGCGTTCCATGGTTCTGGACCAACCGCTCTTAAAAATGTGTAGGGACTCATGGTTCCGGCACCTTTTTCAGTATCGTAAGCCTGCATTAACATACATCCCTGTGCAGACCAATATTGCTGTAATCTTAAAATAATTTGTTGAACAGACAATTTTTCAGTCATACGAGTTCCTCCTAATTTTGGCCACAAAAAAAGTCCCTATGAAAAGTAAACTAAAAACAGCTCACTCAACATAGGGACGATATTATCGCGGTTCCACCCTAATTCTGGTAAATACCAGCACTTAATTTTCGACTACCGAAAGCGCCAAGGGTTTTTAGTCAGCTTACACTATCCTGACCTCGCTGTAAAAACCACGATTATCAATATCTTTCATGTCGAAATATTTAACTAAAAATAATGATAGTTTAACGACAATTAATTGTCAACGCACACTATAGCTTAAAGTTACTTAATTGATCCAAAAACTTCTTGCTCTTGGGCACGTACCCAACACTTCTTGTGTAAATCTGGTCGATTACCTGACGAAGCTTGGACTTGGTATCTGCATTCACATCGATTTTATTTAACTTACGAAAATCAACCACAGAAAATAATCGTAAGTAATAAATCGTTCGCTGATCTAAATGCAGTCGATACTCATCCTGATCCCAATGATTGGAGCATAACAAACCACCCATTGACTCAGAATAGTCAAACGGCAGGTCTTGTCGATGACAAACAACACAATCGACCCAATTGGGTGCGACACCAAATGCCTCTAGTAATTGAATTTCAAAAATATTCGTAATAATACTGGCATCAAATCCGTCATTCATCAAAGCCAAACCAAGTGACAATTTTTCAAACCATTCTGGAATCTGCACACTGTCCGGAAATGCAAAATCGATCAGTGACATGACATAAGTCGCGTAGGCATTGATCTCAATATCATCACTAATTTGTTGATAATGAGAAACAGTATTGCCGGAGTTGAAGTAGGATAACCCTTCCTCTTTAATGACACCATTGAAGGTACCATAAGTAAATGGCAACACTGCAGCCCGATTTTTAAAATTTTGTCGTTTGGCTCCACGCACGATAAACATCTTTTTGCCAAATTGTTTAGTAATAAATTTAGCTAGCATATCGTGTTCACGATATGCTTTTTGATACATTAATATTCCGGTAAAGTCTGTAGCGCCAATATTTGCCACGATCATTTACCTCCATCATGCTAGTAATTATCTTTGCGATAACCGTAAGATTGTAATAGCGATTGTTTATCTCTCCACTTAGGTTGAACTTTAACCCAAAGTTCAAGATACACCTTATTACCCATAAGATTTTCAATATCTTGGCGAGCAAGTGTCCCAATCTTTTTGAGCATTGTCCCACCTTTACCGATAACGATTGCTTTTTGACCATCCCGCTCAACGATAATGGTTGCTTGAATGTTTAGAACATCATTTTCATTTTTGATTCGTTCAACGAACACAGCAGTTGATGTAGGAATCTCTTGACGAGTTAATTGAAAGACTTTTTCTCTAATCAACTCAGAAATAACAAACCGCTCTGGATGATCCGTAATTTGATCTGCTGGATAATACTGAGGTCCATTTGGTAATTCACCAACTAATGAGTCAACCATTTGAGGAACATTGTTGCCTTCCAATGCAGAAATTGGAAAGACTTCTTTAAATGGTAAGGCAGTCTTGTACTGTTCAATTACAGACAACAAGTCATCAGGTGTGATCTGATCAATTTTGTTGATAATCAAATAGATTGGTTGGTCAACTTTTTTAAGTTGATCAATGATGAAGTTATCACCCGCACCACGTCGTTCAGTTGCATTAACCATAAATAAAATGGCATCAACTTCTTTAAGAGTAGAAAGTGCAGAATCCACCATAAAGTTACCCAGTTGATCCTTTGGTTTGTGAACACCAGGTGTATCGATGAATACCACCTGGGCTTCATCGGTGGTATAAACACCCTGAATCTTATTTCTAGTTGTTTGAGCCTTGTCACTCATAATTGCAACCTTTTGTCCAACGACACGGTTTAAAAATGTTGACTTACCAACGTTTGGACGGCCAACAATTGCGACGAATCCTGATTTAAAATTTGGATTATCCATAATTTACCTCACTATTTAATAAATTCGATGATTTTAGGAATGAAAATTAAGCAACCGATGATAACGGCGAAAAATGCAGAAAGCAACACGCCTCCAGCACCAATATCTTTAGCTCGTTTTGCCAATTCATTATACTGACGACCCACAATTAAATCGACAACATTTTCAACAATACTATTCAAAACTTCCGAGCCAATGACAGCAAAAAATGCCGCGAACAGCCACAGCCAGTCGTTTAAGTTAATTTGGAAGATAACTCCCATGATTAACACGACGGCCGCAATAATTAAGTCAAACCGAAAGTTCCGTTCTTCCAGAACCAGCCGACAGATTCCTGAAATTGCATGACCAACCGATTGAAAAAATGACTTATTCTTCTCGATTTGATGCTTATCTCTTGAGACCATACGCATTTAAAATCTCTTTTTGTAATGGAAACATCACGTCGGCATCCGCTTTTTCCATATGGTCATAACCATTTAAGTGTAAGAATCCATGAACTACTAAGAATCCTAGTTCCCTGTCAAAAGAATGTTCGAGATAATCAGCTTGCTCAGCAACTTTATCTACTGAAACGAAGATATCTCCAATGTTTTGTGGAATTTCAGCCATCAAATCATCGTCCAAAATAATGGGAAGGTCTTCATCCGCTTCGTCTTCAATTGCAAAACTGATTACATCAGTTGGTCGATCGACGTTTCGATACTCACGGTTGATTCGTTGAATTTCATCGTTATTAACCAAAGTAACCGACATTTCTGTGTTTTCTGGCAAATGAATATACTCACCAGCAAAATTCAAAACATCACGAATTAACTTTAATTTATCCTCAGAAACTTTATCTGCAGTTTTATCATAAATTTCTAAATCCATTGAATACTCCTATTTGATTACCCAGCGTTATCTTCGTAGGCATTAATAATCTTGGAAACTACCGGATGACGTACAACATCCTTGGAACTAAAGTTAACAAATTCAATTTGATCTATATTAGCTAAAATTTTCTGTGCGGCTACTAAACCACTTCTAGCATTTCTAGGCAAATCAATTTGTGAAATATCACCGTTAACAATCATTTTTGATCCAAAGCCAAGTCGAGTCAAAAACATCTTCATCTGCGAATTAGTGGTGTTTTGGGCTTCATCTAAAATCACAAATGCATTATCTAATGTTCGACCCCGCATATAAGCTAGAGGAGCGATTTCAATAATGCCACGCTCAAGTAAGCGCTCAGTATGTTCCGTCCCTAAAATGGCGTGTAAGGCATCATAAATGGGTCTAAGATAAGGATCAACCTTATCCTTTAAGTCACCGGGTAAGAATCCCAAACTTTCACCTGCCTCGACAGCTGGTCGAGTAAGTACAATGCGGTCAACGATTCCTTTTTTAAGGGCCGAAACCGCCATAACAACTGCCAAGTATGTTTTACCGGTTCCTGCGGGACCAACTCCAAATACAATGTCATGATTTCTAATTGCCTGTACATATTGTCTTTGGCCGAAAGTCTTAACTCGAACAGCATGATTTTTAGCGTCTTTGATCAAGACTTGATCATATAAATCGCTAAAGTACTCTAAAGTACCATTTTCAGCCATATTAAGTGCGCTAACGAAGTCACTTGAATTGATACTAATACCTTTTTCTATCAAACCAAGAATGTTTTTAAGAATCAATAGCGTAGTGTCGACAGCAGCCTCTTCTCCGGATACTTTTAGACTATTGCCAAACACATTAATTGAAACATTCAAACCACTTTCTAGGATAGAAATATACTCATCCTGAGCACCAACAATTGTTAGTAAATTATTTTGTTCTGCAACAATGAATTCTTTAGTTGTTACTTGTTCTTCTGCCAATAATTACGGCTCCCTTTCAATTATTAACTTTGGAGCTGTTCCTTAACGAGTTTATTAATAACATTCCCGTCGGCCTTGCCTTTAACCTTAGGCATAATAGCTCCCATTACTTTACCAAAATCTGCCATTGATTCAGCACCAACTTCAGCAATTGTCTCAGACACGACCTTTGATACTTCGTCTTCTGACATTTGAGCTGGAGCATAAACCTCTGTAAGCTTTAATTTATTTTCTTGATCAGCAACTAAATCATCACGGTTACCCTTTTTAAACTCAGTAATCGACTCATTAATTTGCTTAATTTCTTTAAGGACGATTTGACCAACTTGTTCGTCAGTCAACTCTTGATTATTGTTTGCGACTTCAGCGTTAGTAATCTGCGCCTTCAATCCTCGAATAACTGTTAATTTTTCCTTATCCTTGGCCTTCATAGCCTCTTTTAATTCGGAATTTAATTGCTCTTTGATTGACATTGCATTTCCTCTTTTCAAATTATACCTAAATTTTAACATTAAAAAAGACCGAAGACTAATCAATAGTAGTCTTCGATCCCTCTATGGTTGAAATTAGAAACGACGTTTCTTCTTGTTGTTACGTTTACGTGCCGCCTCAGACTTTAACTTACGCTTAACACTTGGTTTTTCATAAAATTCTCGTTTACGATATTCTTGTAGTGTACCGCTTTTTGAAACTGTACGTTTGAAGCGTCGAAGAGCATCATCAAGAGACTCGTTTTTACGAACGACTGTCTTTGCCATGTGAAATTCCCTCCCTCCGAGCTCAAAGTTTAGTTTTGATATTTAATAATACCAAAACGGTTCGAAAATAATTATACATAATTTATCAAACCTCGTCAATTGTTTCTGAAAAAAAGCCTTTTCATGGTAGAATTTATTTAGTAAATACATTCAAAGGAGTAGCAACCATGACTGCTAAACAAAACATCTATATCATTTCTGACTCAAGTGGTGGAACTGCACAAACTGTTGCCCAAACAGCCGCCTCACAATTTAAAAATCTAACAACTGAAATCAGACGATTCCCTTTTGTACAAACCGAATCAATGTTGACTGGGATACTGAAATTAGCCAAACAAAATCAGGCAATTATCTTTCACACATTGGTCAGCATTGAACTAAGTAACCAGGTTGCAGAATTCTGTCATCAAAACAACATGTACCATTTTGACTGTGTTCAGCAACCAATGAAGATGCTTGCTGAAGCAACTGGAGAAAAGCCTGCCCACGTTCCAGGCCTCATTCATGATTTGAATGAAAATTACTTTGATCGCATTTCAGCAATCGAATTTGCCGTTGAAAACGACGATGGTAAGAACACTAAGGGACTACTACAAGCAGATATCGTCTTGCTAGGGGTTTCTAGAACTTCTAAGACCCCATTGTCCTTATATTTGGCTAATCACAACCTGAGGGTCGCTAATTTACCAATTGGGCCTACCATGCAAATTCCTGAAGAATTAAAACAGGTGGAAACTAAACGGATTTTCGGCTTGATCAACACACCAGAAAAGCTCAGTCGTATTCGAAAACAACGGATGATTTCATATGGGATGGATGCTAACACGCCATATTCAGATCCAGAATACATTAAAAAAGAGCTCGATTTTGCAAAAAAACTTTATCGTAATCTTGGTTGTTTATCAATCAACGTTTCAAACAAGTCTATTGAAGAGACTTCCACAATTATTTTAGAGAGTCTGGACCTAGACGAAACGGATCTAAATCCTGATTAAAATGGTTTGTTTGCCATCATATCTTTAATGATATCAGGATTAAACTTTTGTTCTCGCAACATTTTAACTTCATAACCATGAGGATTGTAACGAATCTTTTTATCGTTCTCATCCTTCAAAACTGGCGTTTCCATAATCTTGGGAACGCTTTTTAGTTGGTCATGATGAGCAATGTAATTTAAGGCATCAAAGCCGATCGTCCCCAAACCAATGATTTCGTGACGGTCTTTGTGACTCCCCATTGGATTTTTAGAGTCGTTCAAATGAACCACTTTTAGTCGATCAATACCGATAATTTTATCAAATTCAGCCAGGACATCATCGAAATCATCTTTGACGTTATAACCAGCATCGTTAGTGTGACAGGTATCAAATGTAACTGACAATTTATCATTGTCTTGAACACGATCAATGATTGCTGCAATTTGTTCAAAAGTAATGCCGACTTCTGTCCCCTTACCCGCCATGGTTTCGATTGCAATTTGAGTGGTTTGATCAGGTTCAATAACTTCATTTAAACCTTTTGCAATATTTTCAATTGCAGCTTCGGGGCCAGCACCTACATGAGCTCCTGGATGCAAAACGATTTGTGAAGCACCAATTGCTTGTGCTCTGCGAATTTCTTCATGTAAGAAATCAATACCGAATTGAAAACTCTCTGGCTTTTGGGTATTGCCTAAATTAATGATGTAGGGAGCATGGACAACAGAAGCGACTAAGCCATTTTCCTGCATGTATTGTTGCCCAGCTTCTCCCATTAATTGATCAATCGGTTTTCGAACTGTGTTTTGAGGGGCACCAGTGTATACCATAAAAACATTTTCTTTTAAATCATGTGCTTGCTTAGCAGAACCTAAAAACATTTCTTTACCATTCATATTGACGTGTGAGCCAATTAAAAAAGTATCTGTATTCATCGATTATCGTCCTCCATTCATAATTAATTTTGCCACTTGATTAGAAGCTTGACCTGTTTCCCAAGAACAAAAGCGTTCATTAAAGTCTGCCAACTGGTGTTCAAAGCCTGGGAATTGACCATATTTGCAAAAATCGCTCAGCTTGTTGAAGAAATCTCCTTCATTGGTTACCAATGGGCCAGATAAATTGTCTGCTTGATAGTCAAAGTAAAATCCGCGTAATTCATCCCGATAATGGTCTAAATCATACGCATAATACAATGTCGGTCTCTTTAAGTTAGCATAGTCAAACATCACCGAAGAGTAATCTGTAATCAGCATGTCAGAGATTAAATATAACTCATTGATATCATCGTCTGCTAACACACTAACCCGGTCCTCATATCCCGTTATGTCAATTTTATCCTTAACAAGGTAATGAGGTCTAATAATTAGTTGCGTATCATCATCAAAACGGTCGAAAAATTTCTTTAAATTAAATGGTAATTCAAAATTATAAACGCCCTTCTGCTGATAATCATCATCACGCCACGTAGGAGCATACAAAATTACTCTATGAGGCTGCTTACCTAGTAATTTTTGTTTGAGTCCCGCAATCTTTGTTTCATTGTTTTCAGTATATAAAACGTCATTTCTTGGATAACCGATATTCAAAAAGTGATTATGAAATCCAAAAGCAGATTTAAAAATATCTTGAGAATATTGGTTAGGCGCAATTAAGACGTCCCAACGATCTGCCTCTTGTTGAAATTCTGCATGATACTTAGTCGTTGTAGTGCCAGGAATCTCAACATTTTCAATGTCTTTGCCCAATTTTTTCAAGGGTGTTCCGTGCCAGGTTTGAATATATCTAGTCCCACGATTTTTATGCCACCACAGTGGAAGACGTGAATTCATGACCCAATATTCCGAGGTGGCCATCAAAACTGCCCATCTAGGAGTAAACCTACGAATCAATTTCATTTCTGGATGTGATTGTGCCAATCGTTGATATTCTGAAGGCTTCACACTGAAATAAGCAGTACCTTTATAAGTTGAATCCAGTTTAACTAATTCTTGATAAATCGCGAATGGATTGTCATTAATATCTCGTCCATTAAAGCTTTCAAACATTACCCGACCTTTTTTTACCGGAATACAAAGAAACCCATCGTTAATAACGATGAGCACTAGTCGAGCAATAAGTTTTATTAGTTGTTTAAATTTATTACCCATTATCTTTGCCTGCCTATATAAGGTCAACAAATCTTGACCGGAATTTGTAATGCAGATGTGATCCTACTAGTAAGAAGAACAAAACAAAACCCCAGAATACCAAGTTTAAAGTTCCTTGTTGCCAGAAATGTCCTTCATTAAACATGGCTTCTCTAAATCCGTTAACCACGTAGAAGAACGGATTTAACTCAAGAACACGAACCATTGGTGCTGGAAAGGCGTTAGTTTGGAAGTTAAACAAGACACCTGATAGGTAGAATAACATTCTCATAACAGATTGAAGTAAGATTTTGTAATCTCTAATCAAAACAGAGATAGTTGAATTAAAGATACCAAATGCGATTAACCAAGCAATCATACAAATGAAGTAGTAAATCCATTCAAACCAAGAAATTGTTGGAAAAACGTTGTTCAAAAAACCAATTAAAATGGTGAAAACCAACATGGTCCAAAAAGTCGTTAAATTGCTGACGATTTTAATTGTTGGCAAGATGCTGACTGGAAATTTCATTTTCGAAACCATACCAACTCGCTCATAAATACTCTTTGACGCATCTAGAGTAACTCGGTTCATGAAGAACCAAGGTGTAATACCGATTACCATCCAAGGTAAATAACCAATCCCATGAGTTGCATTACCATGTTTCAAACCGACACCGAAAACAATCCAATAAATTCCAATTTGAATCAATGGGTATAAATATTCCCACATTAAACCTAAATAATGGCTTTGATACTCTGCTTTATCTTCGTAGCGTGAAATTCTGAAAATGATTCCCAAATTTTCAGCTTGTTCTTTAATTAATGTCCATACTTCTTTCAAAACGAGCTCTCCTTAAATTAAATAATTAAAAGTTTTGTAAGTAATGTTCAATAACTCTATCCGATGCATTACCGTCATTAAAAGTATTCCAGCGTTTGTTAAATTCCTGAAAGTCCGAGGGTTGATCTGCCACAATTGCTGCTGCCAGTTCTTTGACAGTAAGTAGCGGTTTGTCGGGTAGCCAATCTAAGAAATCATTCTGGATTCCGGGATCTTGACGATATCTTTCTAAATCATACATAAAGAAAATAACTGACTTAGCATTTTTTAGCAAGCTAAAATCAAACACCACCGAAGAATAATCGGTGACCAAGGTATCAGTAACGGTCAATAAGTCATTGGTTGAAAACTGATGGTAGAAGCGGATCCGTGGATTTCTAACTTCACGAACTTTATCTTCGCGATCCTGAACTACAGGGTGCAATTTAATGACCACGATGGAATTAGGATCACTAGTAAGTGCATTGCTGACTCCGTTAGGTAATTTAAAATTACCATCCTCACGGTACGTCGGTGCGTATAAGATGACCCGTTTACCTTTTAATTCTGGAGCGGAACGAAAGATTCGGTCTCTGGAAGCCTGAATAGCTTCATCATCAAATAATTCATCCGATCGTGGATAACCCAACAGTTTCATCTGATTGGCTTTAGCATGATAACTTCTTTCGAATACTTGCCCCATGGATTCAGAAGACACTATGTAGTCATCAAATTTATCATACACTGACTCGAATCGTTTCTTATCAGAAGTAGTTCGATCATTTGTTGTTGGATCTTCCCAACCAAACTTTTTAATGGCACCATTTGCATGCCAAAGTTGAACTACCTTCATTTTAGGAGTTTTAACCAAGCCACCTAAAAATGCATAATAGTTATCACAAAAAATTAATCTAGCACTCATGACCTTCGGGATTTTTCCCAAAACAAAGCTCACATTATCTTTAAAAGGTCTGGTAATAATACCGTAAGCAGCTAAATCTGTAGCTGCGGCCTCAGTGTTACTTCGATAATAAACCAAAAGTCGACTATTCTTCGGTTTTTTTGCAGCTAATTTTTTTATGAAATCTACATTATTATCAAAACTCATAAAGTAGACAATGTTTCTCTTTTTTCTAAACAAATTCAGAATCGACATGACCCTAATTAAAAAGAGATAAATCACTTTCAACACACTCACCAATTTCTATTCAGATTCGTTAACCTGAGTATTATAACATACTGCGTTCACGATTTTTTTGCCAACAACAATCGTAGATAATTCTTTAGAATTAGGGCATCGGATCGTAAAAACGACCAACGATTTTAACTGTATCTGATAATGAAGCAAATGCGTGTGGATCAGATTCAAGTAAGGCTTCTTCCAATTCCCCCATCTCATACCTCGAAATGACCGTGAACAGAATCGTTTTTTGGTCATGTTGATATGCTCCTTCAGCATTATGCACGATGGTAATTCCTCGTCGTAAATGATTTTGAACACTATCAATCACTGTGTTAGGCCGTGATGTAATGATCATAACTTGCATTCGCTGTTGTTTAGTATATGTCATGTCCATTACCTTAGCATTCACAATTAAACTCAAAACAGAATAGAACGCGTATGGCCATCCATACATTAAACCGGCAGCTAAAATAATGAATACGTTAAACATAATATTGATTGAACCAATTGAGCGTCCAGTTCGATCACGAATAACGATTCCCAAGATGTCTAATCCACCAGTAGAAATACCATTTTTCAAGGCAAGACCGGTACCAAAACCATTAACTGCCCCACCAAAAATGGCGCAAATAATGGGATCATGCGTTAGTTGAATCGGATGCATCATTTGAATCATTAAACTTGATAAAAACACGGTAAAGATGGTAAAAATCGTAAATTGGTGACTAATTGCCTTCCAAGCTAATAAAAATAGCGGAATGTTAAGTAAGAATAATCCCACACCAGTAGTAATAGTGATTGGTAAAAAACGTTCAGAAACAGTGGTCAATAATTGCGCAAAGCCTGTGATTCCTGAAGAATATATGTGTCCCGGTGTCCAAAAGAAATTAACCGCGATGGAAACTAAAATTGCGTAGATAAAAGAAGTTGATGCTTTGGTGATATAAGCATGTCGCTTAAGCACTTTTGAAACGTCGTCCATTAAATTAGCCATCCCCATTTAAATTTTATTCATATTGATTATATGCTTATTTATGTAATAAAAAAGGCCGATTTTTAATCAGCCCATTTTTAATGCTATTTTTTGTCTTCATCATCATGTTCAGTGACGAAAATTCCTAAATCTTCTAATTGTTTATTAGCAACTGGTGCTGGGGCGCTAGTCAATGGTTCAACTGCTTTGGAATTCTTAGGGAACGCAATAACATCACGAATGTTATCACGATCAGCCAATAGGCGAACAAATCTGTCCAAACCAATTGCAAGACCACCATGAGGTGGAAAACCATAATCCAATGCCTCTAAGAAGTAACCAAATTGTGATTCTGCACTTTCTTTAGTAAATCCAAGTGCTTCAAACATTTTTTCTTGAATGTCGCGACGGTGAATACGAATTGATCCCCCACCTAATTCGAGACCATTTAAGATAATATCGTAACTTTGAGCATACGCCTTGTGAGGATCTTCATCTTCATTCATCAAGTAATGAACATCTTCTTCATTTGGCATAGTGAATGGATGGTGAGCAGCTACATAACGCTTCAAGTCAACATCGTAATCAAACAATGGCCAGTCGACGATCCACAAGAAAGCAAACTTAGATTCATCGATCATATTTTGTTCTTTAGCAATTTGAACTCGTAAGTAAGCTAAGGTATTTGCAACAACCCGACTATTGTCAGCAGCAAATAATAATAAGTCACCGACTTTAGCCTCAGTAGTAGCCAAAATTTGATCTCTGACACCTTCATCAGCAAAGAACTTAGCAATTGGTCCTGAGAAACCATCATCAGTAACTTTCAACCAAGCAAGTCCTTTAGCGCCAAAGCGTTCGACATACTTACCAAAAGCATCTAAGTCTTTTCTTGAATAAAGGTCTGCCCCACCAGGAACAGCAATTGCTTTGACTTGGCCACCGTTTTCGACAGCAGAAGAGAATACCTTAAAGTCAACTGACTTCATAATTTCAGAAAGATCCTTCAATTCCATACCGAATCTAACATCTGGTTGATCAGTACCAAAGCGAGCCATTGATTCATCCCAGCTCATTCTGGCAAATGGCAATTTAACTTCAACTCCTAAAGCATCCTTCATAACTTTAGCAATTAAGCCTTCAGTTACTTCTTGAATTTCCTCAGGATCAGCGAATGACATTTCCATATCGATTTGGGTAAATTCTGGCTGACGATCACCACGCAAATCTTCGTCACGGTAACAACGAGCAATTTGGTAATATTTATCAAAACCGGCACCCATCAATAATTGTTTGAATTGTTGAGGTGATTGAGGTAGTGCATAAAATGAACCAGGATAAACTCTTGATGGAACCAAGTAGTCACGGGCTCCTTCTGGAGTTGATTTAGTTAAAGTAGGAGTTTCAATATCAATAAATTCTTGTGAATCAAAGAAACTATGAACCGATTGAATGATACGGTTACGCATCAAAATACTCCGTTGCATTTCTGGACGACGTAAATCAAGGTAACGATATTTCAATCTAAGTTCATCTGAAACATTGATGTTATCTTGAATGTAGAATGGTGGAGTTTTAGCAGTAGCTAAAATCTTAGCTTCTGTAATATCAATTTCAATCTTACCAGTTCTCATACGGTCATTAACTTCTTTATCTGCTCTGGCAACGACCTTACCACGAACTTCAACTACATATTCCCCACGAAGTTGATCAGCGACTTTTAAAGCCTCTGGACCATATTCTTCACTAAATACGAGTTGAACGATGCCCTTGATATCTCTTAGGTCAATAAAAATTAAACTACCTAAATCACGGCGTTTTTGAACCCATCCCTTAAGAACGACTTCTTCGCCGATTAAATTCTCGTCTACTAATCCTGCATATGTTGTTCTTTTCATTTTGTCATTTCCTTACTCATCAAAATTATTGGTAATCACAGTATTAAAGTTCGTGGTAATTTCATCAATTGGTACACTAACTTCTTTTCCTGAAATCATAGACTTAACATTGGCTGTTTTATTTTCTAATTCACGATCACCAATGGTAATTGTAAATTGGGCATTCAGCTTGTCAGCTGATTTAAACTGAGCTTTAGGCTTACGATCAAGATAATCTCGGTCAGCAGAGAAGCCATCATTTCTCAAAGCTTGGACGATTTTAAGAGTGACTTCACTAGTGCCTTCACCAATACCAACCGCGTACACATCTAATTGGTCAAGAATTGGTAATTCTATATCTTGAGCATCTAATAAAACCATCAATCTTTCGACACCCAAACCAAATCCGATACCTGGCATTTCAGGTCCGCCAAGTTCCTCAACTAGACCATTGTAACGACCACCAGCACAAATCGTGGTATATCCTTCACCCAATGACTTTGAATCAACCATAATTTCGAAAATAGTATGTGTGTAGTAGTCCAAGCCTCGAACCATAGTATCGTCAACGTCATAATCAATTTCCAACGTGTCGAGTAAATGCTTAACAGCGTTGAAATGTGCTTGAGAGTCTTCTGAAAGATAATCCAAAATTGATGGAGCATCCTTGACGATTTCTTGATCTCGCTTATCTTTACTATCTAATACTCGTAACGGATTCTTGTGTAATCTAACTTTTGAATCATCACTTAGTTCGTCAAAATATGGATCTAAGTAATCTATTAAGGCTTGGCGATAGTTGTCTCGAGTCTCTTGATCTCCTAAACTATTAATTGCTAACCGTAGACCCGTTAAACCAAGGCGTTTAAGGAAATTAATAGCCATTGCGATTACTTCAACATCTAATTCAGGTTCGTTACTACCAAAAGCCTCGACCCCGATTTGATGGAATTCCCGCTGACGACCAGACTGTGGACGTTCATATCTAAACATTGAACCCATATAGAATACCTTTACGGGTTTTTGGTGTTCGGGACCGTATAGTTTGTTTTCAACGAATGCTCGAACTACACCAGCAGTACCTTCTGGACGCAAACTAATATGTCTGTCACCTTTATCATGAAAATCATACATTTCTTTTGTTACTACGTCAGATGTGTCCCCACTAGTTCTAGAGAACACCTCAAAATTTTCGAACATTGGCGTCCGAATTTCGCGATAACGGTAATTGTCAAAGATCATTCTTGCTGTTTCTTCGATATAGCCCCATTTTCTCGCTTCATCTGGTAAAATATCGGCCGTTCCTTTTGGTCGTTGATATCTCATGAATAAGCCCTCCTAAAAATAAAAAGCACCCCTGTCATTGACAAGGGTGCTTCTCGCACGGTACCACCTTAATAAAACTCAAGAATAACGCTCGCGCGAATAGTAGTTACACTATTAACCTTACCAAAAAGTGTCATTCAGGATTTTTGTTACGTCTTTTCACCGACCAGACGCTCTCTTAAAACAACATAAGCCCTACTGTTCTTTTCACCGGTTGTTTATTTAACTAAATATAACATTAGTCGAGAATTTAAATAATGTCAAGATGATAAATCAATTGCGTAAACCCATCTGTACATTATAATAGACTTACTGAATGAATGGGATGGAAGAAATTGAAAAAAATCACACAAAATCGTAGCTGGGTCATTGCTACATTAACTATTATCATTACACTAACTATTATGTTAGTTGCATTGTATGCTAACTCAGTAACAGTCAAAGTAAATTCATTGAATTTACGGACAGGCCCAGCAATTACTTATTCAATCAAAGAAAAGGTTCATAAAGGTGAGCGACTACAAGTCATTGATAGAAAGAATGACTGGATAAAAGTCATTGCTCACCACAAAGACATCGGCTGGGTAGCTTCATGGTTGGTAGATAATCCTAAAGCCAACAGCGTAACCAGATTGTCAGAAGCAACCATTGCCATTGATCCTGGCCATGGTGGTAGCGACTCAGGCGCCTTATCAACTACCGGTCAAGAAGAAAAGAAATACACATTAATTTTCGCGACTAAGCTAGCAAAAACTTTGCGAGCCAAAGGTGCTCGCGTCATCATGACCAGAGACAGTAATAAAACCGTCGCGTTAGCTGATCGCCCTAAAATTGCAATTAAGAATTCCGCAAACCTATTTATTAGCATTCACTTCGATTCATCTGATGTTGCTAATGATGCGTCAGGTGTAACTACTTATTACTACCATCCTGGCCAATCAAAGACCCTGGCCAATTCGGTCAACAGTCAATTGACAAATTTACCACTACCTAATCGAGGTGCTGAATTCGGTAATTTCTTAGTGGTCAGAGACATTTCCATTCCGTCGATTTTGATTGAAGGTGGCTACATCAATAACGATGGTGACTTTAAGCAAATTTCTTCTGCCAGTTACCAGCAACAATACGTCAATGATGTCACTAATGGAATCTACAACTACTTCAAAGATAACAATTAAAAACAATAAAAAAGGTTGAGGAAAATATCCTCAGCCTTTTATTTTTGTTTTAAATAGTCTAGTAACTCTGATAATGCAGTCACCCGAATATCAGGATTGCCAGTATGCAATATTGTTCGGTTAAGATCAAATAAAGCAGTGAAGACATTGGCGTTATTACCAGCTTCAACATCTAACTGTCTATCACCGATCATCATTGTTTGATCATTCGACAAATCATAAGTTTTCTTCAACCAGTTCAAAGAATCTGGTTTGGGCTTTCTGGGAAATTTATCAGCAGAAGTGACAAAACCAGAAAATTTATCTAATAAATCAAATTTAGCCAGCAAATCTTTTGCCTGTTCATCCCGATGTGTCAACAGAAAGTTTCCACCATCATTATTCAAGGCAAGGTCTAAGAGTTCATTTACTCCAGAAAATGGTTTAGCTGCCATGACCATTTGATCTTGGTATTTTTTATTGATTTCACCGAGTTTGGTTTCATCGACTCCATAAAAACTAGCATATTTCTTAAGTGCTGAACCAACAGAATGCTGTCTCATTACTACATAAATTTCGTGTTCATCAATCTCGACACTATCGATTCCCAAATCATTTAAAGCTTTTGCAAATGCTTGCACCATCTGAGGATAAGTATCAAATAATGTTCCGTCAAAATCCCAAATCAAATTTTTAATCATCATAAACTCCTAGTAACTACTTATTATCGGTATCAAACAAAATTGTTACCGGCCCATCGTTTTCGATATTGACCAACATATCGGCGCCAAATACACCAGGCTTAACAGTTATGCCAGTGTCAGCAAGTTTATCATTGAATCGCTCGTAGACTTGTTTAGAACGAGTTGGCTCGCCCGCTTCTGTGAAACTTGGACGATTACCCTTCTTCGTATTGGCAAATAATGTGAACTGAGAGATAGATAGAATCGCGCCACCAACTTGATGAATATCTAAATTAAGCTTCTGATCATCATCTTCAAATACTCTTAACTTGTTGATTTTGTGTACTAAATAATCAATTTCAGCATCACCGTCAGTATCATTAACACCAACTAATAACACAAAACCACCATCAATTTGATTATAAATTTCATTATCTATGCTAACAGAAGCACGTTTAACTCTTTGAAGGACGATTCTCAATTTAAAAACCCCTATCTAAAAATTCGTTCTACTGAGTACACATCATGAATGTTCTTTACTGTATTAATCAGTCGATCAAGTTGTTCTAAGTTATGAATACCTACCGAAATTGAAATCGTAGCCATCTTATTGTGATCAACTTGACCATTGATAGAAGATACATCCTTGGTCACATTGCCAATGGCATTCAAAACATCAGTCAACATTCCAGAACGATTGTAACCTGAAACGGATAAGTTCGCAGGATACGTTTCTTTACCAGTATCTGGATTTTCCCATGATACCTCAATCAATCGTTCACCATTATCTTCAGCCTTTTTGATGTTTGGACAATTAATTCTGTGAACTGATACTCCACGTCCCTTGGTAATGTATCCAACAATTTCGTCTCCAGGAACTGGTGTACAACAGTGGCTTAATCTAACCAACATGTTCTCAACACCCTCGATAATGACTCCACTGGAAGAAGAAGCCTGTCGGGAACTCTTCTGTGGCTTAGTATCATTATTTTCAGAAATCGTTTGGTGTTTTTCCAAAACTTCGCGTTCAGCTTGATCTTGGCGTTCCTTTTTTTGCTGAGCACGAATATCCTCGGTGATTCGGTTAACTACTCCGGTGGGTTGTAAATCACCAAAACCAACGGCTGCCAATAGATCCTCGCCATGGTGATAATTCATCCCAGCAGCAACTGAATTTAATTTTTCATCAGTTAACACTTCTTTAGGATTAAAACCTTCACTTTGCAAATGGCGAATCAGCATATCACGACCTGTTTCGATATTCTGTTCACGATCTTCCTGACGGAAAAATTGTTTAATTTTATTTCGTGCCCGCCGTGTTCTCACTAGTTGCAACCAATCACGACTTGGACCGGTGGAATTTGGTGAAGTAATAATGTCAACGATATCCCCATTAGAGATTTCAAAATCTAGAGGGACGATTTTGCCATTAACTCGGGCACCGGTTGTGTGATGGCCCACTTCAGTATGAATGATGTAAGCCATATCCAAAGGTCCCGCACCCTTAGGTAGCTCAAAAACGTCACCTTTAGGAGTGAAAGCATATACTCGATCACCAAATAATTCACCTTTGACGCCGTCCATAAAATCAGCGGCATCATCCGTATCTTCCTGAAGTTCAATGATTTCTTTAAACCAATTTAGTTTATTATTATCATTTGATCCTTCAACACCGTCTTTGATACCTTCTTTGTAAGCCCAGTGAGCAGCAATACCAAATTCAGCCACTTGATGCATCTCTTGAGTTCTGATTTGTACTTCTAATGGCTTGCCCTCTGGACCGATCACAGTGGTATGCAATGATTGATACATATTAGCTTTTGGCATAGCAATATAATCTTTAAAACGGCCAGGCATTGGTTTCCATTCAGAATGAATAGCACCTAAAACAGCATAACAGTCCTTAATTGAGTCCACGATGACACGAATAGCCAACAAGTCGTAAATCTGACTGAATTGTTTATGCTGATCGACCATTTTTCTATAAACTGAGTAAATATGCTTTGGCCGACCATAAATATCAACTTTTAAATGTAAATCAGCAATAGAATCCTCAATTTGACTAATTGCTTTTTGAATATAATCTTCCCGTTGATCTCTTCGGGAGTTCATTAAATGGACGATTCGGTAATATTGTTGTGGATTTAAATAACGCAGACTAATATCTTCAAGTTCCCATTTAATCGTTCCAATACCTAAACGATCAGCAATTGGCGCATAAATTTCCAAGGTTTCCTTAGCGATTCTGCGTTGCTTATCTGGTCGCAAAGACTTAAGCGTCCGCATGTTATGCAAACGGTCAGCCAACTTAACGATCATTACCCGAATGTCTTGACACATTGCTAGTAGTAATTTTCGGTGATTTTCAGCCAGTCTTTCTTGACTGGATTTGTATTTAATTTTAGATAGTTTAGTAACCCCATCCACAATCAAAGAAACGTCGTCACCAAACATTTCCTTAACATCAGCCAAAGTGACTCCAGTATCTTCCACAATATCGTGTAAGAAACCAGCAGAAACGGTTGCCGGATCCATATGAAGATCAGCTAAAATACCAGCAACTTGAATTGGATGTGTGATATATGGTTCACCAGATTGACGGTGCTGGTCAGCATGGGCAATCTTAGCAAACTCGTAAGCTTTCTTCACTTCTGTAACGTGTTTATCGTTCATATATTCGGCTGCTTGTTTGATGACTTCGTCGGCAGTCCATACTTTTGTGGCCATAAAATCACTTACTTTCTTGGTAATTACTTAGCACTATTCTACAATTAATCGGTTAATGACTCAATTCAAAGTGATACGATGCAGCAGCTAGAACATAAAAAGGTGCGGTCTCAGTTCTCAAAATTCGAGGTCCTAAACCAGCTGATATAAACTGACTTTCAGAAAGATGATTAATTTCATCATCAGATACCCCACCTTCAGGACCGATTACGAATACAGCCGAATCTCCTGAATTCATATTAGAGAATGCTTTACTCAAATTTGACTGTTCACCCTGCTTAGCCGATTCTTCATAAGCTACCACGTGGACATCATAATCATCCATGTCAATGTCTGCGATCTGTTTTGCGAACTTAATTTTGGGGACGACATTTCGATGGGATTGTTCCGCTGCACTTTTAGCAACTTCTTGGAGTCGACTGATTTTTTTATCAGCTTTATTATCCCAGTGAACGACGGAGCGTTGCATCTGAGTGAAAATGATTTCGTTGACTCCTAATTCTGTGGACTTCTGAACAATAATTTCTGGCTTACTCTGTTTCGGTAGACCACAAATCAAAGAAATTTTGACCGGCAGTTCCACATTGTGATTTAAATCACGAATTATATGACAAACTGCTTGTTGGCCATCAATTTTAGTCAATTCTGCCAAATACACATGATGATCATTCAATACTACTTCTAATTGATCACCAGGTTCACTACGCAGTACTCTAACAAAGTGTTTGGCAACGTCAGTTGGTAATTCAATATTATGATCATCTGGTAGATTACTATTAATGAAATAATGTTGCATATTTAATCCTCATCTTTAGTAGGTTTTTGAGCAATAATTGAGTACCAATCACCCATGTTTAAAATTTGTAAAACTTTGAATTCTGAATTGGTAATGGCCTCTTTAACAACATCTAGCTTTGAATTGATAATTCCTGCAGTGATGAACTTGCCACCGGGCTTTAGATTTTCAAAAGCTTGTGGAGCAAGTGGCACAAGAATTTCAGCCAAAATATTGGCAACGATAATATCAACTTGTTTATGAATTCCATTCAGCAAATCATTAGGCACAATTTCCATTGCGTCATCGTTAAAGTTAAGGCGAACGTTGTCTTTAGCTGACTTAACAGCAATATCATCAACGTCTGTGGCGAAGATATCACCAACCCCTAATCTTTTGGCGGCAATACTTAAAACTCCAGATCCAGTACCAACATCGATCATTGATTCGCCGCCGCGAATTACTGTTTCTAAGGCTTGCAGTGATAATTGCGTGGTTGGATGAGTTCCAGTTCCAAATGCCATTCCTGGATCTAGTCGAATGACCTGTTCATCGCCAGTGGTTGGATTATACCCCTCCCAACTAGGAACAATTGTTAAATATCTAGTAAGTCTGACTGGATGATAATATTTTTCCCATTCAGTTGCCCAATCTTCATCAGCTACAATACTTGATTTCACTTCAGCTGGACCAGGATTCAAGCCAAAGTCACTTAAATTCCTAACGCGTTCTTCGATCATAGGCACTTTGGCCAAAATATCTTGAGAATCAGGAAAGTACGAGCTAACAATCGCTCCATTACTGATATGCGGAATATCTTTCATATCAAATAATCGGCCATGATTAGCCTCTGCTTGTGGATTGATTTTCTTGAAGTCTTCTGCGTCTTCGATTTTTACCCCACTTGCATCAAAATCCATGAAAATATTAGCAACCGCCTCAACGGCTTCACTCGTTGTTAGTACGGATATCTGTGTCCAATTCATATATAAATTCCTTTCCGATACAAAAAAAGCATCCTATTTGGATGCGCCATTTGATACTTCCTGTTCTTCATCATCTAAATCATCATGCACTTTAGCGTCATGATTAAGTAACCGAGATTGTAAGTAATTTAATAACTCGGCTTCTGTGCGGAAAACCCGCGGATGCTTTTGCTTATGAAGTCTTAAATCGATTTCATTGATTCGCTGTCTTCCAGTCCACTTGTGACTGTACCTAACTATCAGTCTATTATCAAGTTGCTTCTTTCCAAACTTAAAAATATAGATATTTTCGGGTGTCAACAAGGGGCGCATATACTCTTTTTTATAGAAAAAACCATTTTTTCTAAGAAATTGTTTAGTACGACTAAGAATAATGAACACCTCCTGCATGTTTATTGTTGCTTGTTAAACTCTTCATAAAAAAACAATTAATATATATACTAATGTAACCTGACCAAAAACGCAAACGATTTATTTGAATTTTTCCAATTTGTTTGTAATGATAGTTCTAAGGAGATGAACCTAAATGGAAATGTTTCGCGTCCGCTTTATTAACCAAATTACAGATGAAACCATACGAATTGGCTACACTGCAATTTTAGAAAACAATTTAAGTCCTGTCATCTATGAAGGACGCCAAGTTTTCTACCGAGATCATCTACAACCAAATCTATTAAAAACTGGTGAAGCAGCACTTGAGGCTTTAGATAACATCTTTCAGGCAATTCCAGAAAAATATGTTCTAAAGCAGGTTGCATTTGAGGCTTCTCATAATGCAGGAATCCTTCAAGCACCTAAAAAAAGATTATTCAATGACTATATTATGGAACACGGTCTATTAGAACGTGTTAAATATCATCGGGATGATGAAGATAATATTATCATTGATACCAATTTAATAACAGAATTACGAATTGGTTAGAGAATCATTCCAGAACTATGATGAACAAATTCATCATAGTTCTTTTTATTTGTCATTTTGTTCATCTTCACCAGTCTGTAAGACAGCCATAAAGGCAGCTTGAGGAATTTCCACTTTACCAACTGACTTCATTCGTTTCTTACCACGCTTTTGTTTATCCAATAACTTAGCTCGTCGATCAGGGTCACCTGTATGAATCTTCGAAGTAACATCCTTTCGATAAGCCTTGATATTAGTTCTGGCAATGACTTTTGAACCGATAGCGGCCTGAATGGGAATCTCAAAGTTTTGTCGAGGGATAATTCCCTTTAACTTAGTAACGATGTCTCGACTACGCGAATCAGCAAATTGTTTATGTGTAATGAAACTCAAAGCATCAACTTTATCGCTATTCAATAAGATATCAACCTTAACCAAATCACTTGGACGATATTCTTCGAGATCGTAATCAAGTGAAGCATAACCCCGAGTACTTGATTTTAACTTATCAAAGAAATCAAAAATGATTTCTGAAAGTGGCATATGGTAAATGACATTAACTCGATAATCATCAAGGTAATCCATAGTTTCAAAGATTCCTCGGCGACGTTGACACAATTCCATGACAGCCCCAACGTATTCATTAGGCACCATAATAGTCGCCTTAACGAATGGCTCCAATATTGATTTAATTTCTGAGGCATCTGGCATTTCAGATGGGTTTTCAACTTCAACCGCGGTGCCATCAGACTTATTCACGTTGTAAGTAACTGATGGAGCAGTTGTAATTAAATCTAAATTAAACTCTCGCTCTAATCTTTCTTGAACCACGTCCATGTGCAAGAGTCCTAAAAATCCACATCTAAAACCAAATCCTAAAGCCTGCGATACTTCAGGTTCAAATTCCAACGCCGCATCATTCAACTTCAATTTTTCTAATGATTCACGAAGATCTTCAAATTTAGCATTGTCAGTTGGATAAAGACCTGCGTACACCATTGGATTCATTTCACGATATCCTGGTAAGGCCTTGTCTGCTGGATTCTCCACACTCGTAATCGTGTCACCAACTCGTGTTTGAGTAATATCCTTGATACTGGCAGTAATATAACCAACATCCCCAGACATTAAATAATCACGTTTCACTGGATGTGGTGAGTTAACACCAACTTCTGTAACCTCGTACTCAGAACCAGAATTCATTAGTTTGATTTTATCGCCGGGCTTAACGGTACCATCTTCAAGCCTAACACTTAAAACAACTCCCCGATAATCATCATAGATTGAATCAAAAATCAAAGCCTTTAATGGAGCACTAACATCTCCGGTTGGGGCTGGTACCTTGGAGACGATTTGTTCGAGTAATTCCTTTATTCCAAGACCTTTTTTAGCACTCGCCATCACGGCGTCAGAAGCATCGATACCAATAACATTCTCGATTTCTTCTTTAACCTTTTCTGGTTCAGCAGATGGCAGATCAATTTTATTGATTACAGGAACGATTTCTAAGTCATCATCTAAGGCCAAGTACACGTTGGCCAATGTTTGGGCCTCAACTCCTTGAGCAGCGTCAACAACTAAAATGGCACCTTCACAAGCGGCCAAACTTCTCGAGACTTCATATGAGAAATCGACATGTCCTGGGGTATCGATTAAATGAAATTCATAATCGTTACCATCATTGGCATGATACTTTAACTCAACGGCATTTAATTTGATAGTAATACCGCGTTCTCGTTCAAGATCCATATTATCCAACAACTGATCTTTCATTTCTCGTTCTGAAACCGTGTCAGTCATTTCTAGGATTCGATCCGCTAACGTTGATTTACCGTGATCAATATGCGCAACAATGGAGAAGTTACGAATATATTTTTGATGCTCTTTCATTTTTTCAATATCCATATTGATATCTCACTTTCGTTCAAATTACTTCTTAGTTCAATTATAAGTGATTGAACTACTAAAAGAAAAGAGGCTGCCAGAAATGTTTACCACTAGCAGTCTCTTTATTCGTCAAAATGCCAACGGTAAAAGTTAACATTTGAATTTTAAGTTAAAATCACCTAGATAAGTTTTACTTATTACCATCAAAAGCATCTTTTAATTTATCAAAAATATTACCTGATTTACCTGAACCGGTATCTTCTTCACCAGAAGCAGCGGCTAAGGCCTCAAGCGCAACCTTTTGTTCTTTGTTTAAAGACTTTGGTGTCACAACGTTAACGGTTACCCGTTGATCACCATTGCCTTTACCACGAAGATGGGGAGCACCTTTACCACGTAATCTAAACACAGTTCCGTTTTGGGTTCCAGCAGGAATCGTTAAATCAACATCCCCATGAACCGTTTGAACCTTAACCTTACCTCCAAGGGCAGCCTTAGAGAAAGTGATGTCTTGATTCATGTAAATAGTTGCTCCATCCCGTTGGTAGATCTTAGAAGGTTTAACCTTAAAAACAATATATAAATCACCGTAAGGTCCGCCATTTTCACCGGCTTCTCCTTGGTTTTGTAGACGCATTTGTTGACCATCGTCAACACCTGCAGGAACAGTAACTTCGATTTCGTGGCTTTGATCAACATGGCCACTACCACCACAAGTTGGGCATTTTTCTTTAATCTCTTTACCAGTTCCGTTACATACAGGACATTCTTGTCGAGTTTGCATTCTTCCAAGAGGAGTATTGGTTTCTACTGTGACAAATCCTCGGCCACCACAATTATGACAGGTTACTGGAGAAGTTCCTGGTTTAGCACCAGTTCCACCACAGGTGTCACATTGTGCCTCACGGTTATACTTGATACGAGTTTTCTTACCAAAAATGGCTTCTTCAAATTCCAAAGTCATTTGATACTGCAAGTCTCGACCTTGGCGTGGGGCTGTTGGATCAGCTGTTTGCTGGCCGCCACCACCGCCAAAAAATTGACTAAAGATATCATCAAACCCAAAACCGCCACCAAAGTCAGCGCCACCTTGTGAGTAGCCGCCGCCACCGAATCCTTGTGGTCCTTCTGCAGAACCATATTGATCATAATTAGCGCGTTTTTGAGAGTCACCTAAAACTTCGTAGGCTTCAGTAATATCTTTGAATTTTTCTTCAGCATCTGGTGCTTTATTAATATCTGGATGGTATTTTTTTGATAATTTTCTGTAGGCGTGCTTAATGTCGTCTTCAGAAGCATCCTTGGATACACCAAGAATATCATAATAATCTTTGTTAGCCATGCTAAACTCCCGTCTTAGTTACTTTATCATCCTTGACAGAATACCATATTTTAACAAAAAGCCAAAGCTCATCGGCCTTGGCTTTTTGGACAATTAATTATTTTTTGTCATCGTCGACTTCTGAGAAGTCACCGTCAACGGTACCGTCATCCTTGTTACCATCAGCAGAACCTGCATCAGTAGCGCCATCACCGGCTTGACCATTTTGGGCTTGGTCTTGATACAACTTAACTGCAAGATCTTGAGTGATCTTAGTAAGTTCATCTTTCTTAGCCTTCATGTCTTCGATGTTATTGTCTTCACGAGCTTTCTTTAAAGCATCGCGAGCATCGGTAGCCTTCTTGATTTCGTCTTCAGAAACTTTGTCCTTAACTTCTTCCAAGGTCTTGTCAGTTGAGAACAATAATTGATCAACTTCATTATTTAAATCAGCAGTTTCCTTACGTTGCTTATCTGCTTCTTCGTTAGCTTGAGCATCTTTCATCATCTTTTCAATTTCTTCATCAGACAAACCAGATGAATCTTTGATGGTGATCTTTTGTTCCTTACCAGTTCCCTTGTCCTTAGCAGAAACATTAACAATACCGTTCTTATCGATATCAAATGTAACTTCAATTTGAGGGATTCCTCTTGGTGCAGCAGGAATATCAGTTAATTGGAACTGACCTAAAGTCTTGTTGTCAGCAGCCATTGGACGTTCACCTTGAAGAACATGGATATCAACGGCTGGTTGATTATCAGCAGCAGTTGAGAACACTTGTGACTTGCTAGTAGGAATAGTTGTGTTGCGGTCGATCAACTTAGTAAACACACCACCCATGGTTTCGATACCAAGTGACAATGGAGTAACATCAAGTAAAACAACGTCCTTAACATCACCAGTGATAACTCCACCTTGAACAGCAGCACCTAAAGCAACGGCTTCATCAGGGTTGATTGAGTGGTTAGATTCCTTACCTGTCCAGCTCTTAACAGCTTCTTGAACAGCAGGAATTCTAGTTGAACCACCATTTAAAATAACTTGGTCAATATCGCCAACAGATAGGCCAGCATCTTTCAATGCGCTATCAAAAGGCACTTTAGTTTTTTCAACTAAGTCAGCAGTTAATTCATTGAACTTAGCTCTTGTTAAAGTTGTTTGTAAATGAAGAGGTCCATTAGCACCTGCAGAAATAAATGGAAGACTAATTTCTGATTCGGTAACACCAGAAAGATCCTTCTTAGCTTTTTCAGCAGCATCCTTCAAACGTTGAAGTGCCATCTTATCGTTAGCTAAATCAACACCGTTGGCTGCCTTGAAGTCAGCAACTAACCAGTCGATGATACGTTGATCAAAGTCATCACCACCAAGATGAGTGTCACCATTGGTTGAAAGTACTTGGAAGA
The DNA here is from genome assembly GCF_026913205.2 of Lentilactobacillus sp. SPB1-3. Classification (NCBI taxonomy): domain Bacteria; kingdom Bacillati; phylum Bacillota; class Bacilli; order Lactobacillales; family Lactobacillaceae; genus Lentilactobacillus; species Lentilactobacillus terminaliae. The sequence continues at coordinate 1,154,594 of NZ_CP168151.1, forward strand.
CACCATCGCCTAATTCAAGTACAGAAACATCAAAAGTACCACCACCCAAGTCATAAACAAGAACTTTTTCATCCTTGTCTTGCTTGTCCAAACCGTATGCAAGTGATGCAGCAGTAGGTTCGTTGATAATTCTTTCAACTTCTAGTCCGGCAATCTTACCGGCATCCTTAGTTGCTTGTCTTTGTGCATCATTAAAGTAAGCAGGAACGGTAATAACAGCCTTTTCAACTGTATCACCAAGGTAATCTTCAGCAAATCCTTTGATGTATTGTAGAATCATTGCAGAAATTTGTTGAGGAGTGTACTTCTTACCATCAATATCTACAGTGTAGTTTTCTTCACCCATGTGACTCTTGATTGAAACAACAGTGTTAGGGTTAGTGATTTCTTGTCGCTTGGCAACTTCACCAACTTGTGGTTGACCATCTTTAAACGCAACAACGGAAGGAGTTGTACGAGCACCTTCTGGATTAGGAATAATCTTTGGTTCGCTACCTTCTAGAACAGCTACGGCTGAGTTAGTAGTTCCTAAATCAATACCAATAATTTTATTACTTGCCATTTTATCGAATCCTCTTTTTTAAATTATTTTGCTACGACAACCATTGCGGGACGTAATACCCGGTCTTTTAATCTATATCCTTCTTGTAGGACCTGAACGACCGTATCCGCTTTATGATCATCACCAGCATCAACTGTTTGAATCGCTTGATGATACTTGGGATCAAAATCTGCTCCCTCGGCATCGATCTTTTCGACTCCGTTATCAAGTAGGGCTTTGTCAAGATGATCAGATACCATCTGAACACCCTGCTTTAATTGCTGACCACTTTCGTCTGAAACTTCAACACTTAATGCACGTTGCAAGTTATCGACAATAGGTAAAATATCATGAGCCAGTTGTTGACCATCATACTTAATCATATCAGCTTGTTCTTTTTTAGCGCGATTTTGAATATTTTTGATTTCAGCTTCTGCACGTAAATATTTATTTTCCATTTCATCTAATTGAGCCTTTAATTTCTCAATTTGATCAGTCTCCGGAGAACTCTCTGGTTCAGAAGTTTGATTATCAGTTGACTGATTGGAATCTTCATTTACAGCATCGTTGTTTTCAACTGGTTCATCAGCTGAATCATGCTTTTCTTCTGACAAAAAATCGCCTCCTTTGAATTATTCATGATCTTCATCATCATAGTAACCAAGAATTTTGCGGGTCATTTCTTCCCTGAGGGCACCCACAATCCCGATTACTTTGGCGTATGGCATTCTGGTAGGGCCAATTACGGCAATTACCCCGCGACCATATTCTTTCAGATCATACGTTCCAGTAATTAAACTATAGTTTCTCAACAAATCATTTCGCAATTCGTTGCCAATCCTAACTTCAACATCGCTAGATTCAGGATGAACTAATTGAGCGACCCCGTCTCCTGTATCTAAGAGATTATATAAAGGTTTCAAATAGTCAATGTCCTGACGGTCAGCAAATCTAAGCAGATTCAATCGACCACCTATGTGCACGCGATCTTTACCAACTTCATTGAGCATATCATCAAAGATATTCAAGAAGCCCTCTGGCGTTTGAACGTACTTAGCAATTAAAGCAGGAATCTCAAACTGAAGCTTGTTGACCACCTCGTTCAGTGGTTTGCCAACTAACTCCTTGTTAATAATATTAACAATCGTTTGCAATTGCTCTGGGGTAACGTCGTGCAACCTAACTACTTTATCCACCACGTGACCATTATCGATAACGATGATCGCCATTACTTGGCGGTCATCCAACCGAACCAGTCTGAATCCAGATAGCTTAATTGTCCTGTCTTGTTCAGGATTAAAGGAAACTGCCATGTAGCTAGTTAAATCTGATAATACCTTAGCAGACTCTTGGATTATCTCATCAATTCGGTTAAAGTCCCCATTAAATGAGCTCTTAATGAAATCTTCAGAGCTATCATCTAGTGGATCAGGTTGAACTAAATTATCAACATAGTAGCGATACCCTTCCATTGAAGGGATTCGACCAGAAGAAAAGTGGGTTTTAGTAATCAAACCTTTTTCCTCTAAAGTCGCCATTTCATTTCGGATGGTTGCGGAACTAACACTTGTCGGAAATTCATCAGACAGGAGTTTAGACCCCACAGGCATCCCATTCTTCGTGTAATCACGAATAATAATTTGCAAAATTTCTTTTTGCCTATCAGTTAACAATTTGAAATCACCTCTTTTTAGCACTCATAACCATCGAGTGCTAAGGCACATATATAATCTATCAAACCCACTACTATTAGTCAAGACATCTAGCGAATTTTTTAGCAAACAATTCTAATGAGTGCTAATTATTTCTGGATGACGCTTTAAATAGTCACGAGTGTATAACTCATCTTCATATAACTGTTTAGTCAATTGTTCTGTGGTTGCGAATTTTACTTCACCACGAATATAATCTAGCCAATCAACAGTGATTGTTTCTCCATAAATATTTTGATTAAAATCCAAAATATTTATTTCAATGGTCATTGGTAATTTATCTGAGAAAGTAACGTTGTGTCCTACCGATGCCATCGCAATATGTTGTTGATCACCAACTTGTACTCGAACAACATAAATTCCCACGTTTGGTAACCACTGCAGTTCAGAATGCTCAACATTAGCCGTCGGATAACCTAATAGCCTACCCACTTCTCGACCATGAACCACATATCCCTGAGATCTAAACGGACGACCTAGTAAATGAGTGGTCAAATTAACGTCGCAATCATCTAAGGCTTTACGAATTCTAGTTGAACTAACTTTCTCACCCTCAAATTCAATTGGATCAGCAGTAACAACATTGAATTTACCATCGCTGTAATCAGGAAGGTGTTTCATATCAGCTGTGTCTGTTCCGCCATACGTGTGGTCAAATCCGGCGACAACTGTAATTGCATTAAACCGCTTAATAAAATTATCAACGAATTCTTGTTCAGATTGAGCTTGAAAAGCATAAGTGTAATTGGTGTAGTAAACCCGATCAACACCCAAAGATTCAAAAATTCTCATCTTTTCTTCGTACATAGTTAAGTACCGCTTTTCGTGATCATTCAATTGTTTGTAAACAATCGCTGGGTGATGATCATACGTTAAAACGGCGAGTTTGGCACCTGATTTTTCAGCAATCTGTTTAGCTTTATTGATTACATCTTGATGACCCAAATGAACACCATCAAAGAATCCCATTGCTAATACGATTTTTTCTTTACTGCCAACATTATCAGCTAGAGGATAATGTAACTTAACAATTTCCAATTTCTTTCACCTTCAATTAATTTAAGAACATTTTATAAGGGCGATACTGCCTTTTGTTTTCATCAAATTGATAGAGCGCCTTCACTTGATTCTGATATTTTAGCTTAACTACCTGAGCGCTTGAATTCACTTCATCAATATCTAAGAACACGCCGTTAGAAACAAGCTGAAAAAGCTTATCAGACAAATCAACACTTGGGTATTGTGAAAGTGAATCATCAAGAGAAACTAAGTATTGGTCGATTTCTCCCGCTTCCATGGCCTCGGCCACTTCTGATAATTTCACACACTGGTCGATTGTGAAACCAGCACTCTTAATTCTTGTCAGTGAAGACATAACTGCTGGTAATCCAAGAGATTTACCAAAATCAACAGCAAGAGTTCTGACATACGTTCCCTTAGAACATCCTACTTCAAAGTAAATGGTTTGCTGCCTTTGTTCTTCATCGTAGACAGATGGAGAAGTTTGCTTGAAGTAATCAATGTGAATCGTTCGTGCTGGACGTTCAATTTCAATTCCTTCACGAGCATATTCGTACAATTTACGGCCGTTGATTTTGACAGCTGAGAACATCGGTGGAATCTGTTCGATATCACCAACCATATTTTCTAATGCTTCATCGATTTGTTGATCTGTAAATGGACTATCAACAGGTTTTGAATCAATAATATTCCCATCTAAATCCTCAGTATCATATGCAACACCCAAAGTAATCGATCCACGGTACGCTTTACCAGACTGCATCAACAATTCTGAGATTTTGGTTGCTGGACCGACACAAATCGGCAAAACACCATCCACGTTTGGATCCAGAGTACCTGTATGGCCAATTTTCTTGGTATGCAAAATTTTTCTCAGTTGACTAATACAGTCAAAACTAGTCATATTTTTTTCTTTAAAAAGTGGTAATACACCATTCATCGATGACTCTCCTGTAAGGTTTTAATCCAATAAATTATAGCACACGCTATCTTATTGATATGTATCAAAAAGAGATTTGACCATTAAATCTGCCAAATCTCCAAATTGTTATTGTTTTGAATTAAGTTCATTGATCAAACGATCAATTTTATCACCATATCGAACAGAATCATCTTGTTCGAATGTAATTTCAGGTGTTTTAAAAATACTCAAACGAGCACCTAATTCTTTTCGGATAAGGCCAGTAGCCTTTTCCATACCAGTTTGTGTCTTCTCTTTATCAGAAGCTTTGTCTGATAAGATGCTGTAATAGATTTTTGCTTGTTGCAAATCTCCAGTTACATCAACTCCGGTAATCGTCACTCCTTGAACACGAGGATCTCGTACTCGCTTCAATAAAATATCAGTGACTTCTTTTTGGATTTCTTGTTCAAGTCGACCAACTCTGTATTGAGCCATGAATAATTCCTCCTTATTCTACAGGAACTTCTTTCATTTCGTAGGCTTCTACGACGTCGCCCACCTTGATGTCATTGTAATCTTGGATAGTAAGCCCAAGTTCGAATCCTTGCTTAACTTCTTTAACATCGTCCTTGAAACGCTTCAAACTGTTCAACTCGCCGTCATAAATAACAACACTATCACGGATAAGGCGAACTTTACTATCACGTTTGATGACGCCGTCAACAACCATTCCACCCGCAATTGTACCAACTTTAGAAGCTTTATAAGTTTCACGAACTTCTACCGAACCAGTAATTTCTTCTTTGTATGTTGGTTCCAACATACCCTTCATAGCTGATTCCACTTCGTCAATTGCGTTATAGATAACTTGGTGAAGACGAATATCAACATTGTCACTATCAGCTTGAGCCTTAGCTTGTGGTGTAGGACGAACATTAAATCCAATAACGATAGCGTTACTTGCTTCAGCCAATGCAATGTCACTTTCGTTGATTGCACCTACTGCGGCATGAATAATATTGACCTTTACGCCAGAAACATCAATCTTTTGCAAACTATTAGCCAATGCTTCAACAGAACCTTGAACATCTGCCTTGATCAAGACATCAACTTGTTTCATTTCACCCTCTTTAAGAGAATCAAACAAGTTATCCAAGGTAACGTGAGTCGTCTTACGACGTTCTTCAACTTGAGCTTCTTTAGCTCTAGCTTCACCAGCAGCTCTGGCAGTCTTTTCATCATCAAAGACAACGAAACGATCACCGGCTTCTGGAACATCATTCATACCGGTAATCTCAACTGGCATAGATGGTGTAACCTTCTTTAAATCACGACCACGTTCGTTGTTCATAGTTCTAACTCGTCCGAAGGTGTTACCAACAACGATTGGATCACCAACGTGTAAAGTTCCAGCTTGAACTAACAATGTGGCAACTGAACCACGACCCTGATCAAGTCGAGCTTCAATTACTGAACCAACGGCTGGTTGATCTGGGTTAGCTTTGAGTTCCAACATATCTGCTTGTAATACGATCATATCAAGCAATTCATCAATGTTTTTACCGAATTTAGCTGAAATGTTAACAAAGATGGTATCGCCACCCCAGTCTTCAGGAATCAATCCATATTCAGCTAATTGTTCGATAACGTGGTTTGGATTAGCATCTGGCTTATCAATTTTGTTAACAGCCACGATGATTGGAGTTCCAGCGGCTTTCGCATGGTTGATAGCTTCAATTGTTTGAGGCATAACACCATCATCAGCAGCAACTACCAACACAGTAATGTCAGTAATGTTTGCTCCACGAGCACGCATTTCAGTAAAGGCAGCATGTCCTGGAGTATCCAAGAACGTAATCACATTCTCACCATGTCTAACTTGATAGGCACCAATGGCTTGAGTAATTCCACCGGCTTCACCAGCAGTGATATGTGAATGTCTTAAATGATCTAGCAATGTAGTCTTACCGTGATCAACGTGTCCCATGATAGTAACAACTGGAGGACGGTTCTCTAAATGATCATCATTAGTCATTTCGCTTTCAAAAATCTTATCGATATCTGAAACGTCTTCTTGAACCTTTTCTTCAGCGCTAATACCATAATCAGCAGCCAAAATTTCAATTGTATCTTTATCAAGTGATTGGTTTTGGTTAACCATAACACCTAACATGAATAACTTCTTAACGATTTCGGCTGGCTCTCTATGCAATGCCTTACCTAAATCTTGAGCGTTCATACCGTCAAAGTACATCAAAGTTTCTGGTAATGGACGTTCCTTACGTTCAGGAGCGCCATGATGTTCAACTTCACGCATACGTTGGTTTTTTTGTTTCTTCTGCTTCTTTTGACGCTTCTTGTTTGCTTTACGAGAATTATTGTTACCTCGTGAAGGATTTAAACTACCGCCAAACCGTCCGCTACCGCTATTGTTGTTACTGCGGTGAGCGTTACTAGAACTTGTTTGGTTGTTGCTTGGTTTGCTTTGGGTAGTGTTAGATCTATTTTGAGTGCTGTTAGATCTGTTTGAATTATTGTTAGATCTGCTTTGACTACTATTTTGGTGATTTTGATTATTCGTCTTATTAGCTTGGCTTTGTGTTGAATGTTGAGTATTGCCATTGCTATGATTATTACTAGAATTCTGGCTATGGTTGTTATTCAAATTATTACTCCGATTGTTAACAGAATTACCACTACGACTAGTAGCCGAGTGATTGTTATTATTTTGTTGATGCGTTGAATTACTATTTGTTCGTGAACCATTATTAGAATGATTTGAACTAGTAGTTTTTGTCGGACGGTCAGTCGACTTATTGCTGGTAGCTTGACTTTTACTGCTGCTTGCGCCACCAAATGATTGTCTCAAATGTTGTTCTTGGTGGTCATCAACTGTCGACATATGATTTTTAATGTCGTAACCTGCTTCTGCAGCTTTGTCTAAAATCGCCTTACTGGAGACATTGAGTTCTTTAGCTAATTCATAAATTCGCTTTTTCCCCATATAATCACTCTCCCTTGCTTTGTTTAGTTAATTCGATCATTTTTTTTGCCATACCAGAATCACTAATACCGATTATACTGCGCTTAACACCAACAGCATTACTTAGTTCTTCGCTAGTGAGCAAAACGTTCGTCGGAACGTTATAAGTGGTGGATTTGTCAGTAAATTTTTTAAAAGTATCCTTACCGCTATCACTAGCAATAAATAAAAACTTCAAGTTATTCGCTCGGAGTTCCTTTAATAAAATTTCTTGACCCGAAACTGTTTTACGAGCTCGTTGAGCCAATCCAAGAAAATTGATAAGGGCTTGTTTATTGTCCATTTTCAAACAACTCTTTTCGAGCTTGTTTATGATCAATATAGGCAATCAAGTCATCATAAAATGAATCATCAATCTTCACTGAAAATGCTTTTTCGAAGACATGTTCACGCTTGGCCTGGTTAGCTCGGTCAACATCAATTGAGATGTAAGCTCCTCGACCAGACTTTTTACCAGTCTCATCGATAGAAACTGTTCCGTCAGCGTCGCGGACGATCCTGACCAATTCTTTTTTAGGCGCCATTTCACCAGATACGATATCTTTTCGCATTGGAATTTTTCTTTTTTTCATAAAAGTTCGCCTCCAAACAAAAATTATTCTTCGTTAGTTGAATTAGTATCGGTTTCATTAACGTCTTCATCATCGTTATCAACATCATCAAAGTCATTATCTGATGCGCTCATTTCTGCAGCAGCTTCTGATTCAGATTTAATATCGATTTTGAAACCTGTTAACTTAGCAGCTAATCTGGCATTTTGACCACGTTTCCCAATTGCCAATGATAATTGATAATCAGGAACGATTACAGTACATGCACGATCATTATCTGGATCGAAGATGACATCGACTACTTCAGCAGGATTCAATGCGTTCGCAATATATCTTGCATCATCATCATCCCATTCAACGATATCCATATTTTCACCATTTAATTCATTAACGATTGTTTGTACACGTTGACCTTTAGGACCAACTGCAGTTCCGACTGGATCAATGTCAGGATTGTTCGTTCTAACTGAAACCTTAGCACGGTCACCAGCTTCACGAGCGATTGAAACAATTTCTACTGTTCCATCGTAAATTTCAGGAACTTCTTGTTCAAATAATCGCTTAAGCATTCCTGGTTCTGTACGACTAACAAATACTTGTGGACCCTTAGTAGCATTTTCCACTTTGGATACATAAACTTTGATTCTTGACTGTGGACGATATACCTCATTAGGCATTTGATCACGAATACCCATTACAGCTTCAACTTTATCTAGACTTACGTAAACAAATCTAGTATCTTGTCGTTCAACTGTACCAGTAACTAATTCGTCTTCATACTTACTATATTCATTGAACACAATTTCGCGTTCGGCTTCTCGAACACGTTGCATAATAACTTGTTTTGCCGTTTGAGCAGCGATTCGACCAAAGTTTTGAGGAGTAACCTCAAACTTGATTTCGTCACCTAATTCATATCCACGATTAATAGCTACAGCATCTTCAAGTGAAACTTGAAGTTGAGGGTCATTAACCTCTTCTACCACAGTCTTAACTGCATAAACGTGCATGTTTCCCTTTTTTTGGTCAAATTCAACTTCTACGTTTTGAGCTTGACCATAGTTACGTTTATAAGCTGAAACTAAAGCTGCTTCTAAAGCTTCAATCACAACTTCTTTTTTGATACCCTTTTCTTCTTCAAGAGAAGACAGTGCACCCAAAAGTTCACTACTCATTATTTTACTCTCCTTTTAAAATTTGATTGCTAATCTTGACTTGGCAATTAATTCTCGAGGTACATTTATTACAGTTTTCTTAGGGTCATCTAGTTGTAAGTCGATTGAATCTTCATCGACCTTCAACAAGGTTCCCTCATAAGCCTTTTGATTATCTAACTTTTTAAATAAAGAAACGTGGATATATTGATCAACAGCTTCTTTAAGTTCTTTATCGTTTCTTAGCGGACGTTCAGCACCTGGAGATGAGACTTCTAAGAAGTAAGCCTCTGGAATTGGATCTTCCGGTAAAGCATCGATTTTTTCGCTTAATTCATCAGAAACCAATACACAGTCATCAATTGTTACTCCACCTGGTTTATCAATATAAACTCGTAGATAATAACTTTTATTTTCCTTCACAAATTCAACATCAAATAAGTAAAAAGAATGTGACTCCAAAATCGGCTCAACAATTTCTTTTACTGTCTCAACAACGTTGCTCAAATATTCTCCTCCTAAAAAATCCAATAAAAAGAGCGAGCATTTCTGCTCACTCCTTTTCCAAGTTATTTAGTAACACAAATGATATCACAAATCACCTAGTTTAGCAAATCGTTACATCATGTCAAACAGACTAAGTTGGTTTTCATCAGGCAAACCATTTAGAATGTTATTTTCTGTCATAAATTCAATTAAAGTCTTTGAAACCTTTCCTCGCTTGGCGAGATCTTCTTTTGAAATGAAAGGACGGTCTTCACGCGCAGCAACAATTTGCTTAGCTACGTTTAATCCAAGTCCAGGAACTGAATCAAATGGTGCAATCAATGTCTTACCATCAATTAACCACTCTGATGCGTCTGACTTGTCCAAATCAACCATCTTAAACTCATAACCTCGTTCAAGCATCTCGTTGGCCAACTCTAAGACAGTCAATAGGTTCTTTTCCTTGGTAGAAGCTTCCATACCCTTGTCGGTAATTTCTTTCATGGCATTTTTGACAGCGTCTTTACCGCGTGACATTGACACAATATCAAAGTCATCGGCACGAACTGAAAAGTAGGCTGCGTAATATACCAATGGGAAATACACCTTAAAGTAGGCAATTCGCAATGCCATCAAGATATAAGCCGCCGCATGGGCACGAGGGAACATATACTTGATTTTCAAACATGATTGAATGTACCAATCTGGCACGTTAGCTTCCTTCATAGCCGCCTGCCACTCGTCAGGAATCCCTCGACCCTTTCGGACATGTTCCATAATTTGGAAAGCCATTTCTGAATCTAATCCCCAGTGAATCAAATCGGTCATGATATTATCACGACAACCAATCACATTAGCAATTGTGGCTGTACCATTTTTGATCAGTTCATCAGCGTTACCGATCCACACATCAGTACCGTGTGACAGTCCAGAAATTTGTAGTAGCTCAGAATAATTACTTGGGTGAGTTTCTTCAAGCATCCCTCGCACAAATCGCGTCCCAAATTCTGGTACTCCAAGCGTTCCAGTCTTTGAATTAATCTGTTCTTCGGTGACACCTAAAATCTCTGGACTTGAGAATAACGACATAACTCCCGGATCATCCATTGGAATTGATTTAGGCTCGATCCCTGATAAATCTTGCAGCATTCTGATCATCGTAGGATCATCATGTCCCAAAATATCAATTTTTAAGATGTTGTCATGAATTGAATGGAAATCAAAATGCGTTGTCTTCCAAGCAGCCGTGCGATCATCAGCTGGATACTGAATTGGAGTAAAGTCATAAATATCCATGTAATCAGGAACAACGATAATTCCAGCTGGATGTTGTCCTGTAGTTCGCTTGACTCCTGTAGCACCCTTAGATAAACGATCTTCTTCAGTTCCTCTGAATACCTTGCCGGTATCTCGCTCATATGCCTTTACATAGCCATATGCGGTCTTGTCAGCAACTGTACCAATAGTTCCGGCTCGGAATACATTTTTCTCACCAAACAGCACCTTGGTATAGTTATGTGCGATTGGTTGATAATCACCAGAGAAGTTCAAATCAATATCCGGAACCTTATTACCAGTAAATCCTAAGAATGTTTCAAAAGGAATGTCATGACCGTCACCGATCATTTCAGTTCCGCATTCAGGACATTTCTTCTCAGGTAAATCATATCCTGAACTATATTCACCCTTAGTATAGAACTCAGAATGTTGACAGTTCGGGCAACGATAATGTGGTGGTAAAGGATTAACTTCAGTAATTCCAGTTAAAGTCGCAACCAAACTAGAACCAACGGATCCACGAGAACCTACCAAATATCCATCCTTGTTACTCTTATGAACCAGACGTTGAGCAATCAAATAAATAACTGAGAAACCATTCCCAATGATACTTTTTAATTCCTTTTTTAATCGCTCATCGACGATTTCAGGCAACGGATTTCCATACATTGCATGGGCAGTATCCATTGTCTTATTCTGAATTTCATCTTCAGCGCCCTCCATTCGAGGCGTATATAATTTATCCTTCAATGGATGAACTTCTTCAATACTATCAGCGATGGCATTAGTATTTGTCACAACAATTTTTTTGGCGAGATCTTCGTCTAAGAATGAAAATTCTGACAACATTTCATCGGTACTCAAGAAATGCTGATCAGGTAGCGTTTGCCTGTTAAGTGGATTAGCACCACCTTGAGAATTGATTAAAATCTTTCGATAAATATAGTCATGGTCATCTAGATAATGAACATCACCGGTAGCTACGACAGGTTTATCTAATTCTTGACCTAAATCAATAATATTTTGAATGATCTCATGCAATTTTGATTCATCCGAAACTAATCCGGAATCAATTAATGGTTGATAGACCCTAGGTGGTTGCACCTCAAGATAATCGTAAAATTTAGCTTTCTCACGCGCCTGTTCCACACCTTTTTGCATCATAGAAGTGAAAACTTCTCCACTTGAACAAGCTGAACCAACAAGAATTCCTTCACGATACTTTTCCAGCTGCTTTCGTGGCACTCTTGGAACCCGATAGAAATAATCAACATTAGAAAGTGAAACAATTTTGAACATATTTTTAAGTCCGTCTTGAGTTCGAGCAAGCAGAGTGGCATGACTTGGTCTGGCGTGTTTGTACGCGTCATTATCAGTCATATGATCATTTAGTTGATCATGATACTTAATGTCATAGTTGCTCTCAGCATCTTTTAAGAAAATATAATTCAAATGACCCGTAGTTTCAGCATCATAGATAGCCCGGTGATGATGTTCTAGTGAAACATCAAAACGCTTAGCCAACGTATTTAAACGGTATCCCTTCAAATGTGGATATAAGAATCTGGCTAATGTTAACGTATCGATAATTGGATTAGAAATTTCTGACATACCATGGCGCTTATAACCCGTGTTCATAAAGCCAACATCAAAAGTTACGTTATGCCCGACAATAATTGAGTCACCACAAAATTCTCTGAATAATTTAAATACTTCTTCTTCAGATTTAGATCCCCGAACCATCTCATCAGTAATTGACGTTAAATTAGTCGTTTGTTCAGACAATGGAAAACCCGGGTCGATAAATTCTTCAAATTGATCAACAACATTTGAATTTTCCATACGGACAGCTGATAATTCGATTACTCGATCATAAATTGCGGAAAGTCCCGTGGTTTCCACATCAAAAATGACGTAAGTAGCGTCCTTTAAAGGTACATGAGCGTCATTATAAGTAATCGGTTCACCTTCATCGACTAAATTGACTTCAACTCCGTACAGCATTTTTAAATCGTTTTTTTCACCAGCATGAAAAGCATCAGGAAATCCCTGAACGCCAGCATGATCTGTGATTGCTAGAGCAGAGTGCCCCCACTTTTTAGCACGTTTGGCGAAATCGGCAATATTATTAGTGGCATCCATTTGACTCATCGAAGTGTGTAAATGAAGTTCAACCCGCTTTTCATCAGCAGGTGCCAAGTCTTGTTTAATTGGATGACTAACTGGATTAATATCATTTGCCATTAAAGTTAATTCATGAGAATAGTTATCCTCTTGAACGCTACCTCGGACTTTAACCCAATTTCCTTCTTCAACCCCATCGAAAGCACCCTTTTCATTTTTACCTGAAAACTTTTTAATGGAAATTGAAGACGAATAGTCAGTAACTTTTAACATCAGAAGTTCTCGGCCAGATCTAAGTGCACGAATTTCTTTTGAAAAAACGTAACCCTCGACTACAACGGAACGTTCTTCTTCAACAATTTCATCCATTCTTGTTGTGGGAACATCGCCATTAATTTTCTTACCAATTGAACTTGAACCATTACCAGAATTATTTTTCTTAGGTTTTGATTCGTTTAACTTCATGGCCTCATTAGCTTTTTTTACTAATTCAGCGCCATTAGCTTCATTTCGCTTACGCAATGCTTCGATATTTTTTTGAGATGCAGTTTCGTCAACAATTGTGTGAATCGTAAAGTTAGGGAATCCTGCTCGCCGATATAAATCTTCAATTGGCCCAAGGGCAGTATTGGCCATGAAATTTTTCACAATTTCATTTTCAGCCACAAATTGAACTCGATCATCCTGAAGGTCTGGTAAATGATTATCACATAATTCCTTCAATAATGGTGAAGTAACACCAGAATTTCTCACGACCCATTCCCAATAATCTCTTAGCAAGTTTTCGTCAAACGTTTGATTATTAGGTCTGATAATGAAAGAAACATTAGCAATGTTGTTAAACGCAGCTTGCAATCTGTCGTTGAACTGATCGTACACTTCAAATGGCAATATGGCGTTAGTAGTGATATTAAACTGCCATTTACGGCTTTTTTCGTGAACTTCCAGCTTATCTAATCGGGCATTATCAAAGATTGGATCATCCTTCATCTCAAACCACTTTAATTGTTCAAGAAGCTTTTGAAACATCTCATTCTGATTAAGCGCCAAACTTATTCCTCCTCACTAACCAGAAAAAACTGGGAAATCCCAGTTTTTTTATAAACCATAAAATTAATCTTCTAAATTATCAAGTAAAATCTTAACCATTCCACTAAGTTCTTCAACTTTAGCTTCAAGTGTTTCACCATTTTTTCTAATCTTAATTTCTACGATACCATCTTCTGCTTTTTTACCAACCGTAACCCGAACTGGAATTCCTAATAAATCAGAATCAGCAAACTTAACTCCTGCTCGTTCCTTACGATCATCAACTAAAACGTCTAATCCACTTTCAGTTAATTCAGATTCAATTTTATCGGCTAATTCTCTTTGAACATCATTTTTGATGTTCACTGGAATAACGTGAACCATGAATGGTGCCACTGACTTAGGCCATACTAGACCATTTTCATCACCATATTGTTCAGCAATTGCTGATAACAATCGACTGATACCAATTCCATATGATCCCATAATAATTGGAGTTGCACGACCATTTTCATCAAGAACGGTTGCGCCGAGACTATCTGAATATCTAGTTCCTAACTTAAAGATATGACCGATTTCAATTCCACGAGTGAACTTAAGAGTACCTTCACCATCGGGAGAAACTTCGCCTTCCTTAACAAAGACAAAATCATCAACATCGTCTGAATTAATATCACGATCAAAATTAGCGTTTAAGTAATGGAAACCATCTTCATTTGCGCCAACAACAATGTTGCGCATACCCTTGATCCGTTGGTCAACTAATACCTTGATATTTTCATCAAGATCAACTGGTCCAAGAGAACCAAAACCTGCGCCAATTAATTGTTTGGCTTGGTCATCGGTAGCTGGTTCTAGAAAATCGGCTTTCAAATAGTTCTTAACCTTAACATCGTTAACTTCATAGTCGCCAGGAACAACAACTAGTACAGGTTCATCATCAGCAATAAAGAGCATTGATTTACCAATTTGTTCCGGTTTAACATCAAGAAAATCACTGACTTCTTCAATCGTCTTAGCATCTGGGGTAGCAACTTTTTTCAAGTCGGCGATTTCAGCATGAGAAGTACGATCAGCAATCTTAGCTTTAGCCATTTCAAGGTTGGCAGAGTAATCACTATCAGTCGAGTAAGCAATGGTGTCTTCACCAATACTTGCTAATGCAGAAAATTCTTTTGAATCTGATCCACCCATGGCACCACCATCACCAATGATGACCCGATAATTTAAACCAATACGGTCAAAAATGTTAATGTAGGCTTTCTCCATTGCTCGATATGCTTTATCTAAGTCTTCTTCATTAGCTGAGAATGAATAAGCATCCTTCATAATGAATTCTCTACTACGTAACAAACCATAACGAGGACGATCCTCATCACGATATTTAGCCTGAATTTGATAAAGCATGAATGGCAATTGTTTATAAGATTTAACGGCATCACGAACCAACTGTGTAAATGTCTCTTCATGTGTTGGTCCTAAAATGAAGTCAGTATCATGACGATTTTTAAACTTAAATAGTTCAGGACCATATGTTTCATATCTTCCTGATTCACGCCATAAATCTGCTGGAAGAACTCCTGGGACAAGCATTTCTAAAGCTTCTGCTTTTTCCATTTCTTCACGGACAATCTGTTCAATATTAGAAATCACTCGATATGCCATTGGTAAATAAGCGTACATCCCTGCAGACACTTGACGAATATATCCAGCTCTCAGTAACATTTGGTGACTTAACGCTTCTGCACCACTAGGGGTTTCCTTTAAAGTTGGAATCAAAACCTTTGATTGTTTCATCTTATCTTTTCTCCTTCAGACATTAATGCAAGAAATATCTGGAAATGTCGTTCCAAGTTACCAAAACCATCAAGACCACTAAGAAGACAAATCCAATTAACGTAAGAACCGTTTCAGTTCTTTCAGAAACTGGTTTACGTCTAATTGCTTCGATAATGTTAAGTAGTAACTTTCCTCCGTCCAATCCTGGAATCGGAATTAAGTTAATAATCGCTAAGTTTAATGATAAGAACGCTAAGAAGTACATTACTCCCGCAATTCCACCACGAGTTGCTTGTGAGGTCGTAGCGAAAATAGCCACTGGTCCTCCAAGATCATTAAGACTGAAATGACCGGTAATCATTGACCAAAGCGCTGATAAAAGTCGTGCACTCAAGTTATATGTTTGAGTGAATCCACCTAGTATTTTTGCTTTAAAACTGGTATCTAAATGTTCAGTAATACCAATTACGCCAACTTTTTTATCACCTGACTTCACTGTCTTAGGTGTCAAAGAGACCTTCTTAGTTTTCTGACCACTTTGAACCTCAAGATTAACTTTTTTACCAGCCTTATTTTGAATATTAGTTGCTAAATCATTCCAGTTAGGTGTATCAACACCATTAACTGAAAGAATTTTATCACCATTTTTGATACCAGCATCACGAGCCACGGAATCGGTTGGTGCTACATTAACCCGATTAGAATTATTCGCAACACCACCCTGCATGAATGACAAAATTGTGAATACCAAGATGGTTAAAATAAAGTTATTAAAAACTCCAGCAACATTAGTAATCATTCTATGAGGTAATGAAGCAGACTGAAATTGAACGTCCACAGGCGCGATTTGTACTTCTGTACCATCTGACTCCACAATTGTGGCATCATGAGCAACCGCGTAACGCTTTAACTCTGACTCATCCCCATTTTCATATCCTTCCAAGAACAAGTCCTTTTCAAGATCTGTTTTAACAACGGTCACTGGAATTCCCTGGAAAAGAGAATTTTTATTACTTGTATTGATTGAAGTTACTAAGTTGTCATCGTTAACCTTCAAAGACACAGGTGTGCCGGGTTTAATCTCCTCATCGTCATCAGCATCACCGGCCATGCGGACATAACCGCCTAAAGGTAATAGCCGTAATGTGAATGTGGTGTGGTTTCGAATAAAGTAAAACAGCTTGGGACCCATACCAACAGAAAATTCACGCACTAAGATCCCTGATTTTTTGGCGGCATAGTAATGACCAAATTCATGAGAAATAACAATAATCCCAAAAACTATAATAAATGCAATGATAGTTGTTATCAAAGATGGTAGCCTCCATTTTTATATGATTCCGACCAGATGCAAAATAGGTAATACCAATAGTAAACTATCAAATCTATCTAGAATTCCACCGTGGCCAGGTAAGATTTTTCCTGAATCCTTTACATCATAATACCGTTTCAGTGCAGATTCAATTAGATCTCCAAATTGGCCTGTAACCGATAATAAAGCAGTTACGATAATGATTGTGACAATGCTCATGGAGTTGATTGGATAAAAAATTAGGAAAATGGTACATAAAATAACAGCACTTAATGAACCTAATACAGAACCTTCCCATGTCTTGTTTGGACTAATATGAGGTGCCAATTTATGCCTTCCAAACGCTCTGCCAAAAAGATAAGCACCGCTATCAGTAACCCATACTATAAACAAAGCATACAGTACCGTAGTTAATGATAAATCTCTAGCAAGGGTAAAGTAATGGAAACCTAACCCGACATAAATCATACCTAAGGTAAGCACTCCAACGTCATCGAAAGTAAATTTGTTTCTTGAAAACACTGTCAATAATAGTAACAGCAAAACAAAAATATAAAACAAAAACATTCGATCAATATAGCTTGGAAGGATACTCAACCATGCGTTAGGAATTATCATCACACTAACTCCTAGATAACTGATGATTGACTCAAAAGAAATCAGTAACTTCTTCTTCATAACTAAAATTTCAGACATCGCAATGATTCCAAGTACGAGGGCGGCCAAATCGGTCCAAATTCCACCCAAAATAAGTATTGGAATAAAAATAATTAATGCGACTACTGCTGTAATAACTCTTTGTCTCAAATCAATGCACTCCTATTCGGTATCAAGGCCACCAAAACGACGATGTCTTCCTTGATATTCAATGATTTCATCTCTTAGTGTATTGGCATCAAAATCTGGCCAATACGTATCGACGAACTCTAACTCACTATACGCTATTTGCCATAATAAGAAATTAGATATTCGCTCTTCACCGCTCGTCCGAATCAACAGATCAGGATCAGCATATTTACCAAGCGATGCAGACATTAAATGATCGCTAATGATATCTTCATCAATATCATCAACATCTAAACTACCGTCCTTAACCAGCCTGGCGACTTGTTTGACCGCATCCACTATCTCGATGCGGCTACCATAATTAAGAGCAAAATTAAGGATCATTCCCGTACAATCAGCTGTTTGCTTAACTGCATCGTTGACCGCTTTTTGTGTGGCCTTGGGTAATTGATCAATAATTCCCATCACTTGAACTTTAACATTATTTTTTATTAAATCAGGAACGAAGTCACTAAAGAAAGTTACTGGTAATTTCATCAAAAAATTGACTTCTTTATCCGGACGTTTCCAATTTTCTGTCGAAAAAGCATATAAAGTCAACACTTTGACGCCGAGATCACTTGCGGCGATGGCTACCTTTTTAACGGTTTGCATTCCTTCTTTATGACCGGCAATTCTTGGAAGATGTCTTTTTTGAGCCCATCGTCCATTACCATCCATAATGATAGCAACATGTTCAGGAACGTTGTCCTTATCGATTTCTACAATTGAATCCTGCTTATTATCTTTAACCATAATTTCACCTTTAAAACTCAACAAAAATAAAGGATGAGTCCTGCTCATCCTAAATAGTCGTTATTCTTCATTTGGGGTCTCTTCAGGACCATCAACCATTCGCCATTCTCCTCGACCAGCATCGGCTAACGTATTGAAGTATTTCAACAAGTTGTTAGCATCTTCAGGGCTAACTCCGCCTAAGACGTTCAATCCCTTTCCAGTGGTCATTGGTTCTGACAAATCAGTAATTTCATTATCATTTTCGATAGTAGCAGTTGAAAATGCCATTACCCAATCATCTTCTACTAACTTAGAAACGATAAAGAACAAGTTAAAGTCTTCTTGGACGTATGCAGGCATTGCAAACAATCCATCTTGAACTTGTTGTAATTCATTACCGTTATAATTCAAAGTTGTAATTTCTTCAGGAGTAATTTCCATGTTTAGTTTAAACAACATGTGTTCAAATTCTTCGGTACCAGGAACAACTTCTACTTGATTATCATCAGCCATATTAATTTCTCCTATCCGCTTACTACTTCTTTTTCCTTTTCAGCAACCTTTTGATCAACCACTTTGATTGCATCATCAGTAACCTTTTGGGCTTGTTCTTCAAATTTATGGAACTCATCATCAGTTATTTCGTCAGCCTTATGACTCTTCTTCAATG
This sequence comes from Lentilactobacillus sp. SPB1-3, assembly GCF_026913205.2. NCBI lineage: Bacteria > Bacillati > Bacillota > Bacilli > Lactobacillales > Lactobacillaceae > Lentilactobacillus > Lentilactobacillus terminaliae. The sequence continues at coordinate 1,173,760 of NZ_CP168151.1, forward strand.
CATCCATAGCTTCGCGACGAACGTTTCTGATGGCAACCTTACCTTGTTCACCAGTAGCTTTAACTTGCTTAGCAATCTCTTGACGACGTTCTTCAGTCAAAGCTGGAACTGCTAATCTGATTGCATTACCATCATTTGTTGGACTAATACCTAAATCAGCTTCGTAAATTCCTTTTTCAATGTTTTCAAGGGCTGATTTATCAAATGGGGTAATCAAAATTACTCGTGCTTCAGGAATGGAAATTGAAGCTACTTGATTTAATGGTGTTTGGGCTCCATAGTAATCAACCATAACTCTGTTTAATAAGCTTGCATTGGCCCGACCCGCTCTAATTCCGCCTAAATCACGGTCTAGTGCTTCGTGAGCTTTTTGCATCTTAGTCTTAGCTTCATTAATTATTGTTTTAGCATCTTCCATAAACTATTTCTCCTTCACTGTTGTACCGATATTTTCACCGGTAACTACTTTACGAATATTACCTGGTTCGTTCAAATTAAACACTACCAATGGGATATGGTTATCCATGGACAACGAACTAGCTGTTGAATCCATGACCTTTAATCCCTTACTGATAATATCCATGTATGTTAAAGTATCAAACTTAACGGCATCTTCGTTAGTCCGAGGATCGTCAGAATAAATTCCATCAACACCATTTTTAGCCATTAAAATGGCATTTGCATCAATTTCTGCAGCACGTAAAGCAGCTGTCGTATCAGTAGAGAAATAAGGGTTACCTGTACCACCTGCGAAAATTACTACACGTCCCTTTTCGAGATGACGGACAGCCTTTCGACGGATGTATGGTTCCGCAATTTGTCTCATTTCAATTGATGTTTGTACTCGAGTAGGCACCCCTAATGATTCGAGGTTATCTTGTAATGCTAGACCGTTCATAACTGTTCCCAGCATACCGATGTAGTCAGCTTGGGCACGTTCCATACCCATAGCGGCTCCTGACTCGCCACGCCACATGTTACCACCACCAACAACAATTCCGATCTGGATTCCCAAATCATAGATGTTTTTGATTTCAGCTGCCACGTCCTTAATAACGGGTGGATTTATTCCTTGTCCTGCATCACCTGCTAAAGCCTCACCACTTAGCTTCAACACGATTCTGTTATATTTTATATCAGACATCAAAGTGCCTCCTATTGTTAATCGTTACATATAATTTTAGCATAATCTGAAGGATAACAACAACACATCTGCTAATTTCAGAAATTCTTAGTTTAGATGATCATTATTATCAAAAAAATATATATTTATGTAAAAAAAAAGTGCCCAAGGGCACTTTTTCTTACTTCAATTGTGAACGAACTTCATCTTCGAAGCTTTGTTGAGTTTGTTCGATTCCTTCACCAACTTCGTAACGAACGAACTTACGAATAGTACCATTCTTTGAGGCAACAAACTTGCCAACAGTTTGGTCTGGGTCTTTAACGAACTCTTGATCTTCAAGTGAAATTTCTGATAAGAACTTGTGTAAACGTCCTTCAACCATCTTTTCAACGATCTTTTCAGGCTTACCTTCATTAAGTGCTTCTTCAGTAAGAACCTTCTTTTCTTCAGCAAGGCGGTCAGCAGGAACTTCATCCTTGTTTAGGTATTCAGGGTTGATTGCAGCAACGTGCATTGCAACATCCTTAGCAGTTTCTTCATCTGCACCTTCAACAAGAGTTAAAGCAGCGATAGCACCACCATTATGAAGGTATGCACCAAATGATTCGTTATCATTCTTTTCAACAACTTCAAAACGTCTCAAAGTAACTTTTTCACCTGTAACTTGAGTAGTTTCAACGATATCATCTTTAACAGTACCCTTTTCAGTCTTGATGTTTAAAGCATCTTCAACAGTTGCTGGTTTTTCGATAGCAATTGCATCACTAACTTTGTTTACAAGATCCTTGAATGGATCACTAGTAGCAACGAAGTCAGTTTCTGAGTTGATTTCAACAATTGCAGCAGTGTTTTCATGGATAGCAATATTTGCTAAACCGTTAGCAGCAACACGGCCACTCTTCTTTTCGGCTTTAGCAACACCTTTTTCACGTAAAACTTCGATAGCCTTGTCAAAGTCACCTTCAGTTTCAACAAGCGCCTTTTTGGCGTCCATCATACCAACACCAGTTTTTTCACGTAATTCTTTTACTTGAGATGCAGAAATTTTTGCCATTTGATTGGCCTCCCTTTTCAAATAAAAACTGACCCTACACTAGGCCATATTGGTCTGAAAGCGATAGAGTCAGCCTAAGTGCTTAATTATTTATTATTTACCTTCAACTTCGTTAGCGATTGATTCGATTGAATCGTCGCTCTTAGCGTCATCGCCAAAAGTTTCTTCGTTAACGTCATCTTCGCCTTGGTTACCTTCGATGATAGCATCAGCCATCTTAGCAGTAATCAAACGAACGGCACGAATTGCATCATCGTTAGATGGGATAATAACATCGATATCATCTGGATCAGTGTTAGTATCAACCATAGCAACGATAGGAATGTTCAATTTTTGAGCTTCCTTGACAGCAATTTGTTCCTTACGAGGATCAACGATGAACATAACATCTGGAATTCTTGGCATATCTTCGATACCACCAAGGAATCTTTCAAGCTTGTCTTGTTGTTTCATTAACAATGAAACTTCCTTCTTAGGAAGACGTTCGAAAGTTCCGTCAGTTGCCATCTTCTTTAATTCTTTTAATCTACGAACACGAGTTTGAATAGTGTTCCAGTTAGTCAAAGTACCACCAAGCCAACGATTGTTAACAAAGTATTGACCTGCACGAGTAGCTTCTTCAGCAATTGCATCTTGTGCTTGTTTCTTAGTACCAACAAACAATACAACGGCACCCTTTGATGCTTCATCCTTAACAAAGTTGTAAGCAGTGTCGATAAGCTTAACAGTCTTTTGTAAGTCGATGATGTAAATACCATTACGTTCAGTAAAGATATATTCCTTCATCTTTGGGTTCCAACGACGAGTTTGGTGACCGAAGTGAACTCCGGCTTCCAATAATTGTTTCATAGAAATAACAGCCATGATATAGCCTCCATAAATTAGTTTTTTCCTCCTCAAAGATCAATTGACCTAGCCACCAAAATGGCACTAACCTAGTTCATCACTTCGAGTGTGTATTTAAAATACCTAGAAAATTATATCTAACATCAGCGATTAAAGCAACCTTTATTTGCCTATTTAATCAATAAATCCATTAAAATTTTTAAATTTTGATGAATCATGTTACAATATTGTTTCGAAACAAGGAGGCAACATATAAATGATAAAAGCCATCGTTTTTGACGTTGATGACACTCTTTATAATCAAGAGCCCAGTTTTAACGCAGCTTTTCGCTCCGTTTTCAACGCCGATATCGATAACGAATTGTTAAAGCAGCTTTACATGAACTATCAAAAACAATTCTATCTTGTGCAAGCAAAAGCTTGTCAAGATCAATTGGATCTAACAGATAGTGAAGCTAACTTTCACAGTTTACACCATACTTTCAAGAAATTCGACATCAATGGACTAACAAAAGAAACTGCAGATCAATTTGAAGAAGAATTCTTTAATAATCGTGAGAATATTCAATTAGCTGACGGTTTATCAACCATCTTCAATCAGCTATCAACCAAGTTTAAGTTGGGAATCATCACTAACGGAACTAATAAAGATCAGTTATCAAAAATCATGAAGTTAAAACTTCAGCATTGGATAAGTCGTGATCAGATCATTACTTCAGAAGATGCTCACGCCGCCAAACCCGATCCATTAATTTTTACCATGATGAATCGTAAGTTTGATCTTCGTGGTAGCGAGATGCTATATGTTGGTAGCTCATTTGATGAAGACATAGTACCCGCGAAAAAAGCCGGTTGGCAGACAGTGTGGTATAACCCTTTCAATGGAACGATCAGTGATTCAAGTGCCATTCCAGATCAAACTGTATCAAATATTGAAGAACTAAAAGAACTCCTAACTGAATTAGCAGCTGAAAGAACGGAAAAAGAGCCTGAGATTTAATCTCAAGCTCTTTTTTTGTTAATTATAATTCAACTAATTTGTCGGATTTACCAGACTCAATCAGTGATTTATTGGCATCCATGGCAAAGTAAACCATATTTCTAACAGCCCGCTTAGTGTAAAACGAAATATGTGGTGTCACCAAAACATTTTCACGTTTCATTAGATTCTTTAAACGTTCATCAGGAATGTTTTCAAAACTACCAAAGTCGGTATTGAATATTCCAACTTCATTTTCATAAACATCAATTGCCGCACCGGCAACCTTCTTTGAATCTAAAGCCCGAATCAATGCATCAGTATCAATTAAAGAACCTCTCGCAGGATTTAACACATATACTCCATCCTTCATTTTATTAAAGGTTTCATCATTGAGCATGTGTTCATTGTCCTTAGTGGCAGGTGCGTGTAACGAAATGACATCGGACTTACTAAAAAGTTCATCTAAGGTATCAACGTACATTCCCTTTTTCTCTAATTCAGGACTATGGAACACATCATATGCTATGACCTTAGCGCCAAATCCTTCATAAATTTTGATCACGGCTTTACCAATTCTTCCGGTTGCCACTACCCCAACTGTCATCTGATTTAGTTCATCAGCGATATCAGGTGCCCAAGTCAAATCTCCATTAGCTTGTTTTCGATCAAAAGTATTAGTTCTTCTCAACAAACGCATTAATTGCGTAATAGTTAATTCTGCAATCGCTTCAGGTGAATATGCTGGAACATTGGTAACTTTAATACCATTTCTCTTAGCAGCCTCAGCATCAATATTATCGACTCCGACGTTTCTAAGTGAAAGAAATTTGATACCGAATTCACCTAGTTTATCCAAAACAGATGCTGTGTATGGCTTTTGTTGATAAACCACCGCTCCATCTGCTCCATTTGCCAACTCAACTGTTGAATCATCCAATAATTTATCAGTTGAGACTACCTCAACATCAGGGTTTTCATCGCTCCATTTATCAAGATATGGTTTTTCATCATCTCGAATGCCATATGCAATAATCTTCACAAGATCTACCTCCTTAAGTAGTTAAGATAAGTATAACATTGAAAGCGAATTCAGCATTAGCTATGATTACGAATATAGCTGATTTTTTTCTGCCGATTCATTTTTTTGAAATGATATTCAGCACTCATTGCATCATGTTTGGTGGAAAATTCTTCTGAGTACAAAATTTTAATTGGTTTATGTGCCTTGGTATACTTGGCACCCTTGCCCGACTGATGGACTTCAAACCTGCGAATGACGTCATCAGTATAGCCAGTATAAAGAGTGTCGTCTTCGCAGAGTAATACATACATGTAGAATTTTTTATCGTTTTCCATAGAGCATCATCTCGATTGATTCAGAATAATGATCACCGTCGTGGACAATGACATCATCCAAAATTTTTACGCCGTTGTAGTGACCATCTTTAATTCCCGAAACTAATACCATATTAGCTAACTTTCCTTTGCTAGGTCGAACAAATTGCAATGATTTGGGCTCAATCCGGTGTTCTCGCATTGTAACTAAAATATCTGTTAATCTGTCTGGCCGATGCACCATAAAGAATTTTCCATTCATTTTCAATAAAGCACCAGCTGCTTGAACCACCTGTGACAGATTAGTGGTAATTTCATGCCTCGCAATTGCTAAGTATTCATTGGGATTCTTTTCTGAAGTTTCGTAATTTAAAAAATAAGGTGGATTGACTGTCACTACATCAACGGAGTCTTTCTTAACATAATTAGTCGTATTTTGAAGGTCATCATTAATAACAGTGATTTGGTCTTCCAAATTATTTAGTTTAACACTCCTAGATGCCATGTCAGCCAATCTATCCTGTATTTCAACCTCGTATATTTTTGCATTAGTACGTTCACTAATGAAAAGTCCAACCGCACCATTGCCAGCACAAAGATCAACAATTTTTTTAGTTTTATTTCTGGAAACAGCTGCGAATTCAGCCAGCAAGACGGCATCTAGTGAAAAAGAAAACACCTTGCTACTTTGAATGATGGAGATATTTTTACTATATAATTGATCAATTCTTTCATCATCTTTTAAGTAAGAGTTCATAATATAAAATCCTTTATATGTTATTGTTTATTAGGTTGACCAAGACATGTTGCCAAAACAAATCATTTTACGTAAAATAAGGCTATCGAATAGCAAGAAAGAAGGAAAACAGTTTGTTTTATTCATTTGCTCGCGTGGTAGTTAAAATTATCCTGTTTATAATTAACGGTAATGGTCACTACCTTAACAAAAATCGACTACCTAAGGGTAATTATATATTAGTTGGACCTCATCGAACTTGGTTTGATCCAATTTATTATGCAGTGGCAGCTAGCCCCCAAAAATTTAGTTTTATGGCAAAAAAAGAACTATTTAAAAATCCGATTTTAAGATACATCTTGGTCCATTCAAATGCCTTTCCAGTTAACAGAGAAAATCCTGGACCATCAGCTATCAAGCAGCCTGTTAGAATCTTAAGAAAACAAGATTTATCATTGATCTTATTTCCTTCAGGTACACGGCATTCAAGTGATTTAAAGGGTGGTGCCGCTTTGATTGCCCAATTGGCAAATGTACCTTTAGTTCCCACAGTGTATCAAGGTCCCTTAACTTTCAAACACTTACTTTCTAGAAAAAAAGTGATTGTTTCGTTTGGTGATCCCATCTACGTTGATAGAAAAACTAAGTTAGATGATAATGCACAAAAAGAAATCGAACAACAATTGCAAGAAGCATTTGATAAGCTTGATGAAGAAGTTAATCCAGATTTTAAGTACATTGATGAATCTAAAAAATAAAAAAGCGGGATGAGCAATTACTCATCCCGTTTTTTTATTTTTTAGAATTTTGAGACTTCATCGAATTCATCATTTGGTGAAGTTTCTTTTGGGATGGTTTTTGTCCCATTTGAAGCATCATTTGTCGTAATTGATCTTCACTGAATGGTGGGTTTTCTTTTAAATATCTCTCCATGTATCTACGAGAAATAAAAAATCCGCCAAACAATCCAGCAATTAACGCAATGATTACAATTAAAACCCACAGCCAAGTTGCCAAAGTTTCGGCCTCCTTATTTACGTATCATCAATAATCTTACACAAAAATCGTGCAAATATAAAGATAATTTGGAAGAAAAACGAATTTAATCTTTAAGCTAATCGTCTCGCAGACCTTTTTTACGTTGAATCTTTTTGACTTTATCTGGTGTAACTTCTTTACCATTGTCATCAAAGACCTTCATCATTTCAATTTGTGACCTGAAGTTCTCTTTAAATCTAGCAACGTATTTCTTTCTTAAATCGGCCTGTTCCAACTTCTCAATTTCAGTTAATCCTTCCTCTTTAGCTTTTTTAGCTAATTCATTAATTCTAGGAACGATTTTTTTTAAAACTTCATCGCCAATTTCTTCAACAGCGTGTTTTTTATTTTCTTCTTTAGTCAATTAAATTCCTCCAATAATTAAAAATGGCTCAACATAATACGAACGTGTGTTTGAAAGCCATAGTGGTTTATGTTACGATTAGTGCAACAATAAAGAACGATGAGGTGTCTTCAATGAAAACAACCCAAAGTAAACAAATAGAGATTTTACATTACATATGGGAAAAAGTAAACGAACATGGTTATCCACCTACAGTTCGTGAAATTGGTGAGGCTGTCAATCTTTCCTCTACCTCTACAGTTCACGGCCACATTGCTAGGTTAGAACGAAAAGGTTATCTTGTCAAAGACCCTTCAAAACCCAGAGCTTTGGAAGTCACCCAAGAAGGTATGAATGAGCTTGGGATTAGTCCCACTCAAAAACAGATTCCTATTCTTGGAACAGTAACCGCTGGTGAACCAATTCTTGCAGTCGAAGAAGCTACAGACTATTTCCCACTACCTAGTTCACTAAGTAACAGCGACCAACCGCTGTTTATGCTACAAATTCGTGGTGAAAGTATGATAAACACCGGAATTCTTGATGGAGATTTCGTTATCGTCCAAAAGCAATCTACAGCTGAAAACGGTGATATCGTCATTGCCATGACCGATGAAAACGAAGCAACCTGCAAGCGTTTCTTCAAAGAAAGTGATCACTTCAGATTACAACCAGAAAATGATACTATGGCGCCAATAATCCTGAACCGAGTAAGTATCCTCGGCAAAGTTGTAAGCTTATTTAGAGGCGACATTTACTAATACTAATAAACGGAATGAATTGTTAATTCATTCCGTTTATTTTTTTAGAAATCAATGTTCATCTCTTGATCTCTGTAAATTAATTTATCATCTGAACGACCCTTAAGTACAAATCGAGAAGAATCACCGCTTAAATCGTTAGCAGTGTTCGCAGCATCTATTAGACCTTGTTTGTACATGGCCTCATATTCGGAAATGGTCAGTTGATTTCGATTATTTATAATCTGATCAACGGCATGCTTCAATTTAGAGTTATCAAAATCTTGTAGGATACCAGCAAAAAACTCTCCTTGAGCTCCAGAACCATAACTAAACATACCGATCCTATCACCAGCAGATAAAGTATCTGAATTAGCAATTAATGAAATCAAACTTAAGTATAATGAACCCGTATATAAGTTACCAACACGTGAATTATAAATAATTGATTCGTGAAATTCGTGCCAAATCGATTCCATCGAAGGATCATCTTCACCCGCAACAGAACGCAGTGCCTTAATACCCATCTTAGGATAAGGTACGTGGAAGGTTAACGCGGAGAAATCATTGATTGTTAAATCAAATTTCTGTAAAAACTGTTTAAAAGTCCGATTAAAAAAATCAATATAGACATCATTAGAATAATGGCCATCGACTTTAGCTTCCTTGGTATACCCTGGTCGCCAAAAGTCCATAACATTTTTCGAATAAAAAGTACTTCTACCATCAAATTGAATAATTTTTGGTTGGTTGGAAATCAGCATCACAACTGCCCCGCCACCCTGAGTAACTTCGCCAGAGGTATTTAATCCATAGCGAGCAATATCCGCACCAACAACTATTACTTTGCGGTCAGGATGCAAAGTTATATAGTCAATGGCCATTTGTAATCCAGCAGTAGCTCCATAACAAGCCTGCTTGATCTCAAATGCCCGCGCATTATCTGAAATACCTAATAAAGACTGTAAATACATTGAAGCGGCTTTTGAGTTATCAATCCCAGTTTCGGTTCCAAAAATGATCATATCAATAAGCTGCTTATCCTCATCAGACAAAATGTTCGTTGCTGCGTTGGCGGCCATCGAAACAACATCTTGTGATGGAGGAATGACCGACTGTTGCTTTTGTCCGATTCCAACCAAGAATTTATTAGGATCTTGTTGCCGAGCCTTCGCTAAATCAACCATATCGATATAATAAGGTGCTGTATAGAATCCAACTTTTTCAATTCCCACACTCATACTGAATTCCTCCAAAAATAAAACAAACTATGATTGCGATTTACTATCGCTCATCATAGTTTATCAGCATATGTACCTAATTAGCTTCTATCTAAACTTAATTTGGTATTTTTCTGTACCATTAATTGAATCAATAATCATACCGTCTTCGAATGATCCAGCAAATACAAAGCCCTCATGAAAACCGCCTACTGAAACGAATGTCCATTGGATGGTTAGTGAATTGTTGTTAAGTACCGAACCACCAATTCGAATTCCGGATAATTGTCCAGTGGTTCCGTCTGAAATTTCTACTTCTTGATTACCTAAATTTCCATTTACATATAAAGTTAACATTTAATCTCCTACCAATCGTTTTCTAGTGTAATAATATATCATACGAACTCAATAATTGCCATAATCCCAGGGAAGCCTTAAACTTAAATTATAAAATGATTTGGGAGGGTAATTTATGAAAATCAATATTCATCGCTCATCAAGCAATCGACTTTTAGCCGGTGTAATCGGTGGCATTAGTGAACATTTTAACTGGAATGCCAATCTTGTTCGAATCTTATTTGTATTGTTAGCGATTACCCCAATGTTCCCAGGAATTATTGTTTACTTAATTCTTTGGATCCTAATGGGAGATCCTGAATAAAATATTTCAAAACTTTAACGCCCGTTGTTCTGGGCGTTTTTTAATTGCCATTTTGCCAGAAAATACCATAAGAAGGCCAACAAAAAAAATAATACAAAAAATAGCAGAAACAGTTGCAAGAATAAACTCTCAGGCAACATATTGATGACCGGATCTTTGTCTGGATCAAAAATCCAATCCTCATTCCTAAACAATAGTTCATGAAACCAAATGAATACTTGATTAAAATTTACCATCATCATTGCAACGACCATTATAAAGACGGTCACAACAATTTTGATAGGACTCATAATCAACCATGTCAATTTACTGCGCCACAAGTTGCGCCAACAGATAATCATTACCGGTATCAAAATTAATAACACAACGTTATTAAGCATAATCAAATGCCTTACATCCCTAAAATGCAGCAGCCCTGCAGCTGAACTTCTAAAACATTTGAAATTCAGCTGCGATATAAAAGGATTTTGCAGGTAATCAATTATTCTTAAATATTCTTGATGCATCTGAGAAAAGGAAAGACCAGTGAGTGTTTTAAGGTTTTCAGTGTGCATATTAATATCAAATAGCCAAACTGAATTGACTGTTAAAAATATGGCCAAACTCATAGAAAATAAAATAACACACAGACCACTCAGCCACTGTTTCCTAGAAACACTTTTCATCATTTGAATTGCCACTCATCAAGAGAGTCTATCTGATAAGTTGGCTGAATCTCTTGTTGACTGACTTCTTCTTTAGTAGACAACCCTGAATATACTAGCAAAGTATCGATTTCAGCGTTGATTCCCGCCTTAATATCAGTATTATAGTTATCTCCGACCATGATGACTTCATCTTTTGTTAAACCAATTCTTTGTAATGCACTGTTGATGATCATCGCATTTGGTTTACCGATCATTATCGGTTCTTGTTGCGTGGCATGTTCAACAAATTTAACAACTGTTCCGGCGCCAGGCAACATGCCGCGCTCCTTAGGAATATTTGTATCTGGATTAGTCCCGATAAACTTCGATCCATTACGGATTGCCAAAACCGCTTCAGTCAGCTTTTCGTATGTCAAGTCAGAATCCAGCCCCACCACGACGAATTCGGGGTCGACTTTATTCAACTGAAATCCTTTGGCGAGAATTGACTGATATAATCCCATTTCACCGACGATATAAACAGAACTTGCTCTGGGATCGTTGGTCTGGCTCTCCATATAATCAGCTGTAGCCATTCCAGAAGTATAAACATTTTCTTCACTGACATGAATGTCATGATTATTTTCTAAGTCGGCTACAACATCAACGGGTAACTTGGTCGAGTTATTGGTGACGAATAAAAACGGAATCGATTGCTTCTGCAATGATTCAATGAATCTCTTTGCTGCAGGAATTCTTTTTTTACCCGCGTAAACAGTGCCATCTAAATCGATAAAATAGCCCTTGTACTTAGTCATATCATTCTCCTAAATTAATCTTTGTTTTCTTTAATAACAAACTTATGTTTATTGGACGACTTTTTCTCTTGTGTCACTGTTACATTTTTTCGTTTGTTGATTGGAGCTTTCTTTGCAGTAGTCTTTTGTTTAACGTAACCATTCTTTTGTGAATTTCTTCGACGATTGTTCTTTGAATTGTTGCTTCGCTTTCTTTTAGATCCGTCTTGATGACCTGAATTATTGCGACGAGTAATTGGTCTGGCCTCTAAATTATGAACTACAAAATATTTTGCACCAAAATTGACCAATTCCAATACATAATCAGTAATTTCATTAGCGAAAGGTCCTTGAACGTTTGCTCGATCCACTTCAAAGAAGCCCTTCATCCTTAATTGATCATAACTATAATCACCAACAATATAATCATATTGACTAAATGCTGGATTATATCTTTGTCTGAAATCTTCAAAATCAAACGCATCTAAAAATTGTCTATCGATTTCATATTTATGATCATTAACGGTAAATTCTGTTTCAGATTCGCGAACAATTTTAGCCATTGGAGATTGTTGTTCATTTTTTTCAGCCAATAACTCTGCTAGTGCACTTTTTTCCAAATAATTCACCTCCGTTAATTAATACTTATTTGGGGTCAATGGATAGTTTTTAGCTAAATAGTCGCCAAAAACATCCCGTAAGCTTTCATCATATAAAATTTCATTCTTACCAACAATATCGATGGTTGGGAAAAACGGCACAAACAAGTAGTGATCTGGCATGGCCACTTCGTAGGTCTCAATTGGGGAGACAGGTTCTTCATGAAATAACAACTGACCGTTATCATTGAATCTAAGTCCACCATAGTGAAGTAGTCCAAAATACTTACCTCTAAATCCCATGCCCTTTTGTGGAAATTTAACCAAAAAATTGCGGTTCTTTTCCATTTCTTTCATTAACCGCCAAAGATCATAACCATTGAGTGTCACCTTCATCACATGCATGGCATGGGGCAGCATCTGATGTAATTGATTGCGATCAATAACTCCTGCCGGCAAATTTGTTAAAAACAAACCTGAATTTAAGATGCCAATTTTAGTTTGTGCCTTATCCATTATTGCATGTAATCCTTCATCTACCAAACGCGAGTGACCAATAAGGTTGGTGCCCATTTCAGTTGGAATACGAGCAATTTTATTCTTGGCAAGCAACATCTCACCTTGTTTTTCGTATCCTGAAATTTCTGAGGCATCTTCTGGTAACTCAGGTAAATCAGCTGTCTCGATGACCCTAGCTTTCTTTGAAATAACTCGATGATTCTCAAGCTCAAGTGTGATTTCGCCAATATAATGCCCCCACTTTTCAGCGGCAGCTAAAATCGATTGGTTAACTTTCTCTCCATGAACCAAAAGATGATGGGTATGAGAACCAATAATTACTGTTAAATCAGGAAATTTCCTTGCTAAAATTCTATCCTGATTAATTCCTAAATGACTCAATAAAACAACGATATCATACTTACCCTTATTTTGAGCTAACAATTTTGGAATCACTTTTTCAGGTTCAATGGGTTGCCACCCTAAGATTGGATAAGTTAATGAATATGGAGCTGTCATCCCGAGAATTAATACTCTTGTACCCTGTTCTGTCTTAATAATTTTATCAGGTTTTGCCCATGTTGGATAAACATTATTTTTGGCATTTAAAATATTGCCTAATACCACATCAAAATTGGCGTCCTTATATAATTCATCCAATTGGTCATGCGTATTAGTTAACCCCTCATTGTTACCGATTGTGACTGCATCATAATGAATTTGATTGAGCAATTCGACATTGGCTGTACCATTAGTAACTTCAGTTAATGGATGAGCTCGATCCAAAGCGTCTCCTAAATCAACGGTTATAACGGAAGATCCTTTATATTGATTCAAAATTTGCTGGCGTTCAGAAATCAAATATCGTCTGATTCTTGGCCAATTTTCTAAATGAGAATGTAAATCATTTGTATGCAAAATCGTCAATCGTTCTTTCATACTATGTGTCACTTCCTTTTTGCAAAATCAATTTCCTTTTGTTCAACTATTTTTTCAATTTGAGCTGAAGAAAGTGGTGTTCCAAAAGGAACCTTTTCTCCAAGATAATCCAATTCTGGGCTATCAATACCGACATTAATGTCCTCTTTAATTGGCACAGCATAATGATGGATATGACCGTGCAAATTAATAATTTGTTTAACAATGCCCATCATCATTGGATAGTGCGTTAAATAATATTGCCGATGGTTCATCTTAATTAAAGCACCAACATCGTGAAACTCGAATTTCATGCCATCGCCTACTGAATGATTATAGTGCTCTAAATACTTAAATAAATCTCTGGAATCATGATTCCCCTTGATTAGGACTAGGCGCCCATTAAGCTGATCTAATACTTCAAAAATTTGTTCATATGCAGCTTTAGCTGGCCTAGTATGAAGCATAGCAATGTCTCCAAGGTGATATACAATATCATTTTCACCAACTGTTTTATTCCAATTATCAATGATCGTGTTATTCATCTCTTCGACGTTTGCAAATGGTCTTGGAGCAAAATCACTCATACCTAATAACTGTTCATGAAAAAAGTGTGTATCTGATGTAAAGTATTGCATTTTATCGTCTCCAATGCTGTCTTATACAACAATGATAACACCTGGTTATTGGCCTGTAATCTAAAATGCCAGCGATTTTAAGCGACAAAAAAGGTACTGGAGCAACTAAGACATCTCCAGTACCTTGTATATTTGTCGCATGGTTATGTTAAATTATTAATTCTGTTTTACCCGATCTGAAAATACTTTGAATAAATATAAAGCTAATAGCCAAGCAACTGAACCGATTAAAGCAATTAGTGTCTCAGTTTTAAATAGTAAGATGATGCCTACAAACACCAAAAATGCTAAAACGAAATAATCTGAAATTGGATAAAAAGGCATTTTAAATACGAGTTGATTCTCAGAATTATTTTTCTTAACTGACTTGCGATATTTGAGATGGGCAATTACGATTGCCCCCCAAACAAACAAGAAACAGGTAGTGGCAACACTAGAAATAAAACTGAATACATTTCCAGGCATAAATACACTGACAATTACCACTAAAGCAATGACTAAGGTTGAAAATACGATAGCATTAACTGGTATTTGTCGTTTTGATAGCTTACCAATTATCTTACCAAATTTGGATTTACTTTCGAACGTCAACGAAAATAACATTCTACCAGTCGTAAAAATCGAACTATTACATGCTGATAATGCCGCAGTTAGCACAACAAAATTAATAATCATTGCAGCAGAATTAACACCAATTCCTGAAAATACTTGCACAAATGGACTGCTGGTTGGGGAGATATGCTGCCAAGGGAAAATACTCATAAGTGCTAGTAATGAACCCACATAAAACAGAATAACCCTCATAGGAACTTCGTTGATACTTTTAGGAATAATCACATCTGGATCCTGTGTCTCAGATGCTGTCATCCCGATCATCTCAATACCCGCAAAACTAAACAAAACCATTTGAAATGATAACAAGAAGCCAGAAACATGATGAGGAAACATGCCACCTCGGCTAATATTTCCTATCGATGCATATCCGTACGGAGTCTTGTAATGAATAACTACCAAGACAACTCCAACAATGATTAACGCTATGATAGCCACAACCTTAATCATCGCGAACCAAAATTCAGTTTCACCAAATGCCGCAACTGCAAAAATATTAATCAGAAACAAAACCAATAATATTATCAATCCTGTTAACCAGACTGGCATCTTTGGAAACCAAAATTGAATATATAGACCAGAAGCCGTGACCTCTGCCATCGCGATTGCTACCCAACATGTCCAGTATGTCCAACCAATGACAAAATGGGCCTTGTCACCCATATATTTTTTTATGAAATGAACAAACGAGTTACTATTTACATCTGATACTAATAACTCACCGAGCGCTCGCATTAACAAAAAACAAGCAATACCAGCTATTATGTAAGCAAATATGATTGCTGGTCCTGCTAAATGAATAGATTGGCCAGCACCAAGAAACAATCCGGTACCAATTGTACCGCCCAATGCAATCAACTGAACATGTCGATTCTTCAATCCTCGCGACAACTGTTCATCTTCACCATTAGATTGCAAAAATCCACCTCCGAAATAATTACCTATTTAAAGTTACTATGTTATTGTATCATTTATTTTTAATAAATATCAAAAAAGCCGTGAGTTTACTCACGGCTTTTGATTTATATTATTTACGTAATCTTTCGATGTCTCGAACGATCATTAATTCTTCATCAGTAGGAATTAATAATGTCTTCACAGTTGCATCATCAGTACTAATATCTCTTTCGACACCACGAACATTGTTCTTTTCTGGGTCAACTTTGATACCAAAGTATGATAATTGATCAGTAACTTCTTGTCTTAAAGTGATACTATTTTCACCAATACCTGCAGTAAATACCAAGGCATCGATACCACCCATTTCGGCTACATAACTACCAACGTATCTTACCACGCGATTCATGAACATATCACGTGCAAGATGAGCACGATGATTATCATTTTGTGCTTCTTCGACTTCACGCATATCAGCTGAAACACCAGAAATTCCAATCAAACCTGATTTATTATTTAAGATATCAATCATGTCATCATAATTGGTGATATTTTCTTTATCCATAATGTATTGAAGTAACGAAGGATCTACGTCCCCTGAACGAGTCGCCATGGTAATTCCGGCAACTGGAGAAAAGCCCATTGATGTATCATATGACTTACCATCTTTGATTGCGTCGATAGATGCTCCCGCACCAAGATGCAATACAACAAGTTTTAAGTCTTCAAGAGGTTTGCCAAGCATATCAGCTGCTCTTTGTGAGACATAACGGTAACTTGTACCATGCGCACCATATTTTCTTGCCTTGTGTTTTTCATAATATTCATAAGGCAAGCTGTACATATAGTTAATTTCAGGTAATGTAGTGTGGAATGAAGTATCGAACACAGCCACACTGATAACATCAGGCAAGATTTTCTTAAATGCCTTGATTCCCAAAACATTAGCTGGTTCGTGTAAAGGAGCAAATTCTCTCAATGATTCGATTTCGCCCAAAGTCTTATTATCAATAATTACAGAATCAGTGAAGTACTCACCACCTGCAACTACACGATGACCAACACCGGTAATTTCGTTGAAACTTTCTAAAATTTTTAAACTAATTAATTTATCAAGCAACAATTTAATTGCTTCATCATGGTTTTCAATATCTAATGTATCGGTGTATTTTTGACCATCGCCATACTTGATTTCAACATCTGAACTGCCAAGACCAATTCTTTCAATGGCTCCCAAAGCTAACAACTTTTCGTTTGGCATCTCAAAAAGTTTGAATTTTAATGTAGAACTTCCAGCATTAATAGCAATCGATTTTCCCATAATAGTAATTACTCCTCAATTTTATTTGGACATATTATTTTTACGCCACTCATCAATTTCAGTAAGGAAATTTTGAACTCCCTTAGCGTCTTTGAATGACGGAAATTCACCTAACATAACTGGTTCAGCCTGCTTAGCATCGCCACCGACCTTCTGCAAAATTAAAATCGACTTTTGAGCCGTTTCGTTTGCAAATAAATCCTTTGGTAGATTAAGCAATCCCTGTAAATAAACTTTGCCTTGCATCCATTTTAGCAAAGATTTGGCTTCATCGGACTTAAATATTGCAGATGGAACGAGAAAAATTCCCACTCCACCATCCGCTAGATGATTTGCTGCCATCTCAAGAAACAAATGATGAACGAAAGAATGGCCTTTTTCTGCCTTTGTTTCGAAATTAGCAACATTTTCATCAATTGGATAATAGCCGATTGGTAAATCTGAAACAATTAGATCTACCTTGGGAACCATCACGTCGGTGATTGCATCTTCGTGATACAAGTCAGCTTGAATCTGTTGAAGCTCAAATGAACTGGCAGCAATTTCAAACATGGCATCATCATTTTCTAATCCATAGGGATGAGCTTCAACATTAATATTGTTGGTTAGGCCATTGATTACAGTAGTTAATAAGTTTCCTGTTCCCATTGCTGGATCCAGGATACTAAGGGACTGGCGATTTTCTAATAATCCAGAAGCGATATAACTTACTACGTCACCAATTGTATCTGGAGTTAACTGATAATTAGCTTGCAATTGATCCGCCTTTGAAACTTTCAAAATCATCATTTGCAAAGCCTTACGCATCGTATTCGGTTCGTATTCGATTTGATCAAACTTATCGATTTCGGTCTGAATTCTCTTTGCATCAGCATCACTGATTTCTCCACCTTGAGGAGAACCATCAAGAATATCACCCAATGCTTCTATCAGCGCATCCACCGATGACGAATCTCTGGTATTTTTTACAATTCCAGTAATCGTATCGAACACATTAAAAATTTTGGTAATCTGTTCATCACTCAGCTTACTCAGCCCCTTTTCACAAGTATTTGTACTGTTAAATACTACCAGAAAAGGGGTATGAAATTCAAGATAGATATTAGTTCACAAAGTCTATTTTAACGGTAACTTTCGACTAATTCGCCGATATTGCTATGTTGATGATAAAAACCCGTTACTTGAATAATTAAACAGAAAGTGATGATAGTGGCAAATATAATTGCGACGACCGTTAAATAACCTGATTGCTGTTCATTTCTTTGAAGAAACCAAAGCTCGATATCTCTCACCATTTTCAAAAATGACCGTAATTTCCGGTCTATCCTTTGCCTTGCTGAATTCAATTTTCTTAACATTTTGAACGAGCGGAATGTATCCATTAGTTTCACCTGCTAACGTGACGATGTTTTTAACTTTTTTAATCCGATAATACTTGTTATTCGATTTACTATCTAACAAAATTCCTTGTTTCTTTGGATTCTCAAATTTGAATTTAAATTTGTCATTTTCTATCAAACTAATAAATCTATAAAAAGAAATTTGCTGATAGTTCGCGGGGGTGTTCACAATTTTTAAATTCCACAACAAAATACCAAAACTAAATATGATAATTGCCATACTAACAATTGTTTCAGCAAGTAAAAAACCACCGCTATGGTTTCTTATTTTTGGCATTCGCCACCACCTCATATTTAATTCGACTTTGCTCTAAACGAAGATGGTCTTGGACATTTTGTTGATATATTTCATGACTGATCATTAGGTACAAACTACTGAATAAAGTTATGATAGTTAATCCTATCAATGAATCAATCAAGGTAAATCCTGATAGATTATTTTTCCTCAATAACGAAGCCTCCCCAACCCAATTGAATTTTTTGTTTATACACAACTTGATTAAAATCATTTAACCAGCGAATACTTTGTGGACTTGAAAAGCCACTATCTGTAATGATAATTTCCTTATGGTTATTAGGATGAATAGTCGGGGGATACCTAATTTTAAAGCCATCTGTTTTAGAACGATATTCGTAAAAATGAATTTCATTTTTATCACTTTCAATTGAAATTTTAGTCATCGAATGCTTAAGCAAACAATGATTTTGCACAGTTTTAAAACATCGATTATATTCTTCAAAAAATACTCGTTCAGATAATTTTCTCTGACGTAACGCGGTCCCAAAACTAATAGTCAATCCAAGAATTAGTGAAGTCACCATTAACACCACAACACTCTCCGCCACGGTAAATCCCGACCTATTTAACAACTTCATTGTTCTTAATTTCAATTCCACTTGCTTGGGCTTCTTTTAGCTGCTTTTGACTAAGGTAGCCTTTTTTCTGTAAATCAATCAAAGTAACTTTAGATTGATTGGGAAACTCGGTCTCGTACGCATCAAATTGAGATTGAACCACGGATACCATGGCATTTGCATGAATCCCTTGTGCATGTTTACGTTGGTTAGATAAATTGGGGATGATAATTAAAATCAACAGCGAAATTATAAAAAGAACTATTGTCATCTCAATCAACGTAAATCCGCCTGCTTGTTTCTTGATTTTATTGTTTAAAATTGTCTTTTTCATTCTTAATAAATCTCCTTCAATGAGCCATAAATCGGCATCAATAGTTGGTAATATGCCAATACAATTGCTACACCAATGGCGCAAAACATTACAGGCTGCACCAAGTTGATCAATCGGTCGACTCTTCTCGAAAATTCCTCAAAATGCTTCTGGGAATAAGCGTTCATTGATTGGGCAATTTGTGGGGTCGTTAAGCCAGTATTAAAAAAATTGATCATCTCTTTTGAAATAAAGGCATATTTTGACACAACGATCTTGATGTCTACACCATCAACCAATTCTCGGTTTAACGAGGTACCTAAATTGTGTAGCAATGAATTCCTTTCAAAGGTGTTTAACAATTCAATAATTTCTTTACTAGGTAGACCATTTCTTAACATAACAGCCAAATTACCAGCTAAATAATAATTTATATATGACTGCATTACTTGACCCACCAACGGAAATCGAATTAAAATCGCCATCTTTTGAATCTTAGTTTTTTGCTTAACCTCATATGCTGCAGTTCCAAGTATTATCAAGAACATAAAAATCACACACCATGTAAATAAATTATGTGAATCCACTGAAGTATTGGTAGTAGCGATTTCGGAAACACTTGGCATAATCACGACTTTAATTCCCACGACTAATAACGTGAGCATACCCAATAAAAAGAATGGATAAAGCAGAATTTCTTGAATTTTTTTCATTTGTCGTTGTCTTGCTTCAAAGAACCGACCTAGTTCGGTCAAAGTTACCGACAGTTGCCCATGACGTTCAGCCACCATAAGTTGTTGATATGTTTCCACGTCAATAAAAGGTCTAACACTGAGTGCAAACTGCATCCCATTAGACAAATCATTTGCAATTTGACTGACTGCCTTAGCAAGTTTAGGCTCCGTCTCAACCGTGAATTCAAGAGCATGATCAAGTGAAAAACCTGAAGCAATTAAATTCCCGACATTTTTGAAGAAATAAGCTTTGGTATTAATCGGCCACTTATCCGAATTCATAGCGTTCAGCTTCCACATCAGTGATTTCACCATTTGTGACCCCCTGTTTTAAATACATTTGCCACTCATGCCAATCGTAACTAAGATGCTTTAGTTCCTTGGCAGAATGACTGATTAATAAACCTTGCTTTGCACCATCAACTGTCTCCAATATTCTTTGATATGCAACTCCAGTTAGAGCCTGATCAATAAATTGCTGCTCAATTCCAAGATTTTGTAACCGCTGAATAACCCCAGTTGGACTTTGGGAATGAACCGTTGTAAGTACTAAATGTCCTGATAAAGCGGCTTGAATCGCCGCGTTTGCGGTCTGATTATCTCTGATTTCACCAACAATAAATACGTCCGGTCTATGACGAAGTCCCACTTTTATTAATTCAGAATAATTTAATCCAGCGGCCTCATTTATTTGAAGCTGTAAAAAAGATTGATTATTCAACTCAACAGGATCCTCAATTGTCATGATTACCTGTTCTTTGCTCAACTCGGAGGCTAATTTATAGATTGTAGTTGTCTTTCCAGAACCAGTTGGGCCGGCAAATACAATCATTCCCCGCCGATCGCACAAACTGCGAACATTGGAATATTCACATCCATTTAGAAAATGGATATCATCTGACTCGCTGTCATAAATCACCCTCATAACAAGTGATTCATTACCTTCCACATCTCCTACAGTAGACAAACGAATTGGGTATTTTTGCCACATAATTCTTCCCATTTGTGGCCGACGTTTTTCACTAACTACCATCTTGGCAGCATACTTTAAACAGTTAATTATTTGATTTGCATTATTAATATTAACGTTGTCATATCCGGTCAAACCGTGGCTAGTACGCATTGCTATCCGATATTCTTGACCTTCACAAAGAAAATAAATGTCAGAACTTTTCTTTTCAGTGGCGATCGTTAACATGTTTTCAATATATTTTTCAATTTCCATAAAATTCACCTCGCAACAGTTAATTACGTAATTTCATGAAAAAAACAACAAAAAAAGCCAACCTTTTTCAAGGTTGGCTAAAAATATATATTTTTTATTCTTCTGATTCAGGCAAAACGGCTGCTTCATAAACGTCTTGCACATCATCATTGTCTTCAAGCTCGTCGATCAAACCAGTGTATTGTGAAATCTTATCTGCAGGAACTTCAGTAGTTGTTTCTGGGAACAAACGAACTTCTGCAGTTTCCAAATTGTAACCTTTGGCTTGAAGTGCATCACGAGCACTTGCTAAAGATTGTGAGTCAGTGAAGATTTCAAACATGTCATCAGTAGTTTGCATGTCATCAGCACCAGCATCTAAGGCGTCCATTAACATAGTGTCTTCATCAGTATCAAGGTCTTCACGAAGGATTTCAATAATTCCCTTACGATCGAACATATATGAAACCGAACCACTAGCACCAAGAGAACCACCATGATGAGTGAATGCTGAACGAACAGCAGCTGCAGTACGGTTCTTGTTATCTGTCAATGCAGAAACCATGATTGCAGTACCGCCTGGTCCATATCCTTCATAAGTGATTTCTTCGAACTTAGCTCCACCAACACCTGATGCCTTATCAATAGCGCGTTGAACGTTATCTTTAGGCATGTTAGCTGCACGAGCTTTGTCCATTACCAAACGAAGTTGTGGGTTATTGTCTGGATCAGGATCACCTGCTTTAGCGGCTTGGTACAAGTCACGAGAAATCTTTTGGAAAATTTTTCCACGTTTTGCATCCTGAGCGTTTTTACGACCTTGAATATTATGCCATTTTGAATGTCCTGACATTTCCTTAACAACTCTTTTCTAAAATTAATTTAGTTACTGTTTACATACCCTATGAGTTTACCAAATTAAGCGCCCCGTTTCAAGGACACCAGTTAATTAGTCTCTTTCCTACGGTATTTATTAGTCAATTACGTTTTCATGACTGATAAAACTCGCAATTAACTTACCCATGTAACCAGGTGATTCTTTCATCCCTCTATGCAACCAATTTAAAGACAGATTAATGACAGCACCACTCATAAAATCATTCCAATAATCTTGATTCATTCTACTGATTTCATCGGTATAACTACCTGTAATACCAACCTTTGAACCAAAATAGTAACAAAAAATCTTCAGGTTCAACCGGCATTTCACAAAACCAAAAAGATCAAATCATTCAAAAACAATATAACAAAGTGATTGCCAATCAAAAGCGACCATTATCTGCCACTATAAAGAACAGCATTCATAAGCAAATTACCACCTCTGTGACTAAAGAAATCAATAATCAAAACAAATTGATCAATCAGATTATTCATTATGTTCAGGTGACAAGTCATAATGAATTAACCCATGCGTTCATCCGACCATATCAATTGGCAATTCCATTTTTGGTCTTGCAAGCTTGATTAGCCTACTTTTTTACAAGAAAAGGATTTAAAAATAAAAACGCAGCTCAGATAAATAAGCTGCGTTTTTTAGTATCAATCTTTATTTAGTTGAATCACGTTTCATCAAACCATAAGGCAAAATCACGTTTTTATCATCAATCGGTTCATCATTCATCAATTTAGTTAACAAACGCATTGCAACCGCACCAATATCATAAAGTGGCTGTGTGATTGATGACATCTTAGGTCTAACCATTTCAGTTAGCTTAGTATCGTTACTAGTGATAACTTCAAAGTCGCTAGGTACATTAACACCTGCATCAGTCATACCATTCACAATTCCGGCAGCCAATTCATCATCAGTCACCATAGCAGCAGTAGCTTTTGCTGATGCCAAAGCGGGCTGTAAAAGGGTTCCAGTTTTGTATGAACTATCAGTTTCAAAAACTAACTTATCATCAAATGGAATGCCAACTTCTTTAAGTGCTTGCTTGTATCCTTTCAATCGATACTTACTGTTGATTGGTTGACTTAATGGTCCACAAACAAACGCAACCCGTTTGTTGCCTCGGTCAATCAAGCTCTTAACTTCTTCTTGAACAGCGGCAGCATAATCAATATTCACGCTGGGTTGAATTTGTTCTTCATCGATCGAACCTGCTAATACGATTGGTGTTTTAGTACGTTTGAATTCTTCTCTTAATTCTTCGGTGATATTATTACCCATGAAAATAATTCCATCAACCTGTTTAGATAAAAGCGTGTTTAAAACAGTAACTTCTTTTTCACCATTCGAATCTGAACTGGTTAAAATGATGTTGTACTTATACATAGTAGCAACATCATCAATTCCTCGAGCAAGTGCAGAGAAGTACAGATTAGTTACATCCGGCATAATTACACCGACAGTTGTCGTCTTTTTACTTGCCAAGCCACGAGCAACGGCGTTGGGACGGTAGTCTAGTTTATCGATAACATCCAAGACTTTTTTTCTAGTAGCTGGTTTTACGTTGTTATTCCCGTTAACAACACGAGAAACCGTCGCCATTGACACATTGGCTTCACGAGCAACGTCATAAATTGTTACAGTTTGTTTATCCATAAGTGATAGCCCTTCCTTTGAAGACACAATATGTTTTCATTTGTTTTCAAAACATTATCAAATATAACAAAATTTTTCTCTCATAGCAATTTGAAAACGTTTTCATTATAAATGATAAACTAAGATTGATATTTTTTCAAGAGGAATAGCCATCCCCTATTTTCACGTATGCTATACTGAAATCACTATATATAAGGGAGTGTTTTGATTGAGCAAGATTGAACAAATACAAAATTGGCTTTCAGATAATCATAATTCTGCAGCTTTGATCACTGATCCTAAAACAATTCAATACTTGACTGGATTCTACAGTGACCCAGTTGAACGAGTATTGATGATGGTTGTTTTTAGAGATAGCGATCCATTCATTTTTGGGCCTGCCCTAGAAGTTGAAGCTATTAAGGATACTGGTTTCACAGGTCCTGTATATGGTTACTTAGATCATGAAAATCCTTGGAAAATGATTGCCGATCAAATTGACAGCCGAAAACTCAATGAAAAAGATTTCGCCATTGAAAAAACAGCTTTAACAGTTGATAGATTTGAACAACTCAAAAAAGTGTTGTCAACTGCATCATTTACAAACGATATTACCCCATTTATTGAAAAAATGCGGTTGATTAAATCAGATGATGAAATTGAAAAATTAAACGTCGCTGGAGAATGGGCCGACTTCGCTTTCAAAGTTGGTTTTGAAGCCGTGAAAAAAGGTGTTCCAGAATCAGCTGTTGCTGCTGAACTCGAATACGCATTAAAGAAAAAAGGTATTATGGAAATGAGTTTTGATACCTTAATTCAAGCCGGTGCCCATGCTGCTGAACCTCATGGAGCTACATCAGGTAATTTGATCAGCGACAATCAGCTTGTACTTTTTGATCTTGGAACCGTTTGGGAAGGTTACATCAGTGATGCTTCAAGAACTGTTGCGGTTGGTAAACCCGACGATAAATCAATGGATATTTATAATGTTTGTCTTGAAGCACAATTAACAGCGCAAGATGCTGCCAAGCCAGGAATCACAGCGGCTGAACTTGACAAAGTTGCTCGAGACGTAATCGATAAGGCCGGCTACGGTGAATACTTTATTCATCGACTTGGCCATGGAATGGGTATGAGCGAACACGAATTTCCTTCAATCATGGAAGGAAACGACATGGTCCTTCAAACAGGTATGTGTTTCTCAATTGAACCAGGAATTTATATTCCAAATGTTGCAGGTGTCAGAATTGAAGACTGTGTTCACATCACAGATTCTGGTTGTGAACCATTTACTCACACTACTAAAGAATTACAATACGTGGATTAATCATTTAAAAAAAGCAGTTTAGAAAATTAATTTTCTAAACTGCTTTTTTGTTCGTTATTATTAAAATACAGTGACTGTCCCATCAGGATAGATCATAACAGTATCTGTCAATTCATAACCATCACTATCATCAAAAACCTCTTTAGGATCAACGACAATATCAACTTGACTGTCATCTTCGTCAAAATCGTCATTGGTCTGGTTATTCTTAAAAGAATCCATGGTTGTCTTTGCTTTTTGGGAAGACTGTTTCATTTGTTCAGAAATTATCTCGCGTGCATCATAGATTGCATCTTCAGCATAAAATGCGTAGTCGACTGCACAATCTCTTAAATCTTCTGCACGATTCTTAATTTCTTGTTTAAGTTGTTTTTTATTATCTTCATCTAATCTCTGATAAGCGGCGTAAATTCCGGCACCAAGTAATCCAGCAAAGATTCCGCCAGTAAATTTCTTTCCCATACCATCAACCCCTAGTCTGTATTTTTACTACTTTTACGATTTCTAAATGCCTTCCATGCGGCCTTAGAGAAAGCCCCAGCAACACCAGCCTTAGCGGTTGAACTACCAGAACTCTTAACTCTTTGAGTAAGGTTTTTAGTAGCTTCATTAAGATCTGAAACACTTTCACCTAAATCGGCAGCTGCCTGAAATACTGGCGTAGTTATATTCAATTTTTCATCAATATCCTTCACCAAAGTATTTGATGTTGCCATGATTTTATCAGTTTGCTTAGCAATAACATCAACGTTACTGGTAACCGATTTTATTGTTACATTTACTTCTGAAATTGTTCTTGCAATCTTCATTAAGAACAAACCAATAAAAAGTACTAATAATAAAAATGCGACTGCAGCGATTAAGCCTGCAATTTGCCCTGCTGTCATAATGGGTCCTCCTTATACGACGATTTACATTTAGAATAGCATTAGGCCAATAAAATAACAATGAAATTGTCTAAAACTGTATTTAAAATTAGCACTTCATTTGTTACGATTAAGAATGAATATCATAATTAAGGATGGTTAACTTTGAAAACATTTAATCAGTTAGTATCTCAACATAAATTTCCCAATATTGGTAAATACTTTGACTGGGACAAAATTTTAGATTCCATCATAAAAAACACGCTTCTCATTATAATTGTTATTATATTTTTATTGATAATCAATCGCATTGGCAAAGCCACCATTCACCATCTATTTAAACAGTATCGAAAGAGATACTCTCAAAATGTCACAGAAAAACGAATTTTAACATTTCAGACATTATCATTAAACGCTTTTTCATATATAATTTGGTTTCTACTATTTTATTGGATACTATCAATTATTGGTATTCCTGTTGGAACTTTAATTGCCAGTGCTGGAATATTTTCTTTAGCAATTGGTCTTGGTGCTCAAGGATTCGTGACAGATATCGTTAGTGGATTCTTTATCTTGCTCGAAAAACAAATCGAGGTTGGCGAATACGTTAATATCAACAATGTTCAAGGCACAGTTAGTGCAGTCGGGATCAGAACGACTCAAGTAATTGCTGATGATGGTACCTTGAATTTTATACCAAATCGAAGCATTCAAACCATTGCCAACATGTCACGAAACAACATGGTGGCAAAAATTCAAATTCAAATCACACCAGAGACTGACATCAATAAAGCTATTTCATTGATTGAAGAGGTTAATCAAAAACAAGCCAAAAATTACCCAGATATTGTCAGTGACCCCACGGTTGTTGGAGTTGTGTCCTTACCCAACAACCAGCTTGCTATTCAAATCAATATGACTACTAAAAACGGGGCTCAATACCATATCCAACATGATTTTCTGGGATTATATCTACAATTACTACGTGAAAACGACATTAAGCTTGGAACGAGTCCAATCAATTATAAATAAAATAAAAAGCATTACCCAAAAATGGGTAATGCTTTTTATTTTCCAGAACTGGCTTCATCCTCATTCCGGTTGTACGCCGGCAAAGCAACATAATTATCAGTAAAGTTATGAGTTAGATAATTAAACTGTTTCATAATCTCTCTTCTAGTACAGATTCCGAGAAACTTATTGTTGTCATCTACTACCGGCAAGAAATTTTCATCTTCTAAATAATGCATAATTATTTCGATATCATCAGGATCTTTCACTACCGGGACACCGGTTTGCATAACATCCTTAACTAGTAAATCATGAAGTGGTTCACTTGATATCTCTTCGTTGGTCAACATCTTTTCGGTAATCATCTGCAAAGATAGCATCCCTTTAAACTGATTATCATTATTCAATACTGGAATCTTAGCGTATTTTACTTTGGTAAGTACTAAGAAGCTATGACTAAGTTTGGCGTTTTCATTCACAGTGGCCACTAAGTCAGCATCGATCATTGGCTGTCGCTCACTCTTCCTTAAAACAGCTTCAATTGGCTTATCAATCATTAATATAAACTCCTTTATAAATCACGACGGTCAAACTGAAAATGCAAATCTGGAACTAAATGCATCTCACGATTATAGTAATCTACAACAAATTCTTTTGGCGTAATTTCGATGGTACAGAACGTCCCACCAATACTTTGAAATTCTCCTCGAGGTTGAGAAATACTTCCGGGATTAACCAGCAACACTCCTGAGCTAGCAGTACACATTAACTGATGAGTATGGCCAAACAAAACTAAGCCAGCACCTTTTGCCTCAGCAGTTAAAACTAAATTCAAGAAACTCGAGTTAACATTTTTTAGATGGCCATGGGTTTGATAAATAGTGACATCATCTAATGGGACGAGTCTCTCGATTGGAAAATCCTCGAAGTCCATATTACCCTTAACTACCAAGAACTGGTCTACCAGGTCAGATTCCTTGGATAATTCTGAATCTCCGCAGTGAAAAAAATAATCAACTTGTCCCACAAATTCAGCGTGAATATCTCTTAAAATCTGTTGATCACCGTGATTATCACTGACAACTAAAATTTTGTTCATGACCAAGCCTCATCTAATTTAGCAACTAATTGCTTGATGGCCCGACCACGATGACTAATCATGTTTTTCTCGTCAACCGTCATCTCAGCCATTGATTTTTGACTATCAGGAACCAAGAAATAAGGATCATATCCAAATCCGTTGTCCCCTCTTGCCTCCGTAAGTATTTGGCCATTCACGATACCTTCAGCCGTCATCTTATCACCTTCCGGAGATAAATATACCAAGACAGTCTTAAAATAAGCTGAACGATCTTTGCCTTTTAATTCACGCATTAACTTACTATTATTTGCAGCATCGTCGTGATCCCCAGCGTAGCGAGCGGAATGGATCCCTGGCTCTCCATTTAATGAGTCAACAACTAAGCCAGAATCATCAGCAACAACTGGTTTATTAACTACTTTCATAACTGCTCGGGCCTTGATTTCTGCATTCTCTTCAAACGAATTACCATTTTCATTAATTGGTCCAACTTCAGCATAATCGTTAAGAGAACTGATTTTGACATCAAACTTAGATAAAGCAGATTTAATTTCAGAGATTTTATGTTGATTTTGAGAAGCGATAATAATTTCAGTGGGTTTATTCATAGTCTTTCCTCTATTCAAATTAAACAATTATATTCTTAATTGCGTGTCCGTCGTCATTATAACAAATTACAACTCATGAGAAGCGCAGATCAAAAATAATTCACTTTTTTCAAACAATTTTCGAAATTTTTGAGCTTGATACAATCTGAGGGCTCCCATAAATGTTCAGAAAAAAAGAATTGGTAGATAATTCCACCAATTCCTAACTTTATAATTCAATATGATCAGCAGTAATTTTACTTTCCAGAAAATTATCTGCAACTTTAACAAAGTCATCCACGTTGCCTGTTGTATAAAAAGTATCAGCAACATTTTGTTTCAAACTCGTTAGTGCATCTTTTTTAGTTAACAAGTCTGCAACCTGTGTAGCCGTCGCTACTCCAGGATCTACCAACGTTACGCCAGGTAAAGCAGCCGCTACTTCTGCACTGATTACAGGAAAATGAGTACATCCTAAAATCATTGTATCAATATCGGAATCTTTAAATGAACCTAACTGTTGTGAAACCAAATCAAATGAATGAGCACTTCCTGCTTCACCATTTTCTACTAAACTAACAAAATCTGGGCATCCTTGTGAGATAACTTCAAAATCTCCAGCATTTTTTATGATTCGTTCATAATCACCAGATTTAACAGTTCCATTGGTAGCAATAACCCCAATGGAATGATTCTTAGATGTTGACAGAGCAGTATCTGCACCCGGTTGAATGACACCAATTACAGGAATTGGTAGTTCGTCTTTCAAACGCTCGTATGCAGCAGCAGTGGCCGTATTACAAGCAATCACCATCGCTTTAACATCCTGGTCAACAAAATAGTCAGCGATTCTTCTGGTCAATTCATAAACTTGTTCAGCCGACTTTTCACCATAAGGTAAATTAGCTTGGTCCCCAACATAAATAAATTGTTCATTTGGCAAGACTTTTTGCAATTGATCATACACGGTCAATCCGCCAATACCGGAGTCCATAACTCCAATTTTTCTATTATCCATCGAATCACTTCTTTACTTAGTCTACTTATAATTATCAAACATTTCTTAAAGACATTCAACCAATGACTTTGTTTATTGAAAAATATTGTATAATATTTATATTAAATTTCGAATCAATGGAGATTAGAAAATGAATAGCAAAACATACGAACAAATGCTTAACGATCCTGAATTATCACATCTTCTTGGACAAACCCTTCTTCGCGATGATTTGCTTACAGAAATTCTTGGTGATGAAGCTCACGAAATTCTTTATTGGGCCGGCAAACGGTTGGGACGAAATTATCGTTTAAAGTCAGTCGATGACATTATCAATTTCTTTGCACAATTTGGATTTGGAAATCTTGCATTAACCAAAGAATCGAAAAACCAAATGGACTTTGAAATTACCGGTGAAATCATCAAAACTCGCTTGAGTAACGATGCTGATGCCGATTTTCAACTTGAATGCGGTTTGATAGCCCAACTAGTTGAATTTATTTCTAACAAGCAATCAGAGGCAGAAAACATTAAACGGAATATTAAAAAGGGCATTATCACAATCCGAGTTTCATCAAGCGATGAACAACCAATCGATGCCATTATTCCCGATGATTTTTTTGAAATTAAACATGCAGATGCTGCCGATACTGAATAACAACCTAAATAAAAAACGGGTAGACCACTAAGGTCTACCCGTTTTTATTTAATCAGTATATTGATCAAGAATCTTCTTTAATTGTTCTTTTGAGTGGTAGCCAACTACAGTATCCACTACATCACCGTCTTTTTTAATTAACAGTGTTGGAATGCTCATAATTCCAAATGATTGCGGTGTATCAGGATTAGCATCAACATCCATTTTGTTGAATGTTACGTTATCCATTTCCGTAGCCAATTCCTCGACAACTGGTGATTGCATTCTACATGGACCACACCATGTTGCCCAAAAATCAGTTAGCGTTACGCCTTGAGCAGTATCGCTTTCAAATGTTTTATCAGTTGTTTCACTTACCATAAAAGCTACCTCCTTTTAAGTTACTCATATAATCATACCAACAATTAACTAAAAATCAAGTTAATTGCCTACAACACATTATTTGAACTTCACAACTGTGGAACCATCACCACCAGCATTAGGGGCTGAATAGCCAAAACTAGCTACCCGAGGATGACTCTTCAAGAAGTCGTTAACTCCACTTCTGAGGGCTCCAGTCCCCTTACCATGAATGATAGTAACCGTTGGGTAACCTGCTAATAATGCTGAATCAATATATTGGTCTAATCGACTCATCGCTTCTTCATATCTTTCGCCCCTTAAATCCAAGGTTGGTGAAATACCACTTGAACGAGTCCGCGAAACCCGTGGACGATACTTAGATTTTTCTTCTGGAGTAGCTTGACCCTTCTCTAAATCATTAGGATCAATCTTCATCTTCAAGATACCTAATTGAACTTCCCAAGATCCATCCCGTTGCTTCTCAATCAATGTCCCGCGTTGACCGTAGGATTTAACCAACACTTCATCACCCTTACGAAAATCATGCTTTTTCTTTTCTCGTTTAAGGACTTTGTTCTTCTTAAGGTTTGGTTCTACTTCTAATGCGTTCAAAGCGCCTTTAGCATCCATTAATTCATTTTCTTTAACAGCTGCTTGGCCGGCACGAGCTTGCTTCTTGTGAAGATCATCAATAATTTCATCAGCTTGTTGCTTAGCTTTGTCAACCACCTGATTAGCTTCGACCCGAGCATTTTCTATCAACTTTTCTTTACTATTTTGATATTTATCAAATTGCTCTTTTAATTCACTATGAAGTTCCTCAGCTGAATTCAATTGACTTTCTAAGTCCTCGGCCTCAATTCTGGCTCGCCTAGTTTGCTCAGTCAACTCAGAAATCATATTGTTGATATCTTGATTAGTATCGTCTGTGAACGATCTAGCCTTATCAATAATTAACTGTGGCAAACCCAATTTTTCCGCAATGTTTAACGCATTACTTTGTCCAGGAACACCAATCATTAGTCGATATGTGGGCTTCAACGTTTCGACATCAAATTCCATAGAAGCATTAATGGTATTTGGACGATCATATGCAAATGCCTTTAACTCTGGATAATGGGTTGTCGCAATCAACTCAGATGACTTGTCAGCGATGGCATCAATAATAGCCATAGCCAGTGCAGCACCTTCCTTAGGATCGGTTCCGGCACCAAGTTCATCTAACAAAACTAATGATCGATCAGTTATCTGATCAAGAATAGAAATAATATTATCCAAATGTGAAGAGAAAGTACTCAAATTGGCCTCAATTGATTGATCATCGCCAATATCAGCGAACACATCATCAAAAATTCCAATTTGGCTCTCTTCATTAGCAGTAATAAATAAACCTGACTGACCCATTAATTGAATTAAGCCAATAGTTTTGATCGTAATGGTTTTACCACCGGTGTTTGGTCCAGTGACAATAATGGAACGGTAATCACTACCAATGGCAATATCGTTTGGAACGACCTTATTGATGTCAATTAACGGATGACGAGCCTTACGTAATTTAACTTCATTATTGTTAGACAATATTGGTAATGTTGCCTTAACACTGTGAGCGTACTTAGCTTTACCGTTCACGAAATCTAAGTGGCCCATCAAGTGCATATTTTCCTTTAAAGTTTCTGTATATGGTCTAAGACTCTCAGTTAATTCGATTAAAATTTTTCGTTCTTCTTCACGTTCAGATAGTTGTAATCGTCGCAACTCATTGTTACTCTCGACAACACCACTTGGTTCAACATACAAGGTTTGCCCCGAAGCACTTTGGTCATGAACGATTCCGCCAAATTTTTGTTTATATTCAGCTTTAATGGGAATAACAAAACGATCATCACGAACCGTAATAATTGTTTCACTCAAATACTTGGAATCAGGACCTTTGATGAACTTATCCATTCTAGAACGGATATTAGTTTGCGTTCTTTGAATTGATCTGCGAATCGATCTTAATTCACTGGATGCACCATCCAAAATACGACCATCGTCATCAACCGATCTGACCAGGTTGGCAGTGATTTCCGGCATCAAATCTAATTGTTCAACTAATTGGTCGATTAATCTAAGTGTCACTTGATTCGTTTTTAAATCGTCAAAGAAATCTACAACCACTTTCAATGAAACTAACAATTTCTTAATTTGGGCTAATTCCGTCCCTGACAATGAAGCATTTTCAATATTCAATCGCTTCAAAAATGGTGCTATTTCAGTCAAATTAGGAATTGGAATCTCGCCCTTTAGTCTGACAATGTCAGCCCCATCGGCAGTTTCCTTCAGCCATTCATTAACTTGATCATAATCAGAGCTAGGCGTCAGTGTTGCTAGTTGATCACGACCAGCATCTGTAACCAAGAATGTATTAATTTGATCTTTTATTTTACTGTATTCAAGTGTTGTGAATACTTTAGAGTTCAATTATTTCGCCCCTTTTTCTAAGCGTTATCAACTACATGATCAATTTGTTGTGGCGCAGACCTTACAATGTATTTGGCAACGTAAGACTCTTGATATTGTTCCTTGACAGGCTCGCTAAATAGTAAAAGTAAATTTAATCCTGCAAAGACAAATAAATAGGCTACTAATAGCCTAATTACACCACCAAAAATCGCATTTACCTGTTTTAAAACTACAATTCTCGTGGCTGGACTAATTACTCTCTTCAATAACATAATTACCCGCCAAACTAGTGTATAAATAATTAAAAATGAAATCCAATATACCAGTCTGTGCTGATCAGTTAAATTAAATTGATTAACTATCCAATCAGAGACATTGGCAGTGTATCGCCAAGCAAGTGCCAAAGCAAATATAAAGCCAACTAAATTCAAAAATTCGGCAACAAATCCCCGACGGTATCCAGCAGTAAAGCTCAATACCAGAATGGCAACAATGATTAAATCTAAAATCATCTTTACTTCTCCTGATCTACCGCAGAGCCTGATCGTTTCGCCGCATCTTCCTTCATTGATAATTGATTGGAGATAGCATTAAAAGCTGTCAAAATTGCGCGATCATCTTTGCTAGTGTTAGGTAATTGTTCCTTAATTTGTGTTAATTGTTCATTTAACAAATCAGCGGTAGCCTGCATATGTTCATATGAGCCGGAACCAATGAAGATATATGGCTTACCATCAATCGTTGCCTTAAACCTTCTCTTTTCATTTTCCAAGAATTTTCACTCCTAAACTCAATTAAAAAAGACTGGGAGTCGAAAAAATTTCTACTCCCAATCCATTTTAACAACTATTCTTCTTTGTTATCTTCGTCATCATCACCGTGAAGGAAAGTATTTAAAACTTCCTCAATCATGTCCCATTCTTCATCAGTTTCAATTAACTGAAGTTCTCCACCTTGGGGATCTGATGGATCATCATCCTTAGGTAATGCATAAGCTTGAATATCAACTTCTTCATCATCGCTTTTACCAGTTGGGTAAATCAAGATGTATGATTTATCGAAATCCTCTGATTTAAATGTGAATAAGACATCATATAATTGTTCGTCGCCGTTTTCGTCAACTAGCGTAATTTGTTGTTGAATAGGTTCATCTGCCATTAATATAGTACCCCTTTATATTTGTGTTAGTTTTCCTTTACGATCTAGGTAATTCTGTAGAATCAAACTAGCCGCAAGCTTATCAATAACTTTTTTCCGTTTCTTCCGTGAGACGTCAGCCTCTTCGGTAAGCATTCTTTGTGCTTCCACAGTAGTCAAACGTTCATCTTCAAAATCAACTGGCAATTTGAATTTATCACTCAGCATCTTGCCATATTCTTGCGAAGCTCGAGCGCGATCACCGAGGGTATTATTCATGTTTTTGGGCAAGCCAAGAACAAAACCACCGATTTGAAGTTCGTCAACAAGCTCTGCGATTCGGTCTAAACCAAACTCGCCCTCATCTTCATTAATTCGCACGATTTCAACACCTTGCGAAGTCCAGCCAAATGCATCACTAACTGCAACACCAACGGTCTTGGAACCAACATCTAGACCCATTATCTTCATTTAATTCGTTTCCTTACTTTCGTTGGGATGATTATCTAGATAAAAGCGCACTAGTTCTTCGATAATCTCATCACGTTCATGACGACGAATTAAATTCCTAGCGTCAAGATTACGGGGAATGTATGCAGGATCACCTGAAATCAAATAACCCACAATTTGGTTATATGGATTATAACCCTTTTCCTCTAAGGAGCGGTACACCGTTAACAACGTATCCCGAACATCCTTTTTCTGATCATCACTGAAATCAAAAAACATGGTTTTATCTAATGAGTTCATATAATTCACCTCTATGACTAAAAGTCATTTGAATTAATTTTAACCGATAAGCTTGGAAACTACAATCATGGTAACCAAATTGTTTGAAAATAAATTATTGTTCACTTAACCAATCAACTGCATCATTCATTGCGGCTTCTAGACCAGCAGGCTTTTTACCACCAGCTTGTGCCATGTTAGGTCGGCCACCACCGCCACCTTGAATGTTTTTGGAGATTGCTTTAATCAAATTAGCAGAAGATAAACCAGCAGAGACGCCATCTTCACTAGTTGCTACGATCAAGTTAGCCTTATCGCCCTTACCAGTACCAAGAACTAAGACATCAGAAAGCTTCTTATCACGCCATGTATCAGCCAATTGTCTCAATTGATCCATTCCTGAGTCTTTGATTACCCCAGTAATAATCGTGTACTTACCAGCGGTTTGAGCATTTCCGAAGACATCCTGAGCTTGTTGAGCAGCCATCTTAGCTTCTAATGAAGCTTGTTTTTGTTCAAGTTCTTTTACTTGTTGTTGAAGTTGATCAACTCGATTAGTAACTTCTTTAATTTGAGTAACCTTAAGTTTCCCAGCGATTTGTTTTAAAGTATGTTCTTCATCATTTAAGAATTCGAAGGCTTCCTTTGAGGTAACTGCTTCAATTCTTCTAACTCCAGCACCGACACCAGATTCAGATAAAATCTTGAACAAGCCTAACTCGTTAGTGTTCTTAACGTGAGTACCACCACAGAATTCAATAGAGAAATCACCGATGCTAACAACCCGAACTTGGTCACCATATTTTTCACTGAAAAGTGCAATGGCACCCATCTTTTTACCGGTCTCTGGATCAGTAATAGTTGTTTTCACATCAAGCTCTTTAAAGATTTGTTCATTAACTAGATCTTCAACTCGTTGTAAATCTTCAGAAGTAACTGAACCGAAATGGTTAAAGTCAAATCTAAGATAACCAGGTTCAACTAATGAACCTGCTTGTTGAGTATGACCGCCAAGAACATTTCTTAGCGCTTGGTCCAATAAATGAGTAGCTGTATGATTTTTCTCAACCTTACTATGGAAAGCTTCATCAACCTTAAGAATGTATGTTGCACCCTTCTTCAAAGGTTGTAATAAGTTAACTGTGTGCAAGTTTTGACCATTAGGAGCGTGTTGAACATCAATGACTTCAGCAACTTTGTCACCATCTTCATTGAAAATATCACCCTTATCAGCGACTTGGCCACCCATTTCAGCATAGAATGGTGTTTTATCAAAAATAACTTCAGCTTCGCCGGACTTAGTTTCTTCAACTAATTTTTCATTCTCAATTAGAACAACTGCCTTGGCATCATTGACTTCTAATTGATTATAACCAACATACTCACTTTGATCCTTAATTTCAATTAATAAATCTCTCTGAACGCCCATTGATTTAGCATTGCTACGAGCACTACGAGCACGGTCTTTTTGTTTTTGCATTTCTGCGCTAAATCCATCTTCATCAACCTTTATACCTGCGTCAGCAGCAGATTCTTGAGTTAATTCTAATGGGAAACCATAAGTATCGTAAAGTTTGAATGCTGTTGCACCATCAATCATGTTAGAACCATTTTGTTTGGCAGCTTCAATAACTTCGTTCAATAGCTTCAAACCACCAGCCAAAGTTTCGTTGAAACGATCTTCCTCAGACTGAACCACTTTAGAGATGTAATCGCTTTGTTCCAAAACTTCTGGATAATGAGATTTTAAAGTCTCACCAACAATTGGAACCAGTTTATAAAGGAATGATTCATTGATTCCGAGCTTTTGTCCGTTGACAATAGCACGTCTGATAAGTCGACGAATAACATATCCGCGACCTTCATTAGAAGGAATCGCACCATCACCAATGGCCACAGTAATAGCTCTGGCATGGTCAGCAATCACTCTAAAACTTTGATCAAGCTTATGGTCTTTGCCATATTGTTTGTTATCACTTAATTTCTCTGCTTCATGAATCATTGGCAAAAATAAGTCTGTTTCAAAATTAGTTTTAGCATTTTGGAAAATAGAAACGACACGTTCTAATCCCATTCCCGTATCAATGTTCTTTCTTGGAAGAGGTTCATAAGTACCTTCTGGAGTATGGTTGAATTGTGAGAATACAATGTTCCAAACTTCTAGATAGCGCTCATTTTCACCGCCAGGATAATTTTCTGGATCATCTGCGGCAAGATTGTTAAATGATTCTCCACGGTCATAGAAAATTTCTGAATCAGGCCCTGAAGGTCCTTGACCAATGTCCCAAAAATTATCTTCAACTTCGATGATGTGATCCGGAGAAACACCAACTTCTTCCCAGAATTTTTTGGCATCAGTATCTTTAGGATAAACAGTCATATAAAGTTTATCAGGATCCCAACCAAACCAATCAGGAGAAGTTAATAATTCAAATGCCCAAGTGATAGCTTCTTTTTTGAAGTAATCACCGACTGAAAAGTTACCAAGCATTTCAAATAAAGTGTGATGTCGGGGTGTCTTACCAACGTTTTCAATATCATTTGTACGAATTGATTTTTGAGAACTCGTCATTCGAGGATTCTTTGGAACAACAGATCCATCGAAATACTTTTTCATCGTGGCAACTCCAGAGTTGATCCACAATAATGTTGGGTCATCAACCGGAATCAGTGAAGCACTGGGTTCAATTGAATGTCCCTTTTCTTTGAAAAATTCCAAATACATTTGGCGAATTTGGCCACTCGATAATTCTTTCATTGTATAATTTCTCCTTACCAAAAATAAAACACCGTTGCATTTAGAAGAGACGCCTCATTAAGGACGCGGTACCACTCTAATTGCAACGATGTTTCGTAACCACTTTTTATTTCCTATAACGTAGGATTTGCGTTTGACATTAATTTGAAGATAGCATTCAACGAGGTCAGTAGTTTTTCTCATCAACCAAAACTTTTCTTAAAAAGACCATAGCTAAACATGTTCTTCAGTCACAAAAATTATACTTTTTTGCCAATAATCTGTCAATAATCGCTCTAACGATAACGCGTTGAGCTTTGCTTCTTTTGCTTTCGCTTAGCACGTTGTTCTTCACGCTTCTTAACTCGACGATCCATTTCGTCTTTACGAGCAAGATTCATCTTAATTCGGCGTTTATACCCAGGCTTGATGTTCTTTTTCTTCTTCTTGATCATTCCGATCATTGTGGGATCAAGTTTCTCTTGCTTCTTCTTATGAGTAGCACGACGATTACGATCATATGTGTCAATTACTTCATGATCCTTAACCGCTTTAGGCTTAAATTTGATACCCATAGTTTCCAATTCACTGATCTCATCCTCTTCATCAGGGGTGTAGAGAGTAATGGAAATTCCTGACATACCGTTACGACCAGTTCTTCCAACACGGTGAATAAAGAACTCTAAATCATCTGGAATATCATCATTGATAACGTGAGAAACTCCTTCGATATCAATTCCTCGAGAAGCCAAATCAGTAGCAACAACGAATTGAAATTCAAGTTTCTTGATTCGACGCATTATTTGTTTACGTTCTCGAGGTTGAATTCCACCATGAATCATGGCAACTTTTAAGCCCTGACCCTTCAAGAACGCAGCAATTTCTTCAACTCGATTTTTGGTATTAGCAAATACTAACGCTAAGTATGGTTCACCGATGGTCAACAATTCATAAATCAACCGGTTCTTATCTTTTCCCTTTGTAGAAATCAACCAGTTATCAATCGTTGGACTGATAATTGTGGAAACTGGAATTTCTTCTACGACCGGATTGTTCATGTACTTCTTCAAAAAGATGTTTACCTTTTGAGGAATAGTTGCTGAGAATACCATCATTTGAACTTCTTTACCGAAGCTGCTAGCAATCTTATCAACGATATCCAAGAATCCCATGTCCAAAGTCATGTCAGCTTCATCAACAACAAATTGATGAGCGTTATGAATATCGAGATGTTGACCAGCAATCAAGTCCCAGATTCTTCCGGGGGTACCAATAACGATATCTGGTTGTTCATGCTTTAATTTTTCAATTTGGCGATTCTTATCAGTTCCACCAACGTATGATCCGATGGTGATTTGAGTATCAGAATGATTAGCAAGTTGCTTAGCATCCTCGATTATTTGGTAAGCCAATTCCCGACTAGGTGTAGTAATAACGGCCTGAGTCTTATCTGAATTTGGATCCAATTTATTAAAAATAGGTAGTAAGAACGCATGCGTCTTACCA
Organism: Lentilactobacillus sp. SPB1-3; assembly: GCF_026913205.2. Taxonomy (NCBI): domain Bacteria; kingdom Bacillati; phylum Bacillota; class Bacilli; order Lactobacillales; family Lactobacillaceae; genus Lentilactobacillus; species Lentilactobacillus terminaliae. The sequence goes on from NZ_CP168151.1 coordinate 1,213,203, forward strand.
CTACCAGTGGCTGATTGTCCCACTAAATCTCTGCCTGACATAACAATTGGAATTAACTTTGTCTGAGCAGATGTAGGTTGTTTAAAACCTTTTTCTTTTAAGGCTGCCATTAAAAATGGTTTGAGATTAAAATCTGAAAATTCTGTCATATATTCTCCTATTTGCTTTCGGAAACTAATGTATCTAACTTCTTCATAAATTCGTTAATTTGTTCTGCATTCTCTACGACTGCACCACTTGCTAATTCGTGGCCGCCACCGCCATACTCTTTGGCCAATTCATTAATTGCTGGTCCCTTTGATCTCAAGCGAATTCTAAATCCGCCATCCTTTTGTTGAACAAAGATTGCCCAAGCATCCACATCAGTAATTCTTCCTGGCAATGGCACAATAGCAGATGTGCTTTCATCCCCAAGATTAAATGGTTCGAGTACTTCATCAGTTAATACCAAATAAGCAGCACCACTATCAAGAATATTTAAATTCGAGTATACATATGCAGAAAGGCGAGCCAGCGGAATATCGATTTCATCCTCGATTTGATTTACTTCGGCTGCGCTGAAGCTATGACCGGTTAATTTACTAGCAACCTCGAATGTATGAGAAGAAGTGGCAGGATACATAAATCTACCTGTATCGCCAACAATTCCAGCATAAAGGACTCTCGCAGCGTTATCAGTCATTTTTAATTCATCACTATTAGCATCAAAGAAGTCATAGATGAGTTCCGATGTACTTGATGCTTGATCTTCGATCCATTGAATATCACCAAAGGCATCATCATTTGGATGATGATCGATCTTGATCATGGCCTTACCAGTTGAATAACGCTCATCATCAACCCGAGGCTGATTAGCGGTGTCAACTATAATTACCAAGGCATCTTTGTACTGATCATCTGTAACTTCATCAACTTTACCTATCCAGTCAAAACTGGCATATTGCTTACCAACACAGAAAATATTTTTTTCTGGGAAAGAAGCTTTCAAAATTTCAGCTAAACCCATTTGTGAACCGATCGCATCAGGATCGGGACGTTTATGTCGATGAATAATTATTGTCTGATATTGCTTAATTAATTCGAGAATTTGTTTTTTTTCAACCATCGTTATTACCTCTCGCCTTTTAATAGAACACTTTAGTATATCTTATTTGATTAAGAATGTTAAAGCAAACTTACTTAAATAAGTCTAAATTTTCATAACTTAAGTCATCAAGGTTTGTAATCGTAATTCCGAGTAGCCGAACACCCCTGTCAGGACTGACTTCCGGAACTTCTTCCAATAATTCAGTAGCCAGAGAAAAAAATTCAGTTTCATCATTATTAATATATCGGTCAAAGCTAATTCTTTTTGTATAAGTAACAAAGTCAGAGAATCTAATTTTTAATACTAATGTTTTGCCATGCTTTTTTTGTTTAATGACTTCCCTCGCAACCAGCTGAGAAATTTTGCTCAATGCAGTTTGCACCTCATCATCAGTAACTAGAACAGTTCCGTACGTTCTTTCCTTGCCGATTGATTTTCTAATTCGATTGGCCTCAACAGGACGGTTATCAATTCCGCGAGCCCGTTCATACAAAACGTGGCCGAATTTACCAAAATATTTAATTAAATCCAATTGCTCCCATTCTAACAAATCAGCCCCATTATTAATTCCTAACTCATGCATCTTAGGAACCGTTTTTTTACCAACTCCACGAAATTTTTTAATTGATAGGTTGGCCAAAAATTCTAAAGCATCTTTATGGTCAATAATCGTAATTCCCGCAGGTTTAGCATAATCAGAGGCTTCCTTAGCCAAAAATTTGGAATACGATACCCCCACTGAACAAGTTAGCTTAGTTCTTTGCCAAATTTTAGTTTGGATCTCTCTAGCAACTTGGATCGGATCATCTATTTCAAGCTTATTTTTAGTGACATCTAAATAAGCCTCATCCAGCGCATAAGACTCAACAATGTCAGTATACTCATTAAACACTTCATGAATAATTGCAGAGTATTTTCGGTAAAAATCAAATCCAGAAAATCGAAAAACTGCATTTGGGCATAACTTTAGTGCTTCCATGGAACTCATCGCAGAATGAATACCATACTTGCGAGCATTATAACTAGCCGTTGCCACCACACCATGACCACCAGTTTTTCTGGGATCTTGTGCAACAACCAACGGCTTATTTTTTAAAGTTGGATCCAACAACTCCTCGATTGAGGCATAGAAGGCGTCCATATCAACATGAATTATTTTACGATTTTTATTTTTCATTATCATCAACTCATAGTTAGTTTACAAGAACGTGTGTTCTTTTACAAGCAAAAAAAATAAGCATTTCTGCTTATTTTCTTAATTATTTAGTTTCATCTGAATTGTTGTCTTCTGGTTGATCAGAAGATGCTGTTTTACTGCTATCAGTTGATTCAGAATCATTAGCAACAGTTTGATCATCAGCAGGTTGTGCTGGTTCACTTACAGTGGCATTGTTGCTAGCAGCTGGTGCTGCAACAGCAGGTTGTTTGATTTGAGCAATTGCACTTAAATCAAATACCAAGTAGATACCATCACAATCAAGTGTAACTGTTTTTTCTGTATTATTTATTTCATCAACAACCCCGTGTAAACGGCCAATTGTAACAACTTGGTCCCCAGGCTTTACCCGAGAAAGTTCCTCACGACGCTTTTGTTCTTGCTTACGTTGTGGTCGAATCATAAAGAAATACATTAAACCAAATAACACAACAATCATTAAGATTGAGTATACTGAACTATTCAATTATTTCACCCCACTTATTCTCATACTTTCAACTTTAACAAATTAACTCGAAAAGGTCTACACCTAAAAGTTTTTTGGATTTGGTTCATTGTATCCATATTGTTCGAATACTTCCGCCCTTAAATCCAAAAGATTATCGTCAATAATGGCTTGTTGAACCCGCTTCATCAAGTTAATCAGGTAATGTAAATTATGCAAAGAACATAAACGCATACCAAATGTCTCATCCGCCTTGATCAAATGGCGGATATAAGCTCTAGTGTAATTTCGACAAGCATAACAATCACATTGATCATCCATTGGAGTAAAATCGCGAGCGTACTTAGCATTTTTCACAACCAATCGACCATGTGACGTCATGACTGTTCCACGTCGAGCGATTCTAGTTGGTAAGACACAATCAAACATGTCAACTCCGCGGATAACTCCATCGATCAGCGAGTCAGTTGCCCCGACACCCATCAAATAACGTGGTTTATTTTCCGGTAATAGCGGAGCAGTAAAATCTAGAACCCGGTTCATTTCGGATTTAGATTCACCTACTGATAAACCACCTATTGAATATCCTGGAAAATCCAGTCCCACCAAATCACGAGCAGATTGTTTTCTTAGGTCTTCAAATCCCGCACCTTGAACGATACCGAATAGTCCTTGCCAATCTGGGTTCTTATGGGCCTTTAGGCCTCTTTCGGCCCAACGGGAAGTCCGTTCAACTGACTTTTTGACATAATCATAACTTTCAAAATAAGGTGGACATTCATCCAAACTCATCATGATGTCAGGCCCTAAGGCATTTTCAATTGCCATTGCTTTTTCTGGAGATAAAAACATGTTGGCACCGTTAATTTCGTTCTTAAAAGTGACCCCTTTTTCGGTGATATCACGATTTTTAGCTAATGAAAAGACTTGAAATCCTCCAGAATCGGTCAAAATTCCCTTGTTCCAATTCATGAACTTATGAAGACCGCCAGCCTCTTCGACGATGTCCTCACCCGGTCTCAACCAAAGATGGTAAGTGTTGGCCAGAATGATAGTAGCGTGCATATCTTCAAGTTCTTCAGGTGACAATGTTTTTACAGTAGCTTGTGTTCCAACTGGCATAAAAATCGGTGTTCTGAAAGTACCATGAGGGGTAGTTATTTCCCCAAGGCGGGCGCCAGTGTGCTTTTCTTTCTTGATTAGGCGATATGTAATCGCTGGTTGCATAAAAGCATCCTCCTAAAATTAATGAATGTACATAGCATCCCCAAAACTAAAGAATCGATACTTTTCTTCAATTGCGTGATGATATGCATTCAAAATATTATCTTTACCAGTAAATGAAGCGACTAGCATAACCAGAGTCGACTTTGGCAAATGAAAGTTCGTAATAAATGAATCGACGACTTTCCATTCGTAACCTGGCTTAATAAAAATATCAGTCCAGCCTGAATCAGCTTTGATTGCACCATTAAATTTTGAGCCAATTGTTTCCAAAGTACGAATTGAAGTCGTCCCAGTGGCAACGATTTTACCACCACCATCTCGCACAGCATTTAAAGCTTCAGCGGCTTCATCACTTAATCGATAAAATTCACTGTGCATCTTATGGTCCTCAATGTTTTCTTCATCCACCGGCCTAAAAGTTCCTAAACCAACATGAAGTGTTAAGTAGACTAGCTTGACACCTTTGTCTTCTGCTTTCTGTAAAAGCTCTTTAGTCCAATGAAGACCCGCGGTTGGTGCAGCAGCGGAGCCCATTTCCTGGGCATATACGGTTTGGTATCGGTCAGGATCGGATAACTTTTCTTTAATATATGGCGGAAGTGGTGTTTCACCAAGCTCATTTAAGATTTCAATGAAAATACCGTCGTACTTGAATTCGATTTCTCGACCACCGTGATCTAATTCTTTAGTAACAACCGCAGTGAGTTTTCCATCCCCAAAAGAAACTGTGGAACCAACTTTGAATTTACGCGCTGGCTTCATCAATGTCTCCCATCGATCCCCTTCGATGTTGTGTAATAGGAGAACTTCAACATGACCACCAGTGTCCTTCTTTTCGCCATATATCCTAGCTGGCATTACTTTAGAGTTATTCATCACTAGAGCATCACCAGGATTTAAGTAATCCAGGATATCATAAAAATGACGGTCTTCGGTTGCTCCTGTCTGACGATCTAAGACTAATAATCTAGATGTATCTCGATTTTTAATTGGAGTTTGCGCAATTAATTCCTGTGGTAAATCATAGTTAAAATCTTCGAGAGTATATTTGTTTTCCAACTCGTCTTCCTCCATGGATTAGCTATTTATTAGGATTTTCAGGATATCCCAGATGTTCATATCCCTTTGCAGTTACCATTCGGCCGCGGGCAGTTCTTTTAAGAAGGCCAATTTGCATTAAATATGGTTCATACATTTCAGCAATCGTATCAGTTTCTTCGCCAATGTTGGCAGCTAACGTGTTTAAACCAACAGGACCGCCATCATAATATTCAATCATCGTTTTTAATAGTTTCAAATCAGTGTCATCTAAACCAAGATTATCTACTTTTAATAAGTTCAATGCGTATCGGACAATCTCAATATCAATGCCATCTTTACTTGAAACTTGTGCGAAATCTCTGATTCGTTTTAACAACCGATTAGCAATTCTGGGCGTTCCCCGTGACCTTAAAGCAACTTCATAAGCCGCGTCACTAGAAATTGCAATCTTAAAAATATCCGCCGTTCGTTTAACGATGTTATCGAGCTCCTCAGGGCTGTAATACTTCATATGGGCAACTATCCCAAACCGATCCCTTAACGGTGCTGAGAGAGCGCCTGCTTGCGTTGTCGCACCAATAAGGGTAAATGGAGGCAACGGAAAGTGAACTGGGTGTGCACTAGGCCCTTGACCAACGATAATGTCGACGAAGAAGTCCTCCATTGCAGAATAGAGCATTTCCTCAACGATTTTTGGTAATCGGTGAATTTCGTCAATAAATAAAACATCACCGGGCTGAAGTTCATTTAGAATTGAAAGTAAATCTCCCGGTTTATCAATGGCGGGACCACTGGTTGTCCGAATATTTACCTTCATTTCATTGGCAATGACCATAGCTAAAGTGGTTTTACCTAGTCCTGGTGGGCCATAGAGTAACACATGATCTAATGACTCTTCTCGCTGAGTTGCTGCTTGAATGTAAACCTGTAGTTCATTTTTAATATCGGATTGACCAATGTATTGATTCAATAGCTGTGGTCGCAACGACATTTCAATTGCTTCTTCATCAGGATTCTCAACGTCAGAAGATATTATTCGTTCATCATTTGTATCACTCAAAGAAATTCACCTCCTACTTCATTAATAATTTAAGACCTAAGCTTAGATATTCGTCAGTTGATAGGCCCTCTTCGACCGCCATTTCATCTTCAATCCCGCTAACTTGTTTAGAAGAATAACCAAGCGCCGAAAGAGCTAGAATGGCGTCGCGTAATTCCGTACTCTGTTGCTTATTGGTGGCATGAGATTCTTCAACAGGATCGTCAAATAAGCTAGCTTCAATGTCACCAAGCTTGCCTTGTAAGTCTAAGATGATTTGTTGGGCTGTCTTCTTACCAACCCCAGGAAATTTAGTTAAGAATTTAGCATTTCCTTCGTTGACCGCACTGATTAATCCAGTTCGGTCATTCCCAGCTAGGATTGCCAATGCACTCTTAGGACCAATGCCTGAAACAGCAATTAATTTTAAAAACAATTGTTTATCTTTAGCATCAAAGAAGCCAAAGAGCAGCAAAGCATTTTCACTCACTGACTGGTATACATAAACCCGCACATCCGGTGTGCCCACCTCAAAATGGTATGGGTCAGCCGTATAGATGTAGTATCCAATTCCACCTGTTTGAACAACAATATGGTCTGGAGCAACATCTACGATCATTCCTTGAATAAATTCAAACATGGTATTCCCCTGTCTCTAAAATTTGTCCATTAAATTGTATCACATTAGCATTTTAAATCATTGATTCCTTGGTGTTATGTGGGTCTTGAATTCTCTTAAACATTTTTTCAATATCTTCATTGGTGAATTTAACCAAAACTGGTCGACCATGAGGACAATTATATGGATTTTCACATTCAGGTAGTCGTTTTAGTAGGGCTTTGGCTTGTCGCTCGTCAAGATGATGGTTAGCTTTGATTGCTCGCTTACAACTCATCATAATGGCTGTTTTTTCTCGAAATGCAGCAACCGAAATCTTTTGATCATTCAAAATCCAATCAATCATCTCTTTGAGCGTTGATTCTTCTTGCCCTTCCTTAAACCACATTGGATGATGATGCACAATAAAACTGTTTTGACCAAAATCTTCCAGATAAATACCTAATTCTTGGAGAATAGATAATTTTTCCGTAATTAACAGATAGTCAGTAGTTGAGTAATCTAGAATGATTGGTACCAATAAATTCTGCTGGTCAGGACTTACCTCGCCAATTTTCTGACGATAATATTCATAGTTAACTCTTTCTTGCGCAGCATGCTGATCAACTAAAAACATCCCTTCAGCGGTTTCCGCAATCAAATAAGTACCATGAACTTGACCGATATAATTTAAATCAGGAAATCCTGATTCAAAGTGATTTTCATCAATCTCTGCCAAACGTTCTTGTTGTGGCTTTAAAGGTTGAGAGTCATTAGCAATTGATAATTCTGATGGCGCTTGAATATCCACAAAAACTGGCAATGAGTCCGGCTCATTAGCTAACCGGCCTTCAAATGCATGTACTTCAGAAGTATCTAGCTCACGTCTGTCATTAACGATGATTGGTTCTGTTAATTCATCCGGCAACTCATAAGGCCGAGAATCCTCTTCAGTAACTTTGACCGGCTGGGTAACAGTACTTGAAGCAGTTTCATTCGTATCCACCAAAGTCGTTTCAACAACAGAGCTTGTCGGTACAGACTGTTTGAATGATTCAGCTGCGTCAGGAATCAGTCGCTTATCTGCCAAAGCCGTTGAGATAGCCTGATAAACAAGTCTTGATATTGCAGTCTCATTGCTGATACGGACTTCTTGTTTTGTTGGATGAACATTAACATCAATCAATGCTGGATCGACATTCACTTCAATTACAGAAATTGGGTATCGCCCAATCATTAGTTTTGAACCATATCCAGAAATAACGGCTTTTGTTAACCCGAAATTCTTAATGTATCGGCCATTCAAAATCAAGGATATATAGTTTCTAGAAGCGCGAGTTAATTCTGGTAAACTTACGTATCCATTAACCTGAATGTCTAAATCACTGGCGGATATCTTAACCATCTTACTAACCGTCTTCATTCCATAAATCGCTCCTAACACCTGTAAGAGGTTATCTCGACCAGATGTTCTTAACAATTCTTTACCGTTGCTAGTGAGCGAAAATGCGACCTCTGGATGACTAACAGCCAAACGGTTCACCATGTCTGAAATTCGAGCTAATTCAGTGTTAGGGGAGCTCATATATTTTAGTCGGGCTGGAGTGTTATAAAACAGCGAAGAAACCTCGATAGTAGTTCCCTTGCGGGCCTCAGCTGGTTTTTCACTGACTAATTTGCCACCCTGGTAATCAACTTCCACACCTTCGTTACCCGTGGAAGTTTGCATCCTAACCTTAGCAACTGATGAAATAGATGGTAATGCTTCTCCTCGAAAGCCTAAACTTCTAACTCGAAACAAGTCTCGTTGCTCACTGATCTTACTAGTTGCGTGACGTAAAAAGGCAGTTTTTACCTCAGTAGGATCTATCCCATCGCCATCATCAACTATCTTAATTAGCTTTAAGCCAGAATTTTCAATAGTTATATTGATTTCAGTACTATTGGCGTCAATCGCATTTTCAACTAGTTCTTTCACTACTGAAGCTGGCCGTTCAACCACTTCTCCAGCAGCAATTTGATTAGCTAGTATAGTTGGTAATTCATGGATTTTTGCCATTCTGCTCACCTAGTCCTTTTTTATCCTCTGCTGCCATTTATATACTTGATTCATAATTTCCATTGGTGTTTTCGACATCAAGTCTAGTTGTTTGATTTGATTGATAACAGTTGCCTGCTTTTCATCAACCTGATCCATTGGGAACAACGAAATTTGTTCTTCCTCAGCATGACCGTTATTGATTGATGTTTCGACTTGCGGTTCATTCGTCGCTGCTTTAGCATCCAATGTTTGATCATCGTTATTCTGCAAATTATCCAAAATCGTTTCAGCTCTGCCCAATAACGTTTGTGGCAAACCAGCCAACTTGGCCACGTGAATACCATATGACTTATCAGCGGGGCCCATTTGAATTTTATGGAGAAATACTAATTCGCCATTAGCTTCAGTCGCTCCAACATGCACATTTTTTAACTGTTTCAAAGTTTGATCCAAAACAGTTAATTCATGATAATGAGTCGAGAATAATGTCTTGGCACCAATGTTATTGTGCACATATTCAATAATTGCTTGAGCAATTGCCATTCCATCATAAGTTGCAGTTCCTCGACCGATTTCATCAAACAAAATCAAACTATTAGGTGTCGCATGTTTAATAGCATCATCTGCCTCTTGCATCTCAACCATGAAAGTACTCTGTCCAGATATTAAATCATCTGCAGCACCGATTCGTGTGAAAATCTGGTCGAAAATTGGCATTTTGGCACTCTTAGCTGGCACAAAGCAGCCAATTTGATTCATGATGACCGTTAACGCCAATTGACGCATGTAAGTACTCTTACCAGACATGTTAGGACCAGTGATCAATAAAACGTTCGTATCATCATCCAACTGGACGTCGTTAGGAACATACTGCTGATGTCCCAATACTTTTTCAACAACTGGATGGCGACCGTCTATGATGTCAACTTCATGACCTTTGATTAAAGTTGGTTTAACAAATCGATACTCTTCTGACACAGCCGCAAAGCTTTGTAGTACGTCAACCACAGCAATGGCATCAGCAAGTCGTTGAATGTCACGAATAGCTGCCTTAATCTGATCTCGAACTTCAACAAATAATTTATACTCTAAATTTTTACTCTGCTCCTGAGCTTCAAGAATCATAGTTTCTTTTTCTTTTAACTCAGGCGTGGAAAATCTTTCAGAATTTGAAAGAGTTTGTTTTCTTTGATAACGATTCTCAGGAATCTTGTTTAAATTACTTTTTGTAACTTCGATATAATAGCCAAAAACGTGATTAAAGCCAACTTTTAGCGTACTGATTCCGGTAATTTGACGCTCTTTAGCCTCTAAGTCAGCTAACCATCGTTGAGCATTGTTAGTTGCATCACGATACTGATCCAACTGTTCGTTATACCCATCTTTAATGACCCCACCGTCCGTCACGGAAATTGGTGGTTCGTCAGCGATTGCCCGATCAATTAGATCAACAATATTATCCAATGGCACTAATTCTTTTAATAAATCATCAAAATCACTAGTGGCAACTTGTTCCAATATATATTGAACCTTAGGAACTTGCATTAAAGATGACTTCAATTGAATCAAATCACGACCATTCACGCTACCAAACGCCACTCTACCAGATAAACGCTCTAGATCATAAACGCTAACTAATTCGTCTTGTAACTGATTACGCTCAAAAAAATGATCAACTAATACTTCAACGATATTTTGCCGTTGCTCGATTTTAGCCTCGTTAACAAGTGGGCGTTCGATCCATTGCTTGAGCATCCGGCCACCCATCGCGGTTTTAGTTTGATCAAGAAGCCACAACAAAGTACCTCGCTTTTTGCCAGTACGAATGTTTCTAACCAGCTCTAGGTTATATTGAGAATTATGATCCATCTCTAGGAAATCAGATGGTTCATACATTTCTGCACGTTTTAAGTGATCAAGACTCCGCTTTTGAGTAGTTTCAATATATGAAAGCAGCAGTTTTACTACCTGCTTCACTACTTCATTATCAATATCCTGGCTTAAATAACTAGTAGCTGAGTTAGTCGGTAAAATTTCTTGATGAGAAATCAAAATTCCCAACTTCGTCAATGTTTCAGAAATTTCTGTGGGTAAGTTATCACTTAAGACAACTGTTTCTTTACTGGATAAAGAAACCACTTCATTAACTATTTCATCAGTTGTGCTTAAATCGGCCGCTTTTAGTTCACCAGTTGATAAATCAGCGTATGCAAAGCCATAATGCTGACTGCCACTATCGTATGTCAGAGCAGTTAAATAGTTATTGTCCTTCGCGTTTTGACTGCCCGTTTGAAATTGGGTTCCTGGTGTCACTAACTGAATTACTTCTCGCTTAACCATTCCCTTAGCCAACTTAGGATCTTCCATTTGTTCACAAATTGCGACTTTATATCCTTGATCAACTAAAATGTCGATATAATTTTGAACTGCTTTATGTGGCACTCCACACATTGGTACAGGGTTTTTAGAACTCTTATTTCGGTTAGTCAGCGTCAATTCCAGGATTTGTGATCCCTTGATGGCATCTTCATTGAACATTTCATAGAAATCACCTAGTCGATAAAATAAAAATGCATCAGGATACTGATCCTTAATTTTTTGATACTGCTCCATCATCGGAGTAACTTCAGTTTTTGCCAATCTAAACTCTCCTTAATCCCAGCCATTCTCCATTCGATTGATGGTTTCAATATGAGTGGCATTACCTGTTTTTTCATCAATGTCGATAATACAACCACTGATAATTCCTTGACTATCTTCATCAACTTGGAATCGAGCTGGTCGTTGATTAATAAATCTATTTATAACACTTTTTTCCTTCATGCCAAGCATTCCGTTCGCTGGACCGGTCATCCCTGCATCAGTCAAAAAGGCGGTTTTCCCATTTAAAATTCTAGCATCATTAGTTTGTACGTGGGTATGCGTACCAACAACTGCAGATACTTTACTGCTTAAGTACTTAGCAAATCCTAACTTTTCGCTAGTCGCTTCAGCATGAAAATCAATAAAGAATGCGTCAGCATCGCCATTCAGTTCATCAACTAATTCATTTGCTTGTGTGAAAGGATCATCCAAATTATCCAAGAAAACGCGACCCTGAAAATTCATAACAGCTAATCTGAAACCATTCACATTAATAATCGTATATCCTCGTCCGGGAACATCGTTTCCAGGAAAATTATATGGACGAATCAATCGTTTCGCGTCATCAATGAAATCAGTTAGCTCTGGGTTACCCCAAGCGTGATTTCCAAGAGTAACCACGTCAACTCCTGACGACATCATTTTTTTATAACCACTTAGGTTGATTCCTCTTCCCATTGGTGTTGAATTTTCACCATTCACAATAGTGACTTGAGGTCGATGTTCCTGTTTTAAACTAGGAACATAATCTTGAATCATTTTTATTCCTTTATTTCCAACAACATCCCCGATGAAAAGAATCCGCATGCTTTAATTCCTCATTACTTTCTATCAATCCAATTTAGTTTAATTAACAGTTACGATTTTACCATTTATAAAAGAAAAAAGACCAGTCAACAACTGATCTTTTACTTTGCGTATTCAACTGATCTGACTTCTCGAATTACCGTGACTTTAATATGTCCCGGATACTTCATTTCAGATTCAATTTTTTGTTTAATGTTTCTTGAAAGTGCAATTGCCTGAATATCTGAAACCTCATTTGGTTTAGCAATCACTCTGATCTCTCGACCAGCTTGGATAGCGTAACTCTTTTTAACTTCATCAAAACTATCAGTGATTTTTTCCAAACTATCTAGACGATGAACAAAGCTTTCCAAAGATTCGCTGTATGCACCTGGTCTAGAAATTGCAATTTTTTCTGCTACAGCAACCAATTCAGAAATAATAAATTCTGGTTGATTACCTTCATGGTAAGCAGCAATGGAATCAATGACCACTGCGCTTTCATGATATTTCTTCGCTAAATCTACACCAACATCGACATGTGAACCTTCAACGCCGCTGTCAGTGGCTTTACCTATATCGTGTAATAATCCTGCGCGTTTAGCTAAAGTAACATCCTCACCTAATTCAGACGCTAATGCGCCAGTTAATCTAGCAACCTCAATTGAATGACTCAGCAAATTCTGACCATTAACAATCTTGAAGTTTAACTGACCAACTAGCTTAATCATGTCAGGACCCATGGAATGGATTCCTAGCTCGAACAGCGCTTCTTCACCAATTTCTTGGATTCTCTGTTCAAGTTCCTTACGGCTCTTATCAACCATCTCTTCAATCCGAGCTGGATGAATTCGACCATCTTTGATCAATTTTTCGAGAGTCATTTTGGCAACTTCTCTTCTAATTGGATCAAAGCCACTGAGGACAACCGCTTCCGGAGTATCATCGATAATCAAATCGACTCCAGTAAGGGTTTCAAAAGTTCGAATATTACGGCCTTCACGACCAATAATTCTACCCTTCATATCTTCGTTAGGCAGGTTAACAACTGTGACAGTTGTTTCAGAAACGACATCCGCCGAACTTTGTTGAATTGCATCAACGATTAAGTTTTTGGCATTTTCATCAGCTTCAGCAGCAGCTTTATCATAGCTTGCTTTGACCATGCGAGCCTTTTCATCTGCTAACTGTGCATCAGTTTCCTTCAAAATCAGATCTCGTGCTTGTTCGCTTGATAATCCAGCTACCTTTTCAATCTCTGATTGCCGCGCTTCAATAAGTGAGTTTGCTTCTTTTTGTTGTAACAGTAACTGCTGTTGTTCTTTATTAATTTTTTGCTCTTTCCGGTTAAGACTGTTCTCCCGTTTTTCAAAAGAATTATCTTTTCTGTCCAGAGCCTCTTCACGTTGCAACAATCTATCTTCCTGCTTTTGAAGTTCTGAACGACGTTTTTTCAATTCGTTCTCAACGTTACTTCGATAACGATGATTGTCTTCTTGGGCAGTTAATTTTGCTTCCTTAACTAATGTATCAGCCTGCTTTTTGGCTTCTGCAATAATTTCGTTAGCACTACTGTTAGTAGCTTGTTCTTCACGTAATTGATTCTTCTTTTGGATGTTTGTGCCCATCCGAAAACTAATAAATCCAACAATACCAACAACAAGAATAGCGATGATTGCGAGGATTATTCCAGCCAAATTCATGGCTTCACCTCCAAATCATCATAAAATGATTATAGTATTAACCAATAATAAGATGTTATTTGATTATTGACACAACTATCATTCTAATGTGTTGTTGTGACAGTGTCAATCATCTTATAGTTTTAACTAACCTATTATTACAATAATCAAAAAAGCGCTGATCAAAATAGATCAGTGCCTTTTTAGCATAATTTAATAACTAAATGATTATATTATTTATCAGTATCTAAATCTAATGTTTCATCTTCAACAGTTGCATCAGTTTTTGCTTTACCACTGCTACCATCATCATCCACATCAGGAATACCATATGCATCACGAACCTTAGTTTTAACCTCTGCATAAATGTCAGGATGATCAACTAAGTATGCCTTAGCATTTTCACGACCTTGGCCAATTCGTTCCTCACCATATGAGTACCATGAACCGGATTTATTAACGATATCCTTTTCAACAGCCATATCAATTAATTCTCCAGATTGAGAAACACCTTGACCGTACATAATATCAACTTCAGCACGTTTAAATGGTGGCGCAACCTTGTTCTTAACCACTTTGATTCTAACTCGGTTACCAATGATATCAGTACCATCTTTGATTTGTTCTGCTCTTCTAACTTCAAGTCTGATAGTTGAATAGAACTTCAATGCTCGTCCACCAGGAGTTGTTTCAGGGTTTCCGAACATAACACCAACTTTTTCACGAATTTGGTTAATGAATAACGCAATTGTTTTAGTTTTATTAATCGTTCCAGATAATTTACGAAGTGCTTGTGACATCAATCTAGCTTGAAGTCCAACATGGGTATCACCCATTTCTCCTTCGATTTCAGCACGAGGAACTAAAGCAGCAACTGAATCAATAACTACGATATCAATTGCTCCACTAGTTACCAAAGCATCTGTAATTTCTAGTCCTTGTTCACCTGTATCAGGTTGAGACAATAGTAAGTCATCGATATTTACGCCTAAATGAGTGGCATAAACTGGATCAAGTGCATTTTCAGCATCAATATACGCTGCAGTTCCTCCACGCTTTTGAACTTCGGCAACTGCATGCAATGCCACCGTAGTTTTACCAGAACTTTCAGGTCCATAAATTTCAACGATTCGTCCCCGAGGGTATCCACCTACTCCTAAAGCTTCATCTAAAGCTAAAGAACCAGTTGGAACAGTTGAGATTTGAGTATCGGCTTTATCGCCCATTCGCATGATGGAGCCCTTACCGAACTCTTTTTCAATACCCTTTAAAGCCTTATCTAAGGCAGCTTTTCTTTGGTCAGCCATTCGTTACCTCCCATTTTCCGTCAGGAAATGATTACTAGTTCACTATACTAATGATTCATCAAAAAATCAACAAAAATGCGAACAAAAGTTCGTTTATTTTTCAATTTCTGACAAGATCAACTTTAAACCTTGATTCACACACTCTTCTCGAATTTCATTTCTAGAACCGCTAAATTTGAATTCACGAGAATATACTTGGTCATTCGGTAAAGCAATACCAATATAAACAGTCCCAGCGGCTTTACCTTCTAATAAATCTGGTCCAGCAGCTCCGGTAAAAGAAATCCCGATATCTTTTTGAAGAATAGTTTTGGCTTGGCTTGCCATCCAAACGGCAGTCGGACCGCTAACAACACCATAAGTATCAATAACTTCTTTGGGGATACCTAAAACTTGTTCCTTAACCTCATTCGAATACGTCACGAAGCCACCTTCAAAAATGGTTGAGACCCCCGGAACTTCTCCAATAGTGCTTTGAAAAAGACCAGCAGTTAAGCTTTCGGCTGCAGTGATTGTAATATTTTTATCAATTAATAATTGAACAAGTTGTTCTTGAATTGTCATGTTTGCGCCTCCTAAAGTTATAGATACGAAAAAAAGAAGATAATAGCTTATCTTCTTTTGCAAAATTTTTAAAAAGAATCTGAAAAGATACTACGATTTTGTACAAAGT
Source organism: Lentilactobacillus sp. SPB1-3 (assembly GCF_026913205.2). Classification (NCBI taxonomy): domain Bacteria; kingdom Bacillati; phylum Bacillota; class Bacilli; order Lactobacillales; family Lactobacillaceae; genus Lentilactobacillus; species Lentilactobacillus terminaliae. Next base: position 1,228,988 of record NZ_CP168151.1, read on the forward strand.
AATCAATTCCTGAGTAAATCGTGAAAAATAAACAGATGTATAGCAAGATTTGTCCGATTGGGAAATTGATTGCTGTAAAGAATACATTGTTTAAAAGCAAGAATATGATAGCCAACATCTGAGTAGTTGTTTTAATTTTTCCAGGCCAAGCGGCAGCAATGACTTCTCCGTCATTTTCAACCACAATTAATCGCAGACCCGTCACTGCCAACTCTCGACAGACGATGATAGCAATTACCCAAGCGGGAGCCATATTTAATTCCACCAAGAAGATAAATGCAGTCATAACTAACATTTTGTCGGCTAGTGGATCAGCAAATTTACCAAAATTGGTAACCAAATGGTTTCTTCGAGCTATTTGACCATCCAAAAAATCAGTGATCGAAGCCACAATAAAAATCAGCGTAGCTATCAGACGAGCACCTGTTAGTACCGTTCCACCAACCGCAAATGAGCCCATTGTAATCGGAGTTGCTAACACTAAGATAAAAAATGGAATCAATATAATTCTAAAAATGGTTAATTTATTAGGTAAATTCATTTTAATTCCCCATATCTTTAATTAATATCCAGTAGTGGTACCTGTACCAGTTGTATCAGAATTTGTACCAGTTGTACCGTCAGTGGTAGTCCCATTTGTCGTGTTATCAGTTGTTGATGATGTGTTGTTAGAACTATTAAATTGCAAAACTACGTTTCTAACTTGGCTGGTTGAACTAGGAAGCTTCATTTGCTTACCAGAAACAGAAATATTAGTTGCTGGAGCATTACCAGAGTTAATTGTGACTGATGAAGTTCCCGATGGCAATGTCACAGTGTGACTTTTACCAGAGGCCAATGTATTCTGCCATAACGAACTACCATCTGCTGTTACAGAAATCCAAGCAGAGGTGTCAGCACCATTTGCCTTAACAACGGCTAATTTGATGGCAGGAGTCTTTTTAGCACCTTTAACTTGGTAGGTAACATCGCTGCCAGAAGCTGAAAGTTGTTTGAATGTGACTGCCTTGGAACTGGTTGTAGTTGCTTTCTTGGCTGGTGCCTTCTTAGTACTACTTGAAGAATTAGTTTTTGCACTTGAATCTGAACCGGAAACTGATACTTTACTAGTTTCAATTTCCGTCTTATTCGTATTGTGTGTGCTTTTTGCAGCAGCTACCCAGATTGCGATCAAAATAATTAATACGATAATTGAAACAACCACGATTGGAATATAGCGTCTGATTTTTTCACTTCGTTCATCAGCTTTTCTTTGCACAGAACGAGTTTGCGGATTATCATCATTCACCCGATCAACATATTCTGGAGCCTCAGTGTCTGGTAAATTATGATTAAATTCATTTAACAGTTCCTGTCCATTAAGTCCAACAGAATCTGCGTATTGCTTTACAAATGCCCGGACGTAAAAATCTCCAGGTAGTGCATCAAAATCGTTCTCTTCAATTGCCATCAAGTAACGTTTTTGAATTTTAGTGTTCTTTTGCAGATCATCAAGAGTGTATCCTTTGGCAACTCTTGCATCGTGCAATTTTTGTCCAATTGTTTCAGATTGGTTTTCGTTATCCATACTGACTCTCCATTGCTTTTTTTATCATTATTTTCAGTATATCATATGATTTCCATCAAATTTGACACTTAAAAATTATTTAAACTTTCTTTCCAATTGTCACACAGCCTGGCGTATAATTTGCCAAAAAGTCAGCGCTAATTTGCTTAATATCTTCAAGCGTCAACTTGCTAATTACTTCAATTTCATCATATACCGTTTGCGGACCATCCCCAAACCCATAAAATTGATTGGTAATGGCCTCAGGTGAATCCATCATCGCAATATAATTGCCAAGCAGTTCTCGCTTTTGTAGTTCAAACTCTTCTTGTTTGGTATCAATTAGTGCAGGTATCTGATCAACAATATCATGTAACTTACCAACAAGTTGTTCAGGATTATCTGTATCTCCAGCTAGCATCACAAATTCAAACCCTCGCTCGACTTCTACTTCAAATGAGAACGAGTCATCAATAATTCCTTGATGATACAGATCATCATACTGGACAGAATTTTCGGAAAAGAACAAGTTCATCAATAAGCTCAACCCTAATTCGTCTTTTAGACTGATAGTTGATTGACCCTTCTTTAAGTTAATATTGCCACGAAGAGTAAATGATGCTTTAGGTCTTGAAACATCCATCGATAAAATGCGTGTTTCACCTGTTTCATTCTTTGGCTGAGGATTAATGAATTTGACATCCATATCTCGCTTAGGGTACTTCGCTTGGTTAGTTTTAACTAATTCCATGATTTCATCGGGTATTAAATTACCGCTAATCATTAAAGTCATATTTTCTGGACGGTAAAACGTGTCATAGGCCAAATTTAAATCATCAACTGTGATTTCTGATAACGATTCTTCCGAACCGGCAATATCATCAGCCAGAGCAGTACCGGGATACATCGATTGCACACTGGTAGTAAATAGTTGGTTATCTGGATCATTCTTGTACATATTAATTTCTTGAGCAATAATCCCTTTTTCGCGATTTACTTTTTCTTCAGTGAAATAAGGTTGCATTACAAAATCGAGAAGTAACTCTAAGTTTTCGTTAACGTTGTCTGTTGAAGAAAACACATAGTTTGTTTTGGTGAATGAGGTGTAGGCATTAGAACGACCGCCATTTTTATTAAACAATTCAAACACGTCATAGTCTTTCTTATCAAACATTTTGTGTTCCAAAAAATGTGCGATTCCTGCCGGCTGATTAATCAGCTTGCCGTCCCTAACAAAGCTTGTATCTGCAGAACCATAGTTAACACTCAAGACAGCAGAAGTTCGTTTAAATCCAGCCATAGGGTTAAGAAAAACCTTCAATCCATTTGGCAACGTTTCAGATAAAATTTGCTCATCAAAATTTGGATAATTAATTGTCTTCATCGCGCTCACCATTGCCCTTCAAAGAATAGACCGCCCTTAGTTTTAACTTATTAGCTAATTCAATCAGTGCTTCAGTCCTAACGGCATTGACACCATCAATATACTTAGCATCATCTGTATCTTCATTAACAATTTCCTTAATGAATAATTTTCCTAATTGAGAACCTAAAGAATCAGCACTTGATTTTCTTTGATCGATCAATGATTGTTTAATTCCATCAACTACTGCATTGTCAATGTTTCCACCAGCAATTTTATCAATTGACTCAGCCACTAATTTCTCAACTAAAGCTTGATTTTGAGGTAAAATCCCCGCTGAAACAGTTAGCGAGCCATTTAACGAATTATATGAAGATGAAATATCATAAGCGAGACTCTGCTTTTCACGTACATCAGTAAACAATACAGATTGAGGCGAACCTCCAAGTAATTGATTAAAAATTACAGCTGGAAAGTATAATGGATCACCGGAATAAACTGGTAATTCATAACCCATGGTTAAAACGGTTTGCTCAATATCCAAACTCTTTTCGTCACGAAGAACCTGACTGCTTTCTGGTAATTTAACAAACGGGTCCAAACGTTCAAATTTATGATTTGAATCAGGCAAAATCTGCCTTAATTCATCAACAAAATCCGATTCTACGTGCCCACCAACAAACGCCATTACATTAGCATTTACTAGTAACCATTGATAGAACTCATAAACTGCAACAGAATCTAAACTTGATAACTGGTCTGTTGTACCATACAAGAAGCTGCCATGATTGATATCATTTGGAAACATCAATTTTTGCAACTGAATATTAGCGTAGTAATCACGATCCTCAATGATTGAGTTGAAGTAGTTTAACAAGTTGGCTTTATGCAATTCGAAGAAGGTTTCTTCAAATCGATTATTATCAGTTAAAGGATGGTTAATAACTTCATCTAGAAAGCCAATAATTGCTGTACCGACATGCTGATTATCAGGTAAGTACTTATCGTTAGGAAAACTAATATTGATTCTTAGCGTGTGAATATCGCCATAACGAAGCACAGTGACTCCAAAGCTAGCACCAAACATGCGGGATAGTTGTCTGGAAACTTCGGTTTCACTAGAGTACTTTTGAGTTGCATTGCCTAATAATTCACTCAACATTGCCATCTTAGCGAAATTTTTAGCATCCGATTTCAAATTAAAATAAATCGAAAGTTTAGTATTTTTAAATTTATCAGTGTCGTAAGTAACAATTTTTAAGTTGTCTGATTTATTTTTGTCCACAAGCATCCTCCTTGGATGAATCACAGATTTCATACTAAATTAACCGCGTGAAAATCTCAACCGTATTTTGACAAATAAATAAAAAAAGAGCAACTTATGAAGCTCTGTCTAAGTTACTCTTTGGGTTATTTATCTTCTTTTACTAATGGCGATGACACTTTTTGACCGAACCACTTTTGATCAATTCGTTTTAGTTTCCCATCTTTAGCTAATCGCTTTAGACCTTCATTAATCTTAAGTCTTAACTTGGTATCACCTTTGCGAATTCCGACTGCGTAAGATTCTTTCGGGAATTCACTCTTAACGATTTTATATGATAACCGATTTGATTGGTGAGCAATGTAGTAATCAGCATAAATACTATCGATCAACAATCCCTGAATTCTATTGGAGTTCAAGTCAATAAAGGCATCTGTAAATGAATCATATAGAACTGGTGAATTGCCTTTAATTCGATCCTTTAACAACTTAGGTTGATTATCAATATCCATTGCCCCTGCAGAACCTGTTTGCACCCCAGCAACTTTGCCTTTCATGTCGGCAAAACTATTTATGTTGTTTCGTTTTTTAGTAACCAGTATTTGATCATTAATTAAGTAAGGTGTACTAAAATCGATTTGTTTTGATCGCTCTGGAGTAATCGACAAACCATTCCAAATTAAATCAATTGTCCCATTTCTCAACTCAGTGATATTCATGGACCAGTCAATTGGTTGAAAATCTACTTTAATACCATATTGTTTAAAAACTGCTTTTGCTAGGTCGACATCATAGCCAACAATTTTGCCACTCTTGGTTTGATAACCCATGGGCACAAAACTATCGTCCAAACCAATGACGATGCGTTTACTTTTCTTAACAGTTGCCCACGTGTCTGGACGAGTCTCTAATTTTTGTCTTGACTCGATTCGGCAACCAGATAAAAACATTGGCATTAGCAACAAGACGATTGCCAGCATGCTTTTGACGAATTTTCTTTTCATCCAATCATCCCTTCAACTGTTCAACTCGCAAAATATTATCAGCTATTTTTTCGGCGAAATCCATATCATGGGTTACAACGATTTGTGTCATACCTTGTTGCTTCAAATCAATAATGATATTAGCAACTTCATCACGTAACTCCGGATCCAACGCTGAAGTTGGTTCATCATAGCAAAGGACCTTCGGATTCATGGCTAAAGCTCTAACGATGGCTACTCGCTGCTTTTGACCACCAGAAAGTTGGTAGGGATAAAGATTTTCCTTACCAGCCAAGCCTAATCTAGCCAATAAATCTTTGGCATCTTGTTTTACGGTTTCCGTGTTGGCTCCCTTAACTAATCTTGGGGCGAGGGTAATATTATCTAGCACAGTTAAATTAGGAAATAATTGATAATCTTGAAAGACGACGCCGATAATCATATTTTGTGGATTTGCATCGGTTGGATCAAATTCCTGATCGTCCCAATAAAAGCTTCCAGAGTCAACTCGTTCCAATCCAGTAATACAACGCAATAAGGTTGTTTTTCCGGCACCAGAAGGACCAACCACTGACAAAATATCTTGATCATTTACTTTGACGGATAAATTGTTGATAATCGTGCGACTACCAAATCGCTTAACTAAATTTTTAACTTCTAACATCGATAACACCCCTATCTCCAAACACTAGATTTCTTTTCAATTAATCGTAAAACAACGGTACATACAGCTGTTAGCAATAGATAAATCACACCTGCAAACAGCAGTGGTAACAAGGTAACATCTCTAGCACTGGCAACGTTTCCGGCTCTTAGCAAATCTCCTAAGCCAATTACGTAAACCAATGAAGAATCCTTGATCAAGTTAATGACCTCATTACCAATTGAAGGTAAAACAATCTTGAAGACTTGAGGAATAACGATGTATCTAATCGTCTGCCAATAGGTTAGACGTAATACTCGTGCACTTTCAAATTGTCCTTTAGGGATGGCTTGAAAGCCTCCTCTAAAGATTTCGGCGAAGTAAGCTGTGTAATTCAAAATAAAAGCAAACAGTGCGGCTTCATATCTTGGAAAAACAATTGCGAATGGGTGCATCAATGGCAACCCATAAAATACAATAATTAATTGCAACAACAGTGGTGTTCCCCGCATCAACCAAACATAAAAATTAATTAACCAAACCAAGGGTTTAAATTTGCTGATCATGCCCAGACCGACAATCGCTCCTAATGGAACTGCGGCTATCAGTGTCCAAAAGAATACTGACAAAGTCATTTTAGTACCAGATAATAGCGCTGGTAATATTTGTCCTAAATAATTTAACATAATAAATTCCTCCATAAAAAAGTCCCCTTGGTAAATAAACATACCAAGAGGACGATGGTTTTCGCGGTTCCACCTCAATTTGTAACGTATTCACATACATTACCTCAAGAAGTTTAGTTATTTAAAACAAAAAACGCCCTCTTAGGCTACTAAGCCTAAGAGGGCGAATAATACCGCGGTTCCACCTCATATTTGTCTACAATTGCAGACCTCAAGAGTTTAAATAACTAAACTTCAGCAATAACGTGCTCACCGTTCTTCCCTACACCATTACTGGTTTCAAGAAAATAACTCCCAGATGTGAACTAAGCTAGCTTAACACCCCATTTTCAGCTTTCAAGGGCTCTCTGTCGTTAAACGTCACTTAGATTTCTGATCAACGTTTTTATTCATGTCAAAATGTTAACTAAATAATACTTAATGTCTTTCCATTCGTCAAGACATTAATTAATTCTTTTTAAACCAACCAGTAAATTTTTGCCAGAAAGAAGGAGCAGATTCTTCCTTCATTTCCATCAATGGTACGGATTCACCCGTAATTCGACGAGCAATATCACGATATCCTTGACCAGCAGGGTTATCAGAATCTAACACAATTGGTTCACCACGATTAGAGGTTGAAATAACCGCATCATCATCAAAGACGATTCCTAATAATTCCACGCCTAAATGATGAGTGATTTCATCAATATCCATTACCGAACCGTCTTTCATCATATGAGTTCTGATCCGGTTAATGATCAATAATGGTTCCTCTTGAAGTGGATGAGTTTCTAATAATCCTACGACTCTATCAGCATCACGAACAGCTGAAATTTCTGGTGTGGTAACAATCAATGCTCCATCAGCACCAGCAATCGCATTCATGAACCCAGTCTCAATTCCGGCAGGACAATCAATTAAAACGTAATCGAAATCAGGTTTTAATTCATCAACAATCTCAACCACTTGATCGGCAGTCAAAGCAGTTTTATCTGCGTTTTGGGCGGCAGGCAATAAATAAAGCATGTCGTCAAATCGCTTATCTTTGACCAAAGCCTGAGCTAACTTGGCTCTTCCTGAAGCAACATCGACGATGTCATACATAATTCGATTATCTAATCCTAATACAACATCAAGGTTTCTCAATCCGATATCTAAATCCATTAAAACTACTTTTTTACCCATCATGGCAAGTGCAGTTCCGATATTGGCAGATGAAGTCGTTTTACCGACTCCACCCTTTCCTGAGGTGATAACTAACGCTTTACCCATTATTGATTCCTCCAATCTGGTTAAAGAACTTTGGGTTGATCTCACTTACATTTTCAACTTCGCCATAATCCAAAATATGCAAATCATTAACATATGCAACCGTTGAACTGTTGATCTTGTCGCTATGAGGTGAATCATCTAGAATTTCAAATTGCTCACCAATTCTCACTTGTTGAGCGTTATGTACATCCCCAATGATCAATTTATCTTCAGCATTGGGGTATCCAGCTTGAATAATTCCAGCAACACTACCAAGCACAAACAAATTACCACTAACGAATAGTTTACCACCTTCGTGAACGTCCCCTAAGAAGAGAACATCCCCAGTAACTGTTTCAACTTGCCCATTCCGGATTGTTTTATCAAGAATATGAACAGTTTGTTGCTCAATCATTCGTCTGGATTCTTCTTTTGTTACTACTTCTGAAATAATCTTATGAATTGAAAAATCAGGATAATCCGCAAATACTTTTTCAATCTCTGAACGTTCTTCAGCACTAAATAACCGTTTTCCAGTTGTTACCTCAAAAGCAATCTTTTGCGGTTTAGTGGATGCTGTTTGAGTTTTTAAACCATCCAGTAATTTGACTAATGATTTAAAAATATCGTCGTATGCGGCACGATCACTCAAAATTATTTCATAGCCATCATTACTACCTTTTAATACTGCTGCGTCTGCCAACGTTGATCTACCCCCTATAATTCCAATTATCGTCTGCGTTCAGCATATAACGACTCGATTGGAAAATAACAAATCGCAAAGAAAAACAAGTTCAATGCCAAAGTTGGCGCCAACGCATTTACCAAAAAGGTCGTAGCAGATGGATCAACTTGGCCGACAAAAATATTAGCTAAGAAATTCAAACTGATAGCTATGGTAATGTCGATAAAAAACACTAAAAATCCACTAAAGAAATTACGTGGCATTAGCTCGTAAATTGACTGACCAATATAAACCACCAGTGGGAATACAAACACGTATACCCCAAGTAAACCAGTGTAATAAAGGTCAAACACAAAACCAATAATAGCTGCCCACACGATTACGTGAGTAGTTTTTAATGAGTTGGTAAAAAAAGCTGTCATACTCAACCACATTAAAGTTAAATATGGAACCATTGAATTCGGAGTGGCGTATAGCCAATTAGAAAACACCTGACTGATTGAACCATCCAAATAGAACATCAGCACTAAACCAATCACAAAGACAACAGAAACCGGAATTCTTCTTCTCACTATACCAGCCCCCAATTACTTTTTAACTGCAACAGTAACTATTTGAATATCGTGTAAGTCAGCTGCTGGTTTAATGTGGATTTTTTTAGCTAGACCATAATCGTCCTTGCTAACGTTATCAACTTTACCAATGTAAATACCTTGAGGAATCACTCCACCAAGTCCTGATGTTGATACGCTATCACCCTTGGCAATATTAGTCTTAGAAGTGATATTACCCATAGTTAATTCACCAGTATCGTCACTATAACCAGTGATAATTCCGTTTAAGGATTTTCCGCCTGTAGCATTTATTTGAACGGCAAATCGGTTCGAATTTTCAGAAGTATTAGAAATTAACACAACTTTACTGTTAGTTTTATTAACCTCTGAAACAGTTCCAATAAGACCCTTACCAGCGATAACCGGCATATTCTTCTTGATTCCGGCTGCTTGACCCTTGTTAATTATCAATTGGCTAGCCCAAGATGAAGGTGTTCTGGCAATCACTGCGGCGTTGATCTTGTTGTAACTAGTCATCGTTTCACCAACTCTTAATTGACGTTTAAGTTGTTGGTTTTCCTTTTCCAATGCTTGATCTTTAACCTGAGTTTGAACTAATTGATCAACTTTTGATTTCAATTGTTCGTTTTCTTGGTACGTATTTAACAAATTCTTCATCGATACGAACCCATCTTGAATTCCATTCATAGGTGTGGAAACAAAACGATCACCAAAACCAACGATATCATTCCCAAATTGTTGAACGATTGGTGGCGTGCTGCGCTTATTACGCACAGACACAGATAAGGTCATCAATCCGAAACTAACGATCAAGCATATAATAATTATTACCAACTTTCGGTTGGAAAAGAACTTTTGCATAATTGCCTCCATCAGCTAATCGTTCATAAAATAAGCCCTAAGATTAACCTAAGGCTTAAACGACACTATTATTATTTTTTCTTGATTACGTTAATGTTCTTCAATGATTCACCCGTTCCAACAGCTACACAATCCAATGGATCATTAGCGATAGTTACAGGAACTTGAGTTTCATCAGCGATTACTTCAGAAAGGTTCTTCAAAAGTGCACCACCACCAGTAAGAACGATACCATGATCAATAACATCGGCAGCAATTTCTGGAGAAGTTTCTTCCAATGTTTCTTTGACTGTTTCGATAATTTCTTCAACAGACTCTGAAATGGCCGAATTAACATCTGAACCACTAACCTCAACAGTTGTAGGCAATCCGCTAACTAAGTCACGACCACGAATAGCAACTGGAGATAATTCCTTAGCGGCCTCAGCAGAAGCTGAACCAATATCCCACTTCAATTGTTCTGCAGTTCTTTCACCGATCAACAAGTTATACTTTTGACGAACATAACCGATAATCGCATCGTTTAACTTGTCTCCAGCCATTCTTACTGAACGACTTGAAACAATTCCACCTAATGAAATCGTTGCAACATCAGTGGTACCGCCACCGATATCAACAACCATTGATCCAGTTGGATCCATAACTGGCAAACCAGCTCCAATTGCTGCAGCGAAAGGTTCTTCAATGACATAAGCATCTCTAGCACCCGCCACACGAGTAGCATCGATTACTGCTCGCTTTTCGACAGCAGTAATACCAGTTGGAACACAAACCATTACATAAGGTTTTCCAGATGAATGACCTAATGCCTTTTCAATAAAGTATTTCATCATTGCAACAGTTGTATCGTAATCTGCAATAACTCCATCTTTCATTGGTCTTACTGCTTGAATACTACCGGGAGTTCTTCCAATCATTGCTCTAGCTTCTTCACCGACTGCAATGATTTCACCATCTTTTGTACCCTTAGCGACAACTGATGGTTCACGAAGGACAATCCCCTTACCATCAACGTAAACGATCGTGTTAGCAGTACCCAGATCGATTCCGATATTTTTTTCTCCTAATCCGAACACGGTATTCCATCCCTTCAATTCATAAAAAAGTTTTTATTAGTTAATTTGCAATTTAATCTTTAACGAAATAAGTATAGCATATCAAAGTCAAAAATAAATTGTTTCCAAAAAATCAACGTATTATCTTAAAACAAACCTTAAATTTGCTCATGATATTTTAGCAAATAGGCTCTAACTTCTGAAATAAAGTACAACGAACCAGTTACTAACAATAGGTCATCAGAATTCATTTTTTCCTCAGCTTTCATAATCGCTGACTTGAAATCTGGTTGATAAGTAACAGCGACTTTTTTATTAGCTTCTTGTTTTTCAACCAGATTTGCGTCGAATAATTTCCGATTCATTGGTGTTTGGAATGTGGTTAAAGTAATTTCAGCATTCTTAACCTGCGCCATCTCACTAACTATTTCTTGGGCCTGCTTATCAGCTAACACAGCAATTATCATATAAATCTTGCCTTTAGAGTAACTATTATTCAACAATGTTGTGAGCTGCTTTGCTGCAGGGACATTATGAGCACCATCAATAACTATCGTAGGGTTAGTTGATATGCGTTCAAATCTACCTGCCCACTGCGCATTAGCAACTCCTTTAAGCACACTGCTGATTGCCGCTTTCTTCTTCAACAATTTGCAATATACAAAATACAATGAAATCGCAATCGCTGCGTTCTGAGCTTGATAATCACCTAACAGTTGTGACGTCAACTGTATGTCAGCGTCGAATCCAGAATATTCAAATGACTGTTGCCAGTTGTCTACTTTAGGAGTAGAAACATCAAATTCTTTTCCCAAAGTAAATAGTTGACTGTCATGGTTGGCAGCTGTTTTAGCAATGACTTTCAAAGGATCACTTTCCAACTTGCCAATGACCACGGGTACATTAGGTTTAATTATTCCTGCCTTTTGAGCTGCAATCTCGCTCAAGGTATTACCTAAAATTTGCATATGATCGTACCCAATTGATGTAATTGCTGATGCAAGTGGTGTAACCACATTAGTAGAATCATACAGACCACCTAATCCAACTTCTACAAGGACAATATCAGCATGCCCTTCAGCAAAATAAGAAAACATCATTGCGGTGATGATTTCAAACTCGGTTGGGCCACCCTCAGGCAATGTGTCGTCTAATTGATCAACCACAGGTTTAACTAGGTTGGCTAACCTAAGAATTTCATCATCAGCAATTGGTTGGCCATCAACGCTAATGCGTTCATTGAACTTAATCAAAAACGGTGAAGTATAAGTTCCAACGGAATAGCCATCCGCTTGCAGAATGTTTCGCAAATAAGTTAGCGTTGAGCCCTTACCATTAGTTCCTGCAATGTGAATTGCCTGAATTTTTTGATGTGGGTTGCCAAGTAATTCTAAAAACCGATTCATTCTATCAAGTGTTGGAATTTTTTTAAACTTGGTTCGGCCATGAATAAAAGCCAATGCCTCTTCATAAGTTTTCAAATAAATTACCCCTTAAAAAGAGCCGTAACAAAACCAATTTGTTACGGCTCCGTTATTAATAACTTTTAATAACGTACAACACAGTTTATTATAGTTGGCTTTCGATTTGAGATAAACGTTGCTTAGCAGCAGACAACTTGTTTTGGTAATCAGCTTGCTTTTCACGTTCCTTTTCAACAACGTCCTCAGGAGCATTATCGACAAAACGAGCATTGCCTAATTTCTTTTCAACTCGTGTTACCTCGGCCTCAAAGTTTTTAACTTCTTTAGCAACTCGGTCTCGTTCTTCACCAAGGTCAACTAATTCTGCCAAAGGAACATAGATAGTAGCATCAGTGATCACAGATGTCATTGCTAAATCAGGGGCTTGAATTTCATCAGCAATTTGCAATTCTTTATCGTGAGTGAAGCGATCAATGTAAGGTTTGTTTTCTTCGAAAATGGCCTTCAAAGTTGCACTCTTAGTTGAAATCAACAAATCAATTGGTGATGACATAGGTGCATTGGCCTCTGAACGAATATTTCTAACTGCCTTGATCAAATCGATCAATGAATCCATGTCTGATTCAGCTTTAGGATCATTCAAGTTATCATCGACAACTGGATATGCCGCCTTAACGATGGTATCGCCTTCGTGTGGCATTGATTGCCAAATGTTTTCAGTCACGAATGGCATGATTGGGTGAAGTAACTTGAGTATCTTATCAAGCACGTAAGCTAATACGTTTTGAGTGTTTCGCTTAGAATCTCCATCCTCACTAGCCAAAGCTTCCTTACTCATTTCGATATACCAGTCACAGAAATCGTTCCAGATAAAGTCATATAGAGCACGACCAGCTTCACCAAAGTTAAACTTATCAAACTCACGAGTAACGTGACCAATGGTTTCGTTCAATCGACTTAAAATCCACTTGTCAGATAGTTCCCATTCTGACTTATCAGGCAATTCAGGCTTGGTAATGCCATCTAAATTCATAATTACGAATCGACTAGCATTCCAAATTTTATTAATGAAATTCCATGCAGAATCCATCTTGTCATAACTAAATCTTAAATCTTGACCAGGAGTTGTCCCAGTTGATAGGAACCAACGAAGTGCATCGGCACCATACTTGTCGATAACATCCATTGGATCGATTCCGTTACCTAATGACTTAGACATCTTTCGACCTTGTTCATCACGAATCAAACCATGCAAAAGAACATTTTTGAATGGTCGTTTCTTGGTGAATTCAAGACTTTGGAAAATCATTCTTGATACCCAGAAGAAGATGATGTCATATCCAGTAACCAATGTATCAGTCGGGAAGTAACGTTCGAAATCTTCTGTATCATCAGGCCAACCCATAGTTGAAAATGGCCATAAAGCAGATGAGAACCAAGTATCTAAAACATCAGAATCTTGTTCCCAATTTTCGATATCTTTAGGTGCTTCTTCACCAACGTATGTCTCACCTGTTTGTTTGTTGTACCAAGCTGGGATTTGGTGACCCCACCATAGTTGTCGAGAAATAACCCAATCATGAACGTTTTCCATCCATTGAGTGAAGGTATCCTCAAATCTTTCTGGGAAGAAACTTACACGGTCATCAGTATCTTGATTCTTAATAGCTTGTTCAGCCAATGGTTTCATCTTAACGAACCATTGAGTAGACAATCTGGCTTCAACTTGAACCCCAGTTCTCTCTGAGTGACCAACTGAATGGACGATTGGGTCAATGTTGATCATTAATCCTTCATCCTCAAGGTCTTTAACCATAGCTTCTCTAGCTTCAAAACGATCCATACCAGCATACTTGCCGGCATTTTCATTCATTGTGGCATCATCGTTCATGGTGTTGATACGTTCCAAGTCATGACGGTTACCAACTTTAAAATCATTAGGATCATGGGCTGGAGTAATTTTAACCATCCCAGTACCAAATTCTGGATCTACGTATTGATCCGCAATTATCGGTACCTCACGGTTGATCAATGGTACCAAGACCTTTTTACCAACTAAATCCTTATATCGTTCGTCACTTGGATTAACTGCAACAGCAGTATCACCCATCATCGTTTCAGGACGAGTAGTGGCGATTTCAATATAGTCCTTGCCATCAAAAGTTGTTCCATCCGTGAATGGGTACTTTACGTGATAAAAAGCACCTTTGTCATCTTGATGAATAACTTCGATATCTGACAAAGCCGTTCTGGCTTGGGGATCCCAGTTAATAATGTATTCCCCACGGTAAATCAAGCCTTTGTTATAAAGTTGAACGAACACCTTACGCACGGCCTTAGACAAACCATCGTCAAGAGTGAATCGTTCGCGAGAATAATCAAGAGAAAGTCCTAATTTGCCCCATTGCTTTTTAATAGTAGCAGCAAAATCATCTTTCCATTCCCATACTTTTTCAACGAATTTTTCACGTCCCAAATCATACCGGGTAATGCCTTGATCACGAAGCTTAGCTTCAACCTTAGCTTGTGTTGCAATACCCGCATGATCCATTCCCGGAACCCAAAGTGTGTCAAAACCTTGCATCCGCTTTTGGCGAATTATCATATCTTGGAGAGTAGTATCCCAAGCATGCCCTAAATGAAGCTTTCCAGTAACATTAGGAGGAGGCAATACTATTGAATATGGTTTAGCCTTTTTATCTCCACTTGGTTTAAATACATCATCTTCGAGCCACTTATCGTAACGACCTTGTTCAACCTCTGTTGGGTTGTACTTTGTCGACATTTCCTTTGTCATTTCATCGCCTCTTTCTCAAAATAAAAAGCACCTCATCCTAAAAAAATTAGGACGAAGTGCTCGCGGTACCACCTAAATTGGGTTATTAAACCCCACTTAATATCGAATAACGGTCGAACTAACCGATCCACCCTCATTATCGAATGGATTGCTCACAAGCTACCTTCACACTATATTGACTAAACGTCTCCCACCAATGACATTCTCTCTTGAAATCGTCTATAGGTTACTCTCTTGTTCATTGCAGATTATAAATTATATAATAAGCGACATTTGTCTACTCGTCAATCCGATTTGCAACTTTATTCAAAGCTGCAAGTGCTTTAGCATAATCTGGTTCATCATGTAATTCGTCAACGATTTGTCGATAAACAACGGTCCCAACCTTATCAACAATAAAAATTGTTCTAGCTAAAGCACCAAAGTTTGGCAAATAAACTCCCATGGCATAGCCAAGTGAAAGTTGTTCATCAGAAAGCATTCGAATATTTTCGACTCCTTCTGCAGCACACCAATCTTTTTGTTGTTCAACTGTATTATTAGAAACTACTACAAATTGAGCGTCAGTATAATGATCAGCTTCTTGATTAAACTTACGTGTCTCCATAGAACAAACCGCAGTATTAATATCAGGAATTGTTGAAATCAACGTTACTTTTCCTAATAGATCAGCAGTCTTAACTTTATTACCGTTTGCATCTTCCAACTTAAACTTGGGTAATTTATCACCATTCACTGGTGGATTCCCATAAAGTTGTTCTTCTTTGCCGCTAACAGTTATTTGCATATTAAAACACTCCTTAGTAATCAAAGGTTATGTCTACTTTAAAATAGAAACTGCAAAACTACCAGTAAATCCTACAAAAGTTCAGCAAAAACATCTGCATTTACGTTCATATAATCTTCATCAGGCTTAATATCAAAGATTTGCATGCCAGCCATAGAACGTTGCATTAATCCATCAACGTCAATGTACTGTTCAAATTTCCGTGACTTTTCCAAATCTGGACGAGTCTTAGGTGCAGGTGGTGTAAAGATAGTACAACAGTCTTCAAATGGTAATACTGACAAATCAAAGGTATTGATATCCTTAGAAATTTCAATAATATCAGTTTTATCCATGGAAATTAATGGTCTGAGCACTGGCATTGAAGTGACGTCATTGATTGCCATCATACTTTCAAGAGTCTGTGAAGCCACTTGACCCAAAGCTTCACCATTAAAGATTCCGGTACAGTGACGATTCTTGGTGATTTCAGCAGCCAATCTCATCATCATTCGACGTTGAATCGTCATTAAATAACCTTCAGGAACTTTTTCCTTGATGGTTTCTTGAATTTCAGTAAATGGCACAGCAATGAATTGAATACCACCAGAATATTTAGCTAACACTGAGGTCAATTGCTTAGCTTTAGCTAAAGCTTGCTCACTAGTGTATGGAGGACTATAAAAATGAATCATATCAATTTTAACGCCACGCTTCATTGCCATGTATGCAGCAACTGGAGAATCAATACCACCAGAAAGCATCATTGATGCACGACCACCGGTTCCAACTGGCAATCCACCAGCACCTTTGATTTTTTCAGATGATAAGTAAGCGCCGTTCATTCTTACTTCAACTCTGATTTCAATATCTGGATTCTTGACATCGACTTTAATTCCATCGACATTTTCAAGAATGTAATCACCCAACATATTGTTGATTTGATCCGTATGGTATTCAAAGCTTTTATCTTGTCGGCGAGTATTGATTTTAAATGTCTTGCCGGCAGAATATTGTTCTTTAACCATTTGCAAGGCAGTATCTTTGATTGCATCCATCGTTTTAGCGATTTTAATTGATGGATAAAAGTTTTCAATTCCAAAAACTTGCTTAAGGCTTTCGATAACAGGCTTGTCATCTTGACCATTCAAATCAACGTGAAGCCGGTCGCGTTGTGCCTTAACCTCAACTTCACCATAATTAGTCAAAACTGCGCGGACATTTTTGCCAAGTTGTTTGATAAAATCCTTACGATTCTTACCCTTGGTTGATAGTTCGCCATAACGAACCATGATTTCCGTATACTTCATTAATTAACTCCTAACTTAACTTATCAAACTCTGTGTAAAGTTCATCAAACACCTTGATGAATTCATCAGCTTCTGCAACTGTATTTTGATCGCCTAGTGAGATTCTCACTGCACTAGTTGAAATACTTTCAGGAACATTCATCGCTGATAATGTACTTGATGCAAGATGTTTCTTAGAAGAACATGCACTAGTAGTTGAAATATAAATTCCATGTTCTTCAAAGGCGTGGACGATTGTTTCTCCACGAACGCCTTGAATTGCAAAACAGAGGATATGAGGTGCAAATTGATCACTATTTTTAGAAAAAATGATGACCTTATCAAAATTGGCGATATGAGCTGAAACTCTTTGCTTAATTGCCAATTCCGTTTGGTTGGCTGTCTTTTCTTTGTCCAAAAGCAATCTTAATGCTTTAGCCATTGATGCGATGGCTGGGACATTTTCAGTTCCAGAACGTTGATTCTTTTCTTGTCCACCACCATTCATCAATGGTGAAATTCTCCGGCCTCGTCTAGCATAAATAAAACCAGTACCACGAGGAGCATGAAATTTGTGACCAGAAAATGTCACAAAGTCCACCCGATCGTTCATTACCATATCCTGAATTCCCTTACCGATTCCTTGAACAGCATCGATATGAAAATGTATCTTAGGATAGTCTTTTAAAACATCTGCTGCGGCCATTAATGGTTGAATCGTACCAATTTCATTGTTCACAGCCATAATGGACACTAGAATGGTGTCAGGTCTAATAGCAGCCTTCAAATCATTAACGTTAATTCTGCCTTCATCGTCTACGGGTAAATAAGTGACTTCGTATCCCAATTGCTTTAACTGTTCCATAGAGTTATGGATAGCAGGATGTTCTACTGACGTAGTAATTAAATGTTTCCCGTATTCTCTTTTTTCAATAGCAGTTCCTTTAAGGACCCAGTTGTCCCCTTCAGTTCCACCACTCGTAAAGTAGATTTCATCTGCGTGCACTTTTAGCAAATCGGCAATTTGTTTTCGAGATTGTTCAAGTAACTGAAATGCTTGATCACCAAAATTATGCAAACTAGACGGATTACCCCAGACCTTTTTACTTACTTGATCGTAAGTATCCACTACCTCGGGTAACGCCTGGGTTGTTGCACTATTATCAAAATAAATCATTTGAAACCTTCTTCTCTAAATTTATTGGTTCGACTCCAATAAGTTAGCTTAGATGATGATACAACAATTTGACCAAAATAAAAAGCCAATTGTTCATTGGCTTTTTTTCTTAATCGTCTGTGCGATCATAGTATTCATTTGCTAATTTATCAAAGCTTCCGGGCTTTTCACTTTCAAGAGCTTGGCTGATCACTAATAAACTTTCATGATAATTATAGTTACGGTCGAATAACTCTTGAGCCTTACGACTGGCCTCAGCAATAACGTCATTACTAGCTACATAACGATTTGAAAATTGCAAAGCTTGCTCAGCAAGTCGAGCATCATCAACCAGTTGTTTAGTAGCTTCTTCTACTGAATCAACATCCGATTCGATCATAACAACTTGCTTAGAGATATCATCTACATTTACTTTCGGTAAATTCAAAGAATCATCCAATTGCTTAATTTCTTTGATAACATTCGAAAAAATTCCAGTATATTCATCAGGTAATCCTGGTAAATTAAGATTATCAACTCTACGCTTTTTATTACGCATTTCCAAATCGAAGTCCCTTAAGGAATTTCTGGCATCAGATTCTCTTGCTGGAATGGTAATAATTGATTGATACAACTTCTTCTGTGATTCTTCGATTTGTGATAAATCTCTAACCATTTTTTCTTGTTGCTCAGCAATATCTGAATATATCGCACTGCCTTCAGTAATTGCTGCTTGTTGACGATCAAATTCCATTTGAATCGTATGAATTTGTTGGCCATATTGTCGATTGATTTCAATTTCTTGATGATTTAAATCATAAGAAACTGACAATCGCTTTAACTTGGTATCCAAATCATCGTTTTGAGTGGTAACGTGATCCAGATATTCACCCAACACCTTGTTCTCTCGAGTAACGATGTTCTTAGCTTTTAATTCACGTTCAAGGCGTTCATACAAATCATCGATATCACTGGCAATATCGTTGTTATTCTTTTGAACCAATCCAACATTTAATTTACGTAATTCCTCTATGTTATTGGTTTGTTTGGCCCTTAAAGCTTGAATCTTATCTAGAATATTATCACCTTTGAAATTATAACGTTGACTCTTCATCTCGTGATACCCTTCAGTAATTTCATCAAGTTGTTCAGTGAATTCAACATTCAATGTATTATACAATCCGGGTATCTTATCAATGTCATCAGAAAGTTGGTTAGTTGAATTATTTAAATCAGATAATACTTCTTCTGCCCCATTTGGATCGCCCTTATCAGTCAAACTAATAAATTCATCGTATGTGCTCTCAACATCTTCAAGCATCTTTTCTAACCCATCGATACTAGGGCCAAATTTTTCGTTATCTTCGAGAAGAACTCTTCTATATTCTTCATTCTTCTTTTTTAACTCGTCGATTGCTAGGTGATGTTGTTTGTTAAGATCATGTAACTGTGCCAATTCAGCTTGAATTTCTTTGATTTCACCATTGGCCTGTTCGATTAATTCATTGGCCTTTTTCCAATCATTTCTTGTTTTGATAAAGTTGATACCTTTACCGTCTTCCTTAACCAATTTGATTTGCTGATCAATTTCTGATAACAAAAGATTGTTATACTTTTGGTATCTATTATAAAGCTCATCGTATTTCTTTTGCGATTCACCTGTCAGATTCATCTGTTGAGCTAATCGAAATTCGTCATCTAGAGGAATATCATCAAGCTTTCTTTTATTATCGTATACCTCAGTAGCCATTTTGATTGTTTTCCGTTGATAAAAAACAAACCCCAAGTAGCATCCCCCGGCAACTATAATGATTCCGATTAGAAGTGTTAGCATTAATTCCATCCTCCGACATTAAATATAAAAACTTATAGTAAAATTTTGAAAAAGCCTTTATTATGTATTAATAATTACCAAACCAAAAATTAGTCCTAAGTTGAATTATAGCATAGTCAATAATCATGAACAGAATATTTTTAAAAGTGAGGACATATAAATGTTAGAAGCAAGAAATTTAGTAAATCAACAATTAGATGCACTATTAACTGAAGAAACGGATGTTATCGCTAATATGGCAAACGCCGCAGCTTTATTACACCAAACTCTTGAAGATATTAATTGGGTCGGTTTTTATCGATACGTTAAAGAAAACGACGAACTAATTCTTGGACCTTTTCAAGGAAACGTCGCTTGCATGCATATTAAAAATGGAACTGGTGTCTGTGGCACCGCTCTAACTAATCGTGAAGTATTACGAGTTAGTGATGTCACTAAATTCGCTGGTCACATTGCATGTGACGCAAATTCACGTTCAGAAATCGTCATCCCTCTATATAAAGGTGATCATATTTATGGAGTTATCGATATTGATTCACCGATCGTGGATCGTTTTTCTGAAGAAGATGAAAAGGACTTGACTGAGTTCGGTGAAGTATTCTTGCAACATGTTGACTAATGTTGCGATATTTAATACAATGTAACTTGTGTAAAATAATGCAGCGGTAGACGGTAAGCTCGTCAACATGTCATTGCCTCAATGGTTCTATTAGTAACCCACTCGGCTGCTTGGGCGAAAGTTGCAAAATGACATGCACGAATATTAAATCTACAAATGGGTTATTTTACTCCAAAAAAATATTGGAGGAACTTTTTATGTCTAGATATACAGGTCCAAGTTGGAGAATTTCACGTCGTCTAGGAATTTCTTTATCAGGTACTGGTAAGGAACTTGCTCGTCGCCCTTACGCACCAGGAGATCATGGTCAAGGTCGTCGTGGTAAACTTTCAGAATATGGTTTACAACTACACGAAAAGCAAAAGCTACGTTTCATGTACGGCTTGAGCGAACGTCAATTCTCAAACCTATTCACTCGTGCAGGTAAGATTCGTGAAGGTAAGCATGGTGTTAACTTCATGGTATTACTTGAAAGACGTTTGGATAACATGGTTTACCGTCTTGGTTTAGCTACTACTCGTCGTCAAGCACGTCAATTAGTAAACCACGGTCACATCACTGTTGATGGTAAACGTGTTGATATTCCTTCATACGAAGTTTCTGAAGGCCAAGTTATTTCAGTTCGTGAGAAGTCAAAAGATCTTCAAATTATTAAGGATGCAGTTGAAGCTGTTGTGGGTCGTCCACAATATGTTCAATTCGATGCTGATAAGCTTGAAGGTTCATTAGTTCGTCTTCCACAACGTGAAGAACTTGATGCAGATATCGACGAATCACTTATCGTTGAATACTACAACAAACTATAATTTTCATTCGAATTTCGAAACCGTTTCGCATTTGCGAGACGGTTTTTCTTTTCCCCTAACAAAATGTTATAATCACATGAGTTAATTTAAAATCGAGGACATAAAATGCAACAACCTTTAGCTTATAGAATGCGTCCTACTAAAATTGAAGACATCGTTGGTCAACAAGACTTAGTAGGACCTGGAAAAATAATAAATCGAATGGTCAAAGCAAAGATGCTTTCCTCAATGATTCTGTATGGTCCGCCTGGCACTGGCAAAACCAGTATTGCCAGTGCCATTGCAGGCTCAACAAAATATGCATTCAGAACTTTAAATGCTGCGACTGATTCAAAAAAAGAACTTCAAGTCGTCGCTGAGGAAGCTAAGATGAGTGGAACCGTGGTTTTATTACTAGATGAAATTCATCGACTAGATAAAGCCAAGCAGGATTTCCTATTGCCCCTCCTGGAAAAAGGCGCAATTATTTTAATTGGTGCCACTACTGAAAATCCTTATATCAGCATCAATCCGGCCATTAGAAGTAGAACCCAAATTTTCGAAGTGCATCCATTGACTCCCACTGACATCAGTAAAGCCATTCAAAGAGCTTTAAAAGACACTGAAAATGGCTTAGGAAACTTCCATGTTACTTTAGACGATGACGCTCTAGATTTCATGTCAAAAGCAACTAATGGCGATTTAAGAACTTCTTTGAATGCATTAGAATTAGCAGTTAAATCAACAGAAGAAATTGACGGAAAAATTCACATCACCCTACCTATCATTGAAGAATGTCTTCAAAGAAAATCACTTTCTTCAGATAAAAATGGTGATGCCCACTATGACGTTATCTCTGCTTTACAAAAATCGATTCGTGGATCGGATACGGATGCTGCTTTGCATTACGCATCACGATTGATTGCGGCTGGTGACCTTGTATCGTTGATGAGACGTTTGTTAGTAATTGCCTATGAAGACATTGGGCTTGCCAATCCGGCTGCGTGTGCGCGTGCCGTGAGTGCCGTGGACGCTGCCCGTCAGTTAGGATTACCAGAAGCACGGATTCCAATTGCCAACGCCATTATTGAACTGGCACTAAGTCCTAAATCTAACTCAGCAATGAGTGCCATTGATGGTGCCTTAGCAGATGTGAAATCCGGTAATTTTGGTGATGTGCCAGATCATTTAAAAGATGCTCATTACAAAGGCGCAGCTGACTTAGGCCATGGTGTGGACTACAAGTATCCTCACGATTATCCAAATGACTGGGTCAATCAACAATATTTACCGGATAAGATTAAGCATGCTCAGTATTACGTGCCAAAAGAAAATGGCAAAATCGAACAACGATTAAAAATACAATATGAACAATTACGGGAAGCAACCCGTTCCAATAAAAAGAAATAAGGAGCTTATCCATGATTATTGACATCTTAGTTTTAATTATGATTTTCATTTCATTTTTTATGGGTAGTTATTTACTAACTCATGCCAACCAAACATTATTTGGACTGGATTTATCACAAGATAGCGGTTTGAAACGATTTGTGCAAATTTCCGGAATCATTTTTCTAATTTTGGGATTAATGGCTGTCATTGCTTTAAGCATCAACAGCACGATTTTAATTATTGTTTCTTTGATTCTCATGGTAATTTTTGCCTCAACCACTCAAGCTGTTTTAGTTTTTAAAGTAACCAAGCGTTAATTCTCCTAGTTTATTATTTGTATTTTGAATCAAATAACGTACAATTAAAGTATAAATAAGAATTGGGGTGGATACTTATGCTACAACAATACAAACACATTTTAGTTCCAGTTGATGGATCTTACGAAGCTGAATTAGCTTACAAAAAAGGCGTGGCAGTTGCGTTAAGAAATAATGCAACTTTGCATTTAATTCACGTCGTGGATACTCGGGCATTCCAAAACATTTCTAGCTTTGACACATCAATGGTCGAGCAAGTTACGGATACAGCAAAGAAAACTTTGGATAAGTACGTTGAAGATGCCAAAGCTGCTGGACTACAGGACATTGACTATTCTATCGAATATGGTGCTCCTAAATCAGTTATCGCAAAAGACATTCCTGAATCACTAAATATTGATTTAATCATGATTGGTGCAACTGGATTAAATGCCGTCGAAAGATTATTAATTGGCTCAGTTACTGAATATGTAACAAGAACAGCATCTGCCGACGTTTTGGTCGTTAGAACTGATCTTGACAATAACCCCGCAGTTAATCCAAATAAATCTAAGTAATTAAAAAGATATCTGAATAAATGAATACCCTAAAACTAAAGATAAGTTTAGTTTTAGGGTATTTTTTCGTTCAAATAAAAAAGGGTCGATATTTAGCGAATAAAGTACGCCAAACGCCGACCATTTTTATTTGATAGTTACTACCGAATCATCGTTGGTCGCCCTTCTCGAGGACGAATTTTTTCTAGAAACATTTCGAATAACTCTTGATTGCCATTCTTCACTTTATCCACGATAGCTTCGTTACCATCATAGTATGCGAAAGCATATTCCATCAATTGACTAATGGTCCCGTCCACATGTTTGCCACGAGCAAACAATGATTTAGCCTGAAATTCATAAATTTCTGCCAATCTATACATAGTTAACGGCTGGGCAGAATCACTTGGTAATTCACAATTTTTTTGAAAAGCAATAATCTTTTCTGTGAATTTCTCCACCAATTCATATTCTTCCAACTCTAAACAAACTGCTAATACATCCAAATAAATATCAGTGACTGACTCGATAGTCGCATCCTGATCATCTTTTAAATCAACTAACTTCTTAGCAGCTCGTTTTACATTCTCTAACGAATGTTTTTTCAATCCCATTTGTTTATAAACCAGTCCCATGCCCAAACAACACCAGGCAACATATAGGTCACCCACGTGTTTGTGGTAATGAGACAAGCATTCCGTGAATTCAACCAAAGCTTCTGTGACATCATCCTCAACAAATAATTTGCTGAATCCTTTAAAACAATGATGAATGCCTTTATAGGTTGGGTTCTCTAACAACTTTTGATTAACTTTATCGTTGCCCTCAGTGGCTTCTTGATAGCAATGTTTTTGTAAATGCCTGCCAATATAGTCAAAAACAGTCTTTCCATAACTACCGTTTTCGACTAATTTCGTTAATTCTAAACTAAGTCGTTTGCAAAGCTTAACAGCGACATCACCTCTTGGATAGATGTTATTTGCCTCAATTTGGCTGATCATCCCTTGAGAACAAATATCTTCAGCAAGCTCAGTCTGAGATAATCCCAGTTCCAACCGTCGCTTCTTAATTGATTCGCCGCAGTATTTAGAAGACATACATTAGTTCCTCGCTTATATTTTTAATTAGGTAAAATAATCGAACTTAAAAAGTATATTATAGCCACCATAAGTTTGCAACGATTTTTATTTTCTAAATGCACAATCAAGGATATGATCATTCACTACCCCAACGGCTTGCAAAAAACTATAAGTTGTTACTGGTCCCATCCTTTTCAAACCCATTTGCTTAAATTGCTGGACATATTTATCAACGAAAAATCGCATCTCATCTTGTCCAAGATCATGACTTAATCTATGATCGATGGGCATATCGTTAGTATTTCCCCAGACAATCTCTATGAATCGGTCCACATCTGCACTAATTACCATAGCGTTATGCAAAACCGCATCGATTTTTGCATGGTTACGAATTATATTTTTGTCGTTATATAAATCATTCCACTTTTCTTCAGAATAATTAGCAACATCTTGAGGGTTAAAATTGGCAAACGCACTCTTCAGACCGAGTTCGAATTTTAGAACTGTCTGAAATGATAGCCCTGCTTGAAATATTTCTAGAACCAACGCATGGAATAGTCCATTGAAATCATAGACAGGTTTTCCCCACCTGCAATCATGGTAATACATTAACTCAGGACTTTTATTTGCCCATTCGCATCTAGTTGTCATTACTTTTCACCTCAACACTAAATACGAAATAATTACGCGTAATCCCACACCTTATTTAAAATTAACAACCAGGCATCTTTCTTTTGATTAATATCGACGTGTTTCAATAAACTGGCTCGATCTGTAACCTGTCCTTGAACACCTAATAATTTGGCAGTCTTCATTGCCATCACACTATTATTAGTCCAACTAAAAACTGGTCGGCCAACACTTTGGCATTGTGCTATAAGATAATCATTCATAGTGACTCTCTGAACAGTATAGAAATCCGGTTTAAGCTTAGTAATATCGAACACATTCAACATAGTCACTAAACCAACTTTTATTCTGGGTTGAAGAGACTTGATTTGCATCAAATACTGATAATCAATTGAATGAACCATGTTATGTTGTTGAGCCATTTGTTTACCGAATTGTTTAACGAAAGCAAATCCCATATTCTTACTTGAAATATTAGTAGCTTTCAATTCCACGATTAACTTTTGACGTAATTTGCCAGCCTTCTTCAGATAATCACCGAACAAATCAGTTTGTTTATGCTTCTGAATCTGTTTGAGAGTTAATGAATTGACTAATTGCAATTTACCCTGGATATCAATGGTGTCATCGTGTTGACAGATAAATTGATGATCCTTGGTTTCTTGAATATCCATTTCAATAAATGGATACCCCTTACCACCATTTTTATTTAATGATGAAATTCGATTATATTCACCATTGCCATCAATGACTCCCCTGTGAACGACAATTTTGTCATTATTTCTGGCAGTCACTAGCGGCTTTAATGTGGATTGAATTCCACAGACAATTAACCAGCAAGATCCGAGAGTAAGAATAACATGCCAATTATTGTGAACTTTTTGTTTAACATCAGAAAGCCCGAATATTTTTAGACAGATTCTCATTTGGTAATAATTAACGAGAACCATTATTCCAGCATTAATTAATGTTAAACTTAAACCGCCATTAAACACCCGAGCAATTCCAGCCATCACAAAAATAATTAAAAATGTGCCGATGACTAATTCGAACAGTTCAAAAATCAATTTCAACCACTCTTTAAATAGACTCTTTCCTGAATTTTTACGAAATGCATCATGTAACGCAGTACTTAAAAAGAATAAAGCTGCTAAATAAACTATTACACCAATTAAAATCAGAATCCGACGATTTATCGTCAACCAGGTTAGCATCGCTCCAGTAACTGGAATATTCATTTTTAATGGCGTAAAGATCCCCATGATTCCAGTTGGCAAAATTAATATCAGAGAAATAAAATATAGTCCGAAATTTTTATATGATGACGATCGATCATCGAGTTTATTTCTAAGTGATGTGACTAGCCCCGCCTGAATCAATAATGAAATTAAAATAATAATAAATGTGACCATCGGGCTGTTCAACACACGGCCAATTATTAAGTTAGTAACAATCGCTACTAAAAGTATACTTGTAAGTTCCAACTTATCTTTGAAATTAACTGACACCTTATCACTACCTAATTACGTATTTAAATTAATTGTATCAGTAACCTTTTGTCATAAACAAATTTAATTGCATAAGAAAACGGCCACGAACAATATCATGAAGATAATGCTATGGCCGTTTATTTATTTTTTGATTGTAAAATTAAACATTTTGATCTTTAGGATCTAGTGGTTTGAAATCGTATAGAATCTTTGAACGATATTCAAATTCATCAATTGCCAATTGAATTAAACGATCAATTAAATCAGTATATGAAATTCCTGAAGCCTCAAATAGTTGTGGATAGAGACTGATGTTAGTGAACCCTGGTAAAGTATTTACTTCACCAACATATGGTTCGTCATTCTTAGAGATCAAGAAATCGATACGTGCAAGTCCCTTGAGTCCAAGTGCTCGATAAGTAGTCAATCCCATTTCAGTAATTTGAGTAGCTAATTCATCAGAAATAGCTACTGGAATGTCGAACTTAACTTCACTAGCATCAACGAACTTGTTGTCATAAGTATAGAATTCATCAGTTTCAGGAACCTGAATTGAGCCAACTTTAGATGCAATTGGTTCACGGTTACCCAAAATTGAGATTTCTAATTCACGGGGACCTTCAATGGCTTCTTCAACTAAAATCTTGTCGTCATAACGGAATGCATCACGCATTGATTCATCGTATTCTTCAGCATTTTCAACTTTATGAATTCCCACTGATGATCCTTGGTTAGCAGGTTTAACAAACAAAGTGCTGCCAAGTTCTTTAGATAATGATTCATAACTGTATTGATCAGCAGTTAATGGTGTTACTAATTCGTATCTAGTATTAGCAACTCCAGCTAGTCCTAGAATCTTCTTGGTAATGTCCTTATCAAATGACATTGCTGATCCAAGAACCCCAGTACCAACATAAGGCTTGTTTAATAATCTAAGAAGTCCTTGAATTGTTCCATCTTCACCTAGATTACCGTGAATGATTGGGAAGAATACCTCGACCCCTTTAGCATTTTGCAAGTTAGCAATTGGTGCTAATGGATTAGTTAGATCTAGCTTAGCCATCTCATCTTTTTCAACTGCAGCTTCAGATTCACCGTCAAACACGCGCTTTGAACCTTCATCACTTAGAAAGTAACCACTACGAGTCATCAAGAATAGACTGATATCATATCTATCCTTGTCCATTGCATCGTAAATATTGTGAGCAGAACGTTTAGAAACGTCGTGCTCTGAGGAATTACCACCAAAAAGTAAGGCAATGTGTTGCTTTTTGTTATTTTCCATTTTTTTCATCCCATTCGTATATATTTCAGAAACTTAAGTATACCATTAAACGGCCCACTTTGCATTTCTAAAATCTAATCTGACATACATAATTGATTGATTAGTCTAACGAATCGGTATTAATAACATTTTGCGTCCCTTTATCATTAATGATTGACACAAGGACATTATTAACCAGCTGTAAGCGTTTATCATTAGTAGTTTCAATCTTAAGATCGTTTTCTATTTGAGTAACAGCATCTTCAGCTATTGAAACTGCCCCTTCAACAATAATTTTTCTAGCAGATAATATTGCAGTAGATTGTTGACGTTGAAGCATCGCACTAGCAATTTCCGTGGCGTATGCAAGATGCGTTAATCTAGTTTCAACAATACTGATACCCGCCACGGCCAAGCGTTCTTGTAATTCAGCTTTTAATGCCTCTGAGACGTCGGTTGAATTCCCTCTTAATGTTAATTCTTTAGTATCATCATCAAAGCTGTCATATGGATACTGACTAGCAATGTGTCGAATTGCTGATTCGCTTTGAATCTCAACAAATTGCTCGTAAGCGTCAACGTTGAACGATGCTTTAGCGGAATCGACAACCCGGTAAACGATAACAGCTGCAATTTCCACCGGATTACCCTTTAAATCATTAACTTTGATGATTGAACTATTAAAATTACGAACTTTTAATGAAATCGGTGCCTTGTTAGTTAATGGTACGGTCATATATAGGCCAGCACTCTTAATCGTTCCAATGTATTGGTCAAAGAACGTTAAAACCTTAGCTTCATTGGGTGAAATGATTGTTAAGGAACTGGCAAACAAAATATCTGCAACAATGATAATGATTGCTAAAATTATCGTCAACGCCGTTCCTAAGTATGCCAAATAAGAACCTATAATCAAAACAACAATTGCACCCAATAATCCTGCATAACCATTTACGTGAAATACTGATTTTTCTTTCATAACTACATCCCCTTAATACATCCATCATAATCCATTAATAGAAAGAACAAAAGTAGCGTGTTTGAGATTCTCTTATGGCTTATCAACGAAAATAAAAAAGCCCTGATTCAATTCATACCACAATTTGATATGTCTTGAATCAAGACCATTTAATTTAAATATTTAATTTGATAAAAATTACTTTTCAATCTTAGCAACCCAAGTAGAGTTTTTGTCTGAATTATTTAAAATACTTGGATCATTAGCAGCATCTTCGTTAATTGCCACCACAGTTCCCTCAACTGGACTAGGAATGTCAGAAACAGCTTTATCGGCTTCAACGTTAATTAACACATCAGTCTTAGTTAAGCTGTCGCCAACCTTAGGCAATGAAACAAAAGTGATATTGCCAAGCTCGTCTTTACCTTCATCGGTCAAACCAACAGTAACTACGCCATTATTTTCTTCCATCCAATAGTACTTTTCATTCATATTCGTTCACCCCTATGAGAATTCTTTATCGTCACCAAACATATAACTCTTATTATGATACTGCATTGACATTATCAAACCAATTCCAATCATATTACCGATTAATGCTGACCCCCCAGCACTGACGAACGGTAAGGGAATACCAGTCAATGGAAGTAAACCAATGCTCATTCCGATGTTTTCAAACACATGGAAGAGAATCATCATGATGACTCCAGTAGAGATATTAGCATAAAATACGTTACGAGTATCAAACGTAACTTTGATCATTTGGTAAATCAACAAGAAATAAACAAAGATCAATAAACAACTACCAATAAATCCAAAGTTTTCACCAACAACTGAAAAAATCATATCTGATTCACGAACAGGAACATAGACATGAGAATTATTGAAACCAGTACCAGTAATTCCACCGGAACCAATAGCTTTCATACTTTGCCATAACTGATATCCTTGATTACTTGTATCCGCATTTGGATGTAACCAAGTATCAACTCGTGAAAATTGATAGGCTTGAAAACCAATCTTTTCAAGTAACTGTCTTCCAGAATCTGGAATAACCAATGCCAAAGCTCCACCACCAATTGCGACAACGATTAGAAAGGCTGGCATGATTATCTTCCAAGTTACCCCAGAAACAACTATTAGACCCGCCAAAATGGCGAAGAACACCAACATAGTACCAAAGTCATTTTGTAACTTTAATAATACGGCAACTGGGATAGTCCAACCAATTAATTTGCCAATTAAAATCCAGTCACTTCTGGTGGATTTTACTGAATAGTTATCATTATGATCAACTATTACTCTACCCATCATCAATATATACGCTGGCTTCATAACCTCAGATGGCTGAAACGTCAGAGGTCCTAATTGGAACCAACTTTTAGCACCGGTCTGTAAGAAGTAAGTTCTACTATACAAAACTAAGACCGCAGCTAATAGGAAAATTCCCAATCCATAAGCGTAAGGGGCAACTTTCCATAACTGCTCTGAGTCAAATTGCATAATGATAACTACTGCTACCGTTCCAATCGCATACCATACAAATTGTGATGCTACCTGCTTAATAACACTCGTGCCACCGGTATCATGGGATGCGGCAACATAAATTGAGCCAAGGCCAACAAGCGCTAGAATCAATACACAGAGAATAATTCCCCAATCGATTCGCGACTTATCATCAGAATTTCTTCGACTTGTCTCCAAAACAAACCCTCCTTAAATTCTAATGATGTAAATTAAAATGCTTAATTAAGGTTGTAACGCCTTCATCAAAACTCTTAACATGGAAAACATCTTGGTCTAGATTGATAACTTCAAACTTGTTATCTTCCAGCTCACGAATGCTTCCGATTGAATCCTTGCCCACCATCAATTCAGAAATTGGTTGGCCGGCACTATTTTTTGTATCGTTAATATCTACGTTAATTGACTTATTTGCTTTACTCATTTTTTCTCCTTGGATAATTACTTTAAGTTCATGGATCTGCGATATTTGTCCCTAGCATTTTTATTTCTAAAAATAGTGAACTTATCTGGGACCGGATCATAGCCGCCTTTAACAAATGGATGACATCTGAGAATCCGTGCGATTCCCATAATCGTGCCCAAAATAGCGCCATGTTTGTTGATAGCACCTAACATGTAATTACTACATGTCGGATAGTATCGACAAGTTGGTGGGAATAAAGGCGAAATATATCGCTGATACCAATGAACTAAACCAATTAGAATATGCTTCAAAATATCCCTACTATTCTTTATTTGACTTTGGCTTAGGATTTTTTACGTAGTGCTCAAGCAAAACCCCGGCACCTTTAGCAACGTTATCTAATGGATTCTCTGAAATGATTACTGGAACAGTCAATGCGTCAGCAATTACTTGATCAATATTTTTAAGTAATGCACCACCACCCGTGAGCATAACCCCACGATCAACAATATCAGACGCAAGTTCTGGTGGAATTGATTCCAACACTTCTTTTGCACCGGAAATAATCAACTGAACAGTATCCTGAATTGCATCGGCAATTTCATTAGATGTAATGTTAATTGCTCTAGGCATTCCAGTAACTGCATCACGTCCACGAACTTCCATTTCGGTTTTATCCTCAGGATCTCTCTTAGCAGTACCAATTTGGATTTTAATATTTTCTGCAGTATGCTCACCTATTACCAAATTATGGTTCTGTTTGATATAAGTAACAATTTCAGTATTCATTTTATCACCAGCAACTCTGATAGACTTGCTAGCAACGATATCACCTAAAGAGATAACGGCGATGTCTGAAGTTCCACCACCCATATCAATAACCATGTTGCCTTGTGGTTTCCAAATATCCATTCCGGCACCAACTGCAGCAACTTTTGGTTCTTCTTCAAGATAAACTTGTCCGCCACCGGCTTTTTCTGCAGCTTGCATAATGGCATTTCTTTCAATTTCAGTTACGTTAGTTGGGGCACAAATCATGATCTTTGGCTTAGACATGAATCCCTTAACATCAAGTTTGTTAATGAAATACGTAAGCATTTCTTCCGTAATATCAAAATCAGAAATAACCCCATCCTTAAGTGGGCGAATTGCACGAATATTACTTGGAGTTCGGCCTACCATTCGGTACGCTTCTTCTCCAACTGCTAATACTTTATTAGTTTTAGTGTCGATTGCGACTACTGAAGGTTCATTTAAAACGATTCCCTTCCCTGCTAAATATATAAGCACATTAGCAGTTCCTAAGTCGATTCCTATGTCTTTTGCCATCATGAACTCCCTTTCGAAAACTATATAATCTCAATTTGTAATTATAACACATCCAGAGTGTCGATT
The DNA here is from genome assembly GCF_026913205.2 of Lentilactobacillus sp. SPB1-3. Taxonomy (NCBI): domain Bacteria; kingdom Bacillati; phylum Bacillota; class Bacilli; order Lactobacillales; family Lactobacillaceae; genus Lentilactobacillus; species Lentilactobacillus terminaliae. The sequence goes on from NZ_CP168151.1 coordinate 1,261,543, forward strand.
TACTATTAGCTTTATTGCTTTTTGGTAAAGAAAAAGGATGAGAATAATCTCACCCTTAAAATTTAATCATGCTCAACTAGATTTTTCAGAACGACTTTATTCTCATCGTCGACATTAACTCTTTTAATTTCTGCACCTAAACCAGCAAGCTTCTTGTGAAAATTATAATATCCACGATCAAGGTATTGTAAATTTCTGACTTGTGTATAGCCATCAGCAACTAAACCGGCAATGACTAAGGCAGAAGCAGCACGCAAATCGGTTGCAGCAACTTCTGCACCAGAAAATTGTGTTTTTCCTTCCATAACGACCGTTCGACCACTAATTGTGTACTTAGCATTCATCCGTCTCAATTCTTCCATATGCATAAAACGATTTTCAAAGACAGTTTCGGTCATTGCACTATCACCGTCTGCCAAAAGCTGTAAAATCGTCATCTGTGGTTGCATATCTGTAGGAAAACCCGGATGAGGCAATGTTTTAACATCAACCGGTCGCAGCGTGCTAGGTCCAATTACTCGAATACCATCATCTTTTTCGACAACAGTAATCCCCATTTCGCGCATTTTTAAAATTAATGGACGGTTATGTTCAGCAATAGCACCTTGAACAAATACATCGCCTTGAGTAGCAGCGGCAGCAATCATAAACGTTCCTGCCTCAATTCTGTCTTGAACAACTGCATGTTCAGTTCCATGAAGGTGGTCAACACCTTGAATTTTAATTTGTTCAGTGCCTGCACCACGAACATGAGCACCCATCTTATTCAGGACATTCACTAAGTCCACAATTTCAGGCTCTCTAGCGGCATTATGAATAGTTGTAGTCCCCTTAGCTAAGGTAGCAGCCATCACAATGTTTTGAGTAGCTCCGACACTTGGAAAATCAAGGTAAATTTCAGCTCCAGTTAATCCATGAGGCGCACTAGCTTCAACGTAACCATCATGCTGTTCAATGTTGGCACCTAAGGATTCAAAACCTTTTAGATGCAAATCAATTGGACGGGAACCGATTGCACATCCACCTGGCATAGCCACTTTGGCTGTGCCTAATCGTGCCAACAATGGTCCCATGACAACGATTGATGCTCTCATTTTAGAAACATAGTCAAATGGTGCCTCACTGGACACTTTATTACTGGCATCAAATTTAATCGTATTATTATCTTCGTCAAAGTCTACTGAGATGTTTAAAAACTTTAAAACTTGATTCATTGTGTAAACATCAGAAAGCAAAGGCACATTAGTAATAATGTTTTCCCCTTCACTAGCTAAAATAGCGGCCGCTTGAATTGGCAACACTGCGTTTTTTGCGCCATCAATATGTACGGTTCCCTTTAATGGACGTTTTCCATGAACAATTATCTTTTCCAAAAACCATAACCTCCCACAATAACCTACTATTTAATCAAAAATACAAGATTCCTGATATTATCAATCAACGACAAAAAGAACGAACTTACCATGTATCCTAACGCTACTGATAATAGCACAATTAGTAGCTTACCTGGTAATGCGCGGATTGGAATATATCTTTCTATATGAATCTCATTTATGCTCCAAAATGCCAAAAAAATAAAGAAAATATACAAAAACAATGTGATTAATGATTGTAAACCGAACATTGACATTATGGCACCCCCAATACTCACTCAATACTAACATAATTACCCGTCAAAGTCCCTTAAATTTAGCCATTTCAAGAAAATATCTAGACCAAAATAAAAATCACATTCCGATTTGGAATGTGACATTGATTTTATTCAAATTGTGCGTTGTATAACTTAGCATATTCTCCATTTTTCTTGATCAATTCATCATGGGTCCCTTGCTCAACCACGTTGCCATCATCAAGCACGACGATTTTATCAGCACTATGAATCGTTGATAATCTGTGAGCAATCACTAGAGATGTTCTTTCTTCAATTAACATACTCATGGCATGTTGAATGGCTTTCTCAGATTCATTATCTAAACTAGCTGTCGCCTCATCCATGATAATAATTTGAGCATCTTTGAGTAAAGCTCTAGCAATAGAAATTCTTTGTTTTTGACCACCAGATAGCTTAACTCCTCGTTCGCCAATTTGAGTATCCATACCGTCAGGTAAAGAATTGATGTACGTATCAATATCAGCTAGTTTAGCAACTCGCCAAACCTCATCCATAGTGGCATCGGACTTACCATACATAATATTATCTCTGATAGTGCCATCGATCATAAAGACATCTTGGCTAACAATGGCAATATTTTGTCGTAAAGACTTAATTTTTAAAGTTTTAATTGGATCATCATCAAATAAAATATCACCATCTTGAATATCATACAAACGATCGATCAATTTAGTAATGGTGGTCTTACCAGATCCTGAATGACCCACTAAAGCAGTCATTTTACCAAGTTCAACATCAAATGTCACTCCATGCAAAGTTGCGTCGTGAACGTTGTCCTTATGGCTCTCATCATAAGAAAATGAAACATCTTTTATTGAAATTCCCTTCTTCAACTCTGGAAAATCAATTGCGTCTTTAGATTCTTTGATATCTGGTTGTAAATGCATGATTTCGGTAATCCGGCCAAAGGAAACTAAAGACTGTTGCAATTGATTCAGTAGCATTGTGAATGACCTGATAGGATCTTGTAGCATTCCAACATAGGTAATGTAGGCAACCATTTGTCCAATCATCAACTGCTTATTCATAACAAAGTAAGCACCTAGTAACAGAACGATTGCAGTACCCAAATAATTCACAAAGTTAATCAAAGGTGAAAAAATAGCTTGGTTTTGTGCCGCTTGAATCAAATTTTGTCGGTTTTTATCAGCTACTTTGGCAAAACGGTTTTCTTCAATTTGTTCACTGGTATAACTCTTGATCAAAGAAATCTCAGTTAAAGTATTCTGCATTTGATTAGACATTTGAGCCTGTGACAATCGAGCTCGACCGAAGGCATCATGAATTCTCTTTCTAAAAATCCGATAGATTAAGAACATCAGCGGAAAAGTAATCGTAACAGCAAGTGCCATTTGCCAATTAACAATGAAGATAAAAACGTAAACCCCAATAAAAGTGAACATGCCGCCGACCATCGACAACATATTCGCGGATATCAAACTTTGTAGGTTACTAATATCATTAGTCAATCGAACCATTAAGTCACCAGTTTTGCTTGATTCGAAGAAATGTGTATCAAGTCCTAAAATATAGTCGTAAAGGTCATTTCTTAAATCATAAATAGCTCCCTGACTCATAACACTCATGTAATACGTAGAAAAATAGTTCAAACCTCCTAAGATAACAGCACTAACAAGTAATAGAATAATAGATTGCGCTAATCGGCCAAGATTTCGACTTGGAATAACTTTATCAATAATGTACTGAGTAATTTGTGGTAACACAAATTGCAGACCTGTAATCAAAACCAGTACGATAATGTTTGCAATTAAAATTCCCCGTTTTTTTAACACTTTAGAAAAAACAAACTTAAACATCTGCCCCATTGTGACATCATTATCTGTTGAAGCAGATCCGTCAGCTGGATTATTTGCAGCCATTACTATCCCCCCTTATAAAGATTAATATCTATAACACAATTATAACTAGCACTAAATCATTCACAAGTATCTTGTCTTACAAGGAGCCCACTTAAAAAAGCGCAAAAAAAAAAGCCGAATAAAATTCGACTTTTACAACTACTTATTAGCAGTATTAATTCGATTAATCGCTCTTCTAAGTGCAACTTGAGCTCTGAGAAGTGAATCCTTGTCTTGAGCCTGTTGGGCTTCGGCAATCTTCTGTTCAGCACGTTTCCGTGCATCCTCAGCACGAGCAACATCAATGTCATCTGAGCATTCAGCAGTGTCAGCAACGATTGTTGCAACATTGTTAGAAAATTCCAAAAAACCGCCATTTACAGCAATGGTGTCCTCTTTGCTATCATACTTAACTCTAGCTTCATCAACAGCTAAAGTAGAAATGACAGGAACGTGATTTGCCATGATACCAATTTGACCATTTTTAGTTGAAACAACTAACATTTCAGCAGAATGTTCATACACTTTTCCATCAGGAGTAACGATACTAACGGTAATAACTGAATTATCAGCCAATTAGAACCCCTCCTTAATTACTTGCTGCTTTTTGCATCTTCTTAGCATTCTCAACGACATCTTCAATTGCTCCACAGTTACGGAAGGCATCTTCAGGATAGTCATCATACTTACCATCAAGAATATCCTTAAAACTACGAACTGTGTCCTTAACAGAGACATACTTACCAGGAAGACCAGTAAATTGTTCAGCAACTGAGAAGCTTTGAGACAAGAAGAACTGAATTCTACGTGCACGGTTAACAATTGTCTTTTCTTCATCAGACAATTCATCCATACCAAGAATTGAGATAATATCTTGTAGTTCACGATAACGTTGTAATACATGTTGCACTTCACTAGCAACATCATAATGTTCTTGACCAACGATTTGTGGATCAAGGGCACTTGATGTTGAAGCAAGTGGATCAACAGCGGGATAAATACCTTGTTGAGTTAAAGAACGTTCCAAGTTGGTAGTAGCATCCAAATGGGCGAAAGTAGTTGCAGGAGCAGGGTCGGTATAATCATCGGCGGGCACATAAACAGCTTGAATAGATGTAATGGCACCTTTCTTAGTCGATGTGATCCGTTCTTGCAATTGTCCCATTTCAGTAGCCAATGTTGGTTGGTAACCAACGGCAGAAGGAATACGGCCTAACAAGGCAGAAACTTCTGAACCGGCTTGAGTGAATCGGAAGATGTTATCGATGAACAATAGCACATCAGTACCTTCTTCATCACGGAAGTACTCAGCAATGGTTAAACCAGTTAACGCAACACGCATACGGGCTCCAGGAGGTTCGTTCATTTGACCATAAACCATCGCAGTTTTTTCAAGAACTCCTGAACCTTTCATTTCAAAGTACATATCGTTACCTTCACGGGTACGTTCACCAACACCAGTAAACACAGAAATACCATTGTGTCCTTGAGCAATGTTGTGAATCAACTCTTGAATAAGAACAGTTTTACCAACTCCGGCACCACCGAACAATCCAACTTTACCACCACGAGTGTATGGTTCAAGTAAATCAATAACCTTAATTCCTGTTTCAAGAATTTCAGTTGATGGATTTAATTCATCATAGTTTGGAGCTTCACGGTGAATTGGCCAACGCTTAGCGTCTGAGCCAAATTCTGGACCGCCATCAATTGTTTCACCAAGAACGTTGAAAACTCGACCAAGAGTTTCCTTACCAACCGGAACACTGATAGATGCTTCGGTATTTTCAACATCCATTCCACGACGAAGACCATCGGTCCCATCCATGGCAATGGTTCTAACAACACCATCACCCAAGTTCAAAGCAACTTCGACCACTAAAGTCTGATTTTCGCTTTCCTTGATGTTTAAGGCAGTGTTAATTGCGGGTAATTTATCGTCCAAGGAGAATTCAACGTCAACAACTGGTCCGATAACTTGTACAACTTTACCAGTACTCATTTAGTTAATTCCTCCATTAATTATTTCTATTGACTAAGAGCTTCCTGACCACCAGTAATTTCAGTGATTTCAGTAGTAATTGCGGCCTGACGAGCTCGGTTATATTGTAATTCCAAGCTGCTAATTAAGTCATCAGCATTATCTGAAGCTGACTTCATAGCAGTAGAACTTGAAGCATGTTCAGATGTCTTAGCATCCAAGATTGCTCCATAAACCAAACTTTCAGAATATTGTGGCAATATTACGTTCAATACTTCTTTTTCTGATGGTTCAACATCATAACTTGCAGTCAATTCGTTGGACTCAATATCATTACTAGCGTCACTATCAAAAGATTCGCTATCAATTGGGAGCATCTTTTCAGCTCTAAAGTTAGATGTCAAACGGTTAACAAAATGTTCATAACAAACATATAGTTCATCGAAGGCTCCATTGTCGTACATCTTCGTTGCAGTTTTAACGATTTCTCGAACTTCGTTAAAAGTTGGGACATCACTAACGCCACGATATTCATACGAAACATTCCGACCTAACTTTTTGTAAAAGTCGGCACCATTACCACCAACGGCAAGGATTTGGATGTCATCGCTACTATTATGCTTTTCAATGAATGAGTTTGTTTCTCTGATTACATTACTGTTATAACTGCCGACCATTCCTCGGTCAGAAGTAATAACCATGTAAGCAGTTCTCTTAGTTGAAGATTGATCATTGTCAGCTGAATGACCAGAGGTTTTAGCCAATCCATCTAGAAAGTGAGATTGTGCTAAATGTAAAACTACCGATTTTACCTGGCTTGCGTATTGATCATAGCTAGTCGTATGCTTTTGAATCTGGTTTAACTTAGACTGAGAAACCATCTCCATGGCATTCGTAATTTGTCGCGTCTTCTTTGTAGAAGTGATCCGATGCTTAACATCGTTTAACGAAGCAACCATGTAATCTCACCCTCCTTAATTAGTCATTTGATGCAGCTTGAGTCTGATCAGCATGTTGAGTTGGTTGGAAGGTTTGCTCAAAGTCTTTGATTGCAGCATCCATATCAGCTTCTTCAGGAAGTTGACCTGTTTTTACAATGCTGTCAAGCAAGTCCTTGTGAGATTGATCGAAGAAATCAAATAATTCTGATTCATAACGAAGAACATCTTCGATTTCGATCTTATCCAAGAAACCATGGGTCAATGCGTACAAAATAACAACTTGTTTTTCAACAGGAATTGGTGAATGGATAGGTTGCTTAAGAACTTCAACAGTTCTAGCACCACGATCCAACTTAGCCTTAGTAGCATCATCAAGATCTGAACCAAATTGCGCAAATGATTCCAATTCATGGTATGAAGCAAGGTCCAAACGTAAAGTACCTGAAACTTTCTTCATAGCCTTGATTTGGGCATCCCCACCAACACGAGAAACTGATGTTCCGGCATCAACGGCTGGACGAACTCCAGAATAGAAACTATCTGCGTCCAAGAAGATCTGACCATCAGTAATAGAAATAACGTTGGTTGGAATATAAGCAGAAACATCCCCTGCTTGTGTTTGAACGATTGGTAAGGCAGTCATTGAACCACCACCTAATTCATCAGACAATTTAGCAGCACGTTCCAATAAACGTGAATGAGTATAGAAAATATCACCAGGATATGCTTCACGTCCAGGAGGACGACGAAGAATAAGTGATAACTCACGATATGCATCAGCTTGTTTTGATAAATCATCATAAATAATTAAAACATGTTGTCCATTATGCATGAAGTACTCACCCATGGTAGCACCGGCATAAGGAGCGATGTAAAGAAGTGATGCAGGTTCAGAAGGACCAGCATTAACAACAATGGTGTAATCCATAGCGCCATACTTCTCTAAAGTACTTACAGATGAACGAACAGTTGAATCCTTTTGTCCGATAGCAACGTAAATACAAATCATATTTTGATCTTTTTGATTTAATATTGTATCAATAGCAATTGATGTTTTACCAGTCTTACGGTCACCGATGATTAACTCACGCTGACCACGACCAATAGGAATTAATGAATCGATGGCTTTCATACCAGTTTGTAAAGGTTCGAAAACTGACTTACGTTCCATTACACCAGGAGCCTTACGCTCGATTGGCATATGGTCGCTTGCCTTTATGTCACCTTTACCGTCAATCGGTTCACCAATAGAATTAACAACCCGACCAATTAAAGCATCCCCAACGGGAACTTCCATGATCCGACCAGTTCTTTTTACAGAATCGCCTTCACGAATACCTGTATCATCACCAAGAATGGTGATACCAACCTCGTTAGCTTCAAGGTTTTGAACCATTCCGAAGACGTCGTGGCCGAAGTCGAGCAACTCTCCAGACAACGCATTTTGAAGTCCATGAGCACGAGCGATACCATCACCAACATAAGTAACGATACCTGTTTCTTGAACGTCGAGCTCGTTGTTATAGCCCTCTAATTGTTGTTTAATAAGAGCACTGATTTCCTCAGCTTTAATGCTCATAAATTTCACCTCTTTAAAATAGATATCGTTATTTTAGTAACAATTCTTTCACTTTTTCGATTCGAGCCTTAACACTGCCATCAATTAGTGTATCTTCAGACCGTAATACGATTCCTCCAATAATATCACTATCAACTCGCGTATTTAAGACGACCTTTTTGGCTCCAATACGATTAGCAAAGGCATCAGCAATTTTTGATTGTTGATCATTATCCAACTCTACAGCAGAAGTAACTTCAGCTGTGACGATTGAATTTTCTTTGTTATAAAGCTTTCCAAATTCGTCAATAATGGTAACGACTTCAGTGTATCTTTGATATTCATCAATTATGTTGAATAGATTAATTAAGAAATCAGACCCATTTTCTAGAATGGGTTTTAATAACGACTGTTTTTGGTCAGCACTGGTTTGACTACTTTCCAAGATCGATGCTAATGAAGGATTTTCCTTAAATATTTTACGAACTTCAACAAGTTCAGAATATTCTTCATCTAACTTGTTTTGATCTTTTAGGGCATCCAACATTGCTTTTGCATATTTCTTTGCGGAAGTTATATTATCTGTCATTTAGCTTTCCCAACCCTTCAACATAAGAATCAACGAGAGCTTTTTGGTCATCCTCGTTTAATTCTTTAGAAATGATTTTGGAAGCGATCTCAACTGATAGACTTGCCACATCTTTCTTAGAGTTTGCCAATGCTTCTTGTCGTTCTCTCTCAATATCTTGTTCAGCAGAACTCTTAAGGTTTGAGGCATCTTGCCGAGCATCGTTGATAATTTGATCACGTTGCTTTTGACCAGAGTCCTTAGCTTGACTAATAATTCCACTAGCTTCTTCACGAGTGTTTTGAAGTTCTGCTTGTCTTTTACTTGCAAGATCAGCAGCTTCAGTCCGTGATTTTTCTGCGGAATCAATATCATTTGAGATTTTATCGGAACGATCTTGTAACATCTTGGTCAATGGTTTCCACGCAACTAGTTTAATCAACCACATTAAGATCAAGAAACTAATCATGACGAAAATCATATCACCAGTGTACAACTGTGTTCCTACTACAGAATACGAAAACATTTATTGGCACCTCCTTCTGAAATATTATTAATCGTCACTACTTGTTCATTACTAACAAAGCGACAACGAAGGCGATGATAGGCATAGCTTCAACCAAACCTACACCAATAAACATATTCGTACGTAATTGACCTGACATTTCTGGTTGTCTAGCCATACCATCTAACATTTTTGAAATAATAAGACCGTTACCAACACCAGCACCAATAGCGGCACCAGCCATAGCAATACCTGCAGCAATTGCTCCCATAATTAATAATCCTCCTTAAATTTTACTCCTCGACTTCAACTTTTCGAGAAATATAAACAGCTGATAATGTTACAAAAATAAAGGCTTGAATACATCCAATAAATACAGAGAAGCCTTGCCAAGCCAATTCAAGTGGTAAACTAACAACCCACATTAGTGGACCGCCCTTTACCGCCATACCTGTGATAATAGTTAATAACATTTCACCGGCATAGATATTACCGAATAGTCGTAGTCCTAAGGTCAAGAAATTAGTAAATTCCTCAAAGATGTTAACCACGAAAAACAGTGAAAATGGTTTAAGATAATTGGCAAAATGCTTCTTGTATCCTAGAGCCCTAATACCCATAAACTGAGCTAAAGTCAAAGTTAACAGCGACAACGTTAAAGTAACGATTGGATCAGCTGTTGGACTCTTAACATAGGTCACACCGGAAACATCAACGTGCAAGAATAATCCTAGTTGGTTAGCAACCAAGATGAATAAAAACAGCGTAAATGCCCAGAGTCCTAAATCTTTGCTCATTTCACCAGGGAGAGAGCCTCTAACGATTCCGTTAGTAAAATCAACCGCATACTCCAGAATGTTTTGACCCTTTCCAGGCTTAAGGCTTAAATGTCTAGACAAACCAAATACGATTCCAAATACAATAAGAAAAACAATCATAATTGAAATTAAGTTTCCAACGTTAAAAGTTAATCCTAAAAATTGAAAGGTAGAAGTAGGTTGTCCCACATAGTCTCACCTCTTTCCATGACAAATTCTACGCAACGTGTATCTAACTGGTTAGTGGTCGGGAAGACATCTCATACCAAAGATAAATTTGCGATGGTAATGAACGAAATTATAAATCCGTCCAAATACATTAGAAATCATACCACCAAACAAGCCAAAATTCAAAGCAATATTGACTTTAAAAAAACTTATTAGATAAGGTCGTTAACGACTTTTTAAACGCATATCAAAAAAGCAGAGGCAAAACTTCACCATCTGCAAATTAATTAATTATTTAGTTCCGAATAAACGGTCACCAGCATCCCCTAAACCGGGAATAATGTAACCATCATCACTTAGCTTATCGTCAAGTGCGGCGGTGTAGATATCAACGTCTGGGTGCGCTTCTTGTAATGCCTTAACTCCTTCAGGAGCAGAAACTAAGCAGACAAACTTGATGCTACTTGCACCGCGTTTTTTCAATGCATCGATGGCCATGATTGCTGAACCACCAGTTGCCAACATTGGGTCCACAACAAAAACTTGTCGCTGATCAATATCAGAAGGCAATTTTACAAAATATTCATGAGGCTCAAAAGTCTCTTCATCACGATACATACCAATGTGTCCAACTTTGGCTGCAGGAATCAAATCAAGAATTCCATCTACCATGCCGATTCCGGCTCTCAAAATTGGCACAACGGCAACTTTTTTACCCGAAATTTGCTTAGCATGGGCAATTGCGACTGGAGTTTGAACGTCAACATCTTCTAAAGGCATGTCTCGAGAAACCTCAAACGCCATTAACGTTGCAATTTCGTTAACAATTTGTCGGAAGTCTTTCGTACCACAATCCTTATTTCTTATCATTGTCAATTTATGTTGAATCAACGGATGATCCATAACTTGAAACTTACCCAAAGTATTCCACTCCTTCTTTATTCCAAACAATTGTATCACATTCATACCTGACTGTTGAGATAAGTTAGGCCTAATTAGCAATTTTAATGCAAAAAAAGAATTCCAACCGTCTCTGAGTTGGAATTCTGCTTAAATCTCTACTATTGTATTGGATATTTATCTGTTAATTCGATAGCTTGTTTAGCGACCTGTTGTAAATTAGCTTCATTTTCAGGATCATTGATAACTTGAAGAATCAATTTGGCAACAGTTCTACAATCATTTTCTTTAAATCCACGAGTAGTTATCGCAGGTGTTCCTAATCTTAAGCCACTAGTTTTCGAAGGTGGCAATGGATCGTTAGGAATCCCTTCTTTATTGGTAGTGATATGAACTTTATCTAATAAATCTTGTAGCTCAGCACCATTTAACCCACACTTCGAAAGATTCAAAGTCATTAAATGATTATCCGTACCGCCCGTCAAAACTGAGACTGTGTCTGATGACTGAAATACCTCGGCCATTGCCTGAGCATTTTTAATAATCTGTTTGGCATAATCTTTGAATTCTGGTTGTAAGTCTTCATAAAACGCTGCAGCTTTACCTGCTATTACATGTTCAAGTGGACCACCCTGACTACCAGGAAAAACAGCTGAATTCAATTTTTTAGCATATTCTTGTTTAGCTAAGATCATTCCACCACGAGGACCTCTTAAAGTCTTATGGGTCGTTGTAGTAACCACGTCAGCATATTCAACTGGATTAGGATGTAATCCTGCAGCAACTAATCCAGCGATATGAGCCATATCGACCATCAGATAAGCACCAACAGAATCAGCGATATCTCTGAATTTTTGCCAATCGATAATTCGGCTGTATGCAGAAGCCCCTGCTATGATGAGCTTTGGCTGAACTTCTTGTGCTTGTTTTGCAATAGCATCATAATCTAAAAGTTCAGTTTCAGAATTTAATTCATACGAATGAGCATCATAGAGCTTTCCAGAAAAGCTGACTTTCGCACCATGGGTAAGATGACCACCAGCATCTAAACCCATGCCCAAAATTGTATCCCCAGGCTTTAAAAAAGCAGCGTATGCAGCTTGGTTGGCTTGCGATCCTGAGTGAGGCTGAACATTTACATACTCAGCATTAAATAATTCCTTAGCTCGATCAATAGCCAGTTGTTCAACCACATCAATATATTCACAACCGCCATAGTAACGACGTCCAGGATAACCCTCAGCATACTTGTTAGTTAAGACTGAGCCTTGAGCAGCTCTGACAGCATTAGAAACAATGTTCTCTGAAGCAATCAATTCAATGTTATGTTGCTGACGATTTTCTTCATGACCGATTGCATCCCATAAGGCACGGTCCTGCGTTTGATAATCATAGTTCAACCTACAACACCTCACAATAATTTTTTAGTTCTCTAAAATTTCTGAAACGATACCTAAATTATAACTGCTTGAAATGCATTTGCCCAGCTGATTTGTTTAAGCGATTCATATAAGCCTCGCCCAGTCCAACTGGAGCCACGCCCTGAACAAAAATCGTTTTATATTCAGGCTGATCATCAAACGCTCTTAATTCGTTGAATAGATTATGGCTGGCATCTTGCACATCAGTTCCTAGAGAAATTTTTTCAATATTATTGGCCCAATCAACTGATTTTAAGTCCTTATCAAATGCCATCACACCGATTGGATCACTTGATTGATTATCTTTAACCCATTGATTAACGTCTTTCCAACTATCATCTGGGTCCACGATATATACCTGAGCATTGGGAGCATAATGTTTGTACTTCATGCCCGGAGCCTTTGGAACTTCATCTACGCCGACATGATGTAATTCATCCATAACAGGCTTACCAATAACCGCCTCAATTTGATCTTTAGTGACAGCGCCGGGTCTCAAGATTGCGGGTTGATCAGTAGACATATCTAGTACCGTTGACTCAACGCCAACCTCAGTCGGTCCATCATCTAAAATGGCGGCTATTTTACCTTTTAGATCGTGATAAACATGTTGAGCTGTGGTAGGGCTTGGTTTACCAGATGTATTGGCAGAAGGGCCAACCATTGGCTTACCAGAAGTTTTGATTAAGTTTAATGTTGTTTGGTTATTAGGAAATCTAAAAGCTGCCGTACTTAATCCACCAGTAACGGCTGGTGATAATACATTGGGCTTTAATTTAAAAATCATCGTCAAAGAACCTGGCCAGAAAGCATCCATCAATTTGTGGGCTTCAGCACTTAAAGTATCAGCAAAATGTTCAACAGTGGCAATATCTGCCACATGGACGATCAAGGGATTATCACTGGGACGCCCCTTAGCTTGGTACACTTGTTTAACAGCTGATTCATTAGTTGCATCAGCACCTAAGCCATATACAGTTTCAGTTGGAAAAGCGACTAGTTCACCAGCACGAATTAACTTAGCGGCCTCGTCAATTTGATCTGGTTTTAAAATTTTTGTTTCCATAATATACCTCCCAGTATTACTTCTTTAATTTAATCATTCGTTGATTACCTGCAACATCATGTCGTGAAGTAACCGATGCTTCATCAAAATGTTTCGTTAATAATTTTTCAACAGCCTGTTCTTGCTGGAATCCAATTTCAAAAAATAACATCCCACTACCATTTAGATGTTGATCCAAATTTGCGATGATCCGCTTATAAACGGCTAATCCATCATCTGGTGCAAACAAAGCTAACGCTGGTTCGTATTTGACCACACTGTCTCCCATGTCACCGATTTCTGATTCTGATATATATGGTGGGTTGCTGACGATAATGTCATATTTATCTGAGATGTTGTCAAACACGTCACTAAGAATGAACGAAATATCAACGTTTTGTTCTTTTGCATTCTCAGAAGCGATTTTTAAAGCTTCACTTGAAATGTCTGAAGCAGTCACATTAAAATTAGGCCGATTTTTCTTTATAGCAATCGCAATCGCACCACTTCCCGTGCCAATATCTAGGAACCGAAGTGACTCATCTTTGATCTCAGTTGTAGATTCTAAAATCCAATCGATCAATTCTTCAGTCTCAACTCGAGGAATAAGTACCTGCTGATTAACTTTTAATTGCATGCCATAAAAGTCAGCCTTGCCGATTGCATATTGAGGTGGCACGCCTGTAGCAATTTCATTAACCACTCGTTGAAACTCTTGCCAATCTTTTGAAGCCATTTCAGTTTGATTTTTTATCAACAACTGAACCTGCGAAATATTAAACAAGTGTGTCATGATAAAATCGACGTCGGTTAAAGTATTAAATTCTGAATTATCTTTTAAAGTAAAAGAAGCCCATTGGCGGGCTTCAAAGTATGTCTTAGTCATTATTTAAGTTCTCTAATTTTTGGGCTTGATCTGAAACAATCAAGGCATCAATAATGTCATCAAGTTCACCATTCATTACTCGGTCCAACTTGTTCAATGTCAAACCAATTCGATGATCAGTTACCCGGTTTTGTGGGAAGTTATAAGTTCTGATTCGTTCAGAACGATCACCAGAACCAACTGCAGATTTTCTTTCAGCGTTATATTGATCCTTTTCTTGTTGAGAATAGTAGTCATATACACGGGCTTTAAGAATCTTCATTGCTTTAGCACGGTTTTGTTGTTGTGAACGTTCATCCTGCATAGCTACCACGATTCCAGTAGGTAAATGAGTCATTCGCACAGCTGAAGAAGTCTTGTTAATATGCTGACCACCGGCTCCAGAAGAACGATAAACATCGGTTTTAATATCTTTAGGATCGATTTCGATATCAACATCTTCTTCTTCAGGCATAACACCCACTGTGGCAGTAGAAGTATGAACACGACCTGCTGATTCAGTTACTGGAATTCTTTGAACTCGGTGAGCACCATTTTCGTACTTAAGCTTTGAATAGACCTTGTTACCAGTAATCATCAAAACAATTTCCTTAAATCCACCAACTTCAGTGTCAGCTTCATCAACGATTTCAACGTTCCAACCTTGCTTTTCAGCATATTTTGAATACATATTAAATAAATCAGCTGCGAAGAGACTTCCTTCATCCCCACCAGCGGCCCCATGAATTTCCATGATGATGTTTTTATCATCATTAGGGTCTTTAGGTAGAAGCAAAATTTTCATTTCTTCTTCAAGTTGTTCTTTTTGATCACGTAAATCAGAAATTTCTTCTTTAACCATTGATTCTAATTCTGAATCATCGATTTTTCCTCGAAGCATCTCTTCATCATCATCTAACTGACTAGTAACATCCTTGTACTTAGTAAAAGTTGCTACTGTTTCTCGAAGATCAGCTTCTTCCTTTGAAAGCTTCATGAATTTTTGAGTGTCTGAAATGACTTCTGGATCACTGATCAACTCATTTAATTCATCATAACGGTCAACGACCGCTTGTAATTTGTCAAAAATTTCATCCATTAAATATTTTCCTCACTTTGTTGCTTAATCAGTGGATTGTAATAATGCTTACGACATACGGGGTAATATGATTCGTTACCACCCATTTGAATTTGTTCACCCTCATACACTGGTTTTCCATCATGAAATCTAAGGTTCATAATAGCTTTTTTGCCACAGAACCAGCAAATTGTTTTCATCTCTTCAATCTTATCTGCGTAAAGTAATAAGTACTCAGAACCCTCAAATAAGTGATTCTGAAAGTCATTCTTCAACCCAAACGCAATAACTGGAATATTTAATTCATCAACGATTTTTGCGAGTTGCAAAACGTGCTGTTTCTTTAAAAATTGGGCTTCATCAATCAAAACACAGCTAGCATTAGGATCAATTTTTTGGACCTGCTCAAAGACGTCTGTGTCGTCCATGATTGGGTATGCAGGTCGTTCCAGACCAATTCTTGAGGCAATCATTCCGTGCTTTTCACGAGTATCGACAGCACTAGTCATGATGACTACACTTTTGTTTTGTTCTTCGTAGTTATGGGCGACCTTAATAATCTCAATCGTCTTACCACTATTCATTGCTCCGTAACGATAAAAAAGTTGTGCCAATTTATCCACCCTTTTTCTGACAGTTTCCATTCCATTATACAGAATTCTTGCTAAAATATCGATACCTACTATTGAATCCATTGACAATCTATTAGCAAATCATTAAAAGTAATGATTATTTACCAATTCCACCAATCAATATGCTAAACTTAGTTTTTGGATTAAAAGTACTATATTGTTCAAAGGAGCAATCGACATGTCATTAAAAAGTTCATTTGCAAAGGCAGCAGGAAAATCTTCCTACTGGTTCCTTCACACTTTTCTAAATGGTGGTAGTTCCCTTCCTGGAAAAATCACCACTCGCATCGACCCTGACATCTTAGAAACATTAGGCCGAGATTATGACGTTATCGTGATTACTGGAACAAATGGTAAGACACTTACCACCGCTCTTACAGTTCAGGTATTGAAGCAAAAATACGAAAACATCTTAACTAATCCTTCTGGTTCTAACATGGAACAAGGAATCGTGACCACTTTCTTAACAGCTAAAAAGTCACGGAACCAACGTCCTTTGGCAGTACTTGAAGTTGATGAAGCTAATATCATCAAGGTTACCAAGTATATTAAGCCTAAGGCATTCGTTTTCACTAATATTTTCCGTGATCAAATGGATCGTTATGGTGAAATCTACACTACTTATCAAAAAATCATGGATGGGGTTGCTTTGGCACCTAATGCAACGATTATTGCTAATGGAGATGCTCCAATCTTCCATAGTAAGCAGTTGCCTAACCCAATGGTATTTTATGGTTTCAAAGATCAACCAGAGTCAGATATCAAAGCATCTCCAAATACCGATGGAGTTCTGTGTCCAAATTGTCAACACATTCTCCACTATAAATACATTAGTTACGCCAACTTAGGGGACTATTTCTGTCCAAATTGTGGATATTCACGTCCTGAACTAAACTTCGCATTAAACAAACGTATCGAATTAACTCCAACCTCATCAACATTCGAAATTGATGGCGAACCGATTAAGATTGGTATCGGTGGAGTTTATAATATTTATAACGCACTTGCAGCTTACTCAGTTGGCCGATTCATGGGCGTATCACCTGCTCAAATTCGTAAAGGATTTGAACAAGATGAACGAATTTTTGGTCGCCAAGAAGAAATTAACGTTAACGGTAAAGATGTAACTTTGATTTTAGTTAAAAATCCAGTTGGTCTTAATCAAGTTATCGATATGATTTCAACTGATAAGGATGAATTTTCGTTTATTGGATTATTAAACGCTAACTACGCTGACGGAATTGATACTAGTTGGATTTGGGATGGCGACTTTGAACGTCTACCAAAAATGAACATTAAACAATTCATCACTGGTGGTGAACGCTATAAAGACATCACCTATCGTTTGCAAGTGGCCGGCGTCGATCCTGCTAAACACTTAGTTGAACCCGACTTAGATAAAGTTGTGGAGATGATTGATGACACACCAACCAAAAAGGTGTATATTCTAGCAACGTATACAGCAATGTTAAGTTTGAGAAAGACATTTGCTTCGAAGGGTTATATTAAGGGAGGTATGGACTAATGAGTTACTCACTTAAAGTTGGTCATCTATATGGGGATTTAATGAACACCTATGGTGACATTGGTAATATTTTAGTTTTAAAGCACTTAGCCAAAGAAATGGGCGTTGAGATGGATGACGAAGTTGTCAGCCTTGATCAACCATTTGATAAAGACAAGTATGACATCGTCATTTTTGGCGGTGGTCAAGACTTCGAACAATCAATCATTTCTAAAGATATCCAAACTAAAAAAGCCGATTTGACCGACTTCATTGAGGATGGCGGATCAATGGTTGCCATCTGCGGTGGGTATCAGCTCCTAGGTCATTATTACATTGGTGCTAACGGTGAAAAGCTTGAAGGTATTGGTGCGTTAGACCACTACACTGAAAAACAAGAAGACCACCGATTCATCGGTAATATCTTGATTGAAAATCAAGAGACTGGTGAAAAGTACCGAGGCTTCGAAAACCATCAAGGAATCACTTTCTTAGGTGAAGGCGAACGCCCACTAGGTAACGTAATCGAAGGTTATGGTAACAATGGTGAAGACAAAACCGAAGGTGCCATTTACAAGAACGTCTACTGCACCTATTTCCATGGTCCAATCCTTGCTAGAAATAATCAAATCGCTAAGCATGTATTGATGAATGCTTTAAGTCGTAAGTACCCTGATGCTGATTTAACTGCACAAAAACAACTGCAAGTTTCTGAAACATTTTAGGTTTAATTAAAAGCAAAAAAAGTAGCCACTAACTATTTAGTGGCTACTTTTTTATTGATTAGATTCACTAATAAACGTGTGGATTAATTCACTACGGTACTTTAGAAATGGTTCACCTACTACTTGCGGGTGCACCCGGTTTGATAAATACACTAAACCACGATGATGCTGTTTATCAATAATCAACAGTGTCCCCGTATATCCCGTATGAAGAATAATTGGTTGTTGCTGATAGTAAGTTAAAATCCAGCCAAAAGATCGAATTCCTAGATGCGTGGGCGTCTGATCTTGGTAAATTCCCGCCAACATTTTATCGTTAAGGACATCCTTAAAATCATCTCGGTTTTCACCTAAAATAAAACGCACGAATTTTTCTAAGTCTCTTTGAGTAGAAAACATTCCCGCCGCCCCACTATCAGAACCTAATATTTGAGTTTTCGGATCATGAACCATTCCTCTTAACAACCCGTATTTGGGTACGATTTGGGTTGGAACTACCTGCGAGGAATCTTGGGGATTAAAGGTAGTTTCTGTCATTTTTAACGGCCGCAATACTCTCTCAGTCATCAACTGCTGAATTGGCTTACCAGCAATTCGCGAAGCAATCCATCCCAAGAACAGGAAATTAGTGTCTTGATAACGAAGTACCTGCGAGCGCTTGTCACCTGATGACAGACCAAGTTCTGCTTGAATAAGTTGTTCTTTTGGCAATTCATTGCGATGAGGAATATACCCGACAATATCTGAAGTATGAGTCAATAGGTTGCGAATAGTCACTTCTGGGGAATGCCATTCCGGTAAGTACTTACTGATCGAATCTTCAAGACCTATCTGGCCATCACTAGTTAATTGTAAAATCACGTTAGTTGTCCCAACAACCTTAGTTAAAGATGCCAGATCATATAATTCATTTGGCTGTAATGGGATTTCAGTTGGCTCCAATTCTTGTTGCCCCACCTGTCCCTCTAAATGATCAACGCCATCGATAACCGTGTAAGACGCGCCAGGAACGATGTGTTTGTCGACTCCATCTTTTATTTTGGCAATTGTTTTATCAAATTTCATTTTTATCAGCTCTCATATCATTGATATTTCCATGATACCATTCCGGCTTAATCATCACCGCATTTTTCTGGTACAATTAAACAAAGAAATATTTTTACGGAGGCCTAAAGATGGCAAGTAATTCAGATACAATATTTCATGTATTAAATTATATCAAAAAGCATCCACAGCAAGTCATCATGGATAATGATCAGTATAAAAATGCCGTTTCATTCTACCTGGATGACCAAGTTAAAGTTGGCAATCCCGAAATATACTTTCCAGAGAAAAATCTGACTATTAACCGAATGACTGAAGATTTTATTGCCAAAAATGGCGACCTACTGGATTATTTTCACGGTCAAACCAAGGTATCAGACCAAAATTATCACGACCTGTGGGTAACCACCAGTCATCTAGCCAACCAAAAACGATATTTGGTCGACTTATCATTCGAATAAATGAAATGGAGTTTACAAAATGGGGGTACAACTGCTCGACATCATTACTAAATTAGCATCATACGCGATGGTAATTTGTTTTGGATTATTTGCGTATTATAAAATTACAGATAAGTCCACTAATATTCATTACGGCCGATATGCCCTATTATCACTAATAATTATGATTATGTTTGGAACAGCTTTCTTCTTAACGCCTCAAGGCCAGCACATTTTAAAAACGGGTGACACTTCTGATACCGTATTATCGGGATCAGCTAAGAAAAAAGCCGTTATAAAAAATCCAGTTACGGCAGTGACAAAGACTTATAACGACACCAATAACCTAATTTTTAAGCATCCTACCGAAGTGACTCTTAAGAGTAAAAAGCTCAACGTGACTGTGGCCGATTCCAGAGACACCAATGGTTCATTGAAATTGGCAACTGCAGAAATACTAACTACACTCAAGCAATCCAATTTAAAGGATATCAATAACATTCAAATCACATATCGACCACTCAATAGCCAAAAAACCAGACTGAAATATCAACTAAGTAAGTCGCAACTGATCAACTCTTTACCTAAAAAAGTCACGACAAATAATTTGAATAAGTTTGCAAACTAAAAAGCAAGCCAACACCACGTTGGCTTGCTTTTATTTATTAATCAGTATGTTGTTAAAATATAAACGACGTCACCCGTCATTTTCTAGAAAATTAGTGACTACATCGTTTGCTTTAAGAACAAAATGGTGTCGTCGTATACATCATCCAAATAGCCTTTAGCATGACGAGAACCAGTTAAGAATCTAGTTCTAACAGGAATATTGTGTTCAACTAAGGTCTTTTCAAGTTGAAGAACACCACTAGTTGGCACGAATTCGTTCATTGAATTAGCTAAGTACATTGGTCCTGTTTTGTCAGTAACGCGATGGTATGGAGTTGCAGGTTCAAACTCGGCTTGGTTGCCATCAAAGTAGTTAACGACAAACCACTTGTAAAATGCGTCGTTGGCACCAGTTTGATTGATTTCTGAACTAGCTGTACTGTTAAATGTATTATTTGTATCACCAGGTTGTGGAACAACATCCTCATGCTTAGACAACCAATCATCAATGTCTAAGATTCCTGATAAGGAAACCACTGGGATTCCATACTTAATTCCCATTTCAACAGACATATTTCCACCAGCTGAAGAACCAACAACGCCAATGTGGTCATGGTCAAATGAATAATCAGAAGCTTTCAACCAACTGTAAAGATCGTCCATATCTTCAAGTGGAGCTGGGTAATGAGCAGCAGGTGTGTAGCGATAATTAGGAACTGCTACAAAGTAACCCTCTTTAGCAAGACGCTCTCCCCAATCAGCATCCTTACTCTTGTCACCACGGAACCAGCCACCACCATGAATATCAATAATGGCACCAGAATAAGATTTTAAATCTGCGTCGTAATATATATCAGTCTTTAAGTCTTTATCTAAATTGTAAACAACATCTAATTCACTTTTAATTGCTGTCATATTGGACAACCCCCTTCATTAATACAATTAGTATAAGGCTGTTATCTGTGCAATGAAAGCATTTGGCTTGCCCAAGAATAAACAAAAAAGTCCAAAACGTTAGGTAAAACCCGACATTTTGGACTTTCTTTTTTAATTATCACCCGCACGGGGCTCGAACCCGTAACTCCGCCTTGAGAGGGCGACGTCTTAAACCAGTTTGACCAGCGGGCAATGTGATTGTCGCTCAAACTTACTATAATAATTTATCGCATTAACGCCGGCTTGTCAAGTTTTCTCAGCCATATTTTGATTTGACAAACCTTTTAAATATCGATATCATATTATTTGTTAATAATTCATTGGGTATTCGCCAAATTGGTAAGGCAGCGGACTCTGAATCCGTAATTTACTGGTTCGAGCCCAGTATACCCAATCTTGATATCTACTGTGACTATTAGTCTTTAAGAGACTATGGTCACAGTTTTTTTGTATGAATAGATATTTTTGATACAAATGTATAAACTGTCCATTTCGTTTTTCATATAATAACAAAAAGGTTCTCACAACCTATTTCGTTGTGGGAACCTTTTTTACCTATCTTAAAGACGCTTATTTAATTCATCACCAATTTCTTCAAATCCTGGTTTACCCAGCAACCCAAACATATTAGTCTTATATGCTTCAACCCCAGGTTGATTAAATGGATTAATTCCGTTTAAGTAACCTGAAATGGCGATTCCAATTTCGAAGAAGTAGATCAAATATCCAAGTGAGTATTCATTAAGTTCTGGCATATGAACTGTCATAACTGGCACCCCACCATCGGTATGAGCTAAAACAACCCCTTCATAAGCCTTAGTATTAACCCAATCCATTGATTTGCCTTCAAGATAACCAAGCCCATCTAAGTCCTTATCAGCAGAAGGAACGATAATGTCCTCGTTTGGCGTATCCAACTTAACTACTGTTTCAAATAAGTTTCTCAAGCCTTCTTGAATGTATTGACCTAAGGAATGTAAATCGGTAGTGAAGTTAGCTGAAGATGGGTAAATTCCTTTTTGATCCTTACCTTCAGATTCACCTGCCAATTGTTTCCACCATTCAGAAAACATTCTCAAGTTTGGTTCATAGTTTTCCAATAATTCTGTGGTGTAACCCTTACGGTACAAGATGTTTCTCAATGCAGCATACTTGTAGGCATCGTTCTTAGTAACATCAGGATCAGTCAATTCATTTTGAGCATCACGGGCACCGTGCATTAAATCGTCGATATTACCGCCAGACACGGCAATAGGCAATAAACCAACTGGACTCAATACTGAGTAACGACCACCAACACCATCAAGAATAACAAAGGATTCCCAACCGTTAACATCAGCTTCACGCTTTAAAGCACCGCGTTTAGCATCGGTAGTAACGTAAATTCTTCCATTAGCTTCTTTTTCGCCATACTTTTGCATTAATTTTTCTTTGAACACTCTGAATGCAATTGCTGGTTCAGTGGTAGTACCTGATTTAGAAATAACATTAATTGAAAAGTCATCATCACCAACCAAGTCCAACAATTCGCTCAAGTATGATGAGCTCAATGAGTTACCAGCAAAAATTACTTGAGTTTCATCGGATTTTCTAGTGTAGAAGTTGTTGTGTAAAACATCAATAGCCATTTGGCCGCCAAGATATGAACCACCAATTCCAATAGTGATTAAATATTTTGAATCACTACGAATTTTATCTGCGGCCTTTTGAATCCGGGCAAACTCATCTTGATCATAATTAGTTGGTAACTCCAACCAATCACGATACTCGCTACCTGCACCAGTGCCGTTTCTCAATTGGTCATCAGCAGCATTAACCATTGCTTGCATTTCTGACAATTCATTCTCATGAACGAATTTACTTAATTTAGAACTATCTAATTTGATGTATGCCATCTTTACTTACCATCCTTAATGTCTTTTGCTTGGTTCTCAGAATCTGGATTGGATTTACTGTGTCCTTCATCTGGGAAGACAATTATAAATGTTGTGCCTTCATCGAGCGTAGATTGCACTGAGATTGTACCGCCGTGCTGTTTAACTAACTGATGCACAATTGCTAACCCTAAACCGGATTCACCATATTCGCCACTGCGACGAGAGGCGTCGGCTTTGTAGTAGCGTTCAAAGATATTTCTTTTCTGCTCCTCGCTCATTCCAATTCCGGTATCAGCTATTCGGATAATGGTTTCGTTAAATCCCCGTTCACCAATAATGGTAACTGTACCATTTTCCGTGAATTGTAGTGCATTGTTAACGATATTGATAATAATTTCTGAAAAGCGATCATAATCTGCGTAAACCGGCAATTCTTTAGGTGATTTAATGATTAATTCATCACCCGCATCCTTTGCCTTATTACTCAATTGTTCTACAACGTTCGTAATTAAATTATACGCATTAAAGTTTATTCTATCCAGTTGAATTGAGTTAGTTCTGATTTTTTCGTAATCTAAGTTATCATTGACCAAGCGAATCAGCCTTTGAGTTTCACTATTCATCAGTTCAAAGCTTTTGTCTCTTGCTTCAGTGGGAATGACATCATATCTAATTCCTTCAAGAATTCCAGATATTGTAGTTAATGGCGTGCGCATCTCATGAGCAGCATCTGCTAAAAATTCTTGACGGCGCTCCTCTTGACGTTCAATTTCTTGATTAGCCTCTTTTAAAGATGAAGTCATGTGGTTAAAATCCCCAATTAACTGACTTATTTCATCATTGCCTCTGTTAGGAAGTTGAATGTCATAATTACCATTAGCCACCTGTTTAGCTGCACTTCGTAGTTTTGCAACACGCCGGTTCATACGACTAGCAAGAAATAAACTGACTACCATAGAAATAACCAGTGCCACCACTAAACCAACCAATAGATTTCGATTGATTCTTTTAACATTTGAATTGAGATTAGAAACAAAAGATCCCGTAACTACCGCCGCTACTAATTTTTTATTATAGTAATATGGCTTAACAACTTCGATCATCGCAGGTCTAGTCTTGCCATCATTCATTTTTTTGGAACGATTACTAATCTTTCTGACAATTCTTCCGTTTTTGATACTATTCCAATCACTTTTGGTAATATTGGTTGAAATTCCATCATTAGGAAATAATACCTGTTTTTTTGCACTAAAAATCGTAAAATGGGCAGACTGATTGTCTAACATTGCCTCACTAGTTTTTAAGCTCAAATTATTAAACGAAACACTGTTATCTTTTTTATTAATAATTAGTGACTGCTGTATTAAGCTATCTGAATAATTCTCTAGTCGCTGCCAAGTACTATCGTAGACAAATGCTTTACTCATTCTTGAAAAGGAAAAACCAAGTAATAAAATTATGAATGCTATCACCACAAAAAATGCTAGCAACTGCTGATAAATCATTTTCATTTTTGATTATCCACTTCACTATCATCGAACTTGTAACCCACTCCCCACACGGTTTGAATAACTTGAGGCCCAACTTGTTCGATTTTTTTCCTGAGTTTTTTAACATGGGCATCAACGGTTCGTTCATCACCGTAATATTCATAATCCCAAACTAACTCTAATAATTGCTCGCGAGAAAATACTTGTCGCGGTTTTTGACCCAAAGTTTTGAGTAACTCAAATTCTTTCGGAGTCAATCCTGGTATTAATTTGCCATCCAAATATGCCTCACGAGTTTTGACATTCAATCTAAAGTGATCTGTTAATATTTGTTCATCACTATTATGACCATTTTCCTGTTCTTCATTGGTATCAGCGGTATTGTTTTGTGATCGCCTTTGAAGTGCCTTGATTCTGGCAACTAGCGTAATAGGCGAAAATGGTTTAGTAACGTAATCATCTGCACCCATCTCAAATCCTAAGACCTGATCACTATCCGAATCTCTAGCTGTTAACATAATAATTGGTACCGAAGCTGATTCCTTACGAATTTCTTGAGCCACCTGCATGCCATCTTTTTTTGGTAAGTTCAGATCTAATGTAATGATGTCCCAGCCTTGTGGATCTTTATTGAAAATGTCCATTGCCTCTTCACCATCATAAGCATATGAAACATTCCATCCTTCCTTTTGAAAAAACATCGACATCATTTCTGATACAGATTTATTATCTTCAATCATTAATAAATTCATTTAATCTCTCCTAATAACTAATTGCATCGACAGTGTTTTCATACAAATGTTTTTTCAGATGACCTGTTGAAATGATTTCTAATCTACCAGTCCATGGGTCATTGTAGTAAATCGTGTGTTTATTAAATCCAACTATCAAAATAAAACTGTTTTTTAGATTATTCATACCAGCAACCCGGAGCAAGATTGGCTTACGTCTCATTAATTGAGTTTGTAACTGTCGCATGTTGACTTTTCGCAAGTCTTTAATGGAATGCGTGTGATCGATAATAATTGATTTTAAATCAATTAAATCAGTTGAAGTATCATTCCACTTTTTCACGGCATCTAGAACAACATCGTATCCAATTGAATCACGCGAGCCACTTGTCAATAACATCATCAGCGCAGTCGCTTGATTATCAATATCACTTTGCGACTCTTGTTGAATAGGTTTAATAGCTAATCGGCGATAGTTAGCCTTCACACTACGTTTTAGAATCCAGCCCGAAATATCATCAATGGTAAATTTATACCATGCTTGTTTATTAAAAAAACTAAGTTCATCGATTAATAGATCTTGTCCAGCGACGCTATCTGGAAAGCTAACCTTGCGATTGCTTTTATCAGTCGCGTCATCTAGATCCCTGATATACCAGTTATCACCGGCCACAGGTTTTAAGCGCACATAAAATGGATTAGGGCGCTCATTTGCAATTGAGATTTTTCTCATTATGTTCACCTCATGTAATATCTATTTTACCAATAAACAGCTTAACTTGCTTGAAAAGTCCAAAGATTGTTATTATTAACTCGTACATAATAAATCATGTTAGGTGGTAAATTCCATGTATAAAGCAATTGCGTTTTTTGACCTTGATCACACTCTATTGAATGAACAGACTAAAGTTGACGACGAAGTAGTGGACGCAATGAAACAGCTTCGAGAAAATAATGTTCTGCCCGTCATTTCTAGTGGACGAAATATTTTTGAAATTACCGAGATTCTGAATCGCACAGGAATCGACACGGTGGTTGGAGCCAATGGTAGTTATGTTGAATACGAAGGCAAACCAGTCTATAAATCACTCATTTCCAATGAATTGATCGAAGAATTTATGGAATTTGCCAAACCATTTGATGATTCAGTGACTGTTTATAATGATGAAGACTACCGAATTAATTTTGTAAACGATAATGTCAAAAGTAACTACGCATCAATCAATACCCCTATTCCGCCTCTTGGTGTGAATGATTATATTAAGAATCATGAAATCGTCATGATGGTCATCAACACTGTCGGTCATGACAAAGATTATATCGATAAGTTTGCTGGTAAATTAACTTTCTATAGAAACACGCCATATAGTATGGATGTTGTGATGGATGGTGGATCTAAAAAACGTGGAATTCAAGAACTACAAAAAAATGCTGGGTTAGAAAACATACCAACTTACGCTTTTGGCGATGGAAACAATGATGTTCCTATGCTTGAATACGTTGACCATCCTGTAGTTATGGGAAATGGTCTCCCACACGTTAAAGAACTGGCAGAGTTCATTACCACCAATAATACTAATCATGGTATTGTGAATGGTTTAAAACATTTTGATTTGATTTAACAAACATAATATCTGCACTGAGGTGCTTATATGCTCGGACGCGGGTTCGACTCCCGCCGACTACATTTTATAGCATCTAGAACAGACACAGTAAAATAATAAACAAGGGACGTCCTATATGGATGCCCCTTGTT